>JAFTFX010000026.1 GCA_017458225.1 Prevotella sp. | reverse complement strand
GTGGCGGGGGTCCCAGACGTAGGCCACGCCGCCGGACATGCCTGCGGCGAAGTTGCGCCCGGTCTGTCCGAGCACGACGACGCGGCCGCCGGTCATGTACTCGCAGCAGTGGTCGCCGGCGCCCTCGATGACGGCGATGGCCCCCGAGTTGCGCACGCCGAAGCGCTCGCCCACGCGGCCGTTGATGTAGAGCTCGCCGGAGGTGGCACCGTAGAGGCCGGTGTTGCCGGCGATGATATTTTCTTCTGCGCGGAAGTCGTTGCTGCGGCGGGCGGGCGGCAAGATGGCGATGCGTCCGCCCGAGAGGCCCTTGGCGAAGTAGTCGTTGGCCTCGCCCTCGAGCTTGAGGTTCAGGCCGCGCACGGCGAAGGCGCCGAACGACTGGCCTGCGGAGCCCTTGAACTTGATGTTGATGGTCGCGTCGGGCAGGCCCTGCTCGCCGTATCGCTTCGCGATGACGCCCGAGAGCATGGCTCCCACGGCGCGGTCGGTGTTCTTGATGGCGTAGTCGAGCGCCACCTCCTCCTGCGCGTCGATGGCCTTCGCGGCGGCGCGGATGATTTCCTCGTCCTTCACGCCGCTGACGCGGGTGTAGGCGCCGCGGTCCCAGTACAACGCGCAGCCACTCCCCTCCCTTGTAGGGGAGGGGTTGGGGGTGGGGTCAGTATCATTGTTGGCGCCGGAAGTGGAGGCAGAGACCCCACCCCTGGCCCCTCCCCTTGAAGGGAGGGGAGCGGCTGCGCCCTGCTCGAGGTCGGGACGGTGCAGCAGGCGGCTGAAGTCGATGGTCGACCATTTCCCGACGGCAGAACCGTCGGGCACAGTGACGTCGATGAGCTCGGTACGGCCGATGATTTCCTTCAAACTATGCACGCCCATCTCGGCGAGGTACTCGCGCACCTGACGGGCGAGGAACGTGAAGTAGTTCACGACGAACTCGGCGCGGCCCTCGAAGTGCTGGCGCAGCGCGGGGTTCTGCGTGGCCACGCCCATGGGGCACGTGTTCGTGTTGCACTTGCGCATCATCACGCAGCCCAAGACGATGAGCGGCAGCGTGCCGAACGAGAACTCGTCGGCGCCCAGCATGGCCATGATGACGACGTCCTTCGCCGTTTTCAGTTGGCCGTCGGTCTGCAGGCGCACCTGGTTGCGCAGTCCGTTCATCACCAGCGTCTGCTGCGTCTCGGCCAGACCTATCTCGGGGCTGATGCCGGCGAAGCGCATGCTGCTGGCGGGGCTCGCACCCGTGCCGCCCTCGGCGCCGCTGATGACGATGAGGTCGGCCTTCGCCTTGGCCACGCCGGCGGCTATGGTGCCCACGCCGCTCTCGGCCACCAGTTTCACGCTGACGGCGGCGGTGGGGTTGATATTCTTCAGGTCGAAGATCAGCTGCGCCAGGTCCTCGATGGAGTAGATGTCGTGGTGGGGCGGCGGCGAGATGAGCGAGATGCCGGGGATGGCGTTGCGCGTCTTCGCGATGATGTCGTTCACCTTGAAGCCGGGCAACTGTCCGCCCTCGCCGGGTTTCGCGCCCTGCGCCACCTTGATCTGTATCTCCTCGGCGTTCACCAGGTACTCGGCCGTCACGCCGAAGCGCCCGCTGGCCACCTGCTTCGTCTTCGAGCTGAGCGAGATGCCGTCGACGTCAGCGTGGTAGCGCGCGTTGTCCTCGCCGCCCTCGCCGGTGTTCGAGCGTGTGCCCAATCGGTTCATCGCCAGCGCCAGCGCCTCGTGGGCCTCCTTCGACAGCGCACCGAACGACATGGCGCCCGTCACGAAGTGCTTCACGATGCTCTCGACGGGCTCCACGTCGTCGATGGGCGTCGGCACCGCGGCCCGCTTGAAGCCGAGGAAGTCGCGCAGGAAGATGGGGCTCCAGCCCGGAGTGCCGGCGGCATTGGCGGGAGCGCCCGAAGCGTTGCCGGAGGCGCGGTTGGCGGCGTCGGGAGTTCCGGCGGCGTTGCCCTGGGCGCGGTTGGCGTTGTCCGGACCGTCCACGATGGCCTCCCACTCCTTGAACTTCTCGTACGAGCCCAGGCGCGTGGCCAACTGCAGTTTGGCGATGGTCTCCGGCATCCACGCGTGCTTGATGCCGTCCCTGCGCCAGGAGAACTGACCCTCGTTCTTCAGCGTCGCGTTTGTCGCTGTGTCACAGCGACCCCGCTCCTGCATCCTGATAGCGTCGCGGGCAATCTCCTTCAGCCCGATGCCTCCGATGGTGCTCACCTCGGTGCCGAAATACCGCCGCAGCAAATCCTCTGAGAGTCCGATGCTCTCGAAAATCTTCGCGCCGCGGTACGAGCGGATGGTCGAGATGCCCATCTTCGACATAATCTTTTTCAGTCCCTTGTCCACGGCCTTGATGTAGTGGGCCTCCGCCGTGGCGTAGTCCTCCTGAATCTTGCCGCGCCTGACCAGGTCGTCCAGAATGGCGAACGTCATGTACGGACACAGCGCCGACGCGCCGTAGCCCAGCAGCAGCGCCGCGTGCATCGTCTCGCGAATCTCGCCAGACTCTACAATCAGCGCCGTCTGGACGCGCTTGCCAACGGAAATGAGGTAGTGGTGGACGGCGCTTACCGCCAACAGGGAGGGAATATACCCACCCCCAACCCCTCCCGAGGGGAGGGGAGTTAAGTCACATTTATCTGTTAGGATGATGTAGTTGTAGCCATCGTCCACAGCTTTCTCAGCGTTCTTACAGAGTTTATCAAGAGCGACACCCAAGTTTTCTCCAGCCTGAGAGTAACCAAACTCCCCTCCCCTCGGGAGGGGTTGGGGGTGGGTTTCGAACTTCATCTCCAGTTTGATGGTCTTGAACCCCTTATACCTTATATTACATAGTATGTCCAACTGCGTGTTCGTCAGCACCGGCTGCGGCAGGCGCACCATCTTGCAGTTCGACGCGTCGGGCGTCAGGATGTTCGTCCCCACGGCGCCGATGTACTCCGTCAGGCTCATCACCAACTCCTCGCGGATGGGGTCGATGGCGGGGTTCGTCACCTGCGCGAACTGCTGGCGGAAATAGTTGAACAGCAACTGCGGACGGTCGCTTATGACCGCCAGCGGCGTGTCGTTGCCCATCGCCGCCACCGGCTCCTGGCCCGCCGTCGCCATCGGGATAATCGTCCGGTCGATGTCCTCCTGCCCGTAGCCGAAGGTCAGCAGTTTCCGCTCGAAGTCGGGCACGGCGTTCTCCA
The DNA here is from genome assembly GCA_017458225.1 of Prevotella sp. Taxonomy (GTDB): domain Bacteria; phylum Bacteroidota; class Bacteroidia; order Bacteroidales; family Bacteroidaceae; genus Prevotella. The sequence continues at coordinate 143,337 of JAFTFX010000026.1, read as the reverse complement.
CCTTGCGCCCGCTCTTCAACTTCTCCAACTGCACGCGGTTCTCGCTGAGCCACTCGCGGTAGGGATGCGCCTTGGCCAGTTGCTCCTTGATCTCGCCGTCGTAGTAGATGCGGCCCTCCTGTGTGTCGATGAGCAGAATCTTGCCCGGCTGCAGGCGGCCCTTCGAGACCACGTCGCCCGGTTCGAAGTCCATCACGCCCACCTCCGAGGCCACCACCATCATGCCCTGCTTCGTAATCGTGTAGCGCGAGGGGCGCAGGCCGTTCCTGTCGAGCATTCCGCCCGCGTAGCGTCCGTCCGAGAACAGCAGCGCCGCCGGCCCGTCCCACGGCTCCATCAGTATCGAGTGGTACTCGTAGAACGCCTTCAGGTCCTCCGATATCGGGTTCTTGTCGTTAAAACTCTCAGGAATCAGGATGGCCATCGCCTGCGGCAGCGACAGTCCGCTCATCATCAGGAACTCAAACACGTTGTCCAACGACGCCGAGTCGCTCATGCCGTCCTGCACGATGGGGCGCAAGTCCTTGATGTCGCCCAGCGCCTCGCTGCTGAGCACGCTCTCGCGTGCCTTCATCCACCCGCGGTTGCCGCGGATGGTGTTGATCTCGCCGTTGTGCGCCAACAAGCGGAAGGGCTGGGCCAGTTTCCATTTGGGGAATGTGTTTGTACTGAATCGGGAGTGAACCAGCGCCAGTCCGCTTGTAAAATAGTCGTTCGACAAGTCCGGGAAGTACCGCCTCAACTGTCCGCTGGTCAGCATTCCCTTGTAGATGATATTCTTTGTGGAGAGGGAGCAGATATAAAATGACTCAAAAGCACCCCCAGCAGACCCACCCCCGGCAGACCCACCCCCCTGCCCCTCCCTGTGAGGGAGGGGAGTAGATAGTTTTGCTAATGCCTCTACTCTGTTCTCAATTCTTTTCCTTATTATATATAGTTTACGGTTGAGTGCTGCTTCTTCATCTTGAAGGTAACCACTCCCCTCCCTCACAGGGAGGGGCCGGGGGTGGGTCTGTAGGTGGGTCTGCTGGGTGGCTTCCGTAATGAATATTTGCTTGATATCCGGCTCCACCTCGCGCGCCGCCGCGCCCAGTACCTCCGGGCAGGTCGGCACCGCGCGCAGATGCATCAGTTGCAATCCCTCGCGCTCAATCTCCTCGATCATCACGGCGAGAATCTCCTGCTGCGCCTTCTCCTCCTTCGGCAGGAACACCAGTCCCGTTCCGTACTTTCCCTTCTCCGGCACGGGGATGCCCTGCAACAGAATGAACTCATGCGGTATCTGCACCATGATGCCGGCGCCGTCGCCGGTCTTGTCGCGCGTCTCCGCCCCGCGGTGCTCCATATTCTCCAGCACCCGCAGCGCGTTGTCCACCAACTCATGGCTCTTCCCGCCATGTATATTCACCACCATTCCCACGCCGCACGCATCGTGCTCGTACTCGGGCTGGTAGAGTCCCATATCCTGCGTTTGAAGTTTACATTTTGTCATATTATCCTTGCTTAATCTTTCACTTGTCTCGATTTTGAGTGCAAAGGTAATACAAAATGTTATAATCACAAAAGATTTTCTTTCTTTTTGTAATTATTTGTTTTGTCGGAATGTCATTTTGTTTTGAAAATAAAGTTTCTTTTGTCAAAGTGTAAAATATTTGAGGCAAAAAGGAGTAAATAATTTACACTTTGACAATTGTGCGCGTTTTTAACAATCGAAAACGCCAGTCAACTTGTGCCGATTCCTGCATTTATTTGTAATTTTGCAGTCCATAAAGATTATTGTTTTTATGGACACAAAATATATTTTCGTTACAGGCGGCGTGGTTTCCTCGTTGGGAAAAGGCATCATCTCGGCCAGCATCGGCAAGTTGCTGCAGGCACGCGGCTATAAAGTGACTATTCAAAAGTTCGACCCCTACATCAACATCGACCCAGGGACGCTGAATCCCTACGAGCACGGCGAGTGCTACGTGACGGAGGACGGCTTCGAGACCGACCTGGACCTGGGACACTACGAACGCTTCACGGGTATTCACACTACGCGCAACAACTCTATCACCACAGGGCGTATCTACAAAACGGTCATCGACCGCGAGCGGCGCGGCGACTATCTGGGCAAGACCATTCAGGTGGTGCCGCACATCACGGACGAGATTAAGCGGAGGATGTTGAGAACCTCCCCCGACCCCTCCGAAGGAGGGGAGTGCCTGTCGGACAAAGACTGCGTCAGCCCCTCCTCCCCTTTGGGGAGGTCGGGAGAGGTTTTTGACTTTGTCATCACCGAGGTGGGCGGTACGATTGGAGACATAGAGAGTGCGCCGTTTATGGAGGCTATCCGACAGTTGCGGTGGGAGCTGGGACGCAATGCTGTATGTGTACATCTTACATACGTACCATATTTGAAAGCAGCCGACGAACTGAAGACGAAACCCACGCAGCACAGCGTGAAGGAGTTGCAGTCGATGGGCATTCAGCCGGACATCCTCGTGCTGCGCACAGAACGTCATCTTGACGACCATTTGCGAATGAAGGTGGCGTCGTTTTGTAATGTCGACTTGGAGTGCGTGGTGCAAAGCGAAGACATGCCCAGCATCTATGAGGTGCCGGTGAACATGCAGAAACAGGGACTGGATGCTGCCATCTTGAGGAAGATTGGCATCCCTGTGGGGGAGACACCTGCCATGAAGCCCTGGCACGACTTTCTCGACAAACAGCGCCATGCACAGCGCGAGGTACACATCGGACTGGTGGGCAAGTATGACTTGCAAGATGCTTACAAGAGCATCCGCGAGAGCCTCAACCTGGCTGGTATATATAATAATGTAAAGGCTCGCCTCCACTTCATCAATAGCGAAGAGCTTACCAAAGAGAACGTTGCAGAGAAGCTCGACGGAATGGCAGGCATCATCGTCTGCCCAGGCTTCGGACAGCGTGGCATAGAGGGTAAAATCATTGCCGCCGAATATACCCGTACTCACGACATCCCGACGTTCGGCATCTGTCTGGGCATGCAGATGATGGTTATCGAGTTTGCCCGCAACGTGCTGGGTTATGAAGGGGCTTGCAGTAGGGAGACCCACCCCCAGCCCCTCCCTGTGAGGGAGGGGAGTGGTTACCAAGAGCCTCCATATGTTATCGACCTCATGGAAGAACAAAAAAACATTACGCAAATGGGTGGCACCATGCGACTGGGCGCATATGAGTGCCTTCTCGTAGAAGGAAGTAAGGCATACGAGGCCTATACACACTCAGAACTATCTACTCCCCTCCCTCACAGGGAGGGGCAAGGGGGTGGGTCTATTATCCGCGAGCGGCACCGCCATCGCTACGAATTCAACAACGCCTTCCGCGAGGAGTACGAGCAGGCTGGCATGAAATGCGTAGGCATTAATCCTGCAGCCAATCTGGTGGAGATTGTCGAAATACCAGACAAGCACTGGTACATCGGTACGCAGTTCCACCCCGAATATTCCTCAACTGTGCTGCATCCGCACCCGCTGTTTATGAGTTTCATTAAAGCATGTACTGATGGAAGAACTGAAGCATGAGTGTGGTGTGGCGATGATTCGCCTGTTGAAGCCGCTGTCGTACTACGAGCAGAAGTACGGCACGTGGGCCTACGGCTTCAACAAGCTCTATCTGATGATGGAGAAGCAGCACAACCGTGGACAGGAGGGCGCGGGCATTGCTTCGGTAAGCCTGAAGAACGAGCCTGGCACGGAGTATATGTTCCGCGAGAAGGCCGAAGGAAAAGATGCCATTACCGAAGTGTTCTCCCGTGTCAACGAGTCGATGCAGGGTGAACTGCTGATGGGCCACCTGCGTTACTCCACGACGGGCAAGAGCGGGCTGACCTACGTGCATCCCTTCCTGCGCCGCTACAACTGGCGGGCGAAGAATCTCTGTCTTTGTGGCAACTTCAACATGACGAACATCGACGAGGTCTTTAAACTGCTTACCGATCAGGGACAGTCGCCCCGCATCTACGGTGACTCCTACATCACGCTCGAACTGATGGGCCACCGACTGGACCGCGAGGTAGAGCGGCTCTATAACGAAGCGAAGAAGGAAGGACTGGAGGGAACCGCCATCACCGAATATATAGATAATCACGTCTCGATAACCAATGTCTTGACCAGCACAATGTCTCACTTCGATGGTGGCTATGTGATGTGCGGATTGACAGGTAGTGGCGAGATGTTTGCCGTGCGCGACCCTTGGGGTATACGTCCAGCGTTCTACTATCAGGATGACGAAGTGGTGGTGCTGGCATCCGAACGGCCCGTCATTCAAACGTGCTTCGACCTGCCAACCGACAGCATCCATGAGTTGCAGCCCGGAAGCGCCCTGATTGTAAACAAGCACGGCGAGGTGTCGCTGCCACAGATATTGGAACCCAAAGAAAATGCCCGATGTTCCTTTGAGCGCATCTATTTCAGTCGGGGTTCCGACCGCGACATCTACCAAGAACGCAAACGCTTGGGCGAACAACTGACACCTACCATCCTGAAAGCCATCGACGGCGACGTGGGCAATACAGTTTTTTCATACATCCCCAATACTGCCGAAGTGGCATATTACGGTATGACGGACGGTTTCCGCAAGTTGCACCGCGACGTGCGCACCGAGAAGGTGGTGTGGAAGGACATCAAGTTGCGCACCTTTATCTCGACAAACGCAGAGCGCAATGACTTGGCGGCTCATGTCTATGACATCAGCTACGGTTCGCTGCGGCCCTACGAGGACAATCTCGTTATCATTGACGACAGCATTGTTCGTGGCACCACCTTGAAGGAGAGCATCTTTAAGATTCTAGACCGTCTGCATCCCAAGAAGATTGTGATGGTCAGCTCATCGCCGCAGATACGCTATCCCGACTTCTACGGTATCGACATGGCCCGTCTGGAAGAGCTTTGTGCCTTCCGCGCGGCCATCGCCCTCATCAGGGAACGCGGCATGGAGCAGCTGACAGACGAGGTCTATCAAGCCTGCAAGAGCTCGCCACAGACGAACCATGTCCGTCGCATCTACGAGCTTTTCAGCGTTGACGAGATCAATCGCAAAATTGTGGAGATGCTGCGTCCCAAGGGCATGGAGACGCTGATAGAGCTGGTGTTCCAAAGCATCGAAGGCCTGCACCGCGCCTGTCCTAACCATCCCGGCGACTGGTACTTCACAGGGCACTACCCCACCCCCGGCGGCACCCGAATGGTCAATCAAGCGTTCATCAACTATGTAGACAGCCAAAAACAATAAGATTATGTGTGGAATCGTAGCAATATTAAGTGTTAAGGAGCAGACGCAGGCTCTGCGTCAGAAAGCGTTGAAAATGAGTCAGAAGATCCGTCATCGCGGACCAGACTGGAGCGGCATATACAGTGACGGATCGGCCATCCTCGCCCACGAACGGCTGAGCATTGTCGACCCTGAGAGTGGCGGACAGCCGCTCTATTCGCCCGACCGTAAGCAGGTGCTGGCTGTGAACGGCGAGATCTACAACCATCAGGAGATTCGTCGCCAGTTTGCCGGGCGCTATGAGTTCCAGACGGGCAGCGACTGCGAAGTGATTTTGGCCCTTTATCGAGAGAAAGGCATCAATTTTCTCGAAGACCTCAACGGCATCTTCGCCTTTGTGCTCTACGATGAGGAACGCGACGAGTTCCTCATTGCCCGCGACCCCATCGGCGTGATACCGCTCTATATCGGCTACGATGACGATGGCACCGTATATGTGGCCAGCGAGTTGAAAGCACTGGAAGGGCAATGCCAGAGGTACGAGCCTTTCCTGCCCGGCCATTATTATTGGAGTGTCGATCCCTGCATGAAGTGGTACTATCGTCGCGACTGGATGCTGTACGATTCGGTGAAGAACCGACCAGCCAGCGTTACTGCTATTCACGATGCCCTCGAAGCTGCCGTGAAGCGCCAGCTGATGAGCGATGTGCCCTATGGAGTGCTGCTAAGCGGCGGACTCGACTCTTCTGTCATCTCTGCCATCGCTGAGAAATACAGTGAAATGCGTATTGAGAACGACTCGAAGACCAAAGCCTACTGGCCCCGTCTGCACTCGTTTGCCGTGGGCTTGAAAGGGGCTCCCGATCTGGCCAAGGCGAAACTGGTGGCCGATTACATTGGTACTGTTCACCATGAGATCAACTACACCATTCAGGAAGGACTCGATGCCATTCGCGATGTGATCTACTTCATTGAGACCTACGATGTGACCACCGTGCGTGCCTCCACGCCGATGTATCTGCTGGCCCGCGTCATCAAGTCGATGGGTATCAAAATGGTGCTCTCTGGCGAAGGAGCCGACGAGATCTTCGGCGGCTACCTCTATTTTCACAAAGCGCCCTCGGCAAAGGAGTTTCACGAAGAGACCGTGCGCAAGCTTTCCAAGCTACACCTCTACGACTGCCTGCGTGCCAACAAGAGCCTTTCGGCCTGGGGCGTAGAGGGGCGTGTGCCGTTCTTGGACAAGGAGTTTCTGGATGTTGCCATGCGAACGAACCCGGAAGCAAAGATGTGTCCAGGACAAACCATTGAGAAGAAAATTGTGCGCGAGGCCTTTGCCGACCTGTTGCCCGCAGAAGTGGCTTGGCGCCAGAAGGAACAGTTTAGCGACGGTGTAGGCTACTCCTGGATTGACACGCTCAAGGCCGTGACGGCGGCTGCCGTGAGCGACGAGCAGATGGCACACGCTGCCGAGCGATTCCCCATCAACCCGCCGAAGAACAAGGAGGAGTACTACTATCGCTCCATCTTCGCCGAGCACTTCCCCAGCGACAGTGCAGCACGCAGTGTGCCATCAGAAGCCAGTGTGGCCTGCAGCACCGCCATCGCCTTGGAATGGGATGCCGCCTTCCGTGGCATGAATGACCCCAGCGGTCGAGCCGTCAAAGGTGTGCACGAAAGTGCATACTGACGGCATGTGTTTCACTGGTCTGGATTTTCCATATAGCCCTGATACTCAGGAACAAGGGCCGACATAACTGAGTCGTAGGCCTGGTTCATGGTGGCCTGAATATTCTCGTCGCCCTTACCAATGGGATAGATGGGTTCGTGGATGGTCAGCGACAGCGGATGCCACAGCACGAAATGACCATCGCGCATGCGAGGCATGATATTGAATGAGCCATTGATGGTCAGCGGAACAACAGGTAACTGCAACTCGTCGGCCAGCGAAAAGGCCCCACGACGGAACAGTCCCATGTGACCCGTGAACGTGCGAGCTCCCTCTGGAAACACAGTCAGACTGGTGCCGCCCTGCAACGTTGCGCGCGCTTTGTCGTAAGTAGCCTTAATGGCCTTCGGGCCGCGCTTGTCAACGAAGATTTGATGCGACTTCTCGCAGGCATAGCCGATGAAGGGCATCTTGCGCAGTTGGTGCTTCATCATCCACTTGAAATTGCGGTTCAGATAGCCATAAATCAGGAAGATATCGAAAGCCCCCTGATGATTGGCCACGAAGACGTAGGACTGATCTTTCTCCAGATGCTCACGTCCATCTACCTTGACAGGAATCAGCAGAATTTTCAACAGAGCGCGCCCCCACCAATGGCCGGGAGCATAGCCCCAGTAGTGGCCGTTTCCCAACGAACAACCTATGGCGACAACCAGAACGGTTAGCAACGTAGCCACAAGGGCTAACGGCAGGGCGATGAAAATCTGATAGATGCGATAGAGTATTTTCATGTGGAGGATGGATTATGGAAGGTTGAATAAGACTACACTTTAGTTTTTGCGGAGCGTAATGACGACGATTTCCGGAGTAGCGCCAAAGCGGAAGGGGACAACCCCTCCCAGTCCCTTGGACACATAGAGATAGCGGGAACCTTTCTGATAAAGGCCGTCAACCTCTTTCTTAAATAGGCTGAGTGGTGACCAGCCGAACAGTTCGAACTGCATGCCATGGGTATGGCCGCTCAGTGTCAACTGAGCATGACTGTGAGGCAATATCTTGCGCCGCCAGGCCGATGGATCATGTTCAAGCATCACAACAAAGCAGTTTCTGGGAAGTCCCCAAAGAGCCATGTTGATATTTCCCTTTTGGGGAAAGCGGCCCTCACCGTCGTTATCAAGACCTGCCACCACCAGTGTGTCCTGTCCACGGCGTATCAACTTATGTCCGTTGACCAGCACCTGCCAGCCCATGTCCTGCTGCAAGCCGATGGTCCACTCTTCGTTCATGCCTTTGATGTCGTAAGCCGCTTCAATATAGTCGGCATAGTCATGATTGCCTATCACGGAGACAACGCCCTCTTTGGCTGCTATCGTTGACAGCAGTTCCTGATGCTGCAGAATCTCTTTAGGCTGTTTGTTCTGCAAGTCACCAGTGAAGACCACCAAGTCGGCCTTCTGCGCATTGATGCTGTCGACAGCGAGTTGCAGCAGCGCGGGCGGAATACTGCCCACATGGGCATCGGTGAACTGAACAATGCGGAAGCCATCAAAACTGTCGGGCAACTCGCTGAACGAGAGTTCCACATGTTTTACTTCGAACTGACTATTGCCCACGAAGGAACCATAGAGCAGCACGAACCAGATAAGGGGCGCACATGCGGCACCAACTTTCCACCCCCTGCGACCGAACAGCGAGCACAGTGCCATCACGATTTTGGGAAGCACGATGAGCCCCATAATCAACAGATAGATGTTCAGCGGAGTCATATCGTCGGGCACGAAGTCGCGTTCACGAGCCTGCAGGACAGTAGCGATGACCAGAGCCATCCCTGGCAGGAACCAGAGCATCTGTGCCCACCACCGTTGCCGGCGCAGATAGCGAAACCAGAGCCACACATCGGGCACAATGATGAGTAATATGAAAAGTAAAAGCGATTTAGCAATCATTCTTATTTCGTTTTTTGTTTGAAGTTTCTATTAATGCCACTCTTACGCCAGGTTGCCTGCCAGGAATTTCCGTCCCATCTCGACAGGAATGCCCCGACGGCAGGCATAGTCGCGCAACTGGTCTTCGCCCACCTTTCCCACAGCAAAATAGCGAGCCTGCGGATGAGCGATCATAAGGCCTGACACACTGGCATGCGGGCGCATGGCACCATTCTCGGTCAGACGGATGCCTATTTGCTTCATGTCCAGCAGGTCGTCCAGCAGGAAGTTCAGGCTGGCATCGGGCAGTGAGGGATAGCCCACTGCAGGCCGGATGCCCTGAAAGCGCTCCAGATGCAATTCCTCCATCGTCAGTTGTTCATCCTTGGCATAGCCCCAGTCATGTCGTCTCACCTCCAGATGCATCAGCTCAGCCGTAGCCTCAGCCAGCCGGTCGGCCAGCAGTTGCGCCATCATCTTGTCGTAGGGATCTTTGTCGAAATCGGTCTCCATCCCACTATCGGTACTGGTGGCAAACAGGCCGATACGATCGGTCACAGGGTGTACAAAGTCAGACAGGCACAAACAGGGAGAGCCACTCTGCTGGCGAAGCAATGGCAGAACGAAAGGCGTTCCGTCGCGATCGACCACGATATTGTCGCCATCGCCGTGAGCATCCACAATTCGGAAGAGTGCATGTGTCTGATAGCGACCTTCCAACCGCCGCAGCAGGTCTTCAGCCTCGGCGCGCATTCGCTGCTGTTCCGCAGGATCCTTCAGCTGCCAGGCAAAGAAGAAATAGGCCCAATTGATATAGGGCACCACCTGAGATATGTCGTAACTACGAATCATCTGAAAGCGATGGCCTCGCCCCTGCTGGCTGGGTCGACGACACCATTATTATATATCAAGTGCCCGTTGCAGAATGTCTGTTCGACACGCCACCGGAAGGTATGTCCCTCCATCGGGCTCCACTTACACTTGCTCTCTATCACATCCTGCGTCACCGTCCAAGGGCTATCGGGCCGCACCACCACGAGGTCGGCCTTATAGCCAGGGCGAAGGAAACCGCGCTCACGCACTTCGAAGAGTCTGGCAGGATTGTGGGCCATCAGTTCAACGAGGCGTTCGAGTGTCAGCACACCGTCGTCGACCAACTCCAGCATGGCGACCAGCGAAAACTGAATCATCGGCATGCCACTGGCTGCTCGCGCTGCCCCACCCTCTTTCTGTGAGAGCAGATGTGGGGCATGGTCGGTTCCCACGACACTGATCCTGCCGTCCATCAGTCCTTCACGTAAAGCCTGACAATCGCGGAAACTCTTGATGGCAGGATTCACCTTGATACGGGTTCCCAGCCGCTCGTAGTCGGTCAGCGAGAAGAACAGGTGCCCCACCGTAGCCTCAGCCGTGATGGTCTGCAGGCTGTTGGCCGGAATCAGCTCCAGTTCGCTTGCCGTCGTGATATGGGCGATATGCAGGCGAGCCTCGTGCTTCACGGCCAGTTCGATGGCTTTTTGGGTTGACTGTAGACAGGCTTCTTCGCTGCGTATCAGCGGATGCAATCTGACATCAGGATCGTCGGTATGGAGTGTCTCTTTGAAGTGGGCCATGTTCCGATTGATAATGGCCGTGTCTTCACAATGTGCCATCAGCGGCAGACGAGCCTCGCTGAAAATTCTGTCGAGAGCCTCGTCGCAGTCAACAAGCATATTGCCTGTACTGGAGCCCATAAACAGCTTGATGCCTGGTATGCGGTGCACGTCGAGTTCCTTAAACAGATGGGCATTGTCGTTGGTGGCTCCAAAGAAGAACGAATAGTTCACGTGGCTCTTTGCGGCTGCCAGAGCGAACTTCTCGTCGAGGGCTTCCAAAGTGGTAGTCTGCGGCACGGTATTTGGCATGTCGAAAAAGCTCGTCACGCCTCCTGCTGCTGCAGCACGGCTCTCGCTCTCCATATCAGCTTTCTCAGTCAGCCCCGGCTCACGGAAGTGCACATGGTCGTCAATCAGTCCCGGAAAAACGAAACATCCCGAAACATCAATCGTCCGGTCGACAGATGATTCGGGAAAATCGTTAGTTTCGCAAATTGTCAAGATGTGGTCGTCCTCGATGACAACCTCACCGTCATACGTTCGTCCTTCGTTAACGATGCGTCCGCCTTTGAGTATCGTTCTCATTCTTTTCCGTTGAGAATATTCTGAATCACCGAGTCAGAAGGCTCGCCCGATGCAGCCGGCGCAGGACTGTCCATGCCCTGCATCTTGGCCTGTATCTCCGAGGCAGCCTTGTAGTATTCCTTCACGTAGGAGTCGGCCTTGAATGCTTCTGAGGCTTGCGACATGATATGTTCAATCTGAGGGGTCAGCATGGGGTATTCCATACCTGCCGTAATCATCATGAACACACCGGGACCCAGCACGTTGTCGCTGTTTCTGACAATGAAGTTAGTCACCAGCGTGTCTTCCTCCATAGCAATCTGTTCAGCCTCTACCGACAGCTGACGGGCTATCTCCTGCTCGTCGATGCCGTCCAGCAGCATCTGGCTCTCGCGGTGTCCCAGTTCGTTCATGCGATTACTCAGCTGGTTGTGCTGATCCATAAAGCTGTAGAGCAACTCGTTCAGCGGTGTGCCACTCACCTTGCGCGACGAGTCGTCAATGCGAACGACGATATTTCCGGGTTCCAGCACGAGAGGCATCATCAAGGGACGGTCGTCCATGAACAGATTGACCATCATCGTGGTGTCAAGAGTGCCTGTGAACTTGAACTTTCCGTGTATCACTTCGCACGAGTCAATGTTCTGCAACTGCTGATCTTTAATTGCTTTCAGGTAGAGTTTGCTGCCATCCAACAGCGACACCGACGACGAACCCTGCACATTGTAGGATTCAGAACACGAGGTCATTCCGGCCAGAATGGCTAACATATAGAGTATTTTCTTCATAGACAAGGTTTTGTTACTTCTTTTCATGAGCGGCTACAAAAATACTATGATATATCGAAGTACAAAAAAAAATTTGCTCAATTTAAAACAACTGAGCAAACTTTTAGCGTTTTTTTGCCTCTTGCCGCAATTCATGGTCTATTCTGTGCACGGCATAGAGCTGAATGAGGGCAGCCAGAATGAGCGTACCCACCCATTTGTTATAGACATACTGCACATAGGTGATCTGCGGCAGTCCGAAGGCATTTCCTTTCGAAGCGAACATCAGGACGGCCGTCAGCAGGAACAGCACATCGCTGAACAGCATGATGCGCCGCAGTCGCCGGAGTGTGACGTTCGTTCCGTCGTAGCGCTGCAACATCTGCATCGAGGTGAACGCCATGGCCCCCGCTGCATACACATAGGCCGCTGCTTCCCATTGCAGGAAGATCAGGGCGGCCCCAATGACCATGAGCAGTCCGCCCGTCAAGAACAGGGCGTTCTGCCATCTATTTAGCTCCTTCATTCTCTACTTGTGGTTTTGGTTCTTCATCGTCGCTCAGCACAAAGATATCCTCATCGTCGGCCTTCATGAAGTAGCGTTCGCGTGCAATCTTCTCAATGGCCTTGGGATTCTCCTGCAGTTCCTTGATGTATTTCTTGTTTTTCTGATTCAGTTCGTCGTATTCCTTGATTTCTTCTTTCAACTCGCCAATACGCTGCAAGTGGTTGAAGTGGCTCATCACACTGTTCTCGTCGAGGAACCCTACCACCAGCACACCTATCACGCACACCAGTACATATTTCATATACCACAGGTGCCACACACTGACGAAGAAATTCTTCACCTTGGTCATCTTGCCCATATTTCCTTTTCTCCTTTCTGTAAATTATTGGTTATGCCTGTTAGGCTTCCATCATTATGCCAGTTCCAAATCGAACGCTTCACACAGTTTCTTGATGGACGGATTCTGGCGTTCCATCTCTTCAAACTGCTCACGCCGCGTCAAAATCTTGGCCTGTTCCTGCCTCTCCGCCACGCGCAGTGCCAGTGTCAGCTTCACGTTGTGCAGATAGAGACGCAGCGTGCTCAATATGCTGCCTTGAATATTCTCCATCTCCGTCTTCACTATCTCATTAGGCACCACGACTTCCACAGCAGGGAAAGCCTTGATCTGCGGATTCATATTCTTCATTCGCGAAGCTATTCCGTACAGTTTCTGCGGCATGCGGTTACACATCGACATCCACTGCAGTTCCAAGTCTTCCTGCGAGAACTGTTCCTCTTCCGTTACGTTCTTTTCCTCAATCCCCTGTGTGCCGGGCAATATTTGCATTTTCTGCCGTGACTGCTGTCGCAGATTGTTCCACGACAAACCGAGCGACGACACCTTGAGGGAAGGCTTCTGAGGGCTCTGAGAACTCTGAGTATTCTGATTACTCTGATTATTCAGAGTACTCCGATTATTCAGATTATTCCGAGTACTCTGATTACTCTGAGCACTCTGGTTCAGATTCGCGCGCTCAGCCGCAGCCACCTGCGGAGCTGCCTTCACTTCGGGCTGAGTTTGCTGAATCAGATGTTTAAACAGGGATTTCAGTCTTCTGGGCTTGCGCCCACTGCCAGCACTGTCGTCAGGCTGGGTGAGCTGTGCCACCTCGATGAGTGTCAGTTCCACCAGCAGCCGTTTGTTCGACGACTGACGATAGTTTATGTCGCACTGGTTCATCACACGCAGTGCACTGTAGAGGAACGGCAGCGGTGCTTTTTTGGCCTGCTCTTGATAGCGCTGCCGAGCCTGTTCGCTCACCTCCAGCAGCGAGAGTGTCTGCGGGTCCTTGGCCATCATCACGTTGCGCACGTGCTTGGCCAGACCCTGCACCAGCAGTCCGCCATCGAAGCCTTTGTTGATGATGTCGTTCAGCAGCACCATCACCTCGCTCACCTTGTTCTCCAGTGAGAGGTCTACAATGCGGAAGTAGTTTTCTGAATCAAGCACGTTCAGGTCTTCAATCACTTTCTGATAGGTGATGTTTCCCTGACAGAACGAGGCTGCCTGGTCGAAGATGCTGAGTGCATCGCGCATGCCGCCATCGGCCTTCTCGGCAATCACGGCCAATGCCTCTTCCTCATAGCTGATGCCTTCTTTCTCGGCCACCCCCTTCAGGTGCTCAATGGTGTTCTGCACCGTCATTCGTTCGAAGTCGTATATCTGGCAACGGCTCAGAATGGTGGGCAGAATCTTGTGCTTCTCGGTTGTAGCCAAGATGAAGATGACGTGTGCAGGCGGTTCCTCCAGCGTCTTCAGAAAGGCATTGAAGGCCGCTGTCGAGAGCATGTGCACCTCGTCGATGATAAAGACCTTGTATTTTCCCAACTGCGGTGGTATGCGCGTCTGCTCCATGAGTGTCTTGATGTGCTCCACCGAGTTGTTCGAGGCAGCATCAAGCTCAAAGATGTTCAGCGAGCGTTGCTCATTGAACGACTGGCAGCTCTCGCACTCGTTGCAGGCTTCGCCGTCGGCTGTAGGGTTCTGGCAGTTGATGGCTTTGGCAAAAATGCGTGCGCAAGTGGTTTTTCCCACGCCTCGCGGCCCGCAGAACAGGTAGGCATGAGCCAGCTTGCCGCTCTTCACCGCATTCTTCAGCGTCGTGGTCAGTGCCGCCTGCCCCACCACTGTGTCAAACGACATAGGACGGTACTTTCGTGCCGATACGATATATTCCATGAAATAATAAAAAGATGTGACTATTGATTCGAATGCAAAGTTACGAAAAAATAGTCACATCTATCACTGCAAACCCATATTTAGCAAAATTTAAAACTATTATTGCCAATATTTTTTTTCTGATTTTTGCATACACTGCTGTCACTACGGCTGTGAGTGCCTGCAGTCTGTCGTGCCGAGATTAGCGTCAAATCGTGCTCTGATTAACGTCAAGTTTCGCTCTGTTTTGACGTTAATCAGAGTGAGATTTGACGCAAAACAGAGCGAAACTTGACGTTAATTAGAGCGGAATCTGACGCAAATTGCAGAAAAGCGAAATTTCGGGCTGATTCTATCGGATGAAATTTGTCCAAACGTGCATTTCCTGTTCAGGGAGGCTTCCGTCGCCTGCGTTCAGCCTCTTGAGCAGCCAAGCCATGTTGCGGCCCAGTGTCCGCATGGTCTGCAGTCCCTCGTCATCCTGTGCTGCCTGCCCAGGGGTCTGTCCATAGACCATGTTCCAGTACTGCGAGCTGACCAACGGCATGTTCATCATTGTGAAATACTTGTTCAGACGGTCGAACGCTGCCGTGGCTCCTCCGCGACGGCACACCACAACACTTGCCCCCGGCTTATACTGCAAGTCAGGGCCGAGGGAATAGAACACTCTGTCGAGCAAGGCGCAGAGCGAGCCATTGGGACCGCCGTAGTAGACAGGCGAACCGACAACCAGTCCGTCGATGCCGTCCTTCACGGCCCTCATCACCTTGTAGTACAGGTCGTCGTTGAACGTGCACTTGCCAATTCTGCCGCACATGCCACAAGCAATACAACCCTGCACGGCCTTCTTGCCGATGCTGATGATCTCAGTCTCAATGCCCTCACCGTTCAGTGTCTTAGCCACCTCGCTCAGTGCCAGAAACGTGTTGCCGTTTCCCCTCGGGCTTCCATTAATCAGTAATACCTTCATACCCAAAAACACATGTTTTTGCAAAGGTACAAAAATGCGGTTAACACACAAAACTTTTTACAGATTTTTGTCTTTGCCGCCATTTTCAGAGCCTCACTTCTGGAACAACCTGACCATCAAGCAGATTGATAATGCGCTGTGCATAACCAGCATCGCGCTCGGAGTGGGTCACCATCAGCACGGTGGTGCCTTCTTGATTCAGTTGGGTGAGCAGCTGCATCACCTCCAAGCCATTCTTCGAGTCGAGGTTACCCGTCGGCTCGTCGGCCAGAATCAGCTTGGGGTTCATCACCACAGCACGGGCAATGGCCACGCGCTGCTGCTGGCCACCGCTGAGCTGTTGGGGGAAGTGGTGGGCACGATGCGAGATAGCCATGCGGCGCAACACCTCTTCAACACGCTGCTTGCGCTCCTTCTTCGGCACGCCCAGATAGGTCAGCGGCAACTCCACGTTCTCCTCTACGTTCAGTTCGTCAATGAGATTGAAGCTCTGAAACACAAAGCCTATCTGTCCCTTGCGCACCTTTGTGCGCTGGCTCTCCTTCAGCTGTCCCACATTCTCACCGTCCAGCAGATAGGTTCCACTGGTGGGATTGTCGAGCAGGCCCAGTATATTTAACAAAGTAGACTTGCCACAGCCCGACGGACCCATGATGGCCACAAACTCACCTTTTTTCACTTCGAGCGAAACACCGCCCAATGCTACGGTCTCCACCTCCTCTGTGCGGAACACCTTCTGAATGTTTTCTAACTTAATCATAACTAAAAGACCCACCCCCAGCCCCTCCCTTAGGGAGGGGAGTAAATAGTCTGAGAGCTGATAGGGTCATTCTTTTAATTGTTTATATTTTTATGTTTATTCTTTTTTCTATGCTTATTTATTCTGTTTAGCAAGGTAACTACTCCCCTCCCTCACAGGGAGGGGTTGGGGGTGGGTCTTCTATTCTGTCTTTAGATAGTTGACGGGATTGCTGGTGGCTACGCGATGCGTCTGTAGCAACACGATACCGGCAATAATGAAGATGACGAGCAATGCACAGATGGCAAATACATACCACGCGAGCTGAATCTTGTCGGCAAACTGCTCCATCAGCATCGTGCTGAAATAGTGGCCCAGGACCACTCCGACGATAATGGATGGAACTGCTATCAGGGCTATGCTGCGCAGGAAGAGCGCCTGCAGTTCGCCCACGCCAGCTCCCATCACCTTGCGGATAGCCAGTTCACGGGAACGGCGCTGCACTTCGTCGCGCACATAGCCTATCAGTCCCATCAGCGTAATGAGCAGCGAGGCCAGACAGCCTATCATGATCAGGTTGCGAGTGTGCTGCGTCTCACGATAGCTGTCGGCCAGTTCTGCTGCGTATGACTTCACCACCAGTTCTGCGTCAGGATACAGCTTGTCGCATACTTGTCCGACAGCCATCATGTTTTCTGCCGTTAGCGCATTCAGTTTAATCACGATATAGTTTGCATAGATGTTACCACTGATCATCATGGAGGGGCGTTCCTCGGCATTGACCAGCGTGCCGAGTTGGAAGTCCTTTACTACGCAGGCAATAGTGAGCGGTATATCGTTGCCAAACTCTGTGCTCAGCACCGTGTGGCCAATCACATTGTCCCAGCCTGTATGTTCCTTCAGTTGACGGGCAAACTTCTCGTCGATGATGGCCTCTGGATCCCAGCCCGGACTATTCCGCTGAGAGGGCACACTACCCTCCACCACCGTAAGGCCCATCGTCGTAACGATGCTTGGCTCTGCCCAGTACATGCAGGCAAAGTTGAACAGTTGTTTGGGGTTGCCTGGCAGCATGACGTTATTGCCACTCGGCTTCTGGAAGAAGAGCGAATAGGCGGTAAAGGTGCTTTCGACACATGGTAACTTCTCTATCTCGCGGGCCAGCGTGAACGTAGAGTCCGACCGTTGAGGAATCTCAATATAGGCCACATTCTTATATTCATAGCCCAAGTCTTTGTTCAGCATGTAGTCGTACTGGCGATAGATGGTGCTGAGAATGTAGAGCAACATCGTGGAGAGCACAAACTGGAAGGCCAGCAGCGACAGTTTCCAGAGGCGCTTGTTCTCTGAGAACAGCCGGTAGGCATAGACCATTGGAATACGCGAATAAATATAGCCTGGCAACAGACCGCAGCAGACGAGTACGATAAGACATACTGCCGTCAGCACCAGCCACGTCTGGCAAGAGAAGAGTGTCAAGACACTGGCACCCATCAGTTCGCGAATCCAGTCCTGTCCGGCCGTGAGCAGCAGCCCCATGACGAGCAATGCCAGCAACAGACAGGCTGCGGCCTCCTTCAACGCCGTCAGGTAGAACTCGCGGCTTGGCGCACCCAGCACTTTGCGGATAGCCACCAGTCGGGCCTTGCCCACCATCGTGCTGATGACCACAAGGATATAGTTCATCACGGCTGTAAAGAGCATCACAAAGGCTACGATACTGAGAATGATGCAGGTGGTGCGTACCGTCTGGTTCTTCATACGGCTTCCACTCGTGGGACTGAACGTGAAATGATAGTCCTCGATGCCTGCAACTTTCAGTTCCTCCCAGGGCAACTGCTCTTTCAGCATCTTGTCCATTTCCTGCTCCACCTTCTTCATGTCGGCATCGGCACGCAGTCTAACATACGAGTGGTAACGGTCGTTACCCATCAGATTGCTGGTGCCATCATAGGAATATGTACCAATGGAAGGCATGGACATCACTATGTCAAGCAGACTGAAGCTGCTGTTCTCGTCGAAAGTGTCAAACACACCGCCGATGGTCATCGGTTTGCCGGGTGCCGCCACAAACGTAAAGGTCTTGCCCACAACATCGCCGCCCATCTTCTCGCTGAGCCGCCGGCTAATGAGGCATTGTCCAGCGGTGCTCAGAATCCTCTTCGCGTCGCCTTGCAGAATCTCAGTATTGAAGATGTCGAAGAAGCAGGAGTCGGCAAACGCGGCATTGTCAAACGCATAGCGACTGCCGTCCATTCCCGACGTACCGTTGCCTCCCCGTAGCCTTTCGAGGGTCAGCTTCTCGTTCACAAACTGATAGGTGTAGCGCGTTCCCACCACGATTTCAGGGATATAGCGGCACAGTGCAGGGATGGCTCCGCCTGGCGTATTCTCATACTCGGCAGGGTCGGTTCCCTCTTTGGTGAACGACTCCCCTATAGCATACACATGTTCCTTGTCTGCAATGCAGCGGTCGTAGTTGCGCTCCAGTTGCACCTTCGCTATCAGCACCAGTCCTATGGTCAGGCCGATAGCCAGCGACGTGATTTTGATAAGGGCTCCCTGGCCCTTGGCAAATATATCCATAACGACGGTTGTTATTATTCGGTTTTGATGCTGTTTATAGGATTCTCATTGGCATTCTTCCAACTTTGACAAGTTACTGTCAGCATAGTAATCAAGGTGATGAGGAGGAAAGACACCACGAACAGCAAGGGCGAGATGGCGGTGCGAACGGCGAAGCCTTTGAGCCAGTGCACACCCAACAGATAGCCGATGGGGGCCGCTACCGCAAAGCATGCCAGCAGGATATACAGATAACGGCGGTTGAACATCAGCAGTATTTCCTTGGTGGAACTGCCAAACACCTTGCGGATGCCTATCTCTTTGCGGCGGTATTCGCTCTCGAACATGGTCATGCCAAACACGCCGATGACGCTGATGAGGATGGCCAGCAGGGAGAACAGCAGAATCTGCTTGGTGAAGAGGCGCTCCTGCTGGTAAGATTCCTCCAACCTGTCGTCCATGTAGTGCAGGTCGTTCACGGTGAGCTCGTTGTCGTGCTCGTACTTCAACACCGTTTCCAGCACCTTCTGCTTGGCCTCGCGCTTGTCTACTCCCTTTGCCACACGCACCATCAGCACATTGCGCCAATACCCATCATTCCAATAGTAGCCCTTCGGGCCAGGCACCATGAAGGCTATAGGCAGCTGGCTGTCGTCCACGCGCAGGGTGGCATACTTGATGTCCTTGCAGAAACCGACCACAGTCATGTCTTCATCATTGATGGGCTTGTCGACGGTGAGCCAGGGATATTTTTTCTTTGCTGACTCATTGAAGATATACACATCGCCATCCGTCTTGCGGAAGTTGCGCCCCTCCACGATGTCGATGCCCATCACGTCGAGGAACCGCCAGTCCACGAAGATGCAAGCAAACGTCATGTGCTTGTCGCCTTCGCCCCGGCCCCACGTCTGATAGCGGTCGCTGCAGCCAAGGACGCTCTGCGCCAGGCTTGCTCCCTCTACGCCGGGAATCTTGCGCAGGTCGGCATCGATGGCATCAGCATGGTTGCGCGTGTCAGGTGCCGTCGGCACCACCATCACCTCGTCCTTGTCGAAGCCGTAGTCGGTGTGGAAGATGAGATAGCTCTGCAGATACATGATACCCACGCCGATGACCAGCATGAACGACACGACGAATTGCAGGCAGATCAGCGAAGTGCGCAGAACGCGCCCCTTAGGCGACAGGCCGAACGAGCCTTTCAGCACCAGTGCAGGCGGGAAGGATGTGACGTAGTACGACGGATAGGCCCCGGCCAACAGTCCCACCACGATGCTGATGAGCAGGGTGACGCCTGCCAGCCACAGGTTATCCTGCAGCAGGATGCTGCCCTGCACCAGCTTCTGCAAACCTAAGTCGTGAGCCACATACACCATTGCCATTGCCCCCACGAATGCCAGCAGACTGATGATGACGGCCTCGGCCAGCAGACTGCCGCGCAGACTGGCCGTCGATGCGCCCAACACTTTCTGCGTGTTGATGCTGCGGATGCGCAGTGGTGTCTCGGCCAGCGTGAAGTTCATGAAGTTGACGGCGGCTATCACGACGATGAGCAGCGAGAAGCAGATGAGCAGATAGACGGAACTCCTGCTGACCGACTTGATGTTGGGCGAATCCTTGCTGAGGTCTTTCGCGAAATGGGTATCGGCAATAGGTGTCAACACCACTTGCAGGGCTTCCTCCTCTTTTGGGGATGTCAAGTTGAAGTCATCTTTGAACAACTCGATGGCTTTCTGGCGCATGGCGGTAATCACGTTCGGCAGGTTGGCTGTATCGTCCACACGGATATAAGCCTGATAGTTCCAGTTGCGGTAGTTGCCTTCGTTTTCATTAGTGCCTCTGAAACTGATGCCGTGCAGGAAGTTGTTCTCCGGATAGTCTTCGATCACGGCACACACATTGAAGATCCAACCTTCCACCCATTTGTATTTCAGGGTCTTGCCCACTGCATCGGCAGTGCCAAAGATGCGCATGGCTTCTGAACGCGGCAGCACGATATTGGGCAACTGGTTCAATCCCTTCAAGTCACCGCAAATGACGGTCGGCTTGAATACGCTCATAAAGTCGTTGATGCCATACACAAGATTGAGCGAATACTCCTGATTGCCCAACATAAACTGGTCGATTCTTGTCCAGCCTTCTTCGATGCCATAGCCCTTGATATGCGGCGACGCTGCCGCCAACTGTTCCACCAGTGGGCGGGGCAGCGTCACGCCATAGTCCTCCATGCCAGGCCCTAACTTCATGGTCAGGCGGAACAGCTTTTCGTGCTCTGTAAAACTTTTGTTATAGCCTAGGTCGTAGTTCACCTGCGTCATGATGACGAAGAACGAGGCAAAGGCCAGACTCAGCCCCAGCAGGTTCAGCACATACGCCGACTTGAAGCGGCGCACCATATACCATAGATTTCTGAATACGTTTCGCATAGATGTCTTATTCGGTTTTGATACTTTCGACGGGATTGGTGCGGACGGCCTTGATGATTTGGATACCGACGGAGAGGATGGCTACCAACAGGGCGAAGGCGCAGGTGGCCGCGAAGATCCAGGGCGAGAGCGTGATGCGGTAACTGAAGTTGGTGAGCCAGTCGCGCATGATGTACCAAGAGAGCGGTACGGCGATGACAAACGACAGCAGCAACGGCGAACAGAAGATGCGCAACATCAGCACCATCACCTCGCCCGATGTCGAGCCCATAATCTTACGGATACCGATCTCCTTCTGCCGCTGGCGGACAAAGAAGAGCGACATGCCCACGTAGCCCATCACGGAGATGATGACGGCAACCACGGTGAAGAGCGTGATAATCTTCAGCGTGTTCTGCTGGTCCTCGAAGGTTTCTGCAATACCCTCTTCCAGACTGCTGACGTACCACTGCAGGGCTTCCTCTGAAACGCCCAGTTCTCTCATCATTTCGACGAAGGCGGCCTTCGCTTGCTTGTCGCCGTTTGTCTTGACCAGGAAGTTCGGGGCATCCACATGCTCCTGCACTCTGATGGCAAAAGGCTCTGCTTCCGTCAGCACGTTGATGCGATGGAAGTCCTTGAGAATGCCGCTTATGGGTGCCGTCTCGTCTTTGCCCCAAACCATCTCGCGGTCATCATCCGTCAACTCCAACCGGCGCTTGGCATCCTCGTTCAGATAGTAGCCATTGCTGGTGTTGCCGTAGTCCTTGAGGATGTCAAGCCCGTAGAGGGCGAAGGCTGTCGAGTCGAGATCAGTCAGAAACAGGCTTGTCAGTTTGTCGCCGTTCGTAATGCTCCTGATGCTACTGCTGTAGGTGACGAAGGTGGTTCCACTATACTCACCGATGCGCTCCACGAAAGGCATCTTCTCCAACTGATTCCTCACCGTTTGGCTCTTCCCCTCTGGCGTATTCACATAATAGAGCCGTTCCGTATTGAAGCCTAAGGGCGCGTGGATGAGGTGGTTCAGTTGCAGCCAGATGACGAGGGCAGAGGTGAGCATGGTGACCGTAACGATATTCTGCACAATGATGAACAGTCGACCCATCACCATCTTGGAGTGGTAGCGGAAGTTGCCCTTCACAATGTCGATGGGCTGGAAGCGGGAAATCTGATACGAGGGCATGATGCCAGAGGTGAAGCCTACGAGCAGGATGAAGCCGAGGCATACGCTCACGGTGCCGACACTGACATCGTTGAGCAGGGCGATCTTTCCTTTGAACAACTCAGCTGCATCATCCTGAAAGCAGAATGCCAAGGCAAGCCCCAAGAGGAAGGCTACGGCTATCATCAGCGTCGACTCCGCTATCAGTTTCAGCGAAATCTCCATCTGGCTGCTGCCAAAGAGCCGTCGCGTGGCCATCTCCTTGGCGCGGAACCCCGTATTCGCCACGGTCAGGTTGATGTAGTTGCTCACGGCGAAGAACAGAATGGCCAGCACGGCGGCCAGTAGGATGCGGAGCCGCGTCTTGTCGCCCTTCTGCATGCCGTAGCCGTTGTTCTGCGGCGCGAACATGATGTCGGTCAGTGGTGTTGCAAAGAACTCTTGATTGTCCATGTGTGCCCACATATAGTTCTTGGCCAGATGGGCTTCTATCACTTTCTTCTTGGCATCAAGTGTCGCGCCTGGACGCAGCATGAAGAATGCCTTGCAGGCTCCTGTACTGCTATATGCGAAAGAATGGGGCTTGAGATTATAGCCCATCACCTGAGGGAAACGCTCCATGCTGGCAATGAGTTGCGTCTCATTGGGCAGCACCGTATGGTCGAAATCCTTCACGATGCCGCTGACAGTATAGGCCAGCGTCGAGTCGTAGGGATCTTCATTGTTCATGAAAACAGAGCGCTGACCAACAATCTGCAACGACTCGCCAATGGGATCCTTCTCACCAAAGAGTCGCTGAGCCAGCCGCTCTGTGATGACGCATTTATCTGGCGCATCAAGGACTGTCCGCCAGTCTCCTTTTACCAACTCGAAGTTGAAGAACTTGAAGAAGGTGGAGTCTGCCAGCATGATGATGCCATTCTCCTTTGCCTCCTCCTTCACCTCTCGCAGCCCGTACTTAATCTTGCCGTTCTGGCTCATTACGCAGCAGGTCTGCTCTATTTCCGGACACATCTCCTTGATCTCTTGTACCGCCTGCGGCCACATAAAGAATTCCTCACCGCTACCAGTCAGACAGATACGGTTGGCGTTCGTATGCCAACTGTCAATACTATACTGGCGCCACGTGTAGTCGCCCATCAGGATGATGAACATCAGCGACACCACCAGGCCCGCTATATTAATAAAGGTATAGACCTTGTTGCGGCTCAGGAATTTCAGGTAACTTTTCATATCGCATACGTTTTTGACACTGCAAAGTTACGGCAGAAAAGCGAATCCGCCAAGGCTCGCGGCCCCAGCGGATGCAGATTGTCTAAAAATTAGACACCCCAGCGTATGATTTTTAGACAGTCCACTCCAAATAGTTTTCTGGAGTGACTACCACAAACTGACGAAGGGGGTACTCATTCTTGAATGGTGAGGGTACTGTCACAGAAGTCTTCTTCGGGTTCCATTTCATTTCAAAGGCCGTAAACGCACCGTCGCACTCCTCGATGTAATCTATTTCCTGCTGCTGTATGGTGCGCCAGAAATAGCTTTTGGCATAATTGCCCTTATCATGATTATATTTGATGCGCTCGCTGATGAAGAAATTCTCCCACAATGCACCAACATCACTGCGTAAGGCCAATGGTGTAAAATTCTGGAGCACGGCATTGCGTATGCCATTGTCGTAGAAAAACACCTTGCGTCCTTTTTTCAGTTCGGTTCTGACGTTACGCGAGAACGCTGACAACCGAAACACAACAAAGCATTTTTCAAGCAAGTCTATATATTTCTCGACTGTCTTCGGATCAGAGCCTATTGTCTGGGCCAGCTCATTATAACTCACTTCGCTGCCCACCTGCAGAGCTAATGCCACCAATAGTTTTTCAAGTAAGGCAGGCTTGCGAATGCCCTCAAGTGACAGCAAATCCTGATAGAGATAGCTCCCTGAGAGGTTTGACAGCACTGCACGAGCATCATCCTTATGATTCAGTACGTCTGGATAGGAGCCATATATCAAGCGTGTCTCCAACAGTTGTTTCACTCCAAGCAGTCCTTGTTCGTTCATCAGTTCGCTCGTAGAAAAGGGATATAAGTTGTACTCCCACTTGCGTCCCGTCAGAGGCTCATTGATGGTATCTCGCAACTGCAGTGACGATGAGCCCGTAACCAACAATTGAACATCTGGAAAATTATCTACTATCAGTTTGAGCGTCAGTCCTACATTCGCCACCCGTTGCGCCTCGTCAATCAGCACCATCTTGTGCGTACCTATCAGCAAGCGCAACTGTTGGCTGTTCATATTTGCTAACATCTCGCGCACTTCTGGCTCATCGCAATTTAACCGAAGGACCTGTTCAGTCCTGCCTTTCACAACTTGCTCCAACAAGGTGCTTTTTCCTACTTGGCGCGCACCAATCAGCAGAATGGCCTTTCCACCAAACAGATGATGCTCTATGGTGTCCTGTAGCGTTCGCTTTATTAACTTCATACACTTTGTCGTTTTCTGCTACAAAGGTAGCAAGAAAGGAACATAATCCAAAATATTATACCATTTTTTTGGATTACGTTCCAAAATATTAGGGTTTCTTTACGGATTTCCCCTAATAGCGACCGATGCTATACTATTACAGCCCGAAATGGAATACAACCAACATTTCCGGGCCATTCTGCCAGCCATCGGCGAACTGCTGCACAAGGCGGTCGTCCTCATAGACGGCGCTAACCTCTAACTGAAACTGCTGGCCTTTCTCGAAGGCTATACCGCCTACTATCTGCTCCTTGGCAAGACTGGTGTAGGTGTAGGTATTGCGCAGTTGTATCACAATGTTGTGTTGACGACCGCCATAGGTCAACGACAGCGAGACAGGAGTCATGCTGAAAATCCAGACCACTTTGCTATCTTCGGCACCTCGTTTGAACTCATAGTTGCCCGTCAGTCCCATGTCTGGCACATTGCTGAGAGCCTGACTCAACTCCGAGTCTTCCACCATGCTGGCCAGCAATCGCAACGGGAAGTTGTTAAAGATGACCGTGTGACTCGTCAAGTCACTGACGCTGAAGGTGACGCTGTCCACGGTCTCGCGAAGCATCTTCGTGCCGCCATCAGTTGTCTGCATATCGGTGTAAACAATGGTGTAGCGACCAGGATACTCGCCTTTGATGTTTTGGGCATAGACTACTTTCTCCTGTTGTGTCAGCTGGTGGATTTCGGGATCGCTGCTGCAGGCTGTCAAGGCCAGCAAGGTCATTAGCGCAAATAACAGTTTCTTCATAATTTCGTTTTTCTATTTAAACGCAAAAGTTTTCGTATTATTGTATGCACATAGGCGGGGCTCTTCCCAGAGGCCCGCCTACCAAAAACGAGAGAGATTCGCTAATCTCTAACTTTAATAAATGTAATGATTTCATCAGTTGATGACCAGCACTTCGTTGTCCTTGAAGGCCTCGTAGCCGCTGGTGACGACACGCTCACCGGGCTCTAAGCCTTCCAGCACTTCGTAGTACTGAGGATTCTGACGACCAATGCGGATGTTGCGGCGATAGGCCTTGCTGCCGTCGGCGGAGAGAACAAAGATCCATTGGCCACCAGTGGTCTGGAAGAACGTGCCGCGAGGGATGAGCACGGCCTGCTCGGGCTGCCCCAGTTCCAAGTCGATGTAGTAGGTCTGCCCTGTACGGATATTTTCAGGATGCGCGCCCTTGAAGATGAAGTCGCAACGGAACTTGCCTTCACGAACTTCTGGATAGACCTTGCGCACTTGCAACAGGTACTGCTTGTTGCCTCGCGTAAAGGTGGCAGTGAGCCCTTGGCGCACGCGGTCTATATAGTGTTCGTCTATCCGTGCCTCTACCTTATAGTCAGAGAGGTCGTTCAGCTGGCCTATCTTCTGGCCGGGCTGGATGCTTTGGCCCAGTTCCACATCGAGCAGGCCCAGTTCGCCGTCGATGGCAGAACGCACCTCCAGCTTATCCTTGCGCTGGCGTACCAGCACCACGTTGCGCCGCATATTCTGCAGGTTGTCCTCCATCTGATCCATCTGAACGGTGCGATAGATTGAGTCCTGCTTCAGGCGTTTCGACACCAGCGAGCGCTTTTGTTGCGACAGCTGATAGTCCTCCTGCGACTGCAGATAGTCCTCGCGGCTGATGAGTCTCTCCTGATAGAGCCGGCGGTTCTGTTCGAAGATGCGCTGCTTGCGCTGAGTGTCCATGTCCAGCTGGGCCTGCTCCGTCTGGTTGTTCAGCCGGTCTTGTTGCATGGCAACCTGCGTGTTTCTCAAAAGGTTCTGCTTCTCGGCCAACTCGGCTTCGGCATTCAGAATCTGCAGGTCAAGATTAGAGTTGGAAAGGCGCACGATGACATCGCCTTTCTTGACATGCGCGCCCTCTTCGACCACTTTTTCCATCACGATGCCGCCTTCCTCGGGCGATATCTGCACCACCTGAATGGGCAGCACCTGTCCGTTGGTGCGCACGTAGTCCTTGAACTCGGCCTTCGTCACCTCACTCACCGTCAGCTCGTCGGCATTGACTTTCAGCGTCGAGGCATGATTGCCAAACGCCACCCAACAGCCAATAGCTAATAGCAAAAAGCTAACAGCCACATAGGGCCAATATTTCATCAGCCGCTGTGCCTTTGTCTTTTCAATTATTCTGTCCATATTGCTTCTCCATGATAATATCTTACCAATTGTTCCTTCACTATTGCCATCAACCGACACTGCAGAAGAACTGCTTTCGACTGCAACAGTTGTGTGGATGTGGTATGCAGGTCGATGGCAGTCGACAATCCTTCTTCAAACTGGCGGCGCGTCAACTGATAGGCCAGACTGTCGGCCTCCACCTTTTTCGCCATCTGCACCGTCTGTTTCTGATAGCCCTGCCAGTCCTGCCAGGCTTCACGGCTCAGTTTTTCCAGTTCCTGCAGTTTCTGTTCATAGGCTTCACAAGCCATCTTGTAGTTGTTCTTGGCACGGCGGATGCCAGTCACCGTCTGCAAGCGGTTGAACAAGGGGATGCTCAACGTGACCCCCACATATTCACCCATATTGTTCTTGAACTGGTTGTTGAACGACGATGCCGACGGTGCATGCAGCGTATGATAGTAAGTGGTGCTCAGACCCGCACCCAACGAGAGAGCAGGATATAGCGCAGCGCGAGCCTGTCGCCACTCATGTTTAGACATCTGCACCTGATAACGCGATGACAGAAGTTCCGGATGCTCCTGATTTAAGCCCAGTCCGAAGGCTACAAACTCAGAGTTTGCAACTGACAGACTGGGAGTTTGCCCCATACAGACTGCCAGCGAAAGCGTATCTGCGATAGGGAAAGCCATTGCTTTCTTCAACTCCAGCAGGGCAGAGGCCAGAAGATTCTGCTGACGTATCAGTTCGTAGTCGGCTTCTGCCTGCTGCGACTCCACTTGTGCCACATCGGCCTGACTCTTGCGCCCCACCTCTTCTAATATGCGAGTTTGACAGAGCAAGAGTTTTGTCTCTTCCACTTTCTCCTCAGCCATTTTTACCAAGCCTTCATAGTAAGCCACATTGGTAAAAGCCTGCAGAACGCTGAGAGCTGTCAGGTCTTGCTGTTGGCGCAGTGATGCTTGCCCCATGAGAACACTTGCCTTGGCGGCTTTTAGCGCATGCAGGCGACTGAAGCCGTCGAACAAGGGCAGTGAGGTGCTCACGGAATAGCCGTTATAGAAGGTACTCACGTCCGTATAGCCATTCGTCTCTGGGTCAATGGCACGTCCGAAGTTGTACTGTGCTCCGATGCTGGCATCCACCTCTGGCAGAAAACGGCCAATGGCTCCTGTACGGTTCGCCTTGTAATTATCAAGTTCCAACTCAGTCCGCTTCACCTCGTGGTTATGCGCCACGGCATACTGCATGCATTGCTGCACCGTCCAAGCTTGTGCCCCTGTAGGGCTAAATGACAAATGACCGCTCAGTCCTTGACCGCTTGCTACCAAAGGGATGCAAGAAATGAAAAAAGATAAACCTATCAGCCGATTCATATTTATTGAATTTTGTGCTGCAAAGTTATCCTTTTTCACCGATCATTTATCAACTGGTGAAGCGCAAAAAGTCAGATTGTCTAATAATTAGACACTCTTCCGTATGATTTTTAGACAGTCCCCACCAATTTATTGCAATGAGGAGAGACTACTACCCTATCGGCTCTACCCATTTAAGCACTCTTATGCTAACCTCATAAAGCAGATAGAGCGGAATGGTGACGAGAATCAGCGTCATCAGGTCTGGGGGCGTGATGATGGCTGCCACTTGTACAGAATATTTGCGCTCGTTTTCATAGAGGGCAGGCGAAATGAAGCGGAATAGTTCGTAGAGAATATACGGCGAGGCCCCCAACAGTCCCAGGTAGACCGCCGTAGTGATGTGCGTCATGAACTGGCTCGATAAGTCGGTGGCTATCATTTCCACATGGAACTCTTCGAAATGGAAATCTATACCCACACCTTGCATGGCATCTTCGTGAGCATAAAAAACAACTACAATGCCTATCAAATGATATTCCCTCAACCATCGCATAGCCATTTGCTGTGTTGGCGCGGAATAAAAAAACGAATTTATCGTGATTCCAATCAAACGGCTGACATACGTTTCCTATTCTACTACAGAAATTACCATTCCCCTCATAAAATGGAATCGTTGATTCACTAAATCCTTTCTCTTTTAACAGCTTGGCTGTTTCAAAGGAAACATATTGTTCTTGTATCATACACTTACATTCTTTTGCTTATAAAACTCTGCCGCTTTATACATAAAAAGAAAAGGCAAGACCATTCGCCTTGCCCCAACTTCTCCTAATGCCACGCAAAGTTTATTAAACCGAATTGTGTAAGGCCACGAAATGTCAGATATGGCCACGACTGGTTTTACACAGTGATTTTTGACGAAAATCTAAATTGCCCGAAACGCCTTTGTTTTGTGGGGTAGCCACGGTGTTTGTGGTAAATAAGTATATACTCACCCTCACGCTTTTCCAAAGATATCGATTCCATACTTATTGATTTGATTCAAGAAAAAAGGGCGCATATTGTCATGCTTACGTATCAAGTCTACATTTGTACCAAGTATTGACTCCAGATAATCGGCAGCGGCACATAGCGTATAAGCCTTTGCAGGCATGACAACAAAGAGATCTACATCGCTGTCACCATGATGCTCGTCCTTAGCGACAGAGCCAAACAGTCTCATATAACTGATGCCATAGTTTTTCTTTAGCACATCAGCATGATTTTTTAGTATTTCTATGTATTCTTGTCGTGTCCTTGGTGCCATAGAGATTCCATCAATGTCGGCCACAAATATACAAACTTTTTCTTAATTCGTCTTCAACTTTATCAAAAAAACTTCAAGCAAAGGAGAATATTTAACCGTTTTTGAGAAAAAAGCGTTGAGAAAAGAATTGAAAAGTTGAGATAAAAGACAAAATCGATGTTTTAACAGCACTTTTATTGCACTTTGCTTGGCCATTTAGCCAACATGATGTATCTTTGCTCCCCCGAACCTGTATCACAAAAAATGACGATGAACAAATACGGAACGATATTGGTTGTCGACGACAACCCGTCAATCTTGACGGCAATGCGCTATCTTCTGGATAGTCTCTTCGAACGCATACTGACGATGAACCGTCCTGATGACATTCTGAAAACGATGGCGCAGGAGGAGATAGACATCGTGTTATTGGATATGAACTTCTCACTGGGCGTGAACAGCGGACAGGAAGGTCTGTTCTGGCTGCGAGCCATCTGCAAGCAGCATCCACAGACACCAGTGGTACTGCTGACGGCATACGCCGACGTGTCATTGGCGGTCAAAGGGCTGAAGAGCGGAGCTGCCGACTTCATCACCAAGCCTTGGGACAACGACGAGCTCATCCGCAAACTGAAGGATGTGCTCGAAATGAAGAACGAGATTGTCTCGCTCGATGAAATTGAGAAAGACCATATACGCCGCACCATCGACCATTGTCACGGCAATCTCTCGCAGGCTGCCGAACTGCTGGGCATCACGCGGCAGACACTCTATAACAAGATAAGGAGCCTCGCCCCCGGCCCCTCTCCAAGAGGAGAAGGGAGTAGATAGATACTTCCATTATGTGGTATATATTAATAGGTATTGTAGTTGTCTTCTTAGCCTGTTGGTTCGTGCACCATCAGCGGTCGCTGAAGCTCCGTGCCCACTTGATGCAGGAGGCTATCCGCAACCGCGACTTCACCTTCCGACTTCCCACCAACGGACTGTTGCCGGGCGAACGCGCCATGCAGCAGACACTGAACCAGCTGGGCGATGTCATCCGCCAACAGGTGAACCAGAACGAGGTGGAGTCATGGGAGCGACTCACCCGTGTGCTAACCCACGAGATGATGAACGCTACGGCCCCCATCACCAGCATCAGCCAGTCAATGCTCAGCCGCGACGACGTGAAAGGCACGCCGCTCGAGCCTGGCATTCAAGCCATCTACGACACCAGCCGCCATCTGAGCGACTTTGTAGCCAACTACCGCAAGATGTCCACACTGGAAAAACCGGTATTGACAGACGTGCTGCTTCGTCCGCTGCTTGATGATGTCTGCAAAGCATACCCTAAACTGACGTGGGAGATCAGCGTGCCTCCCCACATCGAGGTCCACGCAGATGCCGGCATGCTGCGCCAAGTACTGATGAACCTAACAAAGAATGCAGTAGAAGCCGAAGCAAAGAAGATTGCCATTGCACTGATTGATGAAAGGCAACCAACAGGCGAAGGCATGTCGGGAATTACACCATCCACCAGTCAATTGAGACTTCATTTCGGCAACGACGGTCAGCCCATCCCTGCCGAGAACCGCCAGTCGCTCTTTGTTCCTTTCTTCACAACGAAGCGCAGTGGCAGCGGCATCGGCCTCTCCCTGAGTCGCCGCATGATGATTCAGCAAGGCGGCATGCTCGACCTTGCCCAAAAGCCATTACCAGGGTGCCACGCAGGGTTTATACTCACCTTGGATTGCAAAGAATATTGAATTAGAATCAGACTGCAATGAGATCATCTTACAAAGTCGACGAGTTTGTTCAACAAAGTCGACGAGTTTGTTCGACAAAGTCGACGAGTTTGTAAATCGGTTTCATGCATATCACTAAGCAACTACTATTGAATGAGAATCTGAAGATTCTGTAATTTCCAAATTATTTCGTACTTTTGCAGCCGAAAAAGCAGATGAGATCATGACAAGAGGACGATTTGCACCCTCGCCAACCGGCCGCATGCACCTGGGCAACGTGTTCAGTGCACTGCTGTCGTGGCTGTCGGCCAGGAGCAAGGGCGGCGAGTGGTTGCTGCGCATCGAGGACATTGACCCTCAGCGGTCGCGACAGGAATATGCCGATCTGCTGATGGACGACCTGCTGTGGCTGGGGCTGACATGGGACGGAGAGCCCGTCTACCAGCACGAGCGAGGCGACATCTACCAGCACTACTACGAGCGGCTTAGGGAGAAAGGCCTCACCTACCCCTGCTACTGCACGCGAAGCGACCTGCTGGCCACGCAGGCTCCCCACGAGAGCGACGGCCGCGTGGTCTATGCCGGCACTTGCCGCCATCGCGAACCCCAGCCCGGCAAACCTGCTGCCACCCGACTGATGGTGCCCGACGAAGAGCGAACGTTCACCGACGGTCATTACAGTGAACAGTGTGTGAACCTGGCCCAGCAGGTGGGCGACTTCATCATTCGCCGCAAGGACGGTGCGTGGGCCTACCAGCTGGCTGTGGTGGTCGACGACGCGCTGATGGGCATCGACGAGGTGGTGCGCGGTCGCGACCTGTTGCTCTCTTCTCCTCAGCAAATCTATGTGGCCGAGCTGCTGGGGTTCACGCCGCCGCAGTTCATCCACCTGCCCCTGCTCTGCAACGGGGAGGGGCAACGCCTGTCCAAGCGCGACCGAAGTCTTGACATGGGCGTATTGAGGGAGCGGCACGAGGCAGCACAGATCATTGGCCGACTGGCGTGGCTGGCAGGTCTGCAGGAACAGCCCGCACCCACGAAAGCAACCGACCTCGTCGCACGCTTTTCGTGGGACAAGGTCGGCTGCAGTGATATCACGGTAGATGCCGAAGCGCTATTCTGCTGACGGCATGTAGCAAACTATTCTTCTGAGAGCATTGTCACCTCAACACGATAGCCCGACTGCAACAGCCGCTGGGCCATCTGCTGTACGTCGTGTGCGGTCAGCTGCCGGCACATCTCACAGTAGTCTTTGTCGAAGTCGGCATCGTCGTCCAGCTGGTGCCATACGATGTAGTTCCAGTAGTCGTTGGTGATGGCGGCCTGCCCATACTGCTTGATCAGATACTCGCTGACCTTCTGCATCGAGGTGGGCTCAGGGCCGCGCTCGGCAATGTTGCGCAGCTGCTGGTAGATGATGGGGTTCAGCTCCTCGTAGCGCGACGGGTCGGCATTGTAGCTGATGCGGAAGGTGGCCGTAGGCTTGTCGTCGCGATCCAGTTCGAAATCGACCGATACGCCGTATGTGCCGCCTTTCTCCTC
Organism: Prevotella sp.; assembly: GCA_017458225.1. Classification (GTDB taxonomy): domain Bacteria; phylum Bacteroidota; class Bacteroidia; order Bacteroidales; family Bacteroidaceae; genus Prevotella. Next base: position 110,490 of record JAFTFX010000026.1, on the reverse strand, counting down.
GCGCACCGAGTCGGTATAGGCGATGGAGAGGCAACGCTTCAGGAAGTCAAGCACGAGGTCGTTCTTCGGTGTGAACTCCACATCGGCGGCATAGAAGATGCTGACATTGGCCAGCGGAGTCGACATTTTCTTCTTGAAGACGTGGGCAGCATCCTGCTTCACCAGCTGAGGCACGTGGCTCCAGTCGGTGCCCGTGTGCTTACCGGTGGCAGGCAGCGTGGCCAGATACTTGCAAATGAGTGGGCGCAGCTCGTCGAGCGACATATTGCCGATGATGACCGTCTGGAAGTCGGCGGCATTCGAGAAACGCTCCTGATAGATCTCGAAGATGCGGTCGTAGTTGGCCTTCAGCAGCCGTTCCTGCGTCATGGGCTCCAGACGGGGATGATGACCGTAGAGGATGGCAGAGATAGAGTCGTTATAGTCGACACGCGGCGAGGCATTGCGGTTGTTCAGGAACGAGTGGGAACGGTTCACCAGTCCTGCGAAGGCCGCCGTGTCGCGGCGAGGCTGTGTGAAATAGAGATAGGCCAGCTGCATCATGGCCTCGGCATCCTTCAGCGAAGCACCGCCGCTGATGCTCTGCGAGCGACTGCCCACGGAGGGCTGCACGCGAACGCTCTTGCCCGTCAGCACCTTGCGCAGCTGCTTGGCATCCCACGGGCCTACGCCAGCCTCGCTGATGCTGCTGGAGATGAGCGAGAACTGCGGAATGTCGCTGTCGTCGTAGACGCTCACGCCACCCTCGGCGCGCATCGTCATTTGGATGGTGTTCTTGCTGAAGTCGGTCTGGCGCACGTAGACCTTCATGCCGTTGCTCAGCGTGAGCTCGGTGAAGCCGTGCTGCCAGGGACGCTCGCTGGTGATGGCATTGGAGGCTGAGGCCTGAAGGTTAAGGTTCTGAAAATAGCTGTCAAGCGTCTGCTCAGGGGTTTCTTCCTGATAGGGAGCATACTGCTGACGCTGGGTGGCCAGAATGACATCCTCCAGCTGCTGCTCTGTTGGCAGGCTAACGGTCTCTTTGTCAGGGGCATACATGATGAACACCTGGTTGCGGTCGGTGATGAGTTCGCGAACGGCGCGGTTCACCTCTTGAAGCGTCACCTCGCGGTCGAACTTCTGCGTCAGCTGCCACTTGTCTTCTATCGAGATGAGGGGTTCGCCTGTCAGGAAGTGCTGCACGCAGAGGCTGACCAACTTCGAGTTGGTGCGGTCGTGGCGCTCGTTGAACTTGCGCTCGTCGTGGTTCAAACGGAACTTCTTGGCACGTTCGAACTCTTCTTGCGAAAAGCCCTGCTGACGAGCCTGCTCACAGGCAGCCACCGCCGTTACGAGACCGCCCAGAATACTTTCCTGCTTGCAACTGACGCTGAGCGAAAAAGCCTCTTTCGTGCGACTGAGGAAGAAGCTGGAGGCACGGCCAGTGGCACTCTGGAAGGGAGGCACGGCCTGCTGTTTCAACTCGCCCAGACGACCGTTCATCATCCAGCTAATCAGCTCGTCAATATAGTCGGCACGCAGGTACTGCTCGTTGTTCTTCTGGTCGTCGGGGGTGGCATCGCGCTTCATGTAGAGATGGCAGAGCACGATGGGCTGTTCAGCATCTTTCTCAATGTCGACAATCATCTTGTCGTTGTCGTCAACGGGATAGTAGATGCGCTCGGCACGCTGCTTGGGCAGCGGAATGGGCGAGAACATCTTCTTGATTTTCTTCTCCACCTTGTCCACGTTGACATCGCCCACCACAACGACGGCCTGCAGGTCGGGGCGATACCACTTGTTGTAGTAGTCGCGCAGGTCCTGATAGGGGAAGTTGTCGACGATGTCCATCGAACCAATGGGCATGCAGTCTTCATACTTCGTGCCCTTGTATACCTTCGGCATGGCCTGCTCCATCAGTCGCTGAACGGCTTTGCCTGCACGGCGCGTGCGCCACTCCTCATGAATCACGCCGCGCTCCTTGTCGATCTCGGCATCCTCCAGCAACAAGTAGTGGCTCCAGTCGTGCAGCACCAGCAAACAACTGTCGAGAATGCCCTCGCGCTTCAGTGGAGCCGAGCCTATGTGGTAGACCGTCTGGTCGACGGAGGTATAGGCATTGAGGTTGGCACCGAACTTCACGCCGATGGTTTCGCACCAGGGCACGATGCCTAAACGTTTCCCCTTGCCTGGGAAGTTCTTTGTGCCGTTGAAGGCCATGTGCTCCAGGAAGTGGGCCAAGCCGCGCTGGCGCGGCTCTTCCAAAATGCTGCCCACACGCTGGGCAATGTAGAAGTCGGCCAGGCCGGGCTCCTTGTCGTTGTGACGGATATAATAGGTGAGACCGTTCTTCAGTTTGCCCACCCGCACCTCAGGGTCTTGGGGTAAAGCGTTCTGTGCCGGCAACAACTGGACAACGGCCAGCATCAGAAACAAAAGTGTCGTTTTCTTCATACAAAATAACAAAAAAAATAATCAATTTGCCTGCAAATGTAAGAAAAAGAATCCGATTTGCCAAAGCTTTTTAACGGCGGAAGTGAAAAATCACACGTAATAGGTATTGCCCGTTTAACATAAAATGAGTACCTTTGCACCCAACATTATTATATATGTATACGAAAAGAAACACCATACTGCTGCTTTTATGGCTCGTGGCAGTCATTGGTTTGCGGGCCCAGACCTTCGTGATGGGCGGCAAAGTGTATGATGCCGACACCGGCAAGCCTCTTGAGTTTGCCTCAGTGCTACTCACTGAGAGCGGTCTCTGGGCCATCACCAACGAACAGGGAAACTTCACCATCAAGAACGTGCCAGCCGGCAAACACACGCTGACCGTGCAGAGTCTGGGCTACCAGAAGCGCACGTTCCCAATGGAGCTGAGCCGCGACGTGACCGACATGCGACTGCGACTGAAGCCCGAGAACCTGAAACTGGAGGGGGTGACCGTAACCGCCAAGCGCAAGACTGACGAGGCCACCACCAGCTACACCATCGACCGGCAGACACTGGACAACCAGCAAATACTGAACATCAGCGACATTCAGACCCTGCTGCCCGGCGGAAAGACCGTCAACCCCTCGCTGATGAACGACGGCCGCATCAGCCTGCGCAGCGGCAGTCAGGAGAAAGGCAATGCCTCGTTCGGCACAGCCATCGAGGTCGACGGCATGCGACTGGACAACAATGCTGCCGTGGGCGAGACGATGGGAGCCTCGACACGCACGGTGAGTGCCTCGAACATTGAAAGCGTCGAGGTGGTCACGGGCATCGCATCGGTGGAATACGGCGACCTGTCGAATGGCATCGTGAAGGTGAACACCCGTAAGGGCAAGTCGCCCTTCATCGTGGAAGGGAAAATCAACCAGCACACCCGTCAGATTGCGGTGAACAAAGGCTTCGAGCTGGGCAAGCGAGCCGGTGTGCTGAACACCTCGCTGGAGCATGCCCGTTCGTTCTCGAATGCCGTCTCGCCCTACACAGCCTACCAGCGCAATGTGCTCTCACTGCACTACATGAACATCTTCTGCCGTGAAACCACGCCACTGACGCTGAACATAGGACTGACGGGCAACATGGGGGGCTACAACTCGGAGGCCGACCCCGACCAACAGCAGGACACCTACTCGAAGGCACGCGACAATGCGCTGCGCGCCAACCTCGACCTGCAGTGGCTGCTGAACAAGAAGTGGATTACCAATGTGCAACTCACCGGTGCCTTCTCCTACAGCGACCGCAAGACAGAAAACTACGACAGCCAGAGCAGTGCCTCTACCCTGCCCTATATCCACACCACCGAGGAAGGCTACTTCATGGCAGCCGACTATGACACCGACCCTGATGCGCCCATCATACTGGGACCCACGGGCTACTGGTATGTGCGCAGCTATCACGACTCGAAGCCGCTGTCGTGGAATCTGAAGCTAAAAGCCGACTGGACACGCCGTTTCGGCAAGGTGGCTAACCGCCTGACCGCAGGCGTGCAGTATCAGGGCAGTCGCAACAACGGACGCGGCACCTACTATGATGAGCCGCGGCTGACACCCACCTGGCGCGAATATCGCTACGACGAACTGCCCACCATGCACAATCTGGGCCTCTATGCCGAAGAGAAAGTGGTGGTGCCCACCGCCAAGCGCTCAACGCTGGAACTGACAGCCGGTCTGCGCGACGACATCACGATGATAGGCGGCAGCGACTACGGCACCGTGCAGAGCCTGTCGCCCCGTTTCAACAGTCGCTACACCTTCTGGAAGGGACAGCGCAAGCGCGTGGTGAGCGATCTGGAGGTGCATGCCGGATGGGGCAAGAGCGTGAAACTGCCGTCGTTCCAAGTGCTCTACCCCTCGCCTTCCTATACCGACCGAGAGGTGTTCGCCGCCAGTAGCGATGCCACGAACAAAAGCTATCGCGCCTACCACACCACGCCGACGAAGGCGCTCTACAATCCCGACTTGCGCTGGCAATACACCCATCAGGTAGACCTGGGTCTTGAGGCCATCATCAAAGGCACGCGCATTGCCGTCTCAGGCTTCTACCACCGCACCAGCCGTACCTATATGTCGAAGACAAGCTACACGCCATTCGAATATCTGTACACGCCCGTTTCTTCCATCGAGAGTGTGGTGACGGGGTTGCAGAACAACGGTCTGGACCTGCCTGTGGGCAACCGTCGCTTCGATATCGACAGACAGAGCGGACGGGTGACGATGACCGATGCTACAGGAGCCGTCAGCAGCCAGCTGCCGCCTTATCTCGACTACGTCAGCCGCAAGACATACGCCACCGCCACCACCTACGTCAATGCTGAGTCGCCCGTTCATCGCTACGGCCTGGAGTGGATCATAGACTTTGCGAAAATCAAGCCCATCAACACCAGCATCCGCCTCGACGGCAGCTATAGCTATTATAAAGGTACTGACGAAGTGCTCTTCGCCGATATTCCCCTGGGGGTGAACTCCTACCAAAGTGACGGTCAGTTGTATCAGTTCGTGGGCTACTACCGGGGCTCGAACGTTACGGGCACCGGCTACAGTGCCAATGCCGCCATTGCCAACGGTGCGCTGTCACGACAGCTGAACCTGAACGCCACGCTGACCACCCACCTGCCGAAGATACGCACCATCATTGCACTGCGCATTGAGAGCACACTCTACAGCTATCGCCGCTCACTGTGCGAGCTGACCGACGGCACGCGCGGCTACATGCTCACCGATGCCAACGGCTTTGTAGGCGTGCCCTACGACGGCAGTACTGAGAACACGCACATCGTGGTCTACCCCGAATACTACGCCACCTGGGACAACCCCACGAAACTGATTCCCTTCGCTGAGCAGTTTCTCTGGGCTAAGGACAACGACCCGGCACTCTACAGCGACCTGTCGAAACTGGTGGTGCGCAGCAACTATGCCTACACCATGAACCCCAACCGGCTGTCGGCCTATTACTCGGCCAACCTGAGCATCACCAAGGAGATTGACGACCACGTCAGCCTGTCGTTCTATGCCAACAACTTCTTCCGCAACATGGCGAAAGTGCACTCGTCGCAAACCGACCTGGAGACCTCGCTCTTCGCCAGCAGCTATATCCCCGGTTTCTACTACGGACTCTCATTAAGACTGAAACTATGAAACAATTCCTATACCTGCTCACGGCCGTCATGCTCCTATCGGCCTGCAACGACAACTATAGCGACAGCGTAGACACCTGCGCACTCGGCATTGTGCTGAACTTCCCCGACGACACTGACGCTCAGAAAGAGGGCCTGCGCGTGGAACTGAAAAGCATTGGCCGCGAAGCCATCTTCGCCGACTCCACCAATGCGGAGGGTGTGGCCTGGTTCAGCATACCCCCCGGCATCTACGAGGCCACCTCGTCGGCCAAGATCGTGACGGGCAGCAACACCATCACCATTCTGAACGGCACCTCAGGACAGATTGTCGTGGGCAGCGAACCCAGCGCTACGGCTTCCATCGCCATGAAGGGATCGAAGGTCAGTCAGGTGGTCATCAAGGAACTCTACAACGGCGGCGTGCTGAAAGACGACGGCAAGAACTTTCAGAGCGACAAGTGCTTCATCATCTACAACAACAGCAGCCTGACGGCTTCGTTCCCCCAGCTGTGCGTCGGCTTCGTGGCCCCCTACAACAGTCAGGCCAACAACAGCTGGTATGGAGCTGGCGGACGACTGATCTATGAGGACGAGGGCTATCTGCCCCTGCTCGACGGCATCTGGTATTTCCCACAGACACTGAGCATAGAGCCCTACGAGCAGGTGGTGGTCAACGTGCATGGAGCCATCGACAACACGCTTATCTATCCGCAGTCGGTGAACTATGCCAACAAGGACTACTACTGCATGTACGACCCCTCGGTGGGATATACCAACACGAACTACTACCCCACGCCTGCCGATGTGATTCCCACGTCGCACTATCTGAAAGCCGTGAAGTTTGGCATCTCGAATGCCTGGCCACTCAGCGTCACCTCGCCGGCCTTGGTGCTGTTCCAGGTGGAAGGCACCACGCCGCAGGCCTTCGGTACCGACGTGACGAACATGACCTATATTCCCAATGCGGCCCAGACAGATATTAACAAGTGTCTGAAACTGCCTGCGGAATGGGTGATCGATGCCATCGAGGTATTCTCGGCTGCCCACACCACTTCGAACGTGAAACGGCTCACCCCGACCGTCGATGCAGGCTATGTCTACCTGACCAACCAGCACGGCCACACGCTCTACCGCAACGTGGACAAAGAGGCCACCGAGGCTCTGCCGGAAAACGACGGCAAACTGGTGTACAACTACGCCTTGGGGGTAGACGGCTCTTCCGACCCCAACGGCATCGATGCCGAGGCCTCAACGAAGAACGGTGCCCACATCGTCTATCAAGACACGAACAATTCCACCAACGATTTCCACGAACGGCAGCAATGCTCGCTAAAGAATTAACAGCAATGCTTACAAAGAAACTGACATTCCTTTTCTGTTGTCTCATAGGCTGCGGCTCTGTCTCAGCCACACCTCCCAACGACTCCCTGCTACTACGCGACTATCATTTTACGAAACAAGCCGACCCCTGGCTGACCAGCAGGAACGCGGCTGGACTGGTACGCTTTGCCTGCGAGAACATGGCCGAGGCAGAACTGTCGCTGACCAGGGAGAAAGGCAGCCTGACGAACTTCGACGGTTCACCAGATGTCTGGCAATCCGATGCCGCCATCGAGTCGTTCTACCGTTTCAGCCAGCGCACAGTGCTCTATGGCAGCATGAGCTACCAGAGCTTCACAGGCAAGGACATGGGCGGTTCGGCCTTTACGCCCCACACGGCACATCGCCCCTTCGACATAGTGGAAGACTCGCTGACGAACCACGGCGAGAAGCACATGGACACCTACCACCTCGTCGGGGGCTTCGGCTGTTCACTGACTGACCGCATCGCCGTCGGTGCACACCTCGACTATACCGCTGCCAACTATGCCAAATACAAAGACCTGCGCCACCAGAACAAGCTAATGGACCTCAAGGCCAGTGCCGGTGTGTACCTGCCCTTACTGTCGTGGCTGAGCATCGGTGGCAACTACACCTATCGCCGGCTGACGGAGAGCGTCACCTTTGGCACCTACGGCACCACCGACAAGGTGTACAAGTCGCTTGTAGACTATGGCAACTTCATGGGCCATGTAGAGCAGTTCGGCACTGAGGGGTTCACCGACAAAAGCCGCGAAATGCCGCTGGTGAACGAGTATCACGGCGGCAGCATGCAACTGCAGCTAGACATGGATGCTCACACCCAGTTCTACAACGAGTTCAGCTATGCAAGGCGCAAGGGCTATTATGGCCGGAAGTCGCCTTATACCATCACCTACACAGAGCATCAGTCAGACGGCTATCAATATACGGCACGCCTCAGCCATCAGGAGAAGTCCACCATCTACATGATTGATTTCACCTTAGATTTGGAGAATCTGGAGAACGATGCCAACACTTATCGCGAATTGCAGAACGAGGCGCATGCCTCCTACTACGAATACTACACGCCGACGAAGATGGGCAACAAGCTGTGGGCCGACTATTCGCTGACCTACACCATGCACCTGGGCGTAAAAAACAGTCTGCCCACCTGGACACTGCAGGCAGGCTCGCGATGGATGGATCGCCGACAGACGGCATACGCCTATCCGTACTATCACCAACAGGACATCCACAGCAACGAGCTGTTTGCCAACGTCGCCTATAACCTGCTGAGCCGCCACGGCCTCTGGTCGTTCTCGGCACACGGCTCGTTCCTGCATGGCAACGGAGCCCCTTTCGAGGAACTTACCTACCAGACACCCAGCGACAAGCAGCCGGTTCCTGCCACGATGCAGGCCTATCTATACCGCGAATATCAATACCTGACAGCAGCCCAGTACAGCGTCGGCGGACAGGTGAAATATGCTTTCATCATTCCCAATACCCGCGTCAAGGCGCACGCCCGGCTCAGCCTCAGCCACCGAAAAGCCAACGAGAAGACTGCTCTATACAGCGGTAACGACCGCACCACAGCCTGCTTCGCCATCGGATGCTCTTTCTAACAGTATGCAAATCGTACAATCGTACGAAAATAAAATTCACCATTTTTTCTCCGAATCGCTTGGCGGTTCGGATTTTTATTTCTATTTTTGCAACGTGCTTCCGTCATGAAAGACGAGACACATACTTTATTTATTAGCTCAATAAAGGCCGATATTCAAAAAACAACAGAAATCACAAATAAATAGATGCAAGTAGTAGTAAATAGAACCGAGAATGATATTGTTGATGCATATTGGGATGCACTACGCACATTAAGCATGAGGGCAAAATTACGTTTGGCCTCATTATTGACAACTGCTGCTTTTGAAGAGGAAAGCCAAAAAGAGATGCCATTGTCACCATCAAAAGGCCGCATAGTAAAAAGGCGAGCAACAAACTCACCGTCAGACGCTCAGTTGAAAGCCCGTTTTGCTGGAACCAACATGCCAGAACTTCCTGAGGATCCTTCTTGGGACATGGTGATTAATGCCAATACGGGTAAAACCATTAAGCAAATAGAAAAATGGCTGTAAGCACAGTATCACAAAGGGAAATTGTGGAAGTTCCCTATCAACTACCTGATGGAAGTATAAAACCGCACATGGCCTTGGTGCTTTCCACTTCGAAGTTGCTTGATGCAGAAGACGGGATGTTTTATGCAGTACTAATTTCGTCAAAAAACATCAATCCAGAGTTTACGATGGAGATTAAAAACGAATGGCTAAACAAGCCTTTGTCTAAGCAGTCTTATTTTGTCACCCACATCGTAACTTATTACCGTACTGACGAAGTTTTACAATCGTTCTGCAATTTTGTCAAAAAAGACTATTTTGATGCTATTATGAACAAAGTTATATTGAGCATGTTTGATATTGAACTCTTGTAAACTACTGTTCATTTCCCTTTTTTACAACTTTTTCTCCGAATCGCTTGGCGGTTCGGATTTTTTGTTCTATTTTTGCAGCGTGCATTTCGGTGCACAGGAATTTTTATTTGCTCAACGAGTATTACGATAGACTCAAACAAAAACAGTATAAAAACATAGTTATTCATCATAAAAAAGAGACCAATGACATAGAACGAAAGACTTTGAACTGAAAAAGACATATTGAGATAGAGTGTTTACTCTTACTGGCTATTGTCCGAAAATCGCCAAAATGAAGACAAATATCGCCTACGTAAGATGTGAATGCTTACACTGTATAGGTGTAAGTTTTGCATTTGGGCGATATTGGGCGTTTGGCGATGCCTCGGACAAGCAGATGCAAAGACTTGCACCTATACTTTTTGTCACTTGCCAAACGCCAAAACAATTCACTTTATTTATAAACCAAAGCAACATTAAAATTTATGAGAAAATTATTATTTGCTGCTGTTCTGCTATTTTCATGCTCTGCCTGGACAAGCGCAAGAACTGACGTAACGAATCTGTATTTACAAAATGCCGGACTAACATCTTTGTCTGGGTGGGACTATGGTAATAATGGCTATGATTACACTGACTGGAAAAAAGATGGCAGTGTGCCTGTTGTTGAGTTTTATCACACATGGAGTGCTAATCCTGGAACTGCTATTGGCGAAACACGTAATTTTCATCTTACGCAGACCGCAACCTTACCTGCTGGTGATTATCGATTGGTGATAAACGCTTTCTATCGTGAAGGCAAGGGCGACGGAACATCTAAAGCAGTCATCATTGCAGGAACACAAGAAAAGGCTATCAGAGGATATAACGAAGGCGAAATAAACAATTTTTCCGGAAGCAATGCTTTGTATAAGTCCGCAAATGCTTTTTCGCAAGGTTATTTCCCTAATTACATAGATTTTACTGTTGATGCCCAGCAGGAGGTTACAGTTGGCATCAGTGGCTACATTGACACCTACGACTCGTGGTGTATTCTTGGTCCGGCAAAGCTTTTCCAGTATGAGGCTGGCGAAGCAAAAACAGAAGAGGACAATCCTGTCATACCAACAAAATATGTTGCTCCTGATTGGTCGGATTATCCAATATCGTTCAGCCACAGTTGGACCGATGACACTTCAAGATTCACCTCTCCCAACATTACATCTGGAGAGACCAGCATGACTGCTACGATGACCGTGGATCAGGATGCAACACTTGTATTTGAATACAATGGAAACAGTGGCAGTTGGGTGAGTAATTATGGCAATTTGAATATTTATTTAGATAACCAACTCGTTGAAACTGTTAACACAACCGAATGGAATTCTGGTACAAAGCGTTATTTTGTAGAAATGAATGCCGGTGAACATACAGTGAAGTGGACATATGTACGCGACAATACAACGAGTCGTTCTGCTACGATCCAAAACATTGGCATTATAGCCTCTCCTACCATCACAGTTAACCTGCTGGAACCAGGAAGCTTGGGAACGGAAGTTCTGAACCAAATAGATCATATCAGGAAAGCCAGGAAACTTGTCATTAATGGTCCTATGAACGATGATGACTGGGCAAAAATAAAGATGATGCCCAACTTGTTGAGTATTGACCTCAGCGGTACAGACATCACAAAGATTACAAGTGGCTTTTTTCAAGAAAGCAACTTTCCCTTTCTTCACCATGCAAGATTACCGGAAACACTGATTACGATTGAATCTAGTGCATTTGTAGACTCAAATATCGATGACATCAATTTTCCTTCTTCATTAAAAGGCATTGGCGGTAACGCTTTCGCACGTTCCAAAATTCGTGAAGCGATGTTACCAAACACGATGACAAGTTTAGAGCCTGGAGTTTTTCGCTATTGTCATTTCTTGAGAAAAGCAAATTTTCCTGAAAACATAAAAGTTATACAAAGCGATACATTCCAGGAGTGTAACCAACTATATGACCTTACGCTTCATGAAGGATTAACCGAAATACAGTTGTGGGGAATACGAAATGTTCCATATTCAAAACGTCTTCCTTCAACCATAACAACCATAGGGGAAGGTGCTTGTGCAGACAACTGGGTAATTGGCGACACTCTTTATATCCCAGAAAGTTGCACCAGTATGGGATTGGCTGCATTTCAAAACTGCTCCAATGTAAAAGTAGTGGTCTTGCCAGTTGGGTATTATCAATGTTCGACAGGTAACGATGTTTTCAATTTTTGGAGTATCCAAACGCTTATCATCAAGTCGCCATCAGTATTATCTGGAAGCAAAATAACTACAATAGTTCCTTATGGAAGAAGGGAGGCTATAACGCTGAAAGTGCCAGACTACTTGGTGAGTTCCTATAAACTTGACAGCTACTGGTATGAGTTTGGCAACATAGAAGGATTTAGCACTGCCGAGGTGAAGGACTGGACTATTAATCAGCCTCTTGTATTGAATAACAGCCGATTTGAGGGAAAGCCCAATATTTACTTACATAGCAATGGGTCACTAAAACTCAACGGAGAGGCACCAATGACTATCAATGATCTTTTCTTCACTCGCGACTGGAACTCGCCAACAGGTTGGAACACACAGATATTAAGCAACTGTGAGAATATCACAATAGACGGTACAGTAAGCATGACGCATTTTTGTCGCCCTAAAACTTGGTCATTTGTTTGCCTTCCTTTCGATGCAAGGGTAAGTGACATTAGTAATCTTCATGGAGCCAAATATGCCATCCGCTATTATGATGGTGCCAACCGTGCAGCAAATGGTACGGGCGGCAACTGGAAAAACTTCACTGATGACGATGTAATACCAGCCGGTACTGGTTTCATTTTGCAGCCTAGTGACTATAGTAGCATGCGATTTCTTGCAATAGATAACGAGCAGAAACAATTGGTTATGAGTAATAGAGAATTCACAAAACCACTTGCAGCAAATAATTCTGCAATCACAGCCAATAAGGGATGGAACCTTGTTGGAAACCCATGGCATTGCTATTACAATATCCATAAGCTAAACTTCACTGCTCCCATCACGACATGGAACGGATCTACATACGTGGCCTATTCAATCATTGACGATGACTATGCCATCAAGCCAAATGAGGCTTTTTTCGTGCAGTGTCCCGATGAGGTGACTGAGATTTCGTTCCCCACTGATGGACGGCAGTTGACCTCTGTCATTGAGAGTCAGAATGCATCACGCAAATTTGGCGAGGAGCAAAACATTCGTCAGCTTGCTGACATAGAAATATCTATTGACAATCTGAGCGACAAGACACGTGTGGTTCTGAACGAAACAGCATCCATAGCTTACGAGCCAAATGCGGATGCCTCAAAATTCTTCACTATGGATAGTGAAGTTCCTCAGATCTATACCATCGATACTGATGGCAATGAATATGCTATTAACGAGCGGCCCCTGTCAGATGGCAATGTAAAGCTACGTTTGAACGTTCAAAAGACAGGCAGCTATACAATCAGTTCTCCACGTTCGGACATGAAACGCATAGTGCTGAAGGACTTGTTGACGGATATGACAACTAATCTTTGTGAAGACACCTACACGATAGAGTTAGGAGCAGGAATCTATGCCGAACGTTTTGAACTGAATTTCGCTGACAATGCAGTAACCGAGATTGTAAGTATGAAGCAACAACAAGCCGGATATAAGCGCTATTACAACCTGAAAGGTCAGCAGATAGCAAATCCCACCAAAGGCGTATATATTGTAAAAGGAAAGAAAGTTGTCGTTAAGTAACTATGGCTATAATGAAACGTATCAGATATCTGACCCTTTTGTTGCTACTATCATGTAGCATGGGCAACTGGGCGCAGAGTGATTTTAATCCTATCAGCCCTTCTGAGCCAGGCGAGCCACCAACCACACTTACGCTGGTGGCTTCGCCCAGCGAGGGTGGCTCGGTATATGGTGGCGGCAAGTATGTCCCAGGAGCGACAGTAAGTCTCAGAGCATCGAACAAAACTGGATTCGTCTTTACTAAATGGACGAATGCAGCAGGAGAAACTATTTCTTCTAATAGCTCTTTTAGTTTTACAAAAGGACAGGGTAACGAAACACTGACGGCTCATTTTACGTTTAGTCCGGGTAATCCAGGTGAACCTACTGAGGGATCTTTAAACGTATACTACTGGCTGACATTAGCAGCTGAAGAAGGGGGCAGTGTGAGTGGTGGCGGACGTTATCAGCCAGGTACGAAGGTCACAGTGAGGGCAACGCCTGAGAGTGCCTACAATTTTGGAGGTTGGTACGACGGTGAAGGTCAACAACTTTCTACCAATCAAAACTATCAGTACACCATAACGACAGAAAGCGTTACTCTGACAGCCCGTTTTGATTACAATCCAAATTCTCCATCAGAGCCATCTGAGCCAACATTAAAGGCTAAACACAACTTAAGGGTTGTTGCTACTGATGGTGGTACGGTGAATATTGCTTCGAAGTGTATGCAAGAAGGTGAGAATATTGTATTAAGAGCTACCAATAATGATGGATACGTGTTCATAGGCTGGTTTGTTGACGGTGAACTCTATATGCAACAACAAGAATTCACCTTCACTATGGGAAATAGTGATATTGAATTAGAAGCCCGTTTTGCATTCAACCCATCCAATCCATCTGACCCCTCTACCCCGACAAACAAGAACTGCTCAATATACTTGATGAATAAAATAGCCAAGCTGGGACAGACCATTACGTTCCCTATCTATCTGATGAATTTGAACGAGTTGCGTGACATAACCTTCCAATTAACCTTTGCTTCAGGCCTACAGCCTGAAATGGCCACTATAAAGCTTTCAGACAAGGCCACAGGCTATTCAATGTCAGTTACTATGCCTACTGATTCGACTTATGTGTTGTCGCTAAGTGACGGCAGTATGCCCAGCGGCAACTCGATACTGCTCAGTATCAACGTACCTATAGCAGAAAATATGGTAACAGCCAAAGGATATCCAATCAAGATTAATCAAGTGAGTGTAACCGAGACTGACGGTTCAACAGTAACAGCCTCAACGCGCAATGGGCGTATATCAGTTTACAAGAATGGTGATGCCAACGGCGATGACGATGTGAACATAGTCGATGTCACTAGCACCATTGGCAGTATTCTTGGAGAGGCACCCGATGTCTTTGTGACTGAAGCTGCCGATGCCAACGATGACGAGGAAATCAACATCGTTGACGTGACCAGCATCATTGATATCATTCTGGGAAATAGTCAGACAGAATCAAGACCTATTAGAATGGTCGAACCGCAATAAAAAAAAATCAAAAAAAATGAATTATCATGAAGAAAATAAGTAACATTATCCTACTTGCAGCCTTGCTGTCAGGGGCGGCAAACGCTCAGGCAGCAGACAGATTGAAAGTGGACGACGTGGTTCTTGCCATAGGCAACAAGGCCACCCTAGCCATTGAGGCTGACTTCGAAAAGAACGACTTTATAGGCTATCAGCTGGACATCACGTTGCCCAAGGGACTGAGCCTGTCTCTTGATGCAGGAAACAGACCCACTGCCGTCTCGTTTACCGATCTGGACATAACGGGCAGTATACACACAACGACAGAAACAAGTACCACCTACCGTTTCGTCGCCTCAAAAATGGGCAACCCAAGACTGCCAGCAGGTTCATATACGCTGCTGACAACGACGATTAAGGACGATGGATCGTTAAGTGTTGATGACGTTGTGGCGTGTACGATAACTTCCATCAAGTTTTCTGATGCCAACCAACAGGGAACAAACTTTGATGACGTTCCGTTCAATGTCACCATCACGAACGAAATAGTCTTCGACGAGAACTCTACTTCTGTTCCTGAGGCGGCAACGGGGGCCAACATCCGTGTGAAGCGCACCATCCTGGCCAATGAGTGGTCGACCATCTGCCTGCCGTTTGCCATGACGGCGGAGCAGGTGAAGGCTGCCTTTGGCGACGATGTGCAACTGGGCGACTTCAGCGATACAGAGTCGACATACGACGAAAGCGACAATGTGGTGGGCATTCACATCACGTTTGACGACGCTACGGAGATTGAGGCCAACCACCCCTATATCATAAAGGTGTCGTCGCCCGTCACGGAATTCACGGTTGACGGTGTGGATGTTGACCCTGCCGAGGAGGATGCACTGGTGGAAGTAGACAACGGACTGACAGGTCGTCGGCGAGTGGTCTATGGCGGCATGTATGGCACCTTCCACGCGCAGACCACGCTCGAAGAGTACTCCTTGTTTCTGAACAGCAACAAGTTGTGGTATTCCAGCGGGGCAACGAAGATGAAGGCCTTCCGCGCCTACTTCGTGCTGCTCGATGTGCTGTCGGCTGTGGAAGAGGCAGGAGCGCGTATCAGTCTCAGCTTCGACAGCAGCGAAACGAGTGCCATCCGGGAGATTGAAGGAACCCGTCAGAGCGGAAAGGTCTACAATCTGCAGGGACAGCGCGTGGAGCATCCGCGTCAGGGCCTTTATATCAAAGACGGTAAGAAAACGATTGTAAAATAACGAAAGGAAAATGACTATGAACAAGATATATGTTTGTCCACAGCTGACAATCTCTGCTGTTGAGCTCTCGCATCTGCTGATGGACTCTGGTGTCTCCGACCCTGAGAAAGGCATTGACTACGGCGGCGTTGACGAGGAGGGTCAGAAAGACCCTGCATCGCGCAGACGCAGGAAATGGGATGAGGAAGAGGATGAAAATGAGTGGGAAAGCTGGGAGTAAAAATCACGCCGTCATTCGCATTGAACGACGGCGTGATTTAGTTTTAATAAGGGTGATACCGAAATCAACTATGATGCAGTAAGATTCTAACGACGAATGAAGATTTTCTTTCCACCAACGATGTTCAGGCCCTTCTGCAGCTGGTTCATGCGAACGCCCTGCAGATTGTAGATGGTGACATCGTCCTCGCCGGCAGCATTCACATTGGCAATGCCGTTGACCGTTCCCTGAGTAATCGAGATGGGAAGTAGCTGATTGGCTGTGGCCGACTTGCCTACGAGAATAGCAACGATGGTAATGTTCTCTTGAACATCATCTTTAACCCAACTCTCTATCTTATGGAGTTGTTGGTTTGCCGTAGCAGCGCCATTGTTAACGTCAATCGTTACGTCACCCTGCGACAATGATCCAGCTGTAGCACTGGTCATGGTGAGCTTGGCATTGGCAATCTTCACCACCTTGTTCTTGTTAGCGGCCACATTGATTTCAGAGATGGTGCCCTCAACCATAGCATAGTTGCTGATTTCGGTTGCCTCCAACACACTCTCTGGTGTATTCTCAGCTTCCTTCATCTGAACATTTCCTGAATTTGGACGGGCAACAACATAGACATAACCATTTACTTTCGTGCCGACAGTCAATTTGTCATTAAGAGAAGTATACTGAATCCAGCAACCACCAGTGGCATCCTGAATCCAAACAGTTGAATATCCGTCGGCAGACTTACCAATAACCTCTGCATCTGTCAACAACACCTTTGCATATTTACCACCCTCTAAAGCATTGAAGGCAGCAATATTGGCACACTCAGTATACTCAATAGCAGGCAGAACTGCGGTTGATTCGCCCTTGGCAGCCAGCGTCACAACGGCTTTGGCCAGATAAGAAGTACCACCCTGGCTGAAGCGAACGCCCTCGGCATTGCCTGTCCAAGTCATACCCTCAATAGCACCCGATGAAGCTTTGAAATTATTGATGTTGCTGTTTCCTGCGGCAGTGAACTCTATCTTCGTGATAGCATAGCCAGCCGGTGCGTTGAAAGTCAGCGTGGTGTATTCCTTATAAGTAACCAGGTTCTGTCCACGGTTGCTGTCCTTGTAAATCTTCGATGCAGCGGAACCTGCTGTTACTTGCAGTGTCACATTGTCGGCTGTGAATGTCTCATTGTAGATATTGCCATTAGCATCAGCAAGTGCAGTACCTATGTGATTACTGATGGTCTCACTGGCAAAGTCGAAGGTAGCCGTAGTAGGCTGCTCGAAGGCCACAATAGCTTCGGCTGAAATAGGAATGATAAACCAGCCAGTCATGTAGTAAAGAGCCACGCCCGTTATCGACTGGGCTTTTGCAGGCCATTCATAGTCGGCAGGCAGAACGCCAAACAGGTCGCGGGCCTTCATGGTGTTGCCGGCTGCGTCGGTCAGTTGCTTATTCTGACCATTGCCGAGGGGGGCAATCGTAACATTGCTCAGCGTCACCAGTTTGCCATAATTAGCCTGTGCGCAAGTCTGCGTGATTGTCATAGCTGTACCCACCATCTCTGCAGGAGCAGACTGGAATGACGATGCGCCAGCATTTACAGTCATCGAGTACTCAAACGCCTGCGAAGGGTCATTCACGTAATCAACATCCTCAGAAGCCTTGGTGCCAATCACGTAGCCGTTCAGGGCAGTTCCCTTGGTCAGGCCCACGCCCTTGAGGGCAGTAGCGCCAGTGGCATCCTCAACATAGTAGACACCAGACAAATCGGCATAGGCATTCACACGTGCATTGGTCAGCGTCAGCTTCACCGTTTTGCCGTCTTCAACAGCATTGAAATCAGCAATGTTGGCAGCTTCTACGTCGACTGCAACATCTTGTGCACTGGCCGAGAGGGGCAGTGACAGTAGTGCCATGAGCACTAAAAGTAAAGTAGAGATTTTTTTCATACGCTTTTAAAATATGTAAAAATAATATGTACATTTGCGGGTGCAAAAGTACATATTATCGAAAAAATGTGCAATCACTAAAAATAGGTATTTTTCCCCTGTTCACCCTGCGGTGTTACTCTCCATGGGGAACAGACCGTAGAGCTTGGCATCGATCATGTCGGTGACGGTCTTGAAGTCCTCAGGCCTGTCGCCGAACTTGCAGTTGTCTCCATCGATGATGATGAGCTGTCCCTTGTAGGTGCTGATCCACTCTTCGTAGCGCTGTTCCAAGCCTTTCAGATAGTCCAGGCGCATGGTCTGCTCGTATTCGCGACCGCGCTTCTGAATCTGTGCCACCAGCGTTGGAATGCTGGAACGAATATAGATCATGAGGTCGGGCAACTGCACGAGCGACATCATCAGGTCGAACAGGTCGCTATAGTTCTGGAAGTCGCGGTCGCTCATCATGCCCTGTCCATGCAGGTTGGGGGCAAAGATGCGGGCATCCTCGAAGATGGTGCGGTCCTGAATGATGGTTTCCTTGGAACGCGATATCTCCACCACCTCCTTGAAACGCTTGTTCAGGAAGTAGATCTGCAGGTTGAACGACCACCGCTTCATGTCGGCATAGAAGTCGCTCAGATAGGGATTGTTGTCTACGGGTTCGAAACGTGGTGTCCATCCGTAACGATGGGCGAGCATCTTGGTGAGGGTGGTCTTGCCACTGCCAATGTTTCCAGCTACTGCGATGTGCATATTTTGAGGAGTTTAGGAGTTTAAAGTTTAGGAGGGGAATAGTCCGAAGAGGATCTGGTCGATGCGGTCGACGATTTGGGCAAAGTCCTTGGGATTGTGCTCAAAGTCGAGGTTGTCCTTGTCGATGATCATCACGCGACCATGATATTTATTGCTGATAAAGTCGTCGTAGCGACTATTCAGGTTCTCCAGATAGTCCAGTTGCATCTGCTGTTCGTAGTCGCGGCCGCGCTTCTGGATGTTGCCCACCAGATGGGGCACGGAGGCACGCAGATAAATCATGAGGTCGGGAAAGTGGACCACCTCCATCATCTGTTCGAACAGTTCCATATAGGTCTCGTAGTCGCGGTCGGAGAGGTTGCCCATCGCCTTGTTGTTCTGCATGAAGACGTAGACACCCTCAAAGATGGTGCGGTCCTGAATGATGGTGTGGCTGGCATTCTGAATATCAATGAGGTCGCGGAAGCGCTCTTTCAGAAAGTAGACCTCCAGATTGAACGACCATCGGTGTATGTCCTTGTAGTAGTCTTCTAGGTAGGGATTTTCGTCGACGGCCTCGAAGCGTGCCTCCCAGCCGTAGTGGCGGGCCAGCATGCGCGTGAGTGTCGATTTTCCGCTGCCAATGTTTCCTGCTATTGCAATGTGCATATTTGAGGAGTTTAGGAGTATAGGAGTTTAAGAGTTTTGTTCCTCGATGCAAAATTACGAAAAAAAGATGAAAGTGCCATCAATCATTTTCAATTTATGCAAAAATTGAACGAATTTATGCATAAATCCATCGAATTTTTGCAAAAATTGGTGAGAACAAATATTTTTCCGTATCTTTGCACATTATTAATATATTAGTAAAAGAATGGGAATTGTCATTGGAATAGACGTGGGCATATCCACTACGAAGATTGTGGGCCTGCGCGAGGGCAAGCCGACGGCTCCGATACGGATTACGGCTGCCGACCCCATCACGTCGCTTTATGGAGCCTTTGGAAAATACTTGCACGAGAACAACATTCAGCTGGACAATGTGGAGCACGTGATGCTGACCGGTGTGGGTGCCGGTTATGTAAAGAACGATGTGTACGGCGTGAAGACCAGCCGCTGCGACGAGTTCGTGGCCGATGCGCTGGGGGCTCGCTATGAGTCGAAGCTCGACCATGCCATCGTTGTCTCAATGGGCACGGGCACCTCGTTCGTGATGTGCAAAGGCGGTGAGATTGAGCATATCGGCGGCATAGGCATCGGTGGCGGCACCCTGCAGGGACTGGCGCGCATCTGTCTGGGAACAGGCGACATCAAACAAGTGTCGGCCTTGGCCATGCAGGGCGACATCAAGAATATCAACCTGCTTATTGGCGATATATCGGCCCAGCCGCTGCCGGGTCTGCCCATGGAGGCCACTGCCAGCATCTTTGCCCGTGCCAAGAGCGATGCGCCCAAGGAAGACATTGCCGCCGGCATCATAGGCATGGTGCTGCAGACCATCGGCTCGGCCTCAGTGCTGGCCGCCAAAGGTTCGGGCTGTCGCGACATGGTGCTGATAGGCAATCTGACGCTGCTGCCCCAGTGCAAGGATATATTCCCTGCGCTCGAGAAGCTCTACAAGGTTCGTTTCCACATACCCAAATATGCCGAGTTCTGCACGGCCATCGGTGCCGCTCTGGCTTACAAAGAAGAATGATGATGAAAAAACTTTTGATAGCAGCCCTGCTGTGCCTCATGGGGGCAACGCTCCCTGCCAGTGCGCGTCAGCTCATGATGCGTGCCGACACCTTGAAGGCAGAGAAGAAGGAAAGCGAATACGAAAAACTGCTGAAGAAAGGGGGCACCGAACAGAAAGGCATGTTCACCGTTCGCAAGATAGAGGGCAAATACTATTTTGAAGTGCCCGACAGTCTGCTGGGCCGCCTGTTTCTCTGCGTCACCCGTTTTACGGCAGTGCCGCAGGGCTTCGGCAAGTTTGCTGGCGAGGAGATCACCCACAGCACCGTCTATCTGGAGCGACGCGACACGGCCACGATGCTGATGCGGCAGTATGTGCTGAGCTATCTGGCCAACGAGAAAGACAACATAGCCCGCACACTGGAGAAGGCCACCATCGACCCGATTGTGGAGGCATTCAAGATCATCGGACAGAACAAGGAGAAGGATGCCAGTCTGGTGGAAGTGACAAATCTCTTCAAGCACGACAACCAACTATTCAGTTTCCAGTCGGGCTCAAAGACCACACTGAAGGTAGGAAGCCTGCAGGGCGACCGCACCTTTGTCGACACGATGAAGGTCTACCCCACCAATATTGAAGTGGTGACTACACGCACCTACGGCAGTTCGCCGGCAGCATCGGCAGCCTCAAAGACAGGCTCGGTGACCATGGGCTTCAACACGTCCATCGTCATGCTGCCGAAGGAACCGATGCGCAAGCGCATCTGGGACGAGCGCGTGGGCTACTTTGTCAACCAGCTGCGCCTGTTCAGCGACAACCAGACAAAAGCACAGCACGAGTCATTCATCTCGCGCTACCGCTTGGTGCCGAAGAATAAGAAAGCCTATCTGGCAGGCAAACTGTCGGAACCCGAGAAACAGATTGTCTACTACATAGACCCTGCAACGCCGAAGAAATGGATTCCCTATCTGATACAGGGCATCAACGACTGGAACGTGGCTTTCGAAGTTGCCGGCTTCAAGAATGCCATCGTGGCTAAGGAGTGGCCGAAGAACGATTCGGCCATGAGTCTTGACGATGCCCGTTTCTCGGTGCTGCGCTATCTGCCCTCAGAAACCGAAAATGCCTACGGTCCGCGCATCGTAGACCCACGCAGCGGCGAAATTATCGAGGCACACATCTGTTGGTTCCATAATGTGATGAACCTGCTCACAAAGTGGTACATGATACAGTGCGGCCCACTGGACAAGCGAGCACAGAAAATGAAGTTCGACGACCGGCTGATGGGACAGCTCATCCGCTTTGTATCGTCACACGAGGTAGGCCACTCGCTCGGTCTGCGGCACAACATGGGAGCCTCGTATGCCACGCCTGTTGAGAAACTGCGCGACAAGCAGTGGGTGGAAGCCCATGGCCATACGGCATCTATCATGGACTATGCCCGCTTCAACTATGTGGCCCAACCAGAGGATAAGATTGGCGAGAAGGGGCTGTTCCCTCGCATTAACGACTACGACCGTTGGGCCATCAAATGGGGCTATCAGTGGCGACCTGAGTTCAAGGATGAGTTTGAGGAAAAGGAAAAGCTGATGACGGAGACGACGGCTGCACTGCGCCAGAACCCACGCCTGTGGTTCGGCGGTGAGGGCGGCGGACAGGATCCGCGCTCGCAGACCGAAGACTTGGGCGACAACAGCGTGAAGGCCTCGGAATATGGCATCAAGAACCTGAAGCGCGTCATGGAGAACCTGCCCCAATGGACAAAAGAAGACAACGACCAGTATGCCGACTTGACAATGATGTATGGCGAAGTGCTCTCGCAGTTCAACCGCTATCGCAACCACGTCATGAAGAACATTGCCGGCATCTACCGCAACAACATGCCAGGACAGGAACCGCGTGCCAGCGTGCCCCGTCAGCGCCAGCAGGAAGCGCTGCAGTTCCTGGGCCGCCATGTCTTCGATGCGCCAGAATGGCTCTACCCCTCACATATTATCAATAAGGTGGGGGCCGACCCGACCACTTCACAGAACAGCTTGCAGGAGAACGTGCTGAACCGCCTGCTGTCAGGCTATGTGCTCAACACGCTGAGCAACCAGCAGACCACGGGCACCGATGCCTATCCCGTTGATGCCTATCTCAACGACCTGTTTGCCGAGGTATGGACTTCGCGAGCCGATGCCAGCGCTTGGCAACAAAAAGAGCGCCGCACCCTGCAGCGTGTCTATGTGGGTCTGCTCGACAAGTTGCTGAATCCTGGCGAAAAGGCCCTCAGCACTGACCGTGTGGACAACAGCGATGCGCAACTCTATCTCTTGCAGCATTTGGACAAACTGGAACAGCACCTGAAAAGGGCCGTCATCGGGCGATGCGCTCGAAGACCTGCACCGCCAGAATCTGCTGGAGCGTATCCAGTTGTTGCGCGAACATAGAAAATCACCAAATCGTTAATTACATAATGTTTAAGCCAATGAGAAAATCTACTTCAATGAAAATGCTGGCTCTTGCTGCCAGTATGTTGCTATCGTGCACCATGGGTGTACAGGCAAAAGTCACGAAACCTACCAGTTCTGGAAGTATGGTCATCAGTAAAGTATTTTATAACGGAATGAAGAACGATGCCGGCAAAGCCTATCTCTCTGCAAGCTATATTCAGCTCTTCAACAATTCTACCGACACACTCGACATTGCCGGTATGTTTGTCGGCATGGTAGAAAGCCACAGCAGTGCCGACCAAGCATGGAACTTGGCAGCTATGGAAGCTGAAGGCAAGAAAGACAGCGTGGCCATCAAGCAACTCTATCAGATTCCTACAGACAAGGAATACAGGGTTGATCCCGGCCAGAGCATCGTGATTACGAATGCTGCTTTCAATCACAACTCAGTGGCTGCCGCAGCCCCCGACTTGACCAATGCCGACTTTGAGGTGAAGTCGCAGAACAATCTCTACAAGGACTCCCACAACGAAGCCGTTCCTGCTTTGGTGACCATTCACACATGCACGGCCACCATGGACTTCATCAACTTTGTAACCACAGGTCCCGGAGCCATTGTTCTGTTGGCTTACAATCTGGATCTCACCAAGTGCTCTGACGGTTTCCAGCATGGCAAGACCTCTGGCAATGCCATCAAGTTTGTACCTGCCTACAAGATTATTGATGCCGTGGATGTTGTTGCAAACACAAAGACCGCCACTCCTTCAGCCGATCAGAAGCGCATCCCCACCAACCATGATGCCGGCTTCACATCACAGGCCACACAAGGCGGCAACAATGCCGAGGCAATTGTCCGCAAGACGGCTTTCGTCACCAGTGCCGGACGCACCGTTCTCTACGACACCGACAACTCATCGGTAGACTTCATGGTGACTACCGACCTCGCCATTCGTGCTTACAGCAGCGAGGCTGCCGGTCTCTCCGACTCTACCATTGTGATTCCTGAAAGCGGCTACGTAGCTGTGGACATCACGAAGCCTTTCTGTGGTCCCAAAGAGCTGGTGTTCAGCTATGTGAACGTTACTAACAACGCCGCTACCACCGACCTGACCTACTACACCTTCCCTGGCGACTCACTGCTGCTGATCAAAGGTCCGTGGATTGCCATTGGCAACCCCGGCAAGTACACCATCAAGCTTTCTGAATCGCAGGGCGTAATGAAGACACGCTCATCGGGCATGACTTGGAGCGACGAGGACACCAAGACACTCTCGCAGACCAACCGCATGATCTACAAGTTCCAGAACACGCTGGGCAAGATTGGCTTCCAGCGTGTGCCTGCCGTAGACGGTCTCTATAACACAGCTACATTTGGTGCCGACGACCGTCTGTACTACGCCATCACCGAGGCTATTGCCGACAAGATTGCTGCCGCCAACGGAGCAAACGACCATACCGACCTCGACTTCATTAAGTGGCACGGCTACTTCACGCAATATCTCAAGGATGGCATTGAGAATGTGGTGCTCCGTCCGGCAACAGATGGTTCCATTTTCGACCTGCAGGGCCGCCGCGTTAACGGCACGCCTCAAAAGGGCCTCTACATCATTGACGGAAAGAAAATTCTTGTAAAATAAACTTTTTACCACCAATATGAAACTACAACTAAAGCTAACGCTGGTAGGGATGCTGTATATGGCAGCATCCACTACCACTTGGGCTCAGACCGAGCTTTACCCCAAGCATTTCGACCTGGAACAAGTGACGCTGCTCGACGGTCCGATGAAGACTGCCATGGAGAAAAACTTCGAGACGCTGATGCAGTATGACGTTGACCGTCTGCTCACCCCTTACGTGCGCCAGGCCAGTCTCTCGTCGACAACCGATCAGAGTTCGCCTTACTACCAGTGGCTCACCAAGCACCCCAACTTCACCAACTGGGGCGACAGCAACTTCGATCTGAGCGGCCATGTGGGCGGACACTATCTCACTGCTCTGTCGCTGGCCTATGCCGCCTGCCACAATGAGGCGATGAAGGCACGGCTGAAGGAGCGTCTGGACTATATGGTCAGCGTGATGAAGGACTGTCAGGATGTGTTCGACACGAACACGCAAGGCCTTTACGGCTTCATTGGCGGACAGCCTATCAACAGCGACTGGACGGCTCTCTATACGGGTAACATCACTCCCTACAAGAACCACGGCGGCTGGGTACCCCTCTACGTTCAGCACAAGATTCTGGCCGGTCTGCGCGATGCCTATCTCTATGGCAACAACGAGACAGCCAAAGAGGTGTTCCACAAGCTGGCCGACTGGAGTGCGAACGTCATCGACAAGGTTAGCGACAGCAATATGACCACGCTGCTCGATACCGAGCACGGCGGCATGAACGAGTCGCTGCTTGATGCCTACCAGCTTTTTGGCGATGCCAAGTACTTGACGGCTGCCAAGAAGTACACCCACAAGACCATGCTGAACGGCATGCAGACACTGAACACCACTTTCCTCGACGGCAAGCATGCCAACACGCAGGTGCCTAAGTACATCGGCATGGAGCGCATTTTCGAACAGGATGCCACGGCCAGCACTTACAAGAAGGCTGCCGAGAATTTCTGGACTGACGTAGCTCAGAACCGCACTGTCTGCATCGGTGGCAACTCGGTAGGCGAACACTTCCTCTCTGTGGGCAACTCCAATCGCTATATTGATCATCTGGACGGTCCCGAATCGTGCAACACCAACAACATGCTGAAGATGTCGGAGATGATGAGCGACCGCACCGGCGATGCCAAATATGCCGACTTCTACGAGTATGCCATGTGGAACCACATTCTCTCCACACAGGATCCTACTACGGGCGGCTATGTCTACTTCACCACGCTGCGCCCACAAGGCTATCGCATCTATTCGCAGGTGAATCAGGGCATGTGGTGCTGTGTGGGCACTGGCATGGAGAACCACTCCAAGTATGGCCACTTCATCTACACCCACGACGGCGCAAAAACCCTCTATGTGAACCTCTTCACACCGTCTCGTCTTGAAAGTGACGATTTTATAGTCACCCAGGAGACGCAGTTCCCCTTCATCGACCCCACAGCCTCAAACATTCCTACGCCTAATACTGCTACCACCAAGCTCATTGTGGGTAAGGCCGGTACTTACGCCATCGCTGTTCGCCATCCGGCTTGGGCAGGCACCGAGTATCAAGTGATGGTGAACGGTGCTGCCGTCAATGCCACCGTCACAAAGGGTGTGGCCAGCTATATCACCATCAACCGCACATGGGCCGTGGGCGATGTCATCACCGTCTGGCTACCCATGCAGCTGAAATATGCAGAGTGCCCCAACTATACTGACTATATCGCCTTTACCTATGGCCCCATCCTGCTGGCAGCCAACACCACCAATGGCAGCGAGACTCTGCAGAATGAATATGGCGGTGCCGGTCGTATGGACCATGCACCTGGTTCGATGGCCTCATCGAAAAGCTTGCTCTCTGCTCCCCTGCTCATCGGCAACCGTGCCGACGTGCTTAACCGTATTGAGGCTCAGGATCTCTCGAAGTTGACCTTCACCATCGATGCCAGCCGCGAAGGTGTGGAGACCTATAAGTGGACATCGCTCACGCTGCAGCCTTTCTATCAGATTCACCACGACCGCTACTCCTGCTACTGGTATCAGCAGACAGCCGAGAACTTCGCCAACAGCGACATGGCACAATCCGAGGCTGCCAACGAAGCACTGGCCGAACGCACCCTCGACTTCGTGGCTCCAGGCGAACAGCAGAGCGAGGCCGGTCATGAGTACAACTACTCCAGCGAGTCGACCACGGGCAACTACAACGGCGAGGCCTATCGCGATGCACGCGCGGGCGGCTATGTGCAGTACACCTTATTTAATAGTACGCAGGAGAGTGACGGTCTGGCCATCATGTGCCGCTTCACCACAGCCGACCAGGGCCGCAAGGCCACACTGCTGGTCGACGGCGTGAAGATTGCCGACGTGACCGTTCTTTCGTCAGTGAAGAGCGCCGTCAACGGCTTCTACAACGTAGAGTTCCCCATCC
This sequence comes from Prevotella sp., assembly GCA_017458225.1. Lineage (GTDB taxonomy): Bacteria > Bacteroidota > Bacteroidia > Bacteroidales > Bacteroidaceae > Prevotella. Next base: position 83,499 of record JAFTFX010000026.1, on the reverse strand, counting down.
CCGAGTCACTGCTCAAGGACGCACAAGGACAGGTGAAGACGCGCTTCGTGGTTCGCCTGTCGGCTTCTGCCGGAACAATGAATCCCGGCCTCTACTATCTGCGCTTGGTGAAAGGCTATAATCCTGCTGCCAACGCCTATCAGTTTCGTGCCAGCGACTGGACTACGGGCGATGCTGGTCGCATCCCTGCCAGCAGCATTACCTACGACAACGAAAACAACATTCTGAAGGCAAAGGCTACAGGCAACAACAACATTGCCCTGATGCTGAAATATCAGCAGTTGGACTACGACATCGACAAGAGCCAAACCTATCTCGTAGTGCGCGGCAAGGGACTGAAGACCACCAGCGGTGCTTCCTATCTGTGGTGGCTCAACGGTTCGAATCACGGCACACAGGTGGCTCCAGTAACGACAAAGACGGTGTCAGTTGATGGCGAACAGCAGATACTGATAGCCTGGAACATGGCCACCAGCGGCATCTACGAGAACTTCACGGGCGACCGTCCCAATGTGTGTCTGGGGCAGACCATCTTCGGTATGACCTCGTCGAACAGCGACGGTTCCTGCGAGATCTACGACATCAACTTTGCGACAAACGTCAGCGACTACGAGAGCGTGACGACTGCCGTTGACCACATCGGCACGAAAGTCGTCGACAGTGCTGCCTACTACACGCTGGACGGAAAACAAATGAAAGAGCCTGCTCGACAAAAAGGTGTCTACATCCAGAGCGGCAAGAAAGTCATCAGATAACGTTACGGTATAATGAGAAGAGGCTGTGCTGTTTCGTTCGTCGCCCTCACGGTCTTGGTAGTGACGATGGTGGCTACCTGTCCTACAGCGGTTAACCATAAGGTGGTGCTGCGCGAGGCTACCTATGGTGCCATTCAAGACAAGTTGAATGCTACAGTGGGCAGCGAACTGGGCGGACTCCTCATGGACATGGCTCAACAGTCGTTCATCGGAAGCATCAGCACCTTCTCTTTTGACCGTATTATCACCGTTGACAACTACTATCTGTTCTCAGTGGGCCGCATCGTCCTGCCAGGCAACAGCCATATAGTCTCCATCGGTATCTTCGGACATGTTTTCGCACCCGGAAAAGACGAAATTCTCGAACTTTCTAAAAGATATAGGATATAATTTTTACATTTCCTCTGCCTAAAATTATCTAATTTGCAAAATATTGGTTATATTTGCAGCATAAATTTAAATATTGTGTTAGAAAGCCAAATAGAGAATGGTTTCATTAGGAAACTAACAGCCGATTTGAAGTATGTCTATCGTGATGATATTCGCGATAGGCAGAGCCTTGAACGCAATTTCAGAGAGAAATTCCAGACGCTGAACAGGGTGCATCTAACTGATGCCGAGTTTACTCGCCTGATGGAGGAAATTACGGATTCTGATGTTTTCGCTTCTTCCAAAAGGTTGCGTGAGCGCAATACGTTCTTTCGTGAAGACGGCACTCCCCTGCAATATACACTGGTCAATATCAAAGACTGGTGTAAGAATGACTATGAGGTAATTCATCAGTTAAGAATGAACACTCGTTACAGTTCGCATCGCTATGATGTGATTCTGTTGGTTAATGGTTTGCCAGTTGTACAGATAGAGCTAAAAACGCTTGATGTTAGTCCTCGCCGCGCTATGCAGCAGATTGTGGATTACAAGAATGACATCGGCAACGGATATACCAATTCATTGCTCTGTTTCATGCAGATGTTTGTAGTCAGCAATCAGACGAATACCTACTATTTCGCCAACAACAATAACACTCATTTCAATTTCAACGCCGACGAGAACTTCTTGCCTGTCTATCAGTGGGCAGACGAGAAGAACAAAAAGATAACAAATCTCGATGACTTTGCAGAGGCTTTCTTGGCAAAGTGCAAACTTGGCGAGATGATAAGCCGTTACATGGTGCTTGTGGCCAGTGAGCAAAAGATACTGATGATGCGTCCTTACCAGATTTATGCAGTAAAAGCCATCGTGAATTGCATCAATGAGAATCGTGGCAATGGCTATATCTGGCACACAACAGGTAGCGGAAAAACGTTGACCTCTTTCAAGGCTGCAACGCTGCTGAAAGACAATCCTGAAATTGACAAGTGTCTGTTTGTAGTAGACAGAAAAGACCTCGACAGGCAGACACGCGAGGAGTTCAACAGATTCCAAGAGAACTGTGTGGAGGAGAACACCAATACAGATGCATTGGTGCGCAGAATGTTGTCGGAAGACTATTCGGACAAAATCATTGTGACTACCATTCAGAAATTGGGCATTGCCTTAGACCCACAGAATCGTCGTAACTATCAGGAGCGGCTGCGCCCTGTAAGGAATATGCGAATGATTTTCATTTTCGACGAGTGCCATCGTTCTCAGTTTGGCGAGAATCATAAAGCCATTAAGGAGTTTTTCCCCAATTCTCAGTTGTTTGGTTTTACGGGAACGCCTATTTTTGAGCAGAATGCCACTTATACACAGATAACGGGTGAAGAGGCACAATACAAGACTACGGAAGATGTCTTTGAGAAAGAACTACATGCCTATACTATCACCAATGCCATTGATGATAAAAACGTGCTGCGGTTCCATGTGGACTATTTCAAACCAGATGACGAAGATACAAATGCCATTGGTATTGCCAAGAAGCAAGCCATTGTAAGGACCATCCTGCAAAAGCATGACCACGCCACCAATGAGCGACGCTTCAATGCGCTGTTCGCCACTGCATCCATCAATGATGCGATAGAGTACTACCAACTGTTTAATAGGATGCAAAGCGAGCGGCAAGAATGGGATGAAGCATTTGAGCCACTGAACATTGCTTGTGTTTTCTCTCCACCTGCGGAAGGAAACGGAGACATCATGCAGATTCAGGAGGATTTGCAGCAAGAGCGCTTGGACAATGAGAAGGAGCCTGACCAAAAGAAAGCTGCATTGACGACCATTATTGACGAATACAACAAGCAGTATGGCACCGGCCATTCTGTGGCAGAGTTTGATGCCTATTATCAGGATGTGCAGCAGCGAATCAAGAACCAAAAGTACACCAACAAGGACTACGCCCATAAGAACAAGATAGACATCACTATCGTAGTTGACATGTTGCTGACAGGCTTTGATTCAAAGTACCTGAACACGCTTTATGTAGACAAGAACCTGAAATATCATGGTCTTGTTCAGGCATTCTCTCGCACTAACAGAATTCTGAACGACACAAAACCCTATGGCAATATTCTTGATTTCCGCGGCCAGCAAGAGGCTGTAGATGAGGCTATTGCCTTGTTCTCTGGTGAGAAGAATGGGGATGTTGCTCGTCAGGTATGGCTTGTAGAGCCGGCTCAAGTTATTGTTGAGAAGTATTGTGAGGCCGTAAACAACCTACGCAACTTCATGCATCTACATAACTTGGAGTTTAAGGCAGACGAGGTCGCCAACCTGAAAGGCGATGAGGCAAAGGCTGGGTTTATCAATTACTTCAAGGAAGTGCAGAGATATAAGACACAACTAGATCAATATACAGACCTTGTAAAAGTTGACGACAATGATAATCCTTGGATGGCAAGCGAGCCCGTTGCTGAAGTCTCTTATGGATTCAGAAATGATGATGAACTGCGAGCATTCCGTGGGGCATATCTTGACGTTGCCAAACAACTGAAGACGAAGCGTGAGAAGAGCGATGCCCAAATCTCTACAGAGATAGAGGATTTGGATTTCGAATTTGTGCTATTTGCCTCAGCATTGATTGACTATGATTACATCATGGAGTTAATTACCCGCTATGTAGGTACTCCATCGATGTTGAAAATGACAAGAGACCAGTTAAAGGATCTTGTTTGTTCCAGCGCCAACCTAATAGACGAGCGCGAGGACATCATTGCCTATATTGATAGTCTGGATGCAAAAGGTGTTAATGGCAAGACAGAAAAGGAGATTAGAGACGGTTACGAACTCTTCAAAACAGAGAAGTTTGCCAATGAACTGATGGACATAGCAGACAAGCATCATCTGGACATTGCTTCAATGAAAGCATTTGTGGATGACATCGTAGACAGAAAAATCTTCGATGGTGAGAAACTAAAAGACTTGTTGGCCCCATTAAATATAGGATGGAAAGAACGTGCTAAGAAAGAAGATGAGCTGATGGGCGACTTAATACCATTACTAAAACGAATGGTTGGAGGTCAGAAAATTTCTGGATTATCGGCGTATGAGGAATAATGAATTTTGAACGCACGCGTTCAAAATGTTAGAAAACTTAGAAATAGAATGATATAATGGCAGATATAATCAAGAATAAAAGTTTCATCAACGACATCAAAGCCTTGATTAACGAGGCACACCAACATGTGGTGCGCAGCGTGAACACGGTAATGGTTATCACCTACTGGGAGATAGGTCGCCGTATTGTGGAAGAGGAGCAAAACGGTAGTAACCGTGCCGAGTACGGGAAATACATTATTGAGAGCCTTTCAAAAGCATTGACAGATGAATTTGGGAAAGGATTTGGAGAGACTAATTTGAAGTATTTCAGACAGTTCTATTTGGCTTTTCCAATTCGTCACGCACTGCGTGGCGAATTAAGTTGGACACATTATCGTCAACTTATCCGTGTTGAAAATGAAGAGGCAAGAGCCTTCTATTTGAATGAGGCTGCAGAATGTGGATGGAGTTCCCGTCAGTTGGAGCGTCAAATCAACTCTTTCTATTATCAGCGGTTATTGGCAAGCCAGCATCAAGACGTGGTGAAGCACGAGGCTGAGCAAAGCAACACACCCATCTCTCCTGAGGAAGTACTGAAAGACCCGTATATCTTGGAGTTCCTTGACCTAAAGGAAAACAAAGACTACTTGGAAGTGGACTTGGAAACGGCCTTAATCAACAAACTACAGGATTTCCTGCTGGAACTGGGTAAAGGCTTTTCTTTTGTAGCCCGTCAGCAACGGATAACCACTGAGGCAGGAAAGCACTATTACATCGATTTGGTGTTCTATAATTATCTGCTTAAGTGTTTCGTGCTGATTGACTTAAAGATAGGAACGCTGACACCACAGGATGTAGGACAGATGGATTTGTATGTGCGTTTATACGAAAAACTGAAACGGACAGATACAGATAATCCTACCATCGGCATTATACTCTGCTCGCAGAACGACGAGACGGTGGTGCAATATTCCATGCTGGCCGAAAGCCGCCAGCTCTTTGCCTCGCAATACAAATTGTACATGCCGACCGAAGAAGAATTGAAAAAATTGTTATCTTGCAAATAACATGGCCAACCCACAAGTATATAAGCACATACCCTCCCTCCGATTCCCTGAATTTGTTAATGATGGAGAATGGGATTATGTTCCTGGGAACGAATTATTTGCTCCCATTGTGAATAAGAATCACAATTCCGATTTACCTGTTTTGGCTATAACTCAAGACCAAGGTGCTGTTCCACGAGAATTAATCGATTATAATGTCATTGTTAGTGACAAAAGCATTGCTGGATATAAAGTAGTTGAAATAGGTGATTTTATCATTAGTCTAAGATCATTTCAAGGTGGTATAGAGTATTCTAACTACAAAGGATTGTGTAGCCCTGCATACATCGTATTAAGGCGAAAAAATGATTCCATTTGCAATGATTTTTACCGTCATTATTTCAAGTCTAAGAAATACATCCAAGACCTGAATAGAAATCTGGAAGGTATTCGAGACGGGAAGATGATTAGCTATCAGCAATTCTCTGAAATTAAAATACCTTTTCCTCCTCTTGCAGAACAAAAGCGCATAGCCGAGTGTCTATCTTCGATAGATAACATGATTACCGAGTGTAACAACAAACTGGAGCAGCTGAAATGCCACAAGAAGGGACTGATGCAGCAATTGTTTGCTTCAATAAATGGGGGGGGTAATTCTTTGGTTCCGAGATTAAGATTTCCAGAATTTAACAATACAAAAGAATGGGAGGTTAAGAAGTTGGGAGATATTTGTACTTTCTTAGATAATAAGCGAATTCCGTTAAAAGATTCAGAACGAGCAAAGATACATGGGAGATATCCTTATTATGGTGCATCTGGCATTATTGATTATGTCAATAATTATATTTTTGATGGGGAATATATCCTATTAAGTGAAGATGGTGCAAATATCATCTTAAGGAATTCGCCATTGGCCTTTATTATAAAAGGAAAATGCTGGGTTAATAACCATGCACATGTGTTGGAAACAAAAGCAGGTAATAATATTTACTATGTTTGCCATCTTCTGGAATCAATGAATTATGAAAGTCTGAATACAGGAACTGCCCAGCCTAAGCTAAACAGAGAAAACTGTGAGAAAATAGAATTGCCAATTCCTTCATTTGAAGAACAATGCAAAATAGCGGAATCTTTAAATAGCATAGATAACATGGTTATTTCATATTCCGATAAGATGACTATGCTGCAACAACACAAAAAAGGGCTTATGCAACAAATGTTTCCTAACGACCAAATGAACTGACATGGTTACAAATAAACAACAAGAACTGGGAAAAACTCTTTGGGGAATCGCCAATAATCTGCGCGGAGCAATGATGGCGGATGATTTCCGTGATTATATGCTGTCTTTCTTGTTTTGGAAATACCTGTCAGACAACTATATAATTGCTGCCAAGAAGGAACTTGGCTCCGACTATCCAGATGTGACAGATGCCAAAGATGGAGTTGTTCCCTTGCAGATTTGGTATGACAAGAATCCAAATGATGCGCTTTTGTTTGAACGACAGATGCGTCGTAAAATCCACTATGTCATTGAACCAACATATTTATGGGACAATATAGCTGAGTTGGCAAGAGTACAAAGTGATGAACTGCTTCGTACATTGGCTGATGGCTTTAAGTATATAGAAGATAAGTCTTTTGAAAGTTCATTTAAAGGGTTGTTCTCAGAAATCAATTTGAGTTCTGAAAAGCTTGGAAAGAACTATTCTGAGCGAAACGAATTGTTGACAAAAGTCATAAAGACGATTGCAGAAGGGCTAAAAGATTATTCAAACGAAAATGATGCATTAGGTGATGCCTACGAGTACCTAATAGGTCAGTTCGCTGCCGGTTCTGGACAAAAAGCCGGAGAGTTTTATACCCCACAGATGATTTCAACGATTCTGTCACGTATCGTAATATTGGATTGCCAAGAACCTGCATCAGGCAAAAAGAGCAGGATTAATCGGGTTCTTGACTTTGCATGTGGCTCTGGCTCGCTGTTGCTGAATGTCCGTAACCAAATGGGAGCAGAAGGTATTGGCAAAATATATGGCCAGGAGAAGAACATCACAACCTATAACCTTGCTCGAATGAATATGCTGCTTCATGGGGTGAAGGATACGGAATTTGAAATACATCATGGAGACTCCCTTGCAAATGATTGGGACATCTTGAATGAAGATAACCCTGCCAAGAAAATGACTTTCGATGCAGTGGTAGCCAATCCGCCATTCTCACTCCGTTGGGACCCATCTGAAGAGACCGCAAAAGACTTCCGATTTAGCCGTTATGGTGTGGCTCCAAGGTCTGCTGCAGACTTTGCCTTCTTGCTTCATGGCTTCCATTTCTTGAGTGATGAGGGAACAATGGCTATCATTCTGCCTCATGGAGTTCTGTTTCGTGGAGGTAAGGAACTAGCAATTAGAAAAAAATTGCTTGAAGATGACAATATTGATGCCGTCATTGGCTTGCCGAGTAATCTGTTCTATTCGACTGGTATTCCAGTTTGCATCCTCGTTCTGAAGAAATGCCGTAAACATGACAAAATACTTTTCATCAATGCAAGTTCAGATGAGCATTACGAAAAAGGGAAACGGCAGAACTATCTTCGCGATAAAGATGTGGATGATATTGTAGACACCTATCAGTATCGCAGGGAAATACCTCGCTATTCTCGCCAAGTGTCTTTGCAGGAGATAAAGGAGAATGACTATAACCTCAATATTACCCGATACGTCAGTCTTGCACAGGAAGAAAAGCCTATTGATTTGCAAGAGGTACACGACAAACTGGTAGAGATAGAGAAGGAAATCGTAAAGGCACGCAACCGACATAACGAGTTCCTAAAAGAACTCGGTCTGCCGTTGCTTGAATAGTGGATGCAGAAAGAGTCGCTGCTATGATTTAGCCAACTCTATTCCCTCATCTGCGATAGTGATGAGCCGTCGGCGGTACAGGTCGCCGATGGCTTTTTTGTAGGCTTTCTTCGACACCTTGAAGCGGTCGGCAATGAGTTCGGCAGGACTCTTGTCGCCCAGATCGCAGAAGCCGTTGTTTTCATGAAGATAGCGCAGCAGCACTTCGGCAAAGTCGAGTGTGTGCTGTCGGCCCGTAGGCTGCAGGGTGAGGTCTATCTTGCCGTCCTGTCGCACGTGGTCTACATAGGCCGTCAGGCGGTTGCCCGTTCTGAGCGGCTGGAAGATCTGGTTGTCGTAGAGCTGGCCCTGATATTTATTGTCGACGATGGTCTTGAAGCCCAGATCGGTCTTCTGCCAGATCAGACAGTCCACGGCATCGCCATGGCGCAGCCCCAGCAGGCTCCCCTCTCTCACGGGGAGGGGTTCGGGGAGAGTCCTTAGATAGCGTTCCACCTTTGCGGTGGCCATCAAGCGGTGAGTCTCCTCGTCTTCCTTCACGTAAACGATGTAGCTGCGGCCCTGCTCCATGCGCTGTTTCTGTTCGCGGAACGGACAGAACAGGTCTTTCATGGGGCCCCACTTCAGGAAGGCTCCATACTGGTTGGTCCAAGCCACCTCAAGACAGGCAAACTCATTCACTTTCACCAGAGGTGCCTCGGTAGTGGCCACGATGCGTTCGTCCTGATCCAAATAGATGAACGCTTCCAGTTCGTCGCCGATGTGCATCTGTGGGGTCACATAGCGTTTAGGCAGCAGCACTTCGCCCTCGTCGCCTCCGTCGAGATAGAGGCCGAAGTCCACGCGCTTCACAATCTTCAGTGTGTTATAATCTCCGAGTTTCAGCATATCAAAGGCTCTTCTGTCAATATGGGACTTTGCTGAACGAGCAGTCCATCCCGCATGTGAATGGTTCTGTCGGTAAGTGTGGCCAGCTCCTCGTCGTGGGTCACGATGACGAAGGTCTGCCCGAACTGGTCGCGCAGGTCGAAGAACAGCTGGTGCAGTTCCTGCTTGTTCTTCGTGTCGAGCGAGCCGCTGGGCTCGTCGGCCAGAATCACGGCCGGGTTGTTCACCAGTGCACGGGCCACAGCCACGCGCTGCTTCTCGCCGCCACTCAGTTCAGCCGGCTTGTGGTGGGCGCGGTCGGTCAGCCCCATGAACTGCAGCAGTTCTTCGGCACGATTCTTCGCATCTTTGTTTGAACGACCGGCTATGTAGGCCGGAATCATAATGTTCTCGATGGCAGTGAACTCAGGCAACAACTGATGGAACTGGAACACGAAGCCCAAATGGCGGTTGCGGAAGTCGCTGAGCTGCTTCTGCGAGAGGGTTGTGGTGTCGACGCTATCGACACACACCGAACCCGTGTCGGGGCGGTCGAGGGTGCCGATGATCTGCAGCAGGGTGGTCTTGCCTGCACCGCTGGGCCCCACGATGCTTACCACCTCGCCCTTCGCGATGTCGAGGTCGATGCCCTTCAGCACTTGCAGCGAGCCAAAACTCTTGGTGATATTTCTTATTTCTATCATTCTTTTCAGGAATTTAGGAGTGTAGACGTTTGGGAGTTTAGACGTTAGTTTTTTCTGTGATGTATCCAACTGAGCAGCAAGTCGTAGACGCTGTTCTCCTCATGGTGCTGGGCCTCGGTGAAGCTCATCGTGTCTTCCTTCTGGTCGCCATACTGGTCGGGGAAGACAATCATGAGGTTGGTGCCCGAGAAGTATTTCGTCAGCTCGTCAGGCAGACGGTCCAGCGCGTTCTTGTAGCTGATGGTTCCCTTACGCGCCGTGACCACCACAAACAGGTGGTCTTTCTCGATGCCCGAAGCCAGCTGGGGCAGCTCGTTCCAGTGGGCCATATACTTATATTCGCCGCGCACGCTGGGGTGCTCATGCTCAATGAAATGCCGAATCAACTCCAGCGACTCGTCGCGCCCGTGGAACCTGATGCGGCAGTCCAGTTGCTCGGCAAAGCGGCACAGTCGCTCCAGCCAGCGATGGAAGCCCGGCTCGAACTCGGCCCTTGAGGGAACGGCCACCTGGATAAGTCGCAACGTAGACATGGGCTGTTCGAAGCGTGTGAGGATGATCTGACGGTTCAGACCGTTGTAGAGGCTCTGGATGAACTCGCCCCAGAACTTCTGTGTGACGTTGGTATGCACGTGCATGCCCATCACCACCTCCGAGCAGCCCGTCTCGCGGAAGGCATGCTTGATGCCGTTGGCTATGTTCGAAGCCAGTCGCACCTGCGTCTGCATCCTAACCTCCGAGGCCGCTGCCTGCCGTTGCAGTTTCTCCAGCAGTTGCAGCCCTTCTTGCCGCGCCTGGGTGCTGTTCTGGTCGTCGTACACCACGTTCAGTGCCACCAGTTCGCCGTTCTGCTTATGGTCGTGCATCAGCGTAGCCAGATAGACCAGCTGCGGTGCTATCTCAGGATATTTCACGCAGACCAGAATCTTCTCGCCGTCGGCAGAGCCATCGCTCCCTCGCGCCTCCGAAGCTCCGTCCCTTCGTACCACTGATCCAATGCTTATCTGTATAGCCGCCTTCTGCGTCATCAGCGTAGAGACGATGCAGGTCACCAGTATCATGATAATCACGCCGTTCAGCATCTGGTTGTCCACCAGCATCACGCCCGGTTCCACCTCCAGTCGCATGCCCACCATCACCATCGCAATGGCACCGGCAGCATGGGCCGAAGTCAGTCCGAACATCATGTGGCCGTCGGCCTTCGACAGGCGGAACAGCAGGCTCGACAGATAGGCCGCCACTGCCTTTCCGAACGTGCCGAAGAAAGCTATCAGCAGCACAATCCACCACATGCGCGGCCCTTCAGCCAGCGTGCTCAGGTCGATCAGCATGCCCACGCCAATCAGGAAATAGGGAATGAAGATGGCATTGCCTATGAACTCAATACGGTTCATCAGCGGCGACACCTTCGGAATATAGCGGTTCAGAATCAGACCAGAGAAGAACGCACCGAAAATGCCCTCCAGACCGATGGCAGCCGACAGCGCCGCACTGAGGAACATCACCGACATCACAAAGATATACTGCATCACCGAGTCGCTATAGCGGCGCAGAAAATAGCGCGTCAGCCGCGGAATCAGCAGCACGCTGCCGGCTATGAACGCCGCCAGCTTCACAACGAACAGACCCCAGAACAGCCATCCGCTGTCCTCACTGAACGTAGCCGCCAGACCGGCCAGCATCACCAGCGCCAGAAACAGCGATATCATCGACGAGCCCACACTCAGCATCACGCTCGAGTTGCGCTGCAGTCCGTAGCGCCCCACTATCGGATAGGCTATCAGCGTGTTCGAAGCCATGATGCAGCCCAGCAGGAACGAGGCCTTGCCGCTATAGCCCAGCACCGCCATCGACATCACGTAGGTCAGCGACAACGGCACCAAGCACGTCAGCAATCCGAAGATCACAAACTGCCGAGAGTTCTTTTTCACGCTCTCCATATCCATCTCCAGGCCGGCCAGGAACATAATATAGAAGAGGCCCACGCGCCCGAACAACTCAAACGACTCGTCGCGCTCCAGAATGTTCAGCCCGTGCTGTCCCACCAGTACGCCAGCCAGCACCATGCCGATAATGTGCGGAATCCTCAGTTTGCTCATGATGATAGGAGCAAACAGAATAATCAAGAGCACCACAAAAAATATCAGCGTGGGGTCGGTAATATGGATATATGATGTCAAAAGCGTCATTTCTGGCAGCAAAGGTACGAAAACTTTTGCAAACGACCGCCTTTTGACACGAAAAGTTAAGACCTCCATGGGTTTTTGCTTGTAAGCAAAAGATCATTTGCTTACAACTGAATGGCCTTTTGCTTGTAAGCGAATGGTCATTCACTTACAAGCAAAAGCCACAAAACGTGTGGTTTCGTACCGTAAAGCATACGTTATTGTACCTCGATTCATATGCTTTTGTACCTCAATCAATACGCATTTTATCGTCAAAGAAGGCTAGCGGAAGTTCATTTGTCGAAAATTCCCGTTAGGATTGTTTGTATTGTAAAAAAAATCTCTTTATCTTTGTAGTCAAAAATTAGTAAATCAATAAGGATCAAGAATATATGTCAACAGAAGATTTACAGAAACGGACAACCGTCAATATACAGGAGAAAGCGAACCTGATTTGGGCTATCGCTGATAAACTGGTGGGAACGTATAAGCCGCATGAGTATGGAAATGTCATTCTGCCCATGTGTGTCATCAAGCGTTTCTCCGATACACTGGCCCCTACCAAGGAGGCTGTGTTGAAAGCCAATGACCTTTGCGAGCAGAGAGGACTGGCAGTAAGGAAGGGATTCCTAACTACAGCCTCTGGCTACGATTTCTATAATGTGTCGCCCTTCACTTTCGAGGGTCTGCTCTCCGATGCGGACAACATTGCCGACAACTTCCGCAGTTATCTGAACCACTTTTCGGAGAATGTGGTGGACATCATCGAGAAGTTCGACTTCGACAAGGAAATTACCAAACTCGACCACAACGGCATACTCTTTAATGTCATTCAGGAGTTCTGCTCGAAGAAGGCCTATATGGGAGCCGACGAGATTAGTGCGGTGGATATGGGATACATCTTCGAAGAACTGGTGCGCAAGTTCTCTGAGAGTTACGATGAGCAGGCGGGAGCCCACTTTACGGCTCGCGACATCATCTATCTGATGGCAGAACTCTTGGTGGCTCCGCAGCGTGAAGAACTCGTAAAAGAGGGCGTGACGGCTACCGTCTACGATATGGCGATGGGAACCAGCCAGATGCTCGATTGCCTCTCAGAAAAGCTATTGGAAATAGACCATGAGGCACAGATTACGGAGTTCGGACAGGAATTGAACGAACAAACCTTCGCCATTGCCAAAGCCAACGTGCTGATAAAGGGTGGTGATGCGGATAATATGCGTCACGGCAACACACTATCAGACGACAAGTTCGAGGGCTACACTTTCGACTATATCATCTCGAATCCGCCCTTCGGCATTGAGTGGAAGAACGAGAAAAGCAAGGTAGAGGAAGAGCACAAACGTGGTGATGCTGGTCGCTTTGCCCCAGGTCTGCCCGCCATTGGCGACAGCCAGCAACTCTTTATGCTCAACGGCATTGCCAAACTGAAAGAGCCCGACGGTGAGCACCACTCGGGCGGTCGCATGGCGATTATCCAGAACGGCAGCCCGCTCTTCAAGGGAGATGCCGGCAGTGGCGAGAGCAACATCCGAGGCTACTTGCTGGACAACGACTGGCTGGAGGCCATCGTGCAAATCCCCAATGATATGTTCTACAACACTGGCATTGCCACCTACATCTGGATTGTCACCAAGGACAAGGCAGCAGAGCGCACTGGCAAGGTGCAGTTGATAGATGCCAGCAAGTGCTGCGAGAAGCGCCGCAAATCGTTAGGCAACAAGCGCAACGAGTTTACTGACCGCTGCATTGACCTGATAGCGAAGGCTTATATGGCTTTCACTGATGGCGTTTGTAAAGACGGCGACCTCGTGGTAGAGAGCAAGGTGAAGGACAACGACGACTTCAAGTTCACCAAGGTTGCCATCAAACTGCCCAACAAAGGTAAAGACACGGAGAATGTACCTTTCAAGGAAGACATCGAAGCCTATATGCAAAAGAATGTCTATCCCTACGCTCCTAATGCCAAGGTGGATATGAAAGCCAGCAAGGTAGGCTACGAGATTCCTTTCACCCGTGAGTTTTATAAATATGTAGCACCTCGCAAGAGCGAAGAAATCTTTGCCCACCTGCAGGAGTTGGAGCAGCAAGAGAGTGCATTAATGGCTAAAATCATGGGGCGATGAGCAAGATATCTATCCGATTTTATAAAGACTATAAGGTTCGTGCTGTTTGGGACGAAGAACATAATCATTGGTGGTTCTCAGTACTTGATATTGTGGGTGCTGTCAATGAACAAGACGACCATGATAAAAACCGTAACTATTGGAAATATCTGAAAGCAAAATTACGCAAGGAGAAAAGTGAGGTGGTTAGTGACACTACCCAACTGAAATTAACTGCTTCAGATGGTAAGAAGTACAACACCGACGTCATTAGTCAAGCAGGTGTAGAGGAACTCGCAAAATCCATTCGCAACAATCGGGCTATGGCCTTTCTTGATTGGTTTAAATACAGCGAAAACAGTATCGACGGACGCAGCAAGAAGAAAGCATACACGTTGATAGAAGGCAATTTAGTTGCAGATAAGGATGTAGGTACGGTCAAGGCTCTGCAGCAGATTCATGCTTATCTGTTTGGAGGTCTTTACGATTTTGCTGGTCAAATTCGCACGAAGACCATTTGGAAAGATGGCACTCTGTTTTGTCGTGCAGAATATCTGATGAAGAATTTGGCTATCATCGAGGCAATGCCGGAAACCACTTTCGAGGAGATTGTGAATAAGTATGTGGAGATGAATGTGGCTCATCCCTTTATGGAAGGTAATGGTCGTAGCACTCGTATTTGGTTAGATGAGATTTTAAAAAAGCAATTAGGCAAATGTGTGGACTGGAGTAAGATAGACAAAAAAGAATATCTGGATGCTATGCGCAGAAGTACAACCGATGCTTCAGCCATCAAGGCGTTGCTTCAGGGGGCGATGACCGATAAGATTGATGACCGCGAGATTTTCATGAAGGGTATTGACTATTCTTACTATTATGAGCAGGAGGATTGAGTCTATGGAAAGAGAGTATAAAGATAGCGGTATAGAATGGATTGGCCAGATTCCGAAGGAGTGGAAGGTCACTCTTTCGAAAAGGCTCTTTACCATTGTTGCAGGAGCCACGCCTAAAACAGACAATGTTGATCTATGGGATGGGGATATCTCGTGGATAACACCTGCTGATTATAAAACTGAAGATAAGTTTGTTTGTTCTGGAAGAAGGAATCTCTCCGAGAAAGGTAAGAACTCTTGTGCAACATATTTGCTCCCTACAAATAGCATTGTTTTCTCAAAACGTGCTCCAATAGGATTAGTAGCAATAACTGCAAAAGAACTCTGCACCAACCAAGGTTGTTTAGGTTGTATTCCTGATGGCCAGTTGATAGTTCTTTTCTATTATTATGCGATGTCTGTGTTTACTGAGCAGTTCGAATTGCTGGGAACAGGAACTACATTTAAGGAGATATCTGCAACAAAATTTGCAAATTTCCCTTTTCCGTATCCTCCTCTCCCTGAGCAGCAAAAGATAGCGGAGTATTTGGATAAGGTATGTGGGGAGGTGGATGAGATGATAGCCCTGCAAGAGCAGATGATAGAGGAACTGAAAGCCTATAAGCAATCTGTTATCACCGAGGCTGTCACCAAAGGCTTGAATCCCAACGCCCCCATGAAGGATAGTGGCATTGATTGGATTGGGGAAATTCCTGAGCATTGGGAAACGTCAAAGGCAAAGCATTATGTCATTATTACAAATGGAAGTGATCCTAAAACAGAAGGTGATACTCCTGTATACGGTAGTGGCTCAAGCAGTTTTAAAACTTGTGGCGAATACAAGGATGGTCCAACAGTATTAATCGGTAGGAAAGGAGCTACATTACATATTCCTCATTTTATTGAAGGGAAATATTGGAATGTTGATACTGCTTTTGATGTAAAAAGTAAAGATAATATGAAATTGAAGTATTACTATTATTTAGCAGTAATCTTTGATTATAAGTATTATATTTCTCAAACGACTTTGCCAGGAATGGCACAAAGTAGTTATAATAATATGATAATTCCATGTCCTCCTTTCTCTGAGCAGCAATCCGTTGCCTCCTATCTCGATACGAAATGCACTGAAATTGATTCGCTGATAGCCATCAAGCAGCAGAAGATAGAGGAACTAAAAGATTATAAAAAGAGTGTGATCTACGAATATGTAACTGGTAAAAAGGAAGTGGTAGGAGGTCATAGGAAGACCTAGGAAAGCCTAGGAGGACCTAAGAAACCCTAAGAAACCCTAAGAGAAAATAGATAATAATAACAAAAAAACAAAAGAATATGGACTATAACACCAAAGGCAAAGTGCTGAAAAAGGCGGTGGTTTGGAAAGAACTCTACTTCTACCGCAAGAGCGATGCTATCTACCAATTGACGGTGGAGTTCTGCAAGCGGTTCCTGCCGGCACACGGCGACCGCACTGTTGACCAAATGGTGCAGGCCGCTCGCTCTGGCAAACAGAATATCGTAGAAGGCAGCGAGGACGGGCAGACCAGTTCTGAGATGGAAATCAAATTGATGAATGTGGCACGAGGCAGCCTGCAAGAACTCCGTGCTGACTATAACGACTACCTGAACACCCATCACCTTACTATCTGGTCAAAAGACAGCGAACGTCAGCAGCGGCTGCGCAACTTCTGTCACTCCCATAATGACTACAGCGATTATGAGCCTTTGCTTGCCAAGATGAACGACGAGGAGATGGCAAATCTGGCGCTCACGCTCTGTCACCAGACGGACAAAATGATGTGCGCTTATATTGAGAAACTGGAAAAACAGTTTGTTACAGAAGGCGGCATCAAAGAAAGAATGCACGCAGCCAGAACTGGTTATCGCCAGGAAGTGGACACCCACATGCGAGCCTTGGAAGCAGAGAACCAGCGCCTAAAAGCCGAAAACGCAGAACTGAAAAGGAAATTGGAAGAACTTAGGAAAGCCTGGGAAAGCCTAGGAGAACCTAGGAAGTCCTAGGACAACCTAAAAATAGAAAGCAACAATGGAAACGAAAGAGAAGAACTTCGAACAGGATATAGAGAGTTGGCTGCTGACGGAAGGCGGCTACGTGAAGGGTACGATGGCGACCTATGACAAGAAGCGGGCCATCGATATGCCTGTGCTCATCCAGTTCATTGAGGCCACGCAACCCAAGCAGTGGGAGCGATATAAAAACATCTATGGTGAGCAGGCAGAGCAGCAACTCTACAAGATATTCCAGAGCAATGTAGCACAAAGTGGACTCATCTATGTGCTGCGCAATGGCATCAAGGATCGGGGCATAGGGCTGAAGTTCGTCTATTTCGAGCCAGCGTCAGGTCTGAACGAGGAATTGGTGGAGAAATACAAGGCGAACATCCTGACGGAGACACGCCAGTTCTTCTATTCCACAGAGAACAAGAACTCCATCGATATGGTGCTGTCGGTAAACGGCATACCTGTGGTAGCACTGGAACTGAAGAACCAGTTCACCAATCAGAATCTGGATAATGTCAGAGAACAATATATAAAACACCGCGACCCCAAGGAACCGCTGTTCCAATTCAATAACCGTATATTAGCATACTTTGGCGTGGATTTGGATGAGGTGATTATGACCACTCAACTAAATGGCGAACAAACCTACTTCCTGCCCTTCAACCAAGGAAGCAACGGCGCCGGTAACATCGGTGATGGTGGCAACCCAGAGAATCCAGATGGCTATCCGACGGCCTATCTGTGGGAGAAGGTGCTGCGAAGGGACATGCTGCTCTCGCTGCTGCAACGCTATATCAGCCTACAGGTGGAGAAGAAGGTGAAGTTGGTGAATGGCAAGAAGGTGACAACAGAGTCTCGGAAGATCATCTTCCCACGCTATCATCAGTTGGATGTAGTGGAGAAACTAGTGGCTGACACAATGGCTCAAAAGGAGGGAAAGAGTTGGTTGCTGCAACATAGTGCCGGTAGTGGTAAGTCGAACTCTATTGCCTGGCTCACCTACAGGTTGGCCTCGCTACACAATCAAGAAGACAAAGAAATGTTCCAGTCGGTGTTTGTGGTGACGGACCGTAGGATTCTGAACAATCAGTTGCAGGATACCATTTTGGGTTTCGACCATAAACTGGGACAGATTGAAACGATTACCGATAGCGATAACTCTTCGAAACTGAAGGATGCTATCAACGACAAGAAGCGCATCATTATTACGACCATCCATCGTTTCCCATTGATCTATAAGGAACTGGACGGACATGCCCAGAAGAATTTTGCCATTGTGATTGACGAGGCACACAGTTCGCAGAGCGGAAAGAGTGCAGAGAAACTGAAAGAGGCACTGGCGGATACGGATGAGGCCCTGCGCGAGATGGCCGCATGGGAAGAAAAGACAGAGGAGGAACTGAAGGACAGCATGGACGTGATGACGGAGACGCTGTTGTCGCAAGGCAAGCACAAGAACCTCTTCTTCTATGCCTTCACCGCAACGCCCAAGCCAAAGACCTTGCAAACCTTTGGCGTGATGAAAGCAGACGGTACATACGATGCTTTCCATCATTATTCGATGCGTCAGGCTATCGACGAAGGTTTTATCCTTGATGTACTGAAGTACTATACCACCATCGAGACGAGTTACGAGATTGCCAAGGCCATATCAGAGAACCCGGAGTTTGAGGAGATTCCTGCCACACTGGCTATCAAGCACTATCACGACACGCATGGTTTTGTGTTGCAGCAGAAGGTAGAGGTGATGGTGGAGAAACTCCGCGAGATTACCCTCTCGAAGATAGATGGACAAGCGAAGGCAATGATTGTATCGCCATCTCGAGCCCATGCCGTCAGGTATCTGTTCCTATTGAAAGAATACTGCAAAAAGAAAGGCTACGATGATGTCCGACCACTGATTGCGTTCTCTGGTACGGTGAAATATCAGGGCGAGGAATATACAGAGAGCAAGTTGAACAGCACAGATGACCAAAAGATATCAGAGAAACAACTGCCGTTGTTCTTCAACAGCGATATGTACAACGTGTTGATAGTGGCAGATAAGTATCAGACAGGCTTCGACGAACCGCTACTGCATACAATGTTTGTGGACAAGAAGTTGCGAGGCGTGAAGGCTGTGCAGACGCTGTCACGACTGAACCGTAGTCATAAGGGAAAGACGGACACCTATATTCTGGACTTCATCAATACGGCAGACGATATTAAGAAATCGTTCCAGCCGTTCTACGAAGAAACGCTGTTGAGCGATGCTGTGGATGTGAACGTGGTGTATGAATACGATACAGAGTTGAAGAAGTATCACCTGTGGAATGCTGACGACGAAGAAAAGGTATATCAACTCTATGCCAAGCGTAAGCAGGGCGACAAGGATATGGGTAAGTTGGCATCTGCATTGAAGCCTGCTTTGCAAGCATACGAGGTGCTGGTGGAAGACGAGCAGTTCAAGGTGCGCTCACTACTGAAGAACTTCATCCGCTTCTATGCCTATATGGCGCAGGTGGTGCGCACGTTCGACAGAGAACTATATAAGACATATATCTTTGCCGAATTCTTCTATCGCATCATTCCCAAGAGACCACATGAGAAGGTGGATTTAAGCAACAAACTGGCCTTGATCAATAACAAACTGACGGAAACCTTCTCTGGCGTCATCGAACTGAAACCTACGGAGAAAGACAAGACGGTGAACCCGGAACAGGGTACGCAGGGCAAGAAGCCTGAAGTGAAGACAGACCTGCTGGCAAACATCATCGAGAAGATTAACATCATGTATGCAGGCAAGTTCACAGAGGCAGACAGGGTCATCGTTGAAACCATTTACGACAAGATGGTTCGTAGCAGCAAGACACTGAAAAAGCAGGCCAAGAACAACGATGCCCAGATGTTCGAGACCAGCATCTTCCCCAAGGAATTCGACAAGGTGGCTCAGAAGTGCTACATGGAACAGATGGATGCATTCTCCAAGCTCTTCGAAGATGAGCAGTTCTATAAGCGTGTGATGAGTGAGATGGCCAAGGCGATGTATCTGAACTATCGGAACAGCGCATTGGGCGAGACAAAGATGCCCTATCCCACGATTGAGGAAGAAGATGGAAGTATGCTGATGGCGGCAGAAGAGCCTAGTAGGACCATTCCCATCTATTCTGAATATCGCAAGGAATGTGTGCCACTTTACACGTTGCGTGCTGCCTGCGGTTACTTCAAAGACGGAGAAGTACCAGAAGAAGAAGGTTGGGTGGATGCTTCTGGTTACGGTTTTACTCCTGACCCGAAACGTCATTTTGCCGTTCATGCAAAAGGCGATTCGATGCTACCCAAGATAAAGGATGGCGACATCTGTGTGTTCGAGTGGTATCGAGCCGGTTCTCGAAATGGCGAGATTGTGCTGACCGAGTGCAATGAGAAAGACCTTGACTATGGTGGCATGTACACAATCAAGAAGTATAAGAGTGAAAAGGTGGTTACGGAAGAAGGTTGGCAGCATACCAAAGTGGAACTGATACCACAGAACAAAGACTATGGCACAATAGTGTTGGATAGTGAAACGGAGTATCGGACTGTGGGAGTGCTGAAGTGTGTGTTGTAAATGGAGGCACACGGCGGCAACAGGAACAAGGCATTTATTTATTCACCACTTTTGGTGTCCAGTTCTTGAAGAAGCGGAGTACCTTTGCCTGATTATAGCCTTTGCCCTCTTCCAGGAAGCTCGAGTCTTGAATGTGAATCACTTTACCGTCTTCACCAAGGACGACGAAGACGGGGAAACCGAAACGGCCACAATTGTCTAAGCGCTTCATCAGGGCTGCAGCCTGTTCTTTGCGAGACAAAGCAGCAGAGCCGAGCGGCTGCGCAGCGTCATCTCCAGCCTTTCTGGGATTGTAGTTCACGTGGATATACTCATAGTTATCGGCAATGACTTTGCTGATGGTGCTGTCGTTGGCGATGAAGTCGGCAAAACGCAGGCACCAGGGACACCAGTTGCCACCCACCTGACAGACAACGAACTTGCCTTCTGCTCTTGCTTTCACAAGCGCCTGATCGATTTGCTCCAACGGGTTTATGTCTTCATCATATACTTTTTTCAGTGCTGTCTGGGCATTTGTCGCAACAGCAAACAGGGCTGTCAACAATACCATCATTATTCTTCTCATCTCTGTATTCTTTAGTTTCGACTTTACTTTCTAGGGTGCAAAAGTAGCGAAAATCCACAATAATGACAAGAATATTTGGCAGAAATGATGAAATATCAGTTTTTATTTGTACTTTTGCGGCCAAATAGAAAGTAAAACCTTTTATAAAGTAACAAAATGAAAGTAGCAATCGTTGGCGCGAGTGGCGCCGTGGGACAGGAGTTCCTGCGTATCCTGGCTGAGAGAAATTTCCCGATGGACGAACTGGTATTGTTTGGCTCAGAGCGTTCGGCCGGTCGTAAGTATAACTTCAAAGGTAAGGATATTGAGGTGAAACTGCTGAAACACGGCGACGACTTCAAGGATATCGACATCGCCTTCACCAGTGCCGGTGCCGGTACATCGAAGGAGTTTGCAGAGGACATCACAAAGTATGGTGCCGTGATGATAGACAACTCGAGTGCTTTCCGCATGGATGAGGATGTGCCCCTGGTGGTGCCCGAGTGCAATGCCGAAGATGCGCTGAAGCGTCCGCGCGGCATCATTGCCAACCCCAACTGTACGACCATCATGATGGTGGTGGTGCTGCAACCGCTGGAGAAGCTGAGCCACATCAAGCGCATCCACGTAAGCTCGTATCAGAGTGCCAGCGGTGCCGGTGCTGCCGCCATGGCTGAGCTGGAGCAGCAGTACAAGGAGATTGTGGAGACGGGCGAGGTAAAGACCATCAAGAAGTTCCCCCACCAGCTGGCTTACAACGTGATTCCGCAGATTGACGTGTTCCAGCCCAACGGCTATACGAAGGAGGAGATGAAGATGTACAACGAGACACGCAAGATTATGCATACCGATGCCCGTTGCTCGGCCATGTGTGTGCGTGTAAGCTCGCTGCGCAGCCACTCGGAGAGTGTGTGGATTGAGACCGAGCAGCCCATCAGCGTTGAGGAGGCGCAGAAGGCTATTGCTGCTGCTCCCGGCTGCACACTGGTGGACGACCCTGCCACCCTCACCTACCCCATGCCGAAAGACACAGCAGGCAAGGACAACATCTTCGTGGGTCGCGTGCGCAAGGATTTGGCCGATGACAACGGTCTGACCTTCTGGCTCTCAGGCGACCAGATTCGCAAGGGTGCCGCACTGAATGCCGTGCAGATAGCCGAATACCTGGTGGAGAAGAAGGCGCTGCCTTGTTTCGCATAGCAATAGATTGTATATAATAAAAGACTGAGGGGCTGCGTTAAGAAACAGCCCCTCAGTCTTTTTATTCAGTTGTTCAGTCTTCTTTTAGTCGATTTCTTCGTCGGCCTCGTAGCCACCCATCTCGCGAATGGCATTCTTCAGCATGGTGTGCTGGCGATAGAGGTGGTTGACAGCCTCTTCGCCTACGGTGTAGTCGTGCATGGGCGACTTCAGGAAGAACGAGAGGAAACGCTGCGTGCCGTAGCGGCCTGCACGAGCAGCCAAGTCGATGAGCAGACAGAGGTCGAGGCAAACGGGAGCTGCCAAGATGCTGTCGCGGCAGAGGAAGTTGATCTTGATCTGCATGGGATAGCCCATCCAGCCGAAGATGTCGATGTTGTCCCACGACTCCTTGTTGTCGTTGCGCGGCGGATAGTAGTTGATGCGCACCTTGTGGTAGTAGTCGGTGTAGAGGTCGGGCTGTTCGTCGGCCTTCAAGATGGTCTCCAGCGTAGAGAGCTTGCTGACCTCCTTGGTGCGGAAGTTCTCAGGCTCGTCGAGCACCAAGCCGTCGCGGTTGCCCAGAATGTTGGTTGAGAACCAGCCGTCGAGGCCCAGACAACGTGTGCCGATGATAGGAGCGAAGCCGCTCTTTACCAGTGTCTGACCCGTTTTGAAGTCCTTGCCGGCAATAGGCATCTGTGTCTGCTCGGCCAACTCCCACATGGCAGGAATGTCGACCGTAGTGTTAGGAGCGCCCATCACGAAAGGAGCACCTTCCTTCAAGGCTGCATAGGCATAGCACATCGAGGGAGCCACATGCCGACGGTCGTCGGCCTTCATGGCAGCCTCAAGGTCGGAGAGGCGGTTGTGAACAGGCTCGTAGACAGGCACATAAATCTCGGTAGAGGCGGCCCAGAGCACCACGATACGAGCGCAGCCATTCTGCTCCTTGAACGAGCGAATGTCCTGACGCAACTGTTCCACCATCTCCCAACGGGTCTTGCAGTCCTTCACATTGTCACCATCCAGACGCTTGGCATAGTTCTTATCGAAAGCAGCCTTCATGGGTATGATCTGTTCCAGCTCGTCGCGCACCGGCTCAATGTCCTGAGGCTTCAGCACCTGGGCATACATAGCTGCCTGATAGGCGTTCTGCGGATAGACATCCCATGTGCCGAAGACAATGTCGTCCAAGTCGGCAATCGAGACAATCTCTCCATACTTCTTGTACTGCTTGTCGGCACCACGCCCCACGCGAATCTTATCGTACTGCGTCATTGAACCGACAGGCTTGGCCAGTCCCTTGCGTGCCATCAGCACACCCGTCATAAACGTTGTGGCCACGGCACCACAGCCAACCACCATGATTCCCAGTTTGCCCTCTGCGGGCTTCACTTCATTCTTTTGTCCCATATCTGTTTGTTTTCAATTTCTAAGTGTTGTTTTTCTTATTTATATAACAATTAACGTGCAAAGGTAATGATTTGTTTCATAAAACGACGCTTTTTAAAAGACGATTTTAATTAAATTAATTTTTTTAGAACATAATCCCTCTTATTTGGGATAAAATAGTTAATTTTGCACCCAAATGGAGAAACCACCCATCATTCCGACAATCATTGGCACAGGATTTGGTGCTGGGTTCTGGCCCTGGGGACCTGGAACGGCAGGATCCGTGCTGGCTACACTGCTGTGGCTGGGCGGACTATCGCTGACAGGCCCGACAGAACTATGCTTGCTGACTGCACTCTGCATCGTAGTGTTTACCGCCTTGGGAACATGGGCCACCAAACTGTTGCAACCTTACTGGGGCGACGATCCGAGCCGCGTGGTGGTCGACGAGATGGTAGGAGTGTGGACACCGCTACTCATTGCCGCCAATTGGCAACAGGCCCTGATGGCACTGGTGCTGTTCCGATTCTTCGACATCGTGAAGCCGCTCGGCATTCGTAGTCTTGACAAGCGGAAAGGTGCTTTCTGGGTGATGGCCGACGACCTGCTGGCCGGTATCTATTCGCTCATCGTTCTATACCTTATAATATTATTATGGGAAAAGTAGGCCGGGAAATATGGACATTCTGCAAAGCGCAACTGACCGCCCAGATAGCAACGCTCATCGACTTTGCGGTGACAATCGTCTTAGCCGAATGCGCCGGTCTTTGGTATGTATGGTCGTCATTTCTCGGTGCACTGACAGGAGGACTGACGAACTGCACCATGAACTACCGATGGGTATTCGACACCATGGGACTGAAAAGAACGAACGTATTGGGCAAGTACCTCTTTGTATGGACAGGAAGCATCGTGCTGAACACACTGGGCACCTATGCACTGACCGAATTATCACAACACTACTTCATCTTCCCCAAAATCGTAGTAGCCGTCTGCGTGGCCGTTCTTTGGAACTACATGCTGCAGCGCAATTTTGTCTACAAGGAAACCCACCTGAGGGAGAAATTGAGAATTGAAATATGAACTATCGCGACTTCTTACAAAAAATCATCTACTATTGCATCGACCCTTTCATCAAAGGGATGATCAAACTGGGCATCACACCCAACGGCATTACTGCAGCCGGCTTTGCAGGCAACCTGCTGGCGCTGGGATTCTTCCTGGATGCAGCTATAAGCTGGCAACAGATGCCTGAGAGTTCGTTCGGTCTGATTGGCTGGGGCGGCTTCATCATCCTGGTCGCAGGACTGTTCGACATGATGGACGGCCGACTGGCTCGCATGGGAAACCTGTCATCGCGCTTCGGAGCCCTTTGGGACTCTACGCTTGACCGCTACAGCGAACTGGTAACACTTTTCGGCATCAGTCTCGTCTTCATCGAGGCCGACTGGTTCTGGACGGGTGTCATCACCTTTGCCGCCCTGGTGGGGTCAGTAATGGTGAGCTATGTAAGGGCACGTGCTGAAGGGCTGGGCATTGAGTGCAAGGTGGGACTGATGCAGCGGCCTGAGCGTGTGGTGGTCACAGCTGTTGCTGCTATCATCACAGGCATTACCCAGAACCTGTGGTGGCTGGCAGGCGGCATGACACTCATTGCCGTGCTGGCCAACATCACCGCTTTCTGGAGAATTGCCCACTGCTACAAAAAATTAAAATAACGATATTTCGTAATAACGCAATCACGAAAACAACCACGAATGAACTACGTTTCACGAAAAGAGACCGTTATTGAGCTGTCGGCTTCGGCAGTTTTTCTGCTATTACAGTGGCTGATAGTGGGACTCACGTCAGCACAGCTCGCTATGGTGCTGGTTTTCAACGTTCTGTTCTTTGTCCACCCACTGACGCGCAAGTTCGCCTTGATGGGCATTCCCTTCGTTCTATTCGAAATCAGCTACGACTGGATGCGCCTCTGTCCCAACTACGAAGTGAACCCCATCGACATACAAGGGCTCTACGATGCAGAGAAAGCACTGTTCGGCATTGCTACTGAGAACGGGACGCTCATTCCTGGCGAATACTTTAATCTGCATCATCACCCTGTAGCCGACCTATTGGCTGGACTGTTCTATCTCTGCTGGGTGCCGGGCCCCATCGCCTTTTCTGTATGGCTTTTCTTAAAAGGCGAACGCCAGTGGGGGCTTCGCTTCACATGGGCTTTCCTGTTAGTCAACATCATTGGATTCATTGGCTATTATGTCCACCCTGCCGCCCCACCCTGGTATGCCATTAACTACGGCTTTGAACCGGACTTCACAACCCCTGCAAACTCTGCTGGACTGGCACGTTTTGACGAACTGATAGGCTTTCCGCTCTTTGCCACCATATATGTAAAAGCCTCCAATATTTTTGCAGCGGTTCCATCGCTACATGCCGCCTACATGCTGACGGCTACCATCTATGCCATCATGAGCCGGCAACCGCGATGGCTCATCACACTTTGCGGCATCATTTCAGTGGGCATCTGGTGTACGGCTGTCTATACATGTCATCACTACATCATAGATGTCTTGCTGGGCATCATGACGGCTCTCATTGGCATCGCTTTGTTCGAAGGCGTACTCATGCGATGGTCGGCATTTCAACGAATCATTCAAACATACACAAAATACATATCATGACGAAACTACTGACAAGACCCCTATGTGCTCTATTGCTAAGCGCTGTCTCACTGACAGTACAGGCACAGTGGGAAGTGCGGACTGAGGCACAGTATTCCGCAACATCGGGCGACCACACACCACTTTGGCTGAACGCCAACAAGTACGGTCTCAGTTCGCTGAAGACAAGTAATGGCTACCTAAGGGCCGGTATTTTCCATTCCATGGAAGCCGACTCAGCCCGTCGCTGGGCCATCGCCTACGGTGCCGACATTGCTGTTGCAGGAGGCTACACCAGCACGGTAGCAGTCCAGCAGGCTTACGCTGACGTGCGCTGGCTGAAAGGACTGCTCACCGTAGGCAGCAAAGAGCAGCCCATGGAGCTGAAGAATCAGGAACTGAGTAGCGGTTCGCAGACTTTGGGCATCAATGCACGGCCCGTGCCCAGCATCCGGCTGTCGCTGCCAGACTATTGGACAGTGCCCTACACCCGTGGTTGGCTGGGATTTAAGGGACATATTGCCTATGGCATGCCCACCGACGACGGTTGGCAGAAAGACTTCACAGCAGAGCCTTACAAACGCACGGAACATACCAAACTGCACACCAAAGCTGGTTATCTGCGCATCGGCAAGGCAGACAAGCCTGTCAGCGTAGAGATGGGAATCGAAATGGCCTGTCAGTACGGTGGAACAAGCTATGTGCAGAACCCCTATCCTTCAGTACCTGGCACCATAGAATATATTGCCGTCAAGAACGAAGACGGCCTCAAAGGTATGTTTCACGCCTTGATACCCAGTGGCGGCGATGCAGGCGAAGATATCTATGCAAATGCCTCGGGCAACCACTTAGGCAGCTATGTGCTGCGTGTCAACATGGACTTCGACGACTGGTATCTGGGGGTCTATGCCGATCACTTCTTTGAAGATCACTCACAGATGTTCTTCCTCGACTACGACGGCTATGGACACGGCGAAGAGTTCAACGAGTGGAAAGACAGCCGCTGGCTCATCTACGACCTGAAAGACATGATGATGGGAACTGAACTGAAACTGAAAAAGAATCCCTGGCTGAATGATATTGTGGTGGAATACCTCTACACCAAGTATCAAAGCGGTCCTATCTACCACGACCGCACCTACTATCTTTCCGACCATATTGCCGGACGCGACAACTACTACAACAACTACTATCAGGCAGGATGGCAGCACTGGGGACAGGTAATGGGCAACCCACTCTACCGTTCACCCCTCTACAACACCACTCCTGAAGCCAGAGTAGCGAACAACCGTTTCTGGGCTTGGCACTTCGGACTGAGCGGCGACCCTCTTGAAGGTCTGCACTACCGCGTGCTGGCCACCTGGCAGCGCGGATGGGGAACGTACGACAATCCACTGCCCGACCCAGAGCGTAACATGAGTCTGCTGGCCGAGGCTGAATACCGCTTTGCCAACGGACACAAACTGGCCGGATGGGCTGTCAAGGCCGCCTTCGGACTGGACCACGGCGGACTGCTTGGCAACAACACCGGCGGCCAACTCACCATCAGCAAACGACTTAACATCAAGAAATAAGCAACATGAAGAAACTATTATATCTCATCATATCCGCCTGCGCCGTTTTTGCCGCCTGCGACTTCGAGACCTCTGACAATGGAGAACTGGACGGATACTGGCAACTTCGCCAAGTAGACACACTGGCAGGCGGCATTGCCGACATGCGCAACTCTGGCCTATTCTGGTCGGTACAAGTCAACCTGCTGGAAGTAAGAGACAATTATAATCCCTTTAACAGTTTGCTTTTTCGTTTCGACAAGGCAGGCGACATCCTCCGCATCTGGAACCCCATCGTTAACCACAAAAGGATTTCCGACAGCATCGTTCACGACTCTGCCACACTGGCCCGCTACTACATCGTTGGAACCTACAATGCCGACAGTGTTCTAGAGTCCGTCCTGCACATTCAGGAACTGGGCGGCGAACACATGGTGCTGACAAACAAACTCTATCGCCTCCACTTCAGAAAGTACTGATAAGCATATTATTCTGCATTTTATCCACAATTTGTATTTCAATATTGAAAAATAAATTGTGGATTATTTGGTTGATAGACCTTTTTTGAGTACCTTTGCAGCAATAAACAATTATTAACTATAAAATCAAATCTAATTTTATGAGCAAAAAGCTGAAATTTTTGGTGTTTGCGCTCTGTTTCTCTTCGGCTGCCATTGCCCAGGAAGAAGATTCCCTGGGAGTTGTAGGCGTTCAGGACGAGCAGGCATTCACCTTCACGGAAGCTCAGCTGGGAGAAGACGATGACATGTCGCAGAACGTGACCATCGTCAACTCGAACAATAACATCTACGCCTCACAGGTGGGCTATCTGTTCAGTCCCGTACGTTTCCGCTATCGTGCTTTTAATCAAAAGTACAATGAAATTTTCATCAACGGCGTTCCCATGAACGACATGGAGACCGGCCAGTTCCGCTTTTCGCTGGTTGGTGGTCTGAACCAACAGACACGCGATGTTGAACACTCGCTGCCATTCGAGAACAACGGCTTCAGCATGTCGGCCATGGGCGGCTCAAACAACTACAACTTCCGTCCGTCACACTTTGCCACCGGACAGCGCCTCACGCTGACAGGTGCCAACCGCAACTACACACTTCGCGGCATGTACACCTACAACAGCGGTATTCTACAGAACGGCTGGGCATTCTCAGCCAACCTGACCTACCGTTGGGCCGACATGAATACTGGCTATGTGGAAGGAACGTTCTACAACTCGCTTTCCTATTTCCTCGGAGCCGAGAAGTTCATTGGCGACAAGCACCACATCTCTATCGTCACTTGGGGTAACCCTACTGAGCGAGCTGGACAGGGTGCAGCCACCGACGAGTGCTACTGGCTGGCCAACGACCGCTACTACAACCCCTACTGGGGCTATCAGAACGGCAAAAAGCGCAACTCGCGCGTGGTGAACGACTTCGCCCCCACCCTGCTGGCCACTTGGGACTGGCAGATCAACGAACGCACCAAGCTCACCACTGCCGTCACGGGTCGCTACTCTATGTATAAGAGCACGAAGCTGAACTACAACAATGCCGACAACCCCCATCCCGACTACTGGAAAAACATGCCTTCCAGCTACTATGACGTGTGGGGACGCGAAGGACTGGGCCATCTGCGCACGGAGCAGGCACAGAGCGACTGGCTGCGTGCAAAAACCATATTCTCTGGCTACAAGGAAGACCGTCAGATCAACTTCGACCGTCTCTATGCAGCCAACCACGCTGCAGCAGCACAGGGCCAGGACGCTATGTACTACATTCAGGCCAAGCATAATGACAACCTGAATATCGCCCTGGCATCAAGTTTGAACAAAGAGCTGAACCGCTATGCATCGCTGAACCTGGGTGTTCAGCTGGCAACCAACAAGGGCATGCACTATCAGACCATGGACGATCTGATGGGTGCCCAGCAGTTCCACAACATCAACACCTATGCTTTGGGCAAGTATGCCCCCAACGATCCCCGTATCCAGTATGACACTAACAATCCCAACGGTATTGTCAAGGAAGGCGACAAGTTCGGCTACGACTACAACCTGTTTGTCAACAAGGCTGCCGGCTGGCTCACCTTTAAGTACGACCGTGGACGTGTTCACTCGTTCATCAGTGGTCGTGTAGCCGGTGTAGAGATGCAGCGCGAAGGCAAGATGTCGAACGGCATGGGATTCGTACAGTTGGCCGATGGCACCTCGTTCGACAACTCTTTCGGCAAGAGCAAGAAAGGTAAGTTCCTGGAGGGCGGCGGAAAGATTGGTTTCTCCTTCAACCTCGGCAAGGGCAATGCCATCACCCTTGGCGGTGGCTATGAGCAGAAAGCCCCACAGGCCTCAACAGCCTTTGTATCACCCGAGATCAACAACGACTTCGTGGTCGACCTGAAGAACGAGAAGGTGCTGAGCGGCGAAGTAGGCTATCAGCTGCAGACCTCTTGGCTGAAAGCTAACATCAGCGGCTACTACAGCCAGGTGAAGGATGCTACCGAGTGGCAGAACTTCTACTTCGACGATATCAACTCGTTCTCCTACGTTTCCATGACCGGCATCAACAAAGAATACTACGGTGTGGAATGGGGACTGAACTTCAAGTTGACCAGCGCTTTCAACATCAAGACTCTGGGAACCATCAGCGAGGCCAAGAACACGAACAATGCCCGTGTGTGGTATATGAGCTCGACCGACGGAACCTACAATGACAACAACGACAACCAGCCTGAAATGGTACTGAACAAGAACATGCGCGAGGCTGGTACACCGCTGACCGCCTTGAGCCTCATTCTGAGCTACCATCAGGGTGGATGGTTCATTGATGTGAATGGCAACTACTACGACCGCATCTACCTGTCCTACTCGCCCTGCTATCGCTACGAGTCAACACTGAAAGCACGCCAGAAGGCAGGCGAGACCGTTATGGACAATGCTGGCAACGTCTTGATGAGTGCTTTGGAACAGGAGAAGGGACACGGCGGCTTCATGCTCGACCTGTCTATCGGCAAGAGCATCTGGCTGAAGCATGGCCGCTCTATGAGCATCAACCTTTCGGTGACCAACCTGCTTAACAACCAGAACATTGTGACCGGCGGCTATGAGCAGAGCCGTAGTGACTATACCGCAAGCAGCAACATGCGTGCCTACTCTTTCGCCCGTAACCCGAAGAAATATTATGCTTACGGCATCAACGGCATGCTGAACATTGCATATAAGTTCTAAAAGAAAGGAGGAAAAAGTTATGAAAAAGATACAATATCTGTTTTTAGCACTTGTATGCGGAGCCATGACTTCGTGCATGAACAAGGACTGGGACGATCCTCAGACTCCTGCCGAAAGCGTATATGGCAACAATAGCATCCAGGAAACCAACGTCATGACCATTCAGGCATTGAAGGCAAAGTTCAATACCGAGTTCACGACAGAAGGAAAATACAAGGAAATCAAGGAAGACATCCAGATCAAAGGTGTTGTCACGGGTAATGACATCCAGGGCAACATGTACAACGAAATCTCTATTCAGGACGAGACGGGAGCCATCTTCATCGGCATCGCCCAGGGTGGTGTCTATGGCTATCTGCCGCTGGGCACTGAGATCCTGATTGACCTGCGCGGACTGT
Organism: Prevotella sp.; assembly: GCA_017458225.1. GTDB lineage: Bacteria > Bacteroidota > Bacteroidia > Bacteroidales > Bacteroidaceae > Prevotella. The sequence goes on along the minus strand of JAFTFX010000026.1, from coordinate 52,105 downwards.
ATGTTGGCAACTATCGCAAGAGTCCCACAATCGGCACACCTTACACTGACAAAGACGGCGAGGTCAGCGTCAGCCGCATGGCTCGCATGCTTTGGCAGCAGCACTTCAAGTACACTGGCCAGAAGAAGGAAGTAAAGCCCGAAGTGTTTGCCGTCGGCAAGAACCCCACCAAGTGGAACATCGACACCGATGCCGGCAAGCTGGGTGTACTGGTGGGAGTGACGGTGAAAAACGGTGGTTATTACAACTCTGACCTGAAGAACTACATCAGCAACGTACCTTTTACGGAGAGTTCCACCTATTCGCACCCCGACTACTCCACCTCATGGTACTTCAACGAGCAGAACGACGGACAGACGGGCGGTGTGCAGATCTACACCAGCTGCTATGCCGACTTTGCTGCCAAACTGCTTTCACACAAGAAGCTTCAGATCACGGGTGTCTTCAAGCGCTATCGCGACCAGTGGGAAATCATCATCCGCAGCGAAGACGATGTAGTTGAACTGCCCGATGACTGGGAGCCCACCGACGATGGTGCCGAAACAATCGCCCCCAAGGGAACGGGAACTGCCGATAATCCCTTCAACGTTGCCGCTGCATTGGCAAAATGTGAAGAAGTTGGAGAAACCGGTACGACAGAAAATGTATATGCCGAGGGCTATATAGTTTCCATTAGCGAAGTTTCTCCGCAAATAGATGGAAAGGGTTATGGTAATGCCACTTTCATGATTGCCGATTCGAAAGAGGGCGGCAACATGCTGACCGTCTATCGCGCCAAAGGTCTTGACAATCAGGCTATCACTGACGCAAACATCATCAAAGAAGGCGACAAAGTAGTTATCTGCGGCAAGCTGGTCAACTTCAAGGGCAACACCCCCGAGTTCACGCAGGGCTGCTACATCGTGTCCATCAATGCCGAGGGCAACTAATAGAAGAATAACTTTTAACCGAACAAAAAAGATTATAAATATATGAAAAAGCTATTTTACAGCATGATGGCCGTTGCCATCGCCGCCAGCACCTTCACTGCCTGTGAGGACGTGCCAGAGCCATACAACAATCCTTATGATTATGTAATCCAGAACAATGGCAATGATGTTCCGAATGCAGATCCTAAAGGAAGCGGTACGACAGATGACCCTTACAATGTTGCTGGCTTATTTGCTGCATGCAACAATCTTGGTGCAGATGAACTTCTTAATAATGGAACTGATATATTTGTCGTAGGCTATGTGGCTCAAGTAGGGAAATTTACGGAAATATACGGTGAACTCGACTATTATATTACAGATGACAAAGAAGGACTTTCTCAGAAGTTTTATGTCTATGGTGGATTAGGACTCAATGGAGAAAAGTTCACATCAGATTCCGACTTAAAACTCGGTACAAAAGTTAAAGTTTGTGGAAAAGTCATCAATTTCAAAGGAAACACGCTTGAATTCCAGTATGGTAGCAAGATATTAAGCATGGATGACTCAAGTGATGACCCTAATCCTGAGGGCGACACCATCGGCACCGAGCAGAATCCTATCACTGTAGCTGAAGCCTTGGCTGAAATCAACAAACTGGAGGACGGTGCATCAACAAGCAAAGAGGCATACGTCAAGGGTAAGATTTCGCAGATTAAGGGTTACTATAACAACAGCCAAATCACCTATTATATCTCTGATGACGGTCAGACGACAAACGAGATTCAGATTTATAACGGTAAGAATGTTAATGGAACAGACTTTGCCGCACAGACCGACCTTGCTGTAGGCATGGAAGTCATTGTCAAGGGCAAGCTGATGAAGTATGTCAACAAGAATTCGGGCGTTATGACTCCCGAAATGAACGGCGGCGTACTGGTATCGAAAAATGGCGGCGAGCCCAGCAATGACGAGACCATTGGTACTGAAAAGAATCCTATCACTGTAGCCGAAGCCTTGGCAGAAATCAACAAACTGGATGACGGTGCATCAACAAGCAAAGAGGCATTTGTCAAAGGTAAGATTTCGCAGATTAAGGGTTACTACAGCAACAGCGTGATTACCTATTATATCTCTGATGACGGCCAGACTACAAACGAAATTCAGATCTATAACGGTAAGAACGTCAATGGAACTGACTTTGCCGCACAGACAGATCTGGCAGTAGGCATGGATGTTGTCGTCAAGGGTAAGCTGATGAAATACGTCAACAAGAACTCGGGTGTTATGACTCCTGAGATAAATGGCGGCGTACTGGTATCCAAAGACGGTGAAGGCAACGACCCCGGCAACGATCCCGAGCCATCTGTCGACGGAACAAAGGCAGCAAAGAGCATTACCGACAATGTGATTACACTGACCAACACCTCGGCAACAGAATCGTCAGACGTTGTGACAGTAGACTTCAACGAACAGGGATTCACTAATGGAGCTGCAGCAACAAGTGTTACGCTGAGCGACGGAACAACGATTGCATTTGGTAAAGGTGAGAACACCACCAATGCGCCAGCCTTCTACACAGCTACCAAGGGCGTGCGCGTTTATGCCAAGAACACTATCACAATCAACGGAAAGGCTCCGGTTGCAAAAGTTGTCATGACCTGTGATGTCTACAGCGGCACAACATATATCGGCAACGATATGCTCTATGGCAGCATCAACGGCAATCAGTTTACGATTGTAAACGACCACACGGAAGCCAAGGGCGGTGTCCAGCTTCGTGTTCAGACCATGACAATCACCTACGCAAAGTAAATCATTTCAATTGATACCGAAAGAGCCGTAGCATCCATCCCGATGTTGCGGCTCTTTTTTCTTTGCAGCATTCACCATGATTCAAAAACAATTTATGCGTAAATTCAGTCAATTTATGCAAAAATTCATCCAATTTATGCATAAATTCGAGAAGAAACAACAATAACATGATTGATGCTGACTGATAATAAAAATAAAATATGTATTTTTGCAGTGACAAATAGAATAACCTATCATGAAAAGACTACTAATCTTGATAACTGCTGTACTGGCTACCGCCTGCATGCAAGCCCAGACATTTATGCACGTCTACACAAAGGACGGCAAACGCAGTGTCTTCAATATTGAAAAGACCGACAGCACCCTGTTTCAAGACACAGACAAGCTGGAGCCTGCTGAGATGCCCAACCTGCTGGAGAATGGCAGCTTTGAACTCTGGACTGACGACATGCCCGACCACTGGAAGTCAACAACGACTGCCAGCAATGCCAAACTTGCCATCAGCAACAATGCCCATAGCGGGCAGTATGCCGTTTCGGTAGAAGGGGCCAACAGCAACAAGCGCATCGCCTATCAGGAACTGGCCCTCGAAGCCGGCACCTACACCTTCGTGTTCTACGCCAAAGCCACCGTCGACAACACTGCACAGGTGAAGCCCGGCTACGTTCCCTGTTCCGACGGGAAGTTGGGAACCTACAAGTATGCTGCCAACTACACCGCGCTGTCAGCAACCGAATGGACACCCGTCAGCTATCAGTTCACGCTCAGCGAGCCTACCACTGTCAACCTGGTAGCCATGAACCCGAGCAGTTCCGGCCAGAACATTTTGATTGACGACGCTCAGCTGACGGCAGCCGTTGCCGACAATGAGGTGGCCCGTATGGTGGTCTATGCATACAATTCAGCCACCAACATTCATATTGCCGATATCGACAGCATTGTCTTTGTCTATCAAGACCCAATCATTGAGAGCGACCCCACCCAGCGACTGGAGTTCCCCAGACTGAGCGACGACGACCGCAGCATTGTGCTGGTTCATGCCGCCACCCTGAACGACCGCACTGGCGAGCAGGGCGTGAACTACTCTGTGGAATGGAACCCGGACATCAACGCGCAGCGCTGGAGTTGCTATCAGCTCTATGCCAGTTTGTTGGAGAAGAATGTTGACCGCTATAGCGGCCATGGAACGGGCTTAGGCCCCAACAGCCAGTATCCCAACGACCCCGACCTGCCCTTGGAGTTTCAGTTCACTGCCGACCCCTACCCCGGCACGGGCTATGACCACGGCCACATCTGCCCCAGCGACGACCGCGTAAGTGCAGCCGAAGCCAACTATCAGACGTTCTTCATGACCAACATGATGCCACAGACCCACGCGCTGAATGCAGGCATGTGGTCGCGCATGGAGACTCAAGTAAAAAACTGGGGGGCACAGTTCGACACGCTCTATGTCTGCAAAGGCGGAACCATTGACAACGAGGCAAATATTCTGAACTACATAGGCAGCGGCGAGAACGAGACACCCATACCGCGCTATTTCTTCATGGCCGTGCTGGGCAAAAGCCTCTCAGGCTACACCGCCATCGGCCTGTGGGTCGACCATACGGCGGAATATACCACCAAGGATCCCATCGGCAACTTTGCCATGAACATTCGCGCGCTGGAACAACTGACGGGCATCGACTTCTTCCACAATCTGCCCGACGATATTGAAGAATCGGTTGAAACGCAGGATATAGAGGAACTGATTACAACCTGGGGACTTACGACCACACAGCCATAAGCCCCCACGCACTCATCGCAGTCCCTTACTCAATGCACTGCATGATGAAGTCAACGGCACCGTTCACGCCGAACTTCTTCACGTTGATGCTCAGGTCATAGTTGCGTGCATCCTGCCATTCGCTGCCGGTGAACGTCTTTGTGTAGAGTTCGCGCGAATAGTCGTTGTCTACTATCATTGCCCCTGCATCGCTCTCGGGAATGTCGTACTTCCGCCCTATGCGGCGCTTGCGGCAGTCGTCGTCGGCATGAATGAAAATCTTCAGACAGTTGGGATGATCCTTGAAGATGTGAAATCCGCAACGGCCTATGATGACACACGACTCCTCACGGGCAATTTTCTTGATAGCATGGGCCTGCGCCTCAAACAACTGGTGAGACGTTTGGTCCTGTTCCTGGCCATTATACTCGGCACCGGCCATGTACTGACGGTAGAAATCGGTGAAGTCGTCGCGCCAGAGCGGATTACGCGCTTCAATCTTCTCAACAGCCTCTTCCACCACCTTATACTTACGTGCCATTTCGTTCAGGATCTGCTTGTCGAGCAACTTCACATCCAGTCGGCGAGCCAACTCGACACCAATCTCATGACCACCCGTTCCAAACTGTCGGCTGATGGTAATGACAAATTTATCCTCCTTGTTCATAAGCTCATTAGGTTTAAAGGTTAGTACTTTGTTTGCAAATATAAATATTTTCCGTCAAAAAACAAACTTTTTTCGCATTTTTCTGCTATCTTTGCATGCTGAAACGTATTTATTACGAAAAAACAATTATAACACATAAACAATCTAAGTATGAACGGACAACAAACAATGAAGCCTTACGTAATAGGTTTAGACCTGGGCGGAACCAACTCGGTATTCGGCATCGTAGATGCACGTGGAGAAATCAAAGCTACAACGGCCATCAAGACCGGTGGATATGCTACGGCTGAGGCATACGTTGATGCCTGCGTCAAAGCCATCCAGCCCATCATCGAGGAGGCGGGAGGTCTCGACACCATCAAGGCCATGGGCATTGGTGCACCTAACGGCAATTACTATAAAGGCACTATCGAGTATGCCCCCAACCTGCCCTGGGCTCACGACTGTGTAGTTCCCTTGGCTCAGATGTTCAGCGAGCGACTGGGCAATCTGCCCGTTGCACTGACCAACGATGCCAATGCAGCTGCTATCGGCGAGATGGTCTATGGCGTGGCACGCGGCATGAAGAACTTCATCGTCATCACCTTGGGAACAGGTGTAGGTTCAGGTATCGTGGTCAACGGCCAGTTGCTTTATGGCTCTGACGGCTTTGCCGGCGAACTGGGCCACGTCACGATGGTGCGCGGCGAAGAAGGTCGCTCTTGCGGCTGTGGACGCACGGGCTGCCTGGAAGCCTACTGCTCAGCAACGGGTGTGGCTCGCACGGCTCGCGAGATTCTGGCCAAGACCACACGTCCTTCACTGTTGCGCGACATGAATCCGGAGGATATCACCTCGCTCGACGTGTCGATTGCAGCCGGCAAGGGCGACGAAGTAGCCAAGGAAATCTATGAGTTCACTGGCAAAATGCTGGGCGAGGCCTGTGCCGACTTTGCCGCCTTCTCTTCACCCGAGGCATTCATCTTCTTCGGAGGCATGGTGAAGGCCGGCGAACTGATCATGAAGCCCATCCGCGAAGCTTACGATGCCCACGTGCTGCCCATCTTCCGTGGCAAGGCCAAGTTCCTCGTCAGCGGACTCGACGGCGCTTCGGCTGCTGTGCTGGGTGCCTCGGCTGTAGGCTGGGAGATTCAGTAACGATTCTTTCCTTTAAAAATCTTCATACGGCGACCTGTCTTGCAACGACGGGCCGCCTTGTTTTTTTGAGGTCATCAACACTTCAAAAAGCAGGGGCAAGGAAAAAATTAGTGTAAAAAGTAAACTTTTTTCATATCTATACATTTTATTTAGAAAATTAGTTGTAAATTTGCACCCAACTAAACTAAACTATAAATTACAATCATCATAAACATAAAACTATTTCAACCATCTAAGTATGAAAAAATTACTATTACTAACTCTCATGTTGTTGGCTCTTGTGACAAGCGCCAATGCACAACGCACCACCGACAAGCTGGATCGTGGACTGGTAGCCGTGCCCTCAGGCAGTGGCAGTTTCGTGAGCTGGCGCATCTTCGGCGAGGAGTACTACGACACGGAGTACAACCTGTATCGCGACGGTGTCAAGGTGAACAGCACACCGCTGAAAGTCTCGAACTACACGGATACCGGCGGAAAATCGGGAGCCAAGTATCAGGTGGCTGCCGTGGTGCGCGGCGTGGAACAGGAGAAGTGCGCCGAGGTGACCCGACTCAACCAGCAGTACATTCAGTTCCCCGTAGGAAAGGTGTACTCACGTCGCGGCACCGACATCACCAACGACTATCTGATCAACGACATCGCACTGGCCGATGTGACGGGCGACGGTGTTTCTGAGTTCATCATGAAACGCAACTACGGCCCCGACGGCTCGTCGGTAGCCAACGACTCGGCCTATAACCATATTGAAGTATACAACATCAAGGGCGACCGCTTGTGGTGGATCGACCTGGGACCCAATATGGTCTCTGGACCCGACGAGCAGTATGATGCTGTGGGCTACGACTGGGATGGCGACGGCAAGGCCGAGGTGCTGCTGCGCGGTGCCGACAACATGGTGATTCACTGTGCCGACGGTACGACCGTAAACATCGGCAACATGAACGTGAACACTCGTAACACCGTTCTGCAGACAGCCAACATGACCTATACCAACAGCGGTGCCGAGTATCTGCTCTATTTAGAGGGTGCAACAGGCAAGCCTTATCAGATAGGTTCCGGCTCCACACCCAACTGGATGACCTATCCGCTGCCTCGCGGTGCTGCTGATGACTGGGGCGACGGCTATGGCCACCGTTCAACGAAGCACTACTTCGGTGCTCCGTTCCTGGACGGCCGTCATCCGTTCATCTTCCTGGGCCGCGGCTGCTATACGCGCCACATGATGAAGGCCTTCAGCGTAGACCCCACCACCCATAAACTGACACAGTACTGGTCATGGGAAAACAACAATGGCTGGAGCGATCCCTGGTATGGCAACGGCTATCACAACTTTGGTATTGCCGATGTTGACTGGGACGGACGCGACGAGATTGTGTTTGGCTCGATGGTCATCGACGACAACGGCAAGGGTCTCTCCACCACTGGTCTGGGACATGGCGATGCTCAGCACTGCTCTGACTTTGACCCCTATCGCCACGGTCAGGAAATATTTGCATGCAACGAGGATGAGCCGGCCATGAACTATCGCGATGCCACAACATCAAAAATATACTACCGCCTGAAGACAACCAGCGATGACGGCCGCGCCCTGTGCGGCAATTTCTCGAATGCCTATCCCGGTGCCATCGGACACTCATCGCAGTCGGGCACGATCTCGTGCGTCAGCGACAAGGTGATCGACGGCGGCCCCGGCGGCTTCACCAACAACTTCCGCATTTACTGGGACGGCGACCTACTGGAAGAGGGACTCGACGGTGCCAACTCTCGTGAGGGAGCAGCCCGTGTGTTCAAGGCCGACGGCAGCATTGTATTTACAGCCGACGGCACAGCAAACTGCAACTGGACGAAGAACACACCCTCAGCTACTGGCGACATTCTGGGCGACTGGCGCGAAGAAATCATCGCACGTACTGCTGATAATAAATATGTTCGCGTGTACACTACTAATATAAAGACCAACTACCGCAACTACACGCTGTGGCACGACCATCAGTATCGCCAAGGCATGGTGTGGGAGAGCATCGGCTATAACCAGCCGCCCCATGCCAGCTACTTCATCGGCGAACTGGAGGGCATCACCGTAACTCCCCCACCCTTCACGATGACGGGACGCACCGAGGTAGCTAACAACGGCACCATCGGCTCGGCACAGAACGACCAGCACGTAATTGTCTGCGAGACCAACGACACAAAGATCACGGTGGCCGAAGGTGCAAAGCCCTACATGGTGACCTTCAACGTGCCTTCTTGGGTGCAGGGCACCAACAGCAACATCACCACTGGCAACCCGAAAATCAACTACACCTACTACACCTGCGACGTGACGGGTGCAGCCTTCACAGGTTCGATGCGACTGGTGAAACAGGGCGACGGCATTCTGAACCTGCCTGCCACCGACAATACCTATACCGGTGAGACCAATATCTGGGCCGGCACCGTGAACTTCGACGGCTCACTGCGTAACTCATCGCTCTGGCTGAACCGCTTTGCCGAGCTGAACAGCAATGGTGGCACATTCCGCAGCATCAAGATGGACTATGATGCCAAGTTGCGTCCCGGACGTGCCGACAACAAGGGCACCATCACCACTGACTCACTGCTTCTGGGCTTTGGCTCGCGCGTCATCTTCGATATCTATAGTGACCTCACCGCCGACCAGGTGAACACGAAGTTGCTGACCATCGAGACCAAGTCATGGAATTATGGTCCCAAATACCTGACACCTGTCTTCGAGTTCGTCTCTCACGACATGACCGAGGCCAACGTCGGCAAATATCTCATCGGTAAGGCAGAAACAGTGACTGGCAGTCTGGACAACATCCGCATTGAAGGCATCAGCACCACACTGAAGACAAAACTGACACTGGAGGATGGCAACCTATACCTGAATATCTTAGGCATGCGCGATCCGACCGACATCATCTGGACCGCCAACGAGAACAGCATCTGGGATGTAGCCAACACCTTTAATTTCCAGAATGGAGAAGGCGACAGCGAGTGGTTCGTTACGGGCGACAACATCGCATTCAATGACGATGCCAAGAGCCGAACCATACAAATCAACAACGAGATTGAGGCTGGCATCATCACCGTAGACAACACCCAGGCATACACTTTCAACGGCAGCGGCTCTATCATAGGCAACAGCTCGTTGGAGAAGAAAGGCACAGGCACGTTGACTATCAACACCGAGAACAGCTATACGGGTGGTAACCACCTGTCGGGTGGTGTGGTGACCGTGAAATCATTGGCCAATGCCAATCAGGAAAAGGGCAACTTAGGAGCTATGACTACTGTAGCATCCAAATTCGTGATGGAGAACGGTGCCGAGCTGCGCACGACGGCAACCGTCACCAACGGTTCGGCCATTAGGTTCGACGGCGAACAGGGAGGTGTCATCAACAACAGTGCCGACTTCAACGTAGACCGCGCGATGAGCGGAACCATGCTTACGAAGAAAGGTACTGGCTGGCTGAAGCTGAACATTAGCAACACAAACTTGAACAAGATGATTATTGCTGCTGGCACCGTGCAGTGTATCAATGCCAATATCCCGGCCAAGACCGTGGAATACCAAGGCGGCACACTGCGCGAGAACACAGGCACCAGCTATGCCATCAACATTCCAAGCGGAAAGACCGGCAATTGGTATATGGCCAACCGTTCCACCTACACAAACAAGGTGACGGGAGCTGGCACGCTGAACGCCTACTGCGTGACTGAGAAAGGCACCAACTACTATGCCACACGCACACCTGTACAGTGCGACTTCAGCGACTTTGAAGGCATCTTGAAGCCCAACTCAAGTCTGGATGATCCTGCCGTTCTTCGTTTTACGATGAATATTGCCGGAGGCATGCCGAAGGGCACCATGAACATTGCGGCCAACGTTGAGGTACAGAACAGCGGCAAGACATACCGCATTGGCAAGCTGACGGGTACTGGTGCCCTCGGTGGCAGCTGTACTTTCAGTAACGGTGTCAGCGTGGGAGCTAACACCTGGCAGGTGGGCAACGATGCCAACTGGACAAACACAGTCAAGATTACCTCGAATGCCAACTTCGTAAAGGTAGGTACTGGTAAGATTACATGGAACGCGGTCAGCACAAACACAGGAACTGCACAGATCAACGAGGGTGAAATAGGTCTGAGCTCAACGACCAGCAAACTGGGAACAGGCCGACTGACCATCGGAGTTAATGGTTGCCTGAGCGGTAATCACGGCACCTCAAACTCGCTGAACAATGCAAGCGTTATCGTCAACGGCACGGTACGCCCTGGCACCTACGACGGTGCTTCTATAGGAACGCTCAACTTTGGCGACAAGCCTGTTACGTTCAATGCAGGCAGTGTTCTCTCTCTTGGAGCCCTCTCATGTGCAACAGCTACCGCCAACGGATGCGCCAGCCTCAACGGTATCAGCAAACTGATTATGAATGGCACCATCCGCGTGAAAGCTTCTGCATACAACACACTGAAAGCCGGTGACAGTATTCGCATCTGGAGAGCAACTGAAATGGAGGGCAATCCCATTTTGGAGTCACAAGACGACGGAATCACTTGGGATACCAGCCGCATCAGCGAGGGTCTGCTCTTTGTGCAGAGCGTTGCAACAGGCATTCAAGCAGTAGCCCGCGAAGCTGACAGCAACGACATATACGATATTCGAGGACAACTGGTTCGTAAGAATGCTGCCAACACCGTTGGTCTGCCTGCCGGAGTCTATATCCGTGGTGGAAAGAAGATCATCGTGAAATAGCAGAAGATCCTCGTAAAAAAAAGAAATGTCGGGTGTGTCAAGAACAAAAAGTCTTGGCACACCCGATTAACATTTGATGTAGACGTGAGTCATCGGTCAGTTCGGGATGAAAGGCTGTAGCAATCTGATTACGCTGTCGGACTGCAACAATACGACCGTCAACTTCAGCCAGAACATCAACATCGGGGGAAAGCACCTTACCAACGTAGGGAGCCCTAATAAAGGTCATGGGCACTTCACCGTCAATGCCTTCCACCCTGCCCAAGGTATGGAAGCTGCCCAACTGCCGGCCATAGGCATTGCGCACAACATCAATGTCCATCGTACAGAGGCCATTACGGGGCTGTCCGCCTTCCTGCCGTGCCAAAAGAATGAGGCCTGCACAGGTGGCTAAAACTGGTAACCCATCAGAGATCGCCTGACGCATCGGTTCTAACAGACGCAGTTGCATGAGCAGCTGCGTCTGTACTGTACTTTCACCACCAGGCAACACAAGACCGTCTTTATGCCGTTGCCAGTCGCGTAGATTTCTCACCTCAAAAACATCGGCTCCCAACCTGCGGAGCATCTGCTCATGCTCGGCAAAAGCTCCTTGTAATGCTAAAACTGCTATTGTCATCGCTCTTCACTCTTTCACGCTACACTTTCACTCCGAACTTTCACTTTCCCCGCTCGGCCATTAGCAGTTCTATTTCCTGCTCGTTGATACCGACCATTGCCTCGCCCAAATCTTCACTAAGAGCAGCAAGCATCTTTGAATCCTGATAATTGGTAACAGCCTGTACAATGGCAGAAGCACGCTTTTCGGGATTGCCACTCTTAAAGATACCGCTGCCCACGAAAACTCCCTCGGCACCAAGCATCATCATCAAAGCAGCATCGGCAGGGGTAGCTACGCCACCAGCCGCGAAATTCACCACCGGCAAGCGACCGTTGTCATGCACATAGCGCACCAGTTCGTAAGGAGCCTGCAACTGCTTAGCTGCCTCATAGAGTTCGTCCTCACTCATCGATACCAGTCGGCGAATCTCACTCTGCATCAGCCGCATGTGACTGACAGCCTGCACCACATCGCCCGTTCCAGGCTCGCCCTTGGTACGTATCATCGTAGCACCTTCAGCTATGCGACGCAACGCCTCACCCAAGTTCTTTGCACCACACACGAAAGGAACGTCAAACTGGGTCTTGTCGATGTGATGGATGTTATCGGCTGGCGAGAGCACTTCGCTTTCGTCAATATAGTCTATTTCGATGGCTTGCAGAATCAGTGCCTCTGCAATATGACCAATACGGCATTTTGCCATCACGGGGATACTCACGGCCTCCTGAATACCACGAATCATCTTGGGATCGCTCATTCTCGAAACGCCACCTGCAGCACGGATATCGGCAGGAATACGCTCAAGTGCCATCACTGCACAGGCTCCGGCCTTTTCGGCTATCTTTGCCTGTTCGGGGGTTGTTACGTCCATAATCACACCGCCCTTCAGCATTTGAGCTAACTGACGGTTTAAAGTTTGTCTTTCGTTTGTCATTGTGTTTACTCCTTTTATTTTTTAGAATCTATATTCAAAGCTCGTTTGAAATCGGTTGGTGAAACGCCCTTGTGTTGTCTGAAGAAACGAGACAGATGCGACTGAGAGGAGAAGCCGAGCATGTGAGCAATCTCTTTCAGCGGCTTATTAGTGGTAGTCAACAACGACGCAACCTCGCTGGTAATACGTTCGTCGATGATTGCTTTGGGAGAACGACCGGCAATGCGGCGCGTCACCTGTCCCAAATAGCGGGGACTTACGTTCAGTTGCTCAGCATAGAACAACACATCGGCATAATGAGTGTAGTGATGCTCAACAGCATCCAGAAACATATTATACAGTTCTCCACTCCTTCCGTTTCCCTCTGCATAGTCGGCAGGCAACTGCTGCAAGTAGGTCTGCGCATGGAGCATCGCCTCGTTGTTGCTCTCACCAAGACTGAGATAGTAGGCAACTGCTGAGCCTAACTGATTGGCGTGACCATGCCGACGCTCGCCTACAGGTAAATCTGACGGTTTTAGCACAACTGTACACAGGGGGAGCAATAGCTGCTCGATAGCCTTAAACACTACAGGCGACACCAACTGTTCACCCTTAGTGGATGTCAGTACCGGTGCATACACCACATGACGCGGATGATACGCCCTAAGCATACCTGCAACCATTTCCACATGATCTTTACGACGCAACAAACCAATCTTAACCACCTGCGGCTGCATATCGTTGACAATGGCTTCTATCTGTTGCCGTACAACAGCAACGGGCAAATCGTAGAATTCCTGGATGCCCAGTGTGTTTTGTACGGTGATAGAGGTAATGGCCGAAGCTGCCGTTCCTCCCAGGCTGTTGATGAAGCGGACGTCTGCCTGTACGCCAGAGCCACCAGTTCCGTCGCTGCCTGTGATTGTCAGTATGGTTTTATTCATATCCTACAGTGTTTACTGAAACTGGGTACAAAGGTAATGATAAAAAATGAGGGGAATCATTTAAGTTCCCTAATTGACAAAAGAAAATTCAGTTTTGACAAATGGCCACCAAAAAGCGGTATTCCGACAATCCAAAAGAAAGTTGGAACACCGCGATATGGAATCTTCCGCTTATCTTATTTTACAATCACTTTTCTGCTATTCGAACAACCATCGGAAGAGCGGACGATGTTCATGCCTTGGCGAAGACCGCTACGCTTCACGCCGTCAAGGCCGTAGACATTCGGTTTCTGTTGCGCCTCTGCACCCGACAATTGTTGCACGCCAGTGGGCAGTTCGCCACGCATCATCGACTGAACTTCGTCGGCACTCACTGCATAATTATAGATACGCACATCACTCAGGCTACCCGTGAAATAGGGATCGGCAACAAACTGGCTGCGTCCCAGATAGTTCAAAACAGGCTTGACATCGCTGGGTCGAATAGTGATGCCTGTACTCGAACCAGCCTCGACACCATCCACATAGATAGTGGTCTTACCGTTTCCAATACTTACCACCACATGCTTCCAAGCCTTCGAAGTCAGTTTAGCGTTGCAATCAACCGTCTGCTCATTGCCACCATTCTTGATGGCAAAGCGCATAATAGAGCCATTACTCGGAGTCAAGAAGAGATAATGATCAGTGTCGTAGCCAAAGTCAAAGATGCGTGTCCAGTTGCCGGAACCATTCCAGTAGACCCACATGCCGATGGTCAACTCGTCGCTGTTAGCCACCTCGTATGGCAACTGAAGATATCTGTTGGATGCCAATGACACTGCCTTCGCATCATCTTTGTCAGCATAAGTAGGAGCAGCCGAGCAGACAGCATCCATCATATTGGGCGTATCGTCGTTCAGGGTTCCGTTGAAAGCCCATCGGGCAATCAACGACGGTTCACCTGTAGGCATGGCTTCCACCTCTTCAGAAGCAGCGGAAAGATTCTGCGAGAGGTCGATGGCTTTCACCTTATATATATAAGAGACCCCCTGACGGCAGCTATTATCCGTAAAATAGTTGGTTGTCACCTTGCGGGCAATGGTGTTCCAGTCATTAGTTCCCTTTGGTGCACGCAATACCATGTAGCCCTCCAAGTCCTTCTCGGTATTGGCATTCCACCAAAGCGAGACGGAGGCTGTATGAGCTTCGGCACCGAGTCCTGAGGGCTGAGCAGGAGCGGCAGTCTCATAGGTCAACTCAGCAGGCAGGAATCGCCACAGGTAGCGATCGGCCTCAGGGTCACTTCCCAGTTTCTTCTGAGTTACTCCTACGTTGTTGATAGTAAGACTACTTTTACCAACTAAATAAAGAGCACTTTCGCGATTTCGTATATAGAAATAACCGTTACCAGCATATTCTATATACCACTGCTCATTGCTGGTTGGAACTTCATTTACCTTATACGCCAAAATATTCGCACCTTCTTGAGTTGAAAAATCCAGCACGTTGATATGAAGCTTTGCATCACTGACAGATTCTATATTATAGAAACTATAGTCACCACCTATACGACTGGAAATCGGAGCAACATTCCACTGCTGCGTCTTGGCATTTTTTTCTTTCTGCATCACGATTGTACTGCCATTAACCGACAGAAGATTACCAGTAGCCTTGTTCACAATCTTATAGGTACCATTGATTACGCTGGGCTGGACATCTTCACCCCACGTCACGTTAATAACACGCTCAGCATTGGTTTGGCCAGTCTGATAGCCAGTGCCTCCAGGCATTTCCATCACGAATTCACGAACAGGACCATAGCCATCATAATAGACATCACGCTCGGTAGAAACAAACTGATAGTTAGTGGTATAGGCCTGACGCTCACTTGAACCGATAAAAGCTTTTACGCGGCCATCATTATGACGGTAAACAGATGCAGCCGTCCAGTTATTACGGTGCTCACCATAAGCCAAGCGGACACCATTGCGACTGATATCGCAGAACTCACCGCGTGCTCGGCTGTCGAAGCCCCACCAAATACCGACCGTCATGCCATATTCCAGACCAATCATAGCCTCACCCACATTGTGCATCTCGTCAGCATAGCCAATCTTTCCATCAGCAGCCAACTGCTGATAGAATGCTGCAAAATTATCGAATGAGCCTGCTAACTGATGGGTATTACCCCAATCATAGTAGTTCTTACCAGATGAATACCAAGTCAGAGCCTTGTCATTATTCAAGGTATTTCCTCCTACCATTGGTATATTAGCGCAACTGGAATAGTTCTCTTTCAACAGTTTGGCTATTTGATATTGCTTGACAGTGGTAGCACCCTCCTCTTTAGTCCAATAATCACCTTCATTAAAAGGCGAAATTCCAGCAACAGGATGCTTGGTATTACTCTGCATCCAGCGCACATGGGCATCAATCATAGCTGCCCAGTGATCGTTGTTTGCGCTATTACTCTTCACGTAGTACGTGGGGGGACCTGTTACGCCTGTTTCTGTATTCGGACTTACTGCTTCCTGATCAGCAGTAAAGACAATCGGCAACGTTTTGCTGAAAATATCAAAGATGCGATTCCGCTCTTTCATCGTAGCAATGATACCCGATGTCAAGTTTTTGTCATTGACTAATTCCTCAGTATAGCGAAAAGCTGAACGGCCAATACCGATATTTTCACTTCCCATATGATTGACACCCTTACGAAGATTCTGTTCACTGATCCATGCCTGATCCAATCCCCATGTAGGTGTGTATCGTTTACCTTCAGCCGAAGTAGCAAAAGAAATGCTCACATCAGGCTTTTGAAAGGCTGGCAAAAACTGGCTCGAAGAAGAACGTATAGCATCTTGCGAAAAAACCGTAATAGTACTGCTAATTGCGGCTATCAAGAGAAGCAGTTTTTTCCTATTCATAGTTTCAACATATTAAAAGCATAACATTTACTATTTCAGAATAACTTTTTGAGCATGTCCGTCAACAACTTTAATATAGAGGCCTTTCTTTAGCCCTGTTGACGAATCAGAGAGTCGACGTCCATCAATGGTATAAATACCGTCAATCTTACTATTGTCTTTGACGATTGAAGACAAAGAGGTCACCTTAACATTTGCATCTATATCCTCTTGAGTTATTCCTTCTATCGGAAGAGTTGCACCCGTCCAATTATCATACACAGTGAATCCTTCATTCTTTTTATCACTGAAAGGATACATAATGGCAGTATAGTCACCTATATAGGGGCGCTTTGAACTTGTACTTTCAGTTTGTTTTGTCATTACACCATTCTTCATGTAAAAATAGTCTTTAGGAACTCGAGAAGATGACTTAAAGAATCCACGAAGATTTCCAGGGCCATTCAGTGCCGTTGACTCAGCTGCTCCATATTCATAGAACAGTGCATCAGCCACTGAAGAACGATAAACACATGGCACACCTGCCTGTGCTTCATTCATCTCCTCAAGACAGAGCTGATCGTATGTGGCATTGATACCTACAATCTGATAGAATTTCAGATTGTCAGTTGCTGGTACGGCATAAGGCAAGCAAACAATCCCCCACTCATCAGGCACAACAGAAAGTTTATAGAGAGGATGGAACTTCAACACAAAGTCGGTAGCACCCCACCATCCTTCACGATAATCTCCTAACGTTGTCTTCCCGATTGCATGCCATTTGCGATCAACCGCTCCATCCTTAGAGCTAACAAAGCCAATTGTCACAGAATCCTCTTCTAAATAGACTGGAGCCGTTGCCAACTTTTGCCATATATTTTGAACAGGAAGGTCAAAATAGTCGACAGACAGATTTGGCGACACCGAAACTGCATTTCCATATTTCAGATAGGCATGCTGGTCACTCAAGCAGAAGTGCTCAGTTGTAGCCGCACACTCCAAGACATAGTAGCCACTTTCCAATCCCGAAACAGTCTGTCGGATTTCCATAGTTGCATCTGGATCTGTCGCTTTACTAACACCCCACCATGCATTCCAAAAAGATTTGCCATCTTTAGTATTCACCCGTTGATCGCCACCTTGGTATGAACCGACCTTGGTCTCCCAACCTGTAGAGAATCCGAACGATGGGTTCAGTGGTTGTTTAGCAGCATCGGTAAAAGCAAAATATTTTTCCATCAGTGCTTTTACTTCGTCAACATTTTCGATTACCATAGTGGCAGAAGGAGCATTCTTCAGTTCATTCAACCGAGCGGTCATCACATTATAATATGCACACCCAACGCCTTCAATACTTTTCAGTACCGTCTGCAAAGAATCTGCTACAGACATATAGCGGATAGCCTTTAAATGATTGGCAACGGCTTTCGATAATGTATTGAAAGCCAAATCGTCTGAAGTTGAAACGCCAGCCACCACAGCAGAAAGATCTTCATTTAAAGAAGAGTATTTTGTATTGAATACTTGCGCCTGTTCAGCTTTCTTTTTCATCTGCTCCACTCCATTGGCAATAGCTCCATCATGGGTATCAAACAATTGGAACAACTCCACCTTATCAATTTGAGCTTTAGCATTCAACGCCCTAAAAGCAAATAGAACTTTAGTGTAATTTTCCGTATTAAACGATTGTGTCAAAACGGTCCAGTCTGACGATGCGCTCATTGCTTTTATCACCTTATCCTCTGTTGTTCCTGTAGACGAAAGACTGACTTTCATATTTGAATTACCATTGCGCACTGCAATTCGAAGATAATAGTTTTTCCCTGGCTCAACATCAACTGCTTGAAATACGGAGGCTTCATCATTAATAGTTCCCGAGCCATAAGCTTGCAAATAAGAGCCGTTGCCATATCCGCCAGCTCCGACAACTTGGAACGATGGTTCACTAAGCGTAGTACCAGCTCCATTGGTCCATCCGAAGAATCCCATATCGAAATCACTATTCGATATCAAATTACCACCCAAATAATAGGTTGTTCCGTCCACATCAATGACATCTCCTGCATTCATGTTATCACTTGAATAATAACTCTTTCCGTACAAATCAACTAAATGCAAACGATACTCAACAAATTCTTCAGGAGATTCAACGACATAGGTATAATCTGACGGTAACTCTTTCTGCTCGACTATCGCATAAGTAGTCCATACACCTGAAGCATCCTTTTTCTGGATTTCCATCAACTGATTATATTCGCCATTAGGATCATGCCAAGAGAAAGTAATCTTGCCATTGGCACTACTCACGGAAATATTGGTAAAATCATACTGCTTCGGAGTAGTAGGCACAAAATCATACTTGCCATTATATCCCAAACCAGAATTCATGCTTGCATAGTATTCACCAGCAGGAGTGAGTGCACCATTAAGATAGATCTTTGAAATATCAGCTTCACCATTCCAATAATAATAGCGCTCCACATAGTCCCAGTTATTCAGTTTTGAACAGATATTCTGAAGGGCTGTTTTTACTTGAGCTTGTGTCACACCGCTTGCAAAAGCACCATTTTTGTTCCAAGATGCTCCCCAACACCATTCCGAAATCCAGACTGGACGCTTATATTTGTTCACCCAGTTGGCAATGTTGCCAAAATTGCTTTCCACCCAATAGCAGTGTAGGTCAAGAATATCACAACGCCATCCACGGGCATCAATAGAATCCATAAATTCTGCCAAGAAGCCAGTTGCGTTCCAATAATCGCTACCATCCCAAGAGGCTGGTGAACAAAGACGCAAGCCCGTACGCATCATGTTCTCCCAGTTATTGAGAATAGTTGTTAAATCCTGAGGGTGATCATCCGCCGAGTTTCTTGGCTCATTGTTATTCTTTGTATGCGGCGACTGGGTAGTACTTCCGATAGTAGCCGAAGAAGGCCAATCCTCATAAATATGATTAGGCACCCATTCATAGTCGGGAAGGAGACTTCCATTACCCTGTCCCCAGTCGTAACTGCTTTGCACATTGAGAGCAGACATCGCGTTTTTGTCCACCTGATTCGCTAATTGCTTCTTGCCAGCATCATACCAATTGAACACGCGATAGGAGGAAATTTTCTTGTCCATAACTGCAGGCAGCGTAGCCATTTCCAAGTCCTTGTCGGCAGCGATAAAGCAACGGCTATAACCGCGACCGCCAGCACGCAGCGAGAAGGTGACCATATAGCCACGCTTCAACTTGAAAGAGCGGATTTTATTGTTCAGTTTGGCGGCAGTCAGCGTATTCATGTAACCACCTGTATGTTCCAATCCGAAATCATTGCACGACTCTCCCTGAAAATTCTGCTCAGAATATACAGTTAGAGGCTTTGTGGAAGTGCCATAAGGAAGTATGATACAACCAAGATTATAAAGTTTTACTTGGCAGTTGGAATTATTCACTGCTTTTGCGCCATTTATCTTCACATGATCAGCTAACAGCTTAATGGCTGCTGAAGGTCTTACTTTGCTCAGAATGAGGACGGCATGTTCGGTATTGGTAATATCCACTACACCCTCATCACCAAACGGTGTCGCATTTGACACGGTATAATCAACATCCGTGTCAAGCGTCACAGTTGTTGTCACCTGGGCCACGGTCTTTTTCGTATTAGCCGACCAGATGCATACAGAGGCCAACATCAGCAACGATGCAGTCACAATCATCCTTCCAAAAAATGGGGAAAATAGTCTTTTCATATTGTAAATAGTTTTTAGTTATTCTAATTTGGGGACAAAAATAAGAAAAAACATTGAAAGTATAAAGCTTTTTGAGAAGATTAACGAAATTAGTGCACATAATATTCAATAAATATGCAAAAAGACACTTTCTAAAGAATTTTCTTGCAAAAATATTTGCATAAACAAATAAAAATGCATACCTTTGCTCCCAGAAAACAAAAAAGTAACAAATATTTATGAATCAACTTGCAAATGTATGGTGGTGGTGCAACTCAAGACAGAAATAGTCGTGAGAAGCAAGCCCTGTATATATTAGAAATAGGAAAAGGCTCGTCGTTCTTACGGCGAGCCTTTTTTCGAAGCGCCAACAATAAAAACATCAAAATATGAGCTATTTAGTTGACAAACGAGGATTTTACGGAGAATTTGGCGGAGCATATGTGCCAGAAATTCTCTATTCCACTGTAAAGAACTTGCAAGAGCAGTACCTGCCCATTTTGGAGTCGAAAGAATTCCAGAAAGAATATATGGAACTGTTGCGCGACTATGTAGGTCGTCCTTCACCTCTTTATTTGGCACGTCGCATGAGCGGGAAATATGGCTGCCAGTTGTACCTGAAGCGTGAAGACCTGAATCACACAGGTGCCCACAAGATCAACAACACCATCGGACAAATTCTACTGGCCAAGAAAATGGGCAAAAAACGCATCATTGCTGAGACTGGTGCCGGACAACACGGCGTAGCCACAGCCACCGTCTGTGCACTGATGGATATGCCCTGCGTGGTATACCAAGGAGCACTTGACGTAGAGCGACAGCACGTCAACGTAGAGCGTATGAAGATGCTGGGTGCCGAGGTTCGCCCCGTAAAGACTGGCAACTGGACGCTGAAGGATGCTACCAACGAGGCCATTCGTGACTGGTGCTGCCATCCTTCCGACACTTTCTATATCATTGGTTCTACCGTAGGTCCCCACCCCTACCCCGACATGGTGGCTCGCCTGCAGAGCATCATTTCAAAGGAGATCAAGGAACAACTGCAGGAGAAAATTGGCCGTGACTATCCCGACTACTTGATGGCCTGCGTAGGTGGAGGTTCGAATGCCGCCGGAACCATCTATCACTATATTGATGACGAACGTGTAAAGATTGTACTGGCCGAAGCTGGTGGCAAGGGTGCCGACACAGGACATACGGCTGCCACGATCCATGCTGGCAGACTGGGCATCCTGCATGGCTCGAAGACGCTTGTCATGCAGACCCCCGATGGTCAAATTATTGAGGCGGAGAGTATCTCGGCTGGTCTTGACTACCCTGGCATCGGTCCGATGCACGCCAACCTGGCCACCCAGCACCGCGCCACCGTCTATAGCATCAATGATGACGAGGCCGTGCGTGCTGCCTACGAACTGACGCGCATGGAGGGCATCATCCCAGCTCTGGAGTCGGCTCATGCCATTGCCGCCCTACAGAAGATAACATTCAAGCAGGACGACGTGGTAGTCTTAACGGTCAGTGGACGCGGTGACAAAGACGTTGAAACCTATCTGAACAACAAAGACTTAGCAGGAGAATACGGGAACTTTTGAAAAACAGGAAATTGAGAATTAACAACTATGATTAGCTTTGAATATCAAACAACGAGCAAAACCATTCTGGCCGACCTCTATACACCCGTGGGAGTATACATGCGTCTTCGGGACCTTTATCCTCAGAGCGCACTGATGGAGTGTTCCGACTATCATGAACAGGCAAACGCACGCTCGTTCATCGGCATCAACCCCATTGCTTCGATAGCCATCGGGCACGGTATTGCTACGGTCAACTATCCAGACGGAACCACGCTACGCCGTGAACTATCTGACGATTTTGGCAGTACAGAAGCCATTCACACACTGATTGACAGCATTTGCGTGGAAGGCGATGATGCTGACGTTTGCGGATTATTCGGCTACACGTCGTTCAATGCAGTACGTTATTTCGAAAACATCAACGTAAAAGACGAGACCCTACAGAAGAACGATGCCCCCGATGTGCTCTATATCCTTTTCCAGACGGTCATCGTGTTCGACCATCACAACAATCAGTTGAAGGTGGTGGCGCTTCAGAGGAGTTCAGGAGTACAGGAGTACAGGAGTACAGACGATAGTTCTGCTGATGTAACGTCTGAACTCCAGAACTCCAGAACTCCTGAACTCCAAATCGATACCGTCATCAAGGCGATGAACCGCGCCAGCGTGAAGGCCTACGACTTCCGTCCGGTGGGCGAGGTGACGAGCCCGCTGACCGACGAGGCGCACAAGGCGAACATCCGCCGAGGCATACAGCACTGTCTGCGCGGCGACGTCTTCCAGATTGTGCTGTCCAGAAGGTTCATCCAGCACTACGAGGGCGACGACTTCAAGCTCTACCGCGCCCTGCGCAGCATCAACCCCTCGCCCTACCTCTTCTACTTCGACTTCGGCGGCTTCCGCATCTTCGGCTCCTCGCCCGAGACGCACTGCCGCATCGAGCGGCTGCCCGACGGAGAGGCGTCGGGCACTGCGGCCGGCACGTCAGCCACCGTGCCCAGCGGTTCTCCGCTGGGCGGGCCGAAGTTCCGCGCCTACATCGACCCCATCGCCGGCACGACGAAGCGCACGGGCGACGCGGAGGCCGACCGTCGCGGCGCGGAGTTCCTGAGGAACGACCCGAAGGAGAACGCCGAACACGTGATGCTGGTAGACCTGGCCCGCAACGACCTGAGCCGCAACTGCCACGGCGTGCGCGTGGACTACTACAAGGACATCCAGTACTACTCGCACGTCATCCACCTCGTCTCCCGCGTCAGCGGCGAGCTCGACGGGCCAAGTGAAAGCCTTGGCCCCGATGGCAAGCCATTGTCATCGGGCGCCGACCCCATCAAGGCGTTTATCGACACGTTCCCCGCCGGCACGCTGTCGGGCGCCCCGAAAGTCCGCGCCATGCAGCTCATCTCGGAGTACGAGCCGCACAACCGAGGGGCCTACGGCGGATGCATCGGCATCATCGGCCTCGACGGCTCGCTCAATCAGGCCATCACCATCCGCACCTTCGTCTCGCGCAACGGCGAGCTCTGGTTCCAGGCCGGCGGCGGCATCGTGGCCAAGAGCAACGAGGAGTACGAGCTGCAGGAGGTGAACAACAAATTAGGCGCTTTAAGGAGAGCGATTCTCATGGCAGAAAAGATGTAATATCACGGCAGAGAGAAAAACAGAAGCAATATGAAAATAGTCATTATCGATAATTACGACTCTTTCACCTATAACCTAAGCCACTTGGTGAAAGAATTAGGTGCCGAGGTAACCGTGGTGCGCAACGACCAGTTCGAGCTGCCCTATTTGGAACAATTCGACAAGATTATCCTCTCCCCCGGCCCCGGCATCCCCTCGGAGGCGGGCCTCCTGCTCGATGTCATCCGCACATACGCCGGCCGCAAGCCCATTTTGGGTGTATGTCTGGGCCACCAGGCCATCGGCGAAGTGTTTGGTGCCAAACTCGAGAACCTCAGTTTCGTTTTTCACGGTGTAGCCACCGAGGGTACACAGTTCAACAAAGACCGCATCTTCGTAGGACTGCCCAAGCGCATCACCATGGGGCGCTACCATTCCTGGGTTGTGTCGAAAGACGGTTTCCCTGACTGCCTGGAGATTACGGCTGAGAGCGACGAGGGCCAGATCATGGCACTGAAACACAAGACACTCGACATACACGGCATTCAGTTCCACCCCGAGTCAGTGCTAACCCCGGAAGGACGAATCATCATCAAAAATTTCATCAAATAGTAACATAGCAAAAAGAACATAGACTTATGAAAGAGATCTTAGGAAAAATTCTGAATCACGAGGAACTTACCCGTGAAGAAACGAAGAACGTGCTCATCGGCATTACCCAAAGCCAGTACCCCACTGAGCAGATCACTGCCCTCATCACAGGCCTGCAGATGCGCGGCATCACTGTCGACGAGTTGCTGGGCTTCCGCGACGGCATTCTGGAGACGGGTGTTCCCGTTCCCCTAAAGTGCGACCGCTACATCGACGTGGTGGGTACGGGCGGCGACCGCAAGAACACTTTTAACATTTCGACGACATCATGTTTCGTCATTGCCGGTGCCGGCTACAAGGTGGCCAAGCACGGCAACTATGCAGCCACGTCGACCAGCGGAGCTTCGAATGTCATTGCCAACCACGGCGTGAAGTTCACTGACAACATCGACCAGCTGAACCGCTGCCTCGACGAAGTAGGCATCGTCTACCTGCATGCACAGCTCTTCGCCCGTGCCATGAAGTTCGTAGGTCCCATCCGCAAGGCCCTACCCTTCCCCACCTTCTTCAACCTGCTGGGCCCCATTGTCAATCCCTCTCAGCCACAATGCCAGCTGTTGGGTGTTGCCAACCTCGACCAGATGCGCCTCTACAGCAATGTGTACCAGAAGATTGGCATCGACTACGGCATTGTGAACACCATCGACGGCTACGACGAGATCTCGTTGACAGGCGACTTCAAGGTAACCACCAACAACTACGAAAAGATTTTCTCGCCCGACGATCTGGGCTTCAGCAAGGCCAAGCCTGAAGAGCTCGTAGCCGGTGCTACCGAGCAGGAAGCCAAGGAGATTTTCGACTCGGTGCTGGAGAACCGTTGTCTGCCTGCCCAAAAGAACATTGTGCTGGCCAACGCCGCCTTCGGCATCCAGGTATTAGAGCGTGGGCAGAAGAGCATTGAGGAGTGTATTGATATTGCCCGGACCAGCATTGATAGCGGTGCTGCTTTGCGAACCTTCAAGAAGTTCGTTGAACTGAACTCATAACCCCATCACCCACCATGGCGACTGACATTCTACAAGAAATCATAGCGACCAAGCGTGACGAACTGCAACGCATGAAGGCCAAAAAGCCCTCATTAAGAGAAGCCTTGCTAAAGAGCGAGACCGGCATTATTGCCGAGTTCAAGCGTCGTTCGCCCTCAAAAGGGTGGATCAAGGAGGACGGTCTTGCCACAGAGATACCTCTCAGCTATCAGCAAAACGGGGCCGCAGCCCTCTCCATTCTCACCGACAAACAATATTTTGGTGGTCACGACCGTTTTATCATTGAGGCTAGAGCATCGGGAGTCACCCTTCCCATTCTCTACAAGAACTTCGTGGTCGACGAGTTCCAGCTCTATGAAGCCTGTCTCTGCGGAGCCTCTGCTGTGCTGCTCATTGCTGCCTGTCTCCCGAAGGAGAAGCTTCGGGAACTGATGGCTAAGGCGCATGAACTGGGGTTAGAGGTACTATTAGAGATGCACGACGAGCGCGAGTTGGAGTATGCCGAACTGGAGCCTGATCTTTGCGGCATCAACAACCGCAATTTGGGTTCGTTTGTCACCGATGTGGAGAATTCGTTCCGACTGGCAGAGCGTCTGCCGAAGGAGGCCGTGAAAGTGAGCGAGAGCGGCATCAGTCATCCACGCACCATCAGCGAGTTGCGGCAGGCTGGTTTCCGTGGATTCCTCATTGGCGAGACCTTCATGAAGGCCCCCAACCCTGGGTTGGCATTGAAAGATTTCATAGCAAGCATTCAATAACGAAAAGAAGAACAGAAGAGAAATGATCATTAAGGTATGTGGCATGCGCGACGGCGAAAACATCCGTCAGGTATCAGCATTAGGAGTCAACTGGATAGGTATGATTTTCTGGGAGCAGTCGCCTCGCAACGTGACGATGATTCCTACGCATGCCGGCATCATTCCTGACCGTGCGAAAGAGTTTGAGACCTCATCTGCATCTGGTGTCTCATATACTGCACCCCAGCGAGTGGGGGTGTTTGTCGACGAGATGGCGCAGAACATCATCACCCGTGCCGTCAACTATCGGCTCGACATCATTCAGCTGCACGGCCACGAGAGTCCCACCTTCATTCGCAATCTCCGCCACACGCTCGACCCCGACCTTCGACCTGGCATCCGCTTCATGAAGGCCGTCAGCATTGCCTGTGCCGATGACTTGCTGCTTTGCAAAGACTATGAAGACTGTGTCGACTATTTCCTTTTCGACACAAAGTGTACAACCGTCGGCGGCAGCGGCCGGCAGTTCGACTGGAGTCTGCTGAAAGCCTACAACGGTCAGAAGCCTTTCCTGCTTAGCGGTGGCATCGGCCCCGACGATGCCGACCGCATCAAAACCTTCAGCCATCCCCAGTGCATCGGCATCGACCTGAATTCGCGTTTCGAGACCGAGCCAGGCATGAAAGACGTTGAAGCCCTCCGCTCGTTTCTATCACAACTAAAGAACTAAACCATTATGAACAAGATTAACCAACTTTTTTCTGAGAATAAAGACCGTAAACTGCTCTCACTCTATTTCTGTGCCGGTGCCCCCACACTGGATGGCACAGCCCAGGTCATCAAGACCCTTGAGCGCCGAGGCATCGACATGATTGAGGTGGGCATTCCCTTCAGCGACCCCATGGCCGACGGTCCTGTCATACAGGATGCTGCCACCAAAGCTTTAAAAAACGGCATGACCCTGCCCTTGCTCTTCACCCAGCTGGCAGCCATCAAGAACGAAGTGAGCATTCCGCTGGTTCTGATGGGCTATTTGAACCCCATCATGCAGATGGGCTTCGATACTTTCTTCAAAGCTTGTCAGGAGAGTGGCGTGAGCGGAGTCATCATCCCCGACCTGCCCTTCAAGGACTATTTGGAAGAAGTGAAGCCCCTTGCAGACCACTATGACGTGCGCGTCATCATGCTCATCACGCCTGAGACCTCCGAGGAGCGCATCCGCTTCATTGACGACAATACCGACGGATTCATCTACATGGTCAGCTCAGCCGCAATCACTGGTGCGCAGAAGAGTTTTGACGAAGCCAAGCAGGAATATTTTCGTCGCATCAACAGCCTGAACCTGCGCCATCCACGCATGATAGGCTTCGGCATCAGCAACCGCCAGACACTGCAGGCTGCCCAGCAGAATGCAGCCGGTGCCATCATCGGCTCGAAGTTTGTCACCCTGCTCGACGAAGAACAGGATGCCGATCGTGCCCTTGATCGTCTGATGGACGCATTGGGGAATTAGAGAATCCCAGCATAAAGCACGATAAAAAACTATGAACAAACGCTATCTGAACGAAAAGAAGCTCTACCTCATCCCTGCCTGTATCTGTCTGGCAGGGCTTGTGGGGCTTTTTTACTATTACTTCTTCACGGGCTTTTCCCACCACACTGAGGTCGAATATGTCTATATCGACAACAATGACAATGTCGACTCCGTCTACAACAAACTGACTCCTATCGGCTCGCGCCACGGCATGACGGCCCTAAGCACCCTGATGCGCCATAGCGACTACGCAGAACACATCCGGACGGGCCGTTTCGCCATCAACCCAGGCGACGGTGTCGTCACCATGTTCCGCCGACTGAAGAACGGACAACAGACACCCGTCAGGATCACCATCCCCGAGAGCCGCACCGTCGACCGGCTGGCTGCGGTGCTGGGCAAACGACTGATGGCCGACAGTGCAAGCATTGTCGATGCCCTCACCGATAGTGCTTTCTGTGCCACGCTGGGCTATACGCCGCTGACCATTCCTGCTCTGTTCGTTCCAAACACCTACGAAGTGTACTGGAACACCAGCATTGAGAAGTTCATGCAGCGCATGCAGAAAGAACATGATGCCTTCTGGAACTACGAACGACTTCACAAGGCTGAAGCCATCGGCCTGTCGTCTGTTGAGGTGTGCACGCTGGCCAGTATCATTGACGAGGAGACGGCCAACACCAAAGAGAAACCCATGATTGCCGGCATGTACCTGAACCGGCTGAAGGCTGGCATGCCCCTGCAGGCCGACCCCACGGTGAAGTTTGCTTTGGGCGACTTCGCCATCAAGCGCGTGCGCCATGGCATGCTGACCATCGACAGTCCCTACAACACTTACCGATATGAGGGACTGCCACCCGGCCCCATCAAGATTGCCAGCATCAAGGGCATCGATGCCGTGCTCAACCGCATCGGCCACAACTATCTCTACATGTGCGCTAAAGAAGATTTCTCTGGCACCCATAATTTTGCTGCTACCTACAAAGAGCACCTGCAGAATGCTGCCCGCTATGCCCGTGCACTTAATGAAAGGGGAATAGAGTGAGTCAGAAACCACAAACTAAAAATGCCCCTCGCTTCACAGCGAAGAGCACTTATCTCAATAGGTATTAGTCTTTTTAAGGTAAAAAGATTGTATTCAGGATAACGATTGCAAAGGTAATTGATTTAAATCAATCCTCCAAACTTTTTTACATATTTTTTTGCACTTTCCTTAGTTTTTTGATACAGAGCCCCCGATTATTGGCAATTTCGGTACAATTATTCTTCTCTTTTACACCATCAACAAACCAAAAACGAACAATATTTTTCACCAGAAGGGCAACGCCCAGTCCATTTAACGTCAAAAGAAAGTCCTTTTCTTTTGCATTTCTACTGAATTTTCTTACCTTTGCAGCCAAATTCACAATATTAAATAAATAAAATAATGGCAGAAACAGTTATTACAGAGAGTGAAGAGAAGAAATCTGTTAGTTTCGTTGAGCAGATAGTGATTGACGATCTGGCCGCCGGCAAGAATGGCGGACGCATTCAGACGCGCTTTCCACCCGAGCCCAACGGCTACCTGCACATAGGCCACGCCAAGGCCATCGCCATCGACTTCGGACTGGCCAAGAAGTATGGCGGCGTATGCAACCTGCGCTTCGACGACACCAACCCCGTAAAGGAAGATACTGAATATATAGAGAACATCGAGCAAGACATCAAGTGGCTGGGCTTTGAGTGGGCCAATGTCTACTACGCCAGCGACTACTTCCAGCAGCTGTGGGACTTCGCCGTATGGCTCATCCGTCAGGGGCGTGCCTATGTGGACGAGCAGAGTGCCGAGGTGATTGCCCAGCAGAAGGGCACCACCACCTCGCCCGGCCAGAACAGCCCCTATCGCGACCGTCCTGTGGAGGAAAACCTGCGCCTGTTCGAGTTCATGAACAGTGGCAAGTGCGAGCCTGGCACGCTGGTACTGCGTGCCAAGATCGACATGGCTCATCCCAACATGCTGTTCCGCGACCCCCTGCTCTATCGCGTGCTGAACATTCCCCATGTGAAGACGGGCACCCGGTGGAACGCCTACCCCATGTACGACTTCACCCACGGTCAGAGCGACTATCTGGAGGGTGTCACCCACTCGTGGTGCACGCTGGAGTTCGTTGAGCACCGTCCCCTCTATGATCTGTTCGTCACTTGGATGAAGGAATGGAAGGGAGAGACTGAGAATATTGAAGACAACCGACCTCGTCAGACTGAGTTCAACAAGCTGAACCTGAACTACACGCTCATGTCGAAGCGCAACCTGCTGGCACTGGTGCAGAACGGCATGGTGAGCGGATGGGACGACCCCCGCATGCCCACCATCTGCGGCTTCCGCCGTCGCGGCTACTCGCCCGAGAGCCTGCGCAAGTTCATCGATAAGATTGGCTACACCAAGCTCGATGCACTCAACGACATGGCCCTGCTGGAGAGCGTGGTGCGCGACGACCTGAACAGCCGCGCCATCCGTGTTTCTGCCGTACTCGACCCTGTGAAGGTGGTCATCACCAACTATCCTGAGGGACAGACCGAACAACTCACTGCTATCAACAATCCTGAGAATGAGGCCGACGGCACTCACACCGTGGAGTTTGGTCGCGAGCTGTGGATTGAGCGCGACGACTTCCAGGAGGTGGCCGAGAAGAAGTTCATGCGCTTAGCCCCTGGCAAAGAGGTGCGCCTGAAGAACGCCTATATTATAAAATGTGACGAGGAGCACCCCTGCGACAAGGACAGCGAGGGCCGTGTCACTACCATCTACTGCACCTACGATCCCGAAACGCGCAGCGGTCTGCCTGGTGCCGACCGCAAAATCAAGGGCAAGACACTACACTGGGTCAGCTGCCAGCATGCCGTCGAAGCCGAGGTGCGCCTGTACGACCGTCTGTGGAAGGTGGAGAACCCACGCGACGACATGGCCGCCATACGCGATGCACAGCAGTGCGATGCCGTCACCGCCATGCGCCAAATCATCAACCCCGACTCGCTCCATGTGCTCAAAGGCTGCTATGTAGAGCCCTTCGCCGTCAACATGCCCTCGCTCAGCTACCTGCAGTTCCAGCGCATTGGCTACTTCAACGTCGATCCCGACTCAACACCTGAGCACCCCGTATTCAACAAAACCGTGGGTCTGAAGGACACTTGGAAGAAGTAGACACTTGGAAGAAGTAAGAAGTGGAGAGAGAAGCGAAAAAAGATGAAGAAGACGGGCGACGATTATTATGACAGTCAGGAGTTCCACGACATGCTCGCTGTTTACGAGAAAGCAGTGAGCACGGGGCAACCCGTGTTCATGGATGCCGACGAACTGTCTGAAATTGCCGACTTCTACCAGTTGCAAGACCGGCTGGACGAGGCCGAGCGGGCTATCCGTTTGGCCCTCAGTTTGTCGCCTGGAGCCATTGCCCCCCTCACCTACCGCATCCACGAAGCCATCTACAATGGCGACACCCAGCGAGCCTGGCAACTGCTCGACCAGATTGTAGAGAAAGACGATCCCGACTACGTCTATGACCGTGGCGAGATACTCATCGCCGAAGGACGCATCGACGAGGCTGACGAGTACTTTCGCAGTGAATTTCGCAAGACACCCCCCGATGAATATCAGGACTTCGTGGTCGACGTGGCCAGCATCTACTCCGACTACGGCATCAGCGAAAAAGCCATGGAGTGGATGTCGCGCGCCAAGCACGAAGACACGCCCGACTTCAAGGAGCTCATGGCACGCACGCTCTTCGGTCTTGGCAAGTACAACGACTCTGCCCGGCTGTTCAGCGAGCTCATTGACACCGACCCTTTCCAGAAACGCTATTGGAACTCGCTGGCATCGGCACAGTTCATGAACGAAGACTACTCCGATGCCATTGAGAGTAGCGAGTATGCCATTGCCATCGACCCCGACGACCCTGACGGCCTCATCGCCAAGGCTAACGGTCTCTATCGTCTGTGCAACTACGAGCAGGCCGCCGACTACTACACGCGCTACCTGCAGCAAGAGCCCGACGACGAGTTCGCCATGCTCCACCTGGGCACCTGCCTCATCAACATCGGGCAGACCGACAAGGCCGTCGACACGCTGGAACAAGCCGCCCAGACGGCACCCTCCGACTCGCCCTATCTTCCCGACATCTATCAGGAGCTGGCCTTTGCCTGCTCAGAAAAAGGCGACACCGACAGCGCCCTGCTGTGGCTCGACAAGACCGATGACCTGCCGTGCGACCATGTGCAGATACTGGCCGTCAAAGGCCACGTGTGCCTGTCAGCCGCACGCCTCGACGAGGCCGAACACTATTTCCATGAAGCCCTCGCCAACAGTAACGACACCCCACAGACCCTTCTGCGCATCATCGTCTCACTCTACGACAACCGCTATCTGGAAGGAGCTCACAAAATGCTACTGCAGTTCTTCGATATTGCCGGCGACAACAACACCGAGGGCTATGCCTACATGGCCCTGTGCTGCCACGACCTGCACCGCTACGATGAATACCTGCACTATCTGGAAAAGGCCTGCCAGCTCAATCCGCGTGAATGCCGCATGGTGCTGAATCACCTCTTCCCCACCGATGTAGAACCCGAGCACTACTTCGACTACCTTAAAGAAAAAATGCAAAATTAGAAACAAATCCCCATGCTTTCCTCCCTCCTCAGCAACCTGAACTACGGCACTATCCTGCTGCTCATGCTCCTTGAGAGCACCGTCATCCCCGTTCCCTCCGAACTCGTCGTGGCCCCAGCTGCCTACCATGCAGCCGGCGGCGGTCTCAACGTTATCCTTGTGGTGCTCTTCGCCACTATCGGAGCCGACCTCGGAGCCTCCATCAACTATTTCGTGGCCCTCTATGTGGGCCGTCCCGTCATCTACCGCTTCGCCAACAGCCGCTGGGGCAAGATGTGCCTGCTCAACCAGGAGAAGGTGGAGAAGAGCGAGCGCTACTTCGACGACCACGGCATCGTGGCCACCCTCACCGGCCGTCTCATTCCTGGCATACGCCATCTCATCTCGCTGCCGGCCGGTCTGGCGCGCATGAACTACTGGAAGTTCCTGCTCTACACCACCCTGGGTGCTGGTGCGTGGCACACCATCCTGGCTGCCATGGGCTGGTATCTGCACGCCATCGTGCCCGAAGACCAGCTGGAGCAGACCATCGAGCAATACAACCACTACATCGTGGCCGCTATTCTCTCCCTCGTCGTCCTTGCCATTCTTTGGTTCGTCGGCAAGCACTATCTGGGAAACTCAAGAAGATGAGACTGCACCTTTCGCCACACCGACCTTAGAAAGGAAGTCCGACCATGTCAAAATCTTATTTCCATCCAGCTTGATTAATGGATCATCGTCAATGACAACTGCAAAATGAACATTCCATGTTGCTCCTGTACCAAGTGGAACATGCAATTCACTTACAGGCAACCATATATCTACTTCGTTCATATAGCACGGAGAGTATGCAGGAACCGCAAAAACAGCACCTCCGACAACACCATTAGCTAATCTATAAGAACCATTTTTGTCCAATACTCCTTGTCCAGGTTTTGAATCTACAGAAGCCAAAACAAAGACTTTACGATTGATTGCGTCATCAACTCTAGCTTTCGTGGACAAAGATATGAAAAAAACGGCTCAGTCCGAAAAAACTATTCGTTTTCTCACAAAATTGAAATTAAACGCTTAGCTTTGCAGTGATAGAGTTCAACAAGCAACTTATTGCCATAGAGGTTAAAAGTTTCACATATTTTGCATACACTGCTGTCACTCTGCACACAACGCGCTATCACTCAGCGTTTCAGGAAGTTAGAGCAGAGTGACAGCAGTGTATGCAAAAATGACAGAAAAAAAATAGCCTGTTTCCGTTGAACTCACATTGTAATGCTCAGGTTGTGAACGTCAAACGCTGCTGAAATAAACGTCAAACGCTGCTACAATTAGCGTCACTTCCTGCTCTGGTTTGTATTGGATTAGAGTGAAATCTATATTGAATCAGAGCGGAAAGTGACGCTAATCAGAGTGGAATTCATAGCGAATTAGAGCGAGATTTGCATCATATAATAGTGGAATCTATATCACGAAATTCGCGGCTTACTCCCCGAAGATTTCGGCAAGTGCCTGTCCGAGGGCTTCGCCACGAAGGTTGGCTGCCACGATGACACCCGACGGGTTGACCAGCAGACTGGCAGGAATGGAGTTGACTCCATAGACCTCGGCAGCCTTGGAGTGCCAGCCCTTCAGGTCAGAAAGATGAATCCAGGGCATCTGCAAGTCATGAATGGCCTGCGTCCATGCTTCGTGGTTCTGGTCGAAGGAAAGGCCCACGATATTGAAGCCCTTGGAATGATACTTCTGATAGGCTGCCACCACATTGGGCATTTCGGCACGACAGGGACCACACCACGATGCCCAGAAATCAATGAGCACCCACTGGCCCTGACCGACATACTCACTCAGTTTGTGCATCTTTCCGTCCACATCGGGTTCTTCCAGATCAAGGAAGCGCACCTCATCGGCTTCAGTAAGTGCCTCATCGGCTTCGGCAAGCAGTTCGTCGGCTTCAGCCGGTGTCTCAATTTCGTTAACAACGGGTTCGCTGACCACGTTCTGTCCTTTCGCGCTGTTCTTGCAGGAAGTGAAGGCCAACAGGGCGATGAATAAGAAGGAAAACAGGTTCTTTTTCATTT
The DNA here is from genome assembly GCA_017458225.1 of Prevotella sp. Lineage (GTDB taxonomy): Bacteria > Bacteroidota > Bacteroidia > Bacteroidales > Bacteroidaceae > Prevotella. The sequence continues at coordinate 18,193 of JAFTFX010000026.1, read as the reverse complement.
TGTTTAGGAGGTTGTTTTAAGGAATTAATAATGAACTGTCGCCATAGCTCAGGAAACGGAAATCATGAGACAGGGCATAATCGTAGATACGGTGCCAGTCGCCATGCACAAAGGCACTGACCAGCAACAAGAGTGTTGACTGCGGCTGGTGGAAATTGGTGACCAGCATACGCACAATCTTGTAATCATAACCAGGTGCAATGATTATCTGTGTGCTGCTGTGGAGCACCGTCTGACCGCGACGGTCGAGCCAGTCGATGAGTGCCCGGATGGCATCTGAGGAAGTGACATCAGGCAGGGACTGCTCGTAGGGCTCCCACTGGTTGACATGCAACTGGTCGTCAGTGGCATCGGGATTGCGGAGCACCTTGCAGCCCATATAATAGAGGCTTTCAAGGGTGCGCACACTGGTTGTTCCCACGGCGATGGCTTGACAGTCGTGGCGCAGCAGTTTCTCAAGTGTCTGCCTGCGAACGGCGATATACTCGGTATGCATTTCGTGCCCCTCTATCTGCTCGCTCTTGACTGGTTTGAACGTTCCTGCGCCCACATGGAGGGTGAGTTCTTCGCGGTCGATGCCTCGCTGGTCGAGAGCCGAGAGCACCTCAGGCGTGAAGTGAAGACCGGCGGTAGGAGCCGCCACGCTGCCCTTTATTTTCGAGTAGACCGTCTGGTAGGTGGTCTTGTCACTCTCTTGTGTATCGCGGTTGAGATAAGGCGGAATGGGCAGTTCGCCCATCACATCGATGATTTCAGCGAAAGAGATTTTAGCGGAGAGAGTGGAAAGTGGTGCCCACTCGAAGTCGATGCGGTGGCTGGTGCCATGTTCGCCGGTACGGGTGGCTGTGACGACAACTTCCTGTCCGCCAACAGAGATCGTACGACTCAAGGGGCCTGTCTTCCATTTTTTCAGATTGCCCACCAGACAGTACCAGGCACAGTGGCCAGTGGTCTGAAACATCAGCTCGTAGTCGGCAGGCTCGGCAGGCTCCAGCAGGAACACCTCGATGAGTGCGCCCAGCTGTCCCTGACCGGCACTCTCCTTGCGGAAATGCATGCGTGCCTGAATGACCTTCGTATTGTTGAACACCATCAAAGCACCCTGGGGCAGATGCTGAGGCAGATTGTAGAACACATCTTCCCCCACTTCACCCTTATTGTAGACGAGCAACTTGGAATGGTCGCGCTGCGCCAAGGGAAACTTGGCTATACGCTCGTCGGGCAGAGGATAGTTATAGTCGCTAATTCGAATTTGCTTAGGATTCATTTTTCTAAATATAGATAAAATAGCATGCCTTCAGGATGGCATAGAACAGCGTGAGCAACAGCACGGTGACCACGACGTTGATGTCAACATACTGATAGCCGGAACGGGTATATTGGCCAGACACATACTGCGAAGCCAGAAACCAGCGACGCGCGACCCACTGGTGCAGCAGCCACATACAGGTGCCAACGATGCCGCCCCAGAGCAAGCCCACGAGGATGTCGCCCGGATAGTGGACACCCAGATACATGCGCGTCCAGCAGTTCACCAGCGACCAGCCCACGAGGAAGCACGTCAGCAACCGGCTGCGAACGAGCAGCGAGAAAAAGACGGCAAGACTGAACGTGTTGCTGGCATGTGCGGAAAAGAAGCCGTAGTTGCCACCACGATAGCCATTGACTGTATCGACCAGAATGCCAATCTCTGGATCGTGTGTGGGTCGCCACCGGGCCACCAGAGGCTTCACAATCATATCGTCGAGCGAACCGGCAAAGAAGACGCACAGGCCGGCACAGGCCACGATGAAGGCTATCTTTTTTACGCTGTTGTTGTTGCGAATAACCATATAGAATAGCGCCAGATAGAGGGGTATCCACGTTGTGGCAGTGGTCAGCGTCATCACCAGTCCGTCAAGGAACAGCGAGTCGCTGCCATTGACAGCCAACAGCAGTTGCTTGTCGAAATCAATCAATGCGTTCCAATCCATATCTGCGCTCCTTTCTGCTACAGTTAAATTTCTTCTATCTGCGAGGTCTGCAGCCAGCCTTGCTTGCCATCGGCCAAGCGCACCTCTTTCCACTCGCGCATGGTGTCGTCGACAATCACCACCTTCGTGCCTTCATGCAGGATGAAGAGGTCGGTGCCGTTTTTGGCCGGCGTGCTCTTCACGGTCACGGCCGACTCCACGATGATGGCTCCTTTGTGGTGGGTCAGCGTGTCGCGCTGCTGCCAAGCCAGCAGATTGGCCACAAGGAAAACCACGATGGTGGCAAAGGCTCCGAAGAAGCCAATCTTGCGCATCCAAAGGGGGTTGGAGAACAGATAGACCAAAGCCAGCACAACGGCCAGCGCCAGCGAGACGAGTGCCACGTAGGCCCAACCGTCGACACTGGTCATATTGACCAGCGAGTGATACCACGTCACGAAGAATGGCTCCGACTCAGGCACGATCTTGTCGATGGTCTTTGAGCGCGCCATCTGCAGGTTGAAACGGATATCCTCGTCGCCGGGTGCCAGCTGGATGGCACGTTCGTAGTAGAGCACGGCACGTGTGATGTCGTCCATGCGATAGTAGGCATTGCCCAGATTGTAGTACAGATCGGCACTCACACCTTCGGTCAGCAGGGAGTCGTAGAGGGCGATGGCCTTCTGATAATTCCCGTCCACGTAGGCACTGTCGGCCTGTTGTTTCACGCTCTGTGTGGCTGCATGAGCCTGACTTACAAAGGAGAAAGAGGCCACCCCCGCCATCAGCAGCATCAGGAACGAGCGAGCGGCTGTAGCTGTCTTCTTCGGCTTGCTTTTCTTCATCACGCTTTCTATCTTCTCAATGGCTGTCATAGCTTTTTCATAGACCTTATTCATGTTGCCCTGCGGATCGCCGGGAGCATAGCGCTGGAACTCGCACTCGTCAATAGCCTCTAGGAACGGGTTGATGGTTGCCTCGTCGACACCACGCTCCAGCAGCCGCTCACGGATATTGTCGCGCGACAGACTGGTGACAGGAATGTTCAACTTGTCACCCACATAGCCCCAAAGAGCTCGCAATGTCTCGTCGAAGAACTCGCCCGTTTTGCCTTCCTTCTTCAGCTTGGCCGCCAGTTTCAGTCGCTTGGTGGCCACCTTGTTGGCCTTGCCGGCACGAGCACCCACCAAGTCGGCATTGCTGATGGCACGCTGACGGAACACGATGAACAGCGAGGCAAAAGCTGTCAGCAGCAAAGCGATGATCACCCAATAGAACGTGCTACCGAAGAAATACTCGCCCACCTTGTAGAGACGGGCCTCACCCTGCCGGATATGGCGGATGTCCTTGGCCAGCAGCTGTACGTCTTCCTGTCCAGAGAAGTCGATGACGGTGTTGCTGCCTGTCCCCTCGCCTTTCTCCACATGGATATGGAAGCCCTCAGTCTTCACTGTCTTGTACTGCTTGGCTGTGGTGTCGTAGTAGACGAATTCCACAGGCGGAATATCGAAGTCGCCCTGATGACGGGGCACTGCCAAAAAGTCGTAGACCATGCTGCCCTCAACACCGTTCACCGTCAGTTTCGTCTTGTCGGTCTGCTTGGCATCATAGCTGTCGAAGTCCTTGGGAAACTCGACAACAGGCTCCTTGATCAGCTTCAGATTGCCCACGCCGCTAACCACCACACGCATGTTGATGGGGTCGTTGGCTTTCACCTCCGTCTTGTCGACAGTGGCCGAGATATTGAACTTGCCAACACCGCCAGAGAAGCCTGCAGGACGCGCAGGCAACGGGTCTACCTGAATCTCCACACCGGGTGCCTGAATAGCTTTCTTCACCTCAATATAGCCCGAGCCGCCATTGAAGAAAGCCTCGAAGGGGTCGATATTGCGGTTGCGCTGCACCACGATGCCGTTGAACGTGATGCCGGGAATTTCCAGCTTGCCCGTAATCTGGGGGAACATGACATACTGGCTCCAAGTAACTGTGCGATAGGGACGACCGTTAAGTTGTTCCACAGAGAAGCTTTTCTGCTGAGGCAGCGGCACTTCCTGCGTATGGAAGCCCTTCAAGTCGGGCATTTTACCATCCAGCTGGGTCAGGTCGACCAGCGTATACACCTTATAGGTCAAGAGGATGGGCTCCTGCTCCACAACATGCTTCTTATTGGCACTGACGCGGATGAAGAGGTCGCTGCTACTGATAGCCGTACCGGCATCACGCATCTGCGGTTCCTGACGCTGACGACTGTTACCGCCGCTGCTGCCACCCGTCTGCGTCTGACCACTGACCACGATCTTCACGGCATTCGATGCTATCTGGTTGCCGTCTACGGTAACCGTAGCAGCAGGGATGGTGAACGTGCCATTCTTCGTCGCACTCAATATATAGGTATAGGTGATGGACGACGACTGACTGGCTTTGCCATTGATAATCTGATAGCTCGACTGGGTGGAAGTGCTGGGGCCCATCAGAATCTCGAACGCATCGGGCACCTGTCCGATACGGAATCCGCTGGCATCATGGGTGTCGACGGTATAGGTGAGGCGGAACTGCTGTCCCACCGCCACACTCTGTGGGGCATTGGCCGTGAGCCGCTGCGCCCATGCAGGGGAAATGAAGAGTAAAGAATGAAGCATGAAGAATGCCACACAGAGCAACACCCTCAAGACTCCATCTGTTTTTCCTGTTTTCACCCTTTCTTCTTTCTTAAATAAATATATCATGTTACCAATTTTTCTCGTTCTGCCTACGCTGACCGGCTTTCTGCTGAGCTTCCTTCATGCGCTTCTGCGTCTGCTTCTCCTGCTGCATGGCAGCCTTCAGCAACTGCTCGGCATTCTCCTTGCTCATCTGCTGTTTCTGCTCCTGAGGCTGCTGTTGCTCCTCTTTCTGCTGGTCTTGCTTCTGCTGTTGCTGTTCCTGCTTCTGCTGCTGTTGCTGTTGTTCCTGCTGCTGCTGTTTTTGCTCATCCTGCTTCTTTTTCTGCTGCTGACAGAGCACCAGATTGTAGCGGGTCTCGTCGTCGGCAGGATTCAGTCGCAAAGACTGCTTATAGGCTTCGATGGCTTCACCATAGAGCTGGTTGCGCTGACAGAGCACACCCATGTTGTGATAGCTCTGAGCCTTTCGCATGGGAACAGTCTCCTGCTGTCCGGCCTTCTCGAACTCCACAACGGCAGCCGAGTCTTTCTTCTGAGCCATCAGGGCTGCACCCAGATTGTAGTGGGCCTGCGTGTTCTTGTCGTTCTTTTCAACAGCCTTGCTATAGGCCACCTCAGCATGCTCATAGTCGCCTTTCTGGAACAGACGGTTGCCCTGTCGCACCAGCTGGCGGTCGGTTTGTGCCCCTGCAGGGCTAAATGACAAAAGACAAATGATAAATGACAAACTGACGGTTCGCTTGAAAAGCGATACACGACGAAGCAACGGATTCTTGCATTCCAAAATAACGATTTCAATGATGAGCAAGAGCAGTGCAATGAGAGCTACGGCCTGGAACTGCTCGTCGTAGTCGCTATAGATGGTGCTCTCCGTCTCGTTCTTCTCCAGTTTGTCGAGTTCTTCGTCCAACTGCCGCTGGGCACCCGAGTTATTCTCCACATGGATATAGGCACCGCCGCCTGCCTGTGCAATCTCGCTACACATCTGCTCATTCAGAGCCGACATGACGGTATTGCCGGCATTGTCGCGCATATAGTCGCCCGTGCCGGGAACGGGAACAGGCGAACCTTTCGTTGAGCCGACACCCAGCACATAGACACGCATGCCTTTCTCGCGTGCGGCTTTGGCTGCTTCGAGTGCCCCACCCTCGTGGTCTTCACCATCGGTGATGACGATAATGGCCTTACCGATATTCTCCTGCTGAGTGAAACTGTGAGTGGCCATCTCGATGGCTGCAGCAACATCGGTTCCCTGATTTTGCATCATTGAGGGATCGATGCTGCTAAGGAACATCTTTGCCGACACATAGTCGCTCGTGATGGGCAACTGCACAAAGGCATCGCCGGCAAAGACAATGAGGCCGATCTTGTCGTTCGTAAAATTGTCTACAAGATTCTCCACCATCATCTTGGCACGATCCAAACGACTGGGCTCCACGTCTTGTGCACGCATGGAGTTACTGATGTCTATCGCGATGATGGTCTCAATACCTGTGCGCTTCTCATGACTAATGCGAGTGCCCATCTGCGGACGGGCAAGCACCACGAAGAGCAACGCCAGTGCTCCTTCGAGCAGCCAGAACTTCACCACAGGGCGAAAACGCGACACGTCGGGCATCAGCGCTTTCAGCAACTGGGGGTCGCCAAATTTGCGAAGACGGCTCTTCTGCTTACGATAGGTAACAAAACGAATGAGTGCCAGCACGACGACTGCCACCAATCCATAAAGATATATTGGATCTTCAAATCTAAACATTATGGTATCCTCCTAAACACGGTGATGCGAAGCAATATCTCCAACAACAAGCCCAACACAGCCACAATGGCAAAGGGCTGATAGGCCTCATAGCGGCGACTGAACTGCTTCACATTCAGTTTGGTCTTTTCCAGTTTGTCAATCTCTTGATAAATCTGGTTCAGTTCTTTATTATTCTTTGCACGATAGAAATCACCATCGGTGGCCGAAGCTATCGACCTGAGGGTGTTCTCGTCAATTTCAACAGGCAGGTTCACATACTGTGTGGCACCGCCGTAATTCATGGGGTAGCGAGCTGTGCCGGTGGTTCCCACACCAATAGTATAGACACGGATGCCCAGACTCTTGGCAATCTCGGCTGCCGTCATGGGCGAGATATCGCCACGATTGTTCGAACCGTCGGTCAGCAGGATAACCACCTTGCTCTTGGCCTTTGATTCCTTCAGGCGGCTCACGGCATTGGCAAGTCCCATACCGATAGCTGTTCCGTCTTCTATCAGTCCGCGGGCGGCAATGTCAGTACGCACATTCTGCAACAGCGACAACAGCGACGAGTGGTCGATGGTCATAGGGCACTGTGTGAACGATTCGCCTGCAAAAATGGCCAGACCGATATTGTCGTTGGGACGGCCGGCAATGAACTCAGCCGCAACGTTCTTCGCTGCCTCAATACGATTGGGCTTCAGGTCTTCAGCCAGCATGGAGGTCGACACGTCCATAGCTAGCATGATGTCGATACCCTCAACGGTTTGATTCTTCCATGAATTCTGCGTTTGCGGACGAGCCAGCACCAGCACCAAGGCCACAAAGGCAATGATGCGCAACAGGGGCTGCACGGGCATCAGCATCACACGCCAGCTGCGCGCAGCATAGCGGAACATGAAAGTGTCGGCCATGCGGAGCGTCGGTTCACTCTTCTTCCTGTACATCACGTACCATATAATATACGGCAGTATGAGTACCAGCAGTATCAGATATTCTTTATTGGCAAATTCCATAAATGACTATGCTACTAACAGATATAGACTATAGACGATGCAGACAAACAGCAGCACAGAGGCAATGCCGATGCCGATGATGGTCCACTTCAAGGCCGTACGGGTCTTCTTCGAGCGCTGCTGCTCTTCGGTCAGTTGTGGTTTCACTGTCTCCTCGGTCGGCATGTTCTCCTGCTTGGTCTCGTTGATAAACTCAATGGCACTCATCAGGTTGGCATCGTTCTCATTGATCAGCGTAGAGTATTTGGCAAACTTCACAAGGTCGGCGGTCTGGAACAGCTGGCGCAGTTCATCGAGCGACTTCGAGTCGGGCGACTTCATCAGACGGTCGATAATCTCCGCGCTGGTCATCTCCATAGCCGAGAAGCCGTAGCGTTCCTCAATGTAGCGGCGCAGGGTGTCGGTCAGCTTCGTGTAGTACTCTTTCTGACTCTCCTGACTGTCGTCGCCCATACCCTTACGCTCCACGCGCAGTTCTTCAATCTCCTTCATGGCCTTCTGGTGAGGCAGCAGACGCTTGATGATGCGAATGGTGGCGATGATAGGCTTGTTGTCGCGGAAGCGCAGATACAGATAGTAGCCTACGGCCATCAGCACCAACAACAGCACGCTCATCCAGAACGATGGCGACCACTCACTCCACAGGAAGGGATTCTCCTGCACCGACTTCGGACCGAAATAATGCTCAGGATGCAGGGTGTCTACCTCTACCGTCAGCACCTTCAAGGCAAGACTTTGGCTCTTGTAAGGCTGACCGTCGACATTGACAACGAAAGGAGGCAGATAATAGAGCGAATCGTCGAACGAGGTCAGCGTATAGACCACACTACGCTCCACGAAACCGTTGTCTTTTGCATGCACCCCCAGTTCCTTGCTGTCCAGCACTTCGATGCCCGCCATGAGCGGCTGCGTGGGCTGGAAGACGGGGAACACGGCGACGGCACCCTCCTTCATGGTTGCCGTGAGCGTCACCTGTGTCTGCTCGCCCACCAATATCTCTATCGGACTTATCGTTGCCTCTACCGATACCCCTTGGGCATAGATGCCTGCCGATGACAGCATCACGAAGGAAGCGAGCAGCAGAAGCCTATGAAATATTCTTTCTTTTAACATCAAATTATTACCCTCTTTGTTTAAACAGTCCTAATAAAGACTTCACGAAATCTTCGTCAGTAGCGATACTGACGCTGTCCACATTGCTCTTGGTGAAGGTGTCTTTCAGCTGATTCTGCCGATTCATCCAATAGCGACGATACGACTCGCGCAGTTTACGGCTGCTTGTATCAACATACTGTTCAAAGCCGGTCTCAGCATCAACCACTTTCATCAGGCCCACGTCGGGGAGTTCCTTGCTGCGTTTGTCGTATACCTGTATAGCCACCACGTCGTGCTTGCGGTTGGCAATGGTCAGCTGCTGCAGGAAATCCTGACGCACATAGAAGTCGCTGAGCAAGAAGGCCGTGCAGCGACGCTTGGACACTCCCGTCAGGAACTCAACAGCCTGTCCCACGTCGGTATGCTTCGACTCCGCCTGGAAATCGAGCATTTCGCGGATGATATAGAGAATATGCTTACGTCCCTTCTTGGGCGGTATGTATTTTTCAATCTTGTCAGAGAAGAAGATCACGCCAATCTTATCATTGTTCTGAATGGCCGAGAAGGCGATGGTGGCAGCTATCTCCGTCACCATGTCGCGCTGCATCTGCTTCTGCGTGCCGAAATCCTGCGAGCCGCTGACATCAATCAGCAGCATCACCGTCAGCTCGCGTTCCTCCTCAAACACCTTCACGAAGGGTTTGTGGAAGCGGGCCGTCACGTTCCAGTCGATGTCGCGCACATCGTCGCCATATTGATACTCGCGCACCTCTGAAAAGGCCATACCGCGGCCCTTGAAGGCCGAGTGGTACTGACCGGCAAAGATGTTCGAGCTCAAGCCGCGGGCCTTGATCTCTATCTTCCTGACTTTCTTGATGATCTCAGATGTTTCCATATTCTAGTTCTACTAGTCCTAGTAGTCATCCTAGTCCTACTAGTCAGGGCACCTCCACCTTGTTGATAATCTTCGAGACGATTTCTTCGCTCGTTACGTTGCTTGCCTCGGCCTCGTAAGTAAGACCAATACGATGGCGCAGCACGTCGTGAGCCACAGCACGCACGTCCTCGGGCACCACATAGCCGCGACGCTTGATGAAGGCGTATGCACGGGCAGCTTTGGCGAGATTGATGGAAGCACGAGGCGAACCGCCGAACGAGATCATGTCCTTCAGCTCTTTCAAGCCATAGCGCTCCGGATAACGGGTTGCAAAGACAATGTCAGCAATATACTGTTCAATCTTTTCGTCGATATACACCTCGCGCACTACCTCACGAGCCTTCAGAATCTCTGCAGCCGTTGTGACGGGTGTCACCTTGGGCAGACTGCCGGCAATATTCTCGCGGATGATTTTCTTCTCTTCCTCCAAGGTAGGATAGTCAATGACCACCTTCAGCATGAAACGGTCCACCTGTGCCTCGGGCAGCGGATAGGTACCTTCCTGCTCAATGGGGTTCTGCGTAGCCATCACCAGGAAGGGCGTTGGCAGGTCGAAGGTCTCGCTGCCGATGGTCACCTGTTTCTCCTGCATGGCCTCCAGCAGGGCGCTTTGCACCTTGGCCGGAGCACGGTTGATCTCGTCGGCCAATACGAAATTGGCAAACACAGGACCCTGCTTCGTCATGAAGCGCTCGTCTTTCTGTGAATAGATCATCGTACCTGTCACGTCGGCAGGAAGCAAATCGGGCGTGAACTGAATGCGACTATACTTTGCGTCGATCAACTGCGACAAGGTCTTAATGGCCAGTGTCTTTGCCAAACCGGGGACACCCTCCAGCAGGATATTTCCATCGCTCAACAAGCCAATGAGCAACGACTCTACAAGATGTTTCTGACCCACGATAACACGATCCATGCCTGTAGTCAGATTGGTCACGAACGCGCTCTGTTGTTCAATCCGGATGTTCAACTCGCGGATATCAATAGATTCTGCCATAATTTTATTTTTTATATTTTTACTTTTTATGCTTTTATTCTCTTATTTTTTATTTTTCAAAAACTTTCTCAGTCGCAGCTTGGGAATCTTGATTTTCTGACCAGCCTCAAGTTCAGTCTTGGCCCCCATGCCGTTGTACACTTCAACGTAGCACGACATGCCTTCGCCCAAATAGCGGCGGCTCACCTTTGCCAGATTGTCGCCGGCACGAGCCTCCACTTCTTGATCCAGACCGTCAATATAGTAGGCACCCAACCTGACGCGCGTGTCCATTGCGTCATACTTTTTGTATTCTGGCTCGGCGGCATCAGTCGTTAGCGTATCTGTTGCTACGGCTGTTGTATCTGTTGCTACTTGTTCCTGTAAGCTGTCGGCAACAAGTGCAGAATCAGTCGTTAGCGTATCCATTGCGACGACTATTGTATCTGTTGCGACTTGTTCCTGCGAGTTGTCGGCAACAAGTGTTTCTTGTCCGTTCTTGCCGACATAGTAGCCCAGTGCAAAGCCTATACAGATTCCGAGAATCAGCACCAGCGCCCACTTCCACCAAGCAGAAGTCTGCTCTTCCTCTTCAAGAGGTTCTTCAACGACAGGTTCCTCTGCGACAGGTTCTTCGGTCGTTGGTTCTTCTGCAACTGGTTCTTCAACGACGGGTTTTTCGGTCACAGGCTCTTCAACCACAGGTTCCTCTGCAACGGGCTCTTCAGTCACAGGTCCTTCAACGACGGGCTCTTCAGTCACGGGTTCGTCGACCACAGGTTCTTCGATGACGGGTTCCTCAACCACGGGTTCGTCGTCGAACTCCACGCCCTCGTTCAGCACCACTGTTTCGAAACTGGAGAAAGGCTTGTTCACCAGTTCCTTCATCGTAGAATCTGGCGTGAACGTAATCTTCGAATGGCCGTCGATTAGCACACGCCCACCCGTATTGATATTGACACTCTCACGTGCATCCACATCAATCACCTTGAACGTGCCAAGTCCCTTCACTTTGACCAGCTTTTCCTTCTCAACGGCATCGCGAATCACGTCGAATATAGCGGTGACAAAGTGTTTGGCTTCTGTCTTCTTCAAGCCGTTTTTTTCTATGAGAATAGCGGCCAAGTCTTGCATTGTCAGTTTTCCCATCACTCGTCCCCTCCATTCTTTAGTTTATCTTTCCATGAGGAATAGGGTTTGAAGCCCAGCACCATCTTGGGAGGAACCAGCATGCGCTGACCGGTCGTTGGATTGACGATCACGCGCTCCAGTTTCTTTTTCACTTCAAACGTACCGAAATTGGGCACCTGAAGGGCATCGCCCTCCAGAAAGCGGTCGCCCATACTGTTTAGCACGTTCTGCAACAGCCGCTGCGTCTTCTCGTTTTTATATCCCATTCTGCGAGACAGCTCGGCTACAAACTCTTTATTATTCATACGATTTCTCCATAAAGGTCGAACTCTTCCGAGTCGACGATTTTCACTTCATAAAAGTCTCCCAGTTCCAAGTGTACATCACAGGGTATCAGCACTTCGGGGTCTACTTCGGGTGAGCAGAACTCCGTGCGCCCTATGTAGTAGTCACCTTCCTGCCGGTCGATGACGACGGTCATTATCTGTCCTATTTTTGCAGCTTCCACCTCGGCGCTGATGTTCTGCTGCACGCGCATCAGCTTGTCCAGTCGCTGCTGCTTCACCTCTTCCGGCACATCGTCGTTGTAGTGCTCGGCTGAATAGGTTCCCTCCTCCTCTGAATAGGCGAAGGCTCCCATCCGCTCAAAGCGAGCCCATTTGACGAACTCCACCAGTTCGCGGAAGTCCTCGTCGGTCTCGCCGGGGAAGCCCACCATCAGGGTGGTTCGTATATGGATGCCCGGAACCTCGCGACGCATGCGGCCGATGAGCTGCATCGTCTCTGCCTTCGTCACATGGCGTTGCATGCGCTCCAGCATGTGGTCGGAGATGTGCTGCAAGGCGATGTCAAGATAGTTGCACACATTTGGCTTCTCGCGCATCACGCGCAACAGATCCCAAGGAAAATGGGCCGGATAAGCATAATGCAGGCGAATCCACTTCACGCCCTCTATCTCCGCCATGCGCTCCACCAGTTCGGCTATACGTTGCTGGCCGTAGAGGTCAACGCCATAGTAGGTCAGTTCCTGGGCAATCACCTGAAACTCCACGGTGCCTTGCGACACCAGCCAGCGCACCTCGTCGAGTATTTCCTCCATGGGCCGGCTCTGATGCTTGCCCGTAATCAGCGGAATGGCACAGTAGGCGCAGTGGCGGTCGCAGCCCTCACTGATCTTCAAGTAGGCGTAGTGGCGAGGAGTGGTTAAGACCCTCTCCCATCCTCTCCCTGAAGGGCGAGGCGTAGATAGTTTTTGCGCTTGAGTCTTACTACTCCCCTCCATACAGGGAGGGGTAAGGGGGTGGGTCTCTAATTCTTCCACCAGTTCCTGGTAGTTGAACTTTCCGTACCATCCGTCAACCTCAGGAATCTCTTCCTCCAAGTCGGCCAGATAGCGTTCCGACAGGCACCCCATGACGTAGAGTTTCTCAATGCGACCCTCGGTCTTTGCCTGTGCCATTTCAAGAATCATGTTGATGCTTTCCTCCTTGGCATCGGCAATGAAGCCGCAGGTGTTCACCACGACAATCTCGCCTTGCGGATTCTCGCTGTCGTGGGTGCAATGATAGCCGTTAGCCTCGAAGAGCCCCATCAGTCGTTCAGAGTCAACAAGATTCTTCGAGCACCCCATGGTGATGATGTCAACAGTCTTCTTCATCACCGGTCGCTATTCAGTTTTAAACAGACTATCTACGAACTGGCGCTTGTTGAACAGCTGCAGGTCTTCCATACCCTCGCCCAGTCCGATGTATTTCACGGGCACCTTCAGCTGGTCGCTGATGCCGATGACCACACCGCCCTTGGCAGTGCCGTCGAGCTTGGTAATGGCCAGCGACGTAATCTGCGTGACGGCCGAGAACTGCTTGGCCTGCTCGAAGGCGTTCTGGCCGGTAGAGCCGTCCAGTACGAGCATCACCTCGTCGGGAGCCTCGGGCAGCACCTTCTTCATCACGTCCTTGATCTTCTTCAGTTCGTTCATCAGGCCAACCTTATTGTGCAGACGACCAGCCGTGTCGATGATGACCACGTCGGCACCATTCGCCTTTGCGCTCTGCAGTGTGTCGAAGGCTACCGAGGCAGGATCGCTGCCCATCTGCTGCTTGATGACAGGCACACCCACGCGCTCGCCCCAGATGCAGATCTGCTCTACGGCAGCAGCACGGAACGTGTCGGCAGCGCCCAGATAGACTTTCTTGCCTGCCTGCTTAAACTGGTAAGCCAGTTTTCCGATGGTTGTGGTCTTCCCCACACCATTCACGCCTACTACTAAAATGACATAGGGCTTGTGGTCGGCTGGAAGATCCCAGTTAGCGTTATCCTCTGTATTGTTTTCTGCCAGCAGCGATGCTATCTCATCGCGCAGGATACCGTTCAGCTCCGATGTAGAAACATACTTGTCGCGAGCCACACGCTCTTCGATGCGTTGTATGATTTTCAGTGTGGTATCTACGCCAACATCTGAAGTGATGAGTACCTCCTCCAGATTGTCGAGCACATCATCGTCAACCTTTGACTTGCCTGCCACGGCGCGTGCCAGCTTGTCGAACACGCTGGTCTTGGTCTTCTCCAAGCCCTTGTCAAGCGTTTCTCTGTTCTTTTTACCAAAAAATCCGAAAATTCCCATATAGCTATACTTAAGTGCCTGCAAAATTACAGAAAAGGGAGCAAAGCACAAAGCATTGCCCCCAATTATTAACATTCTTCAAAATCTTGCACACAAATTTTGCATTTATTCCGCATGCCCTGCTACATGCACGACTGTGTGGTCAGCCCCTGGGTGTCTTTTTTAAGGGTTAATAAATAATGAAAATCGTAGAGTTTTTACAATCTTTAAGCGCGAAGTTGCTCAGATAGGCTTTCAAGCGACAGTCGGGAATGATAGTTTTCATGCCATCAGCACCTACGGCACAGCAGCAGAAAAATGCCCGTGAACACCTGCGCTATTGGCCATACGTGAAAGCTTTTCATCCTACAGATGAGACTCACATAAAGGTATTGGTATTCGTTGGCCGAGGCATTTCAGAAGCACAGTAGAACTACTATTTGACCCGTTCCTGTGAACTGATGAATCTGTGTGTCCGTCAGTATCAGTCTTGGCTTGCTCCGACAAACGAATGTCCTACATTCTGCCTCCATCGGTATCATCCTAACGGATTTCTGCGTCCAGACGACATGCTGAAACCATTCTGTATCTTTATAGACGAGATAGATAATTAAAAACGACAAAAATATGATAAAGAGAATTTTTCAAGAAACGAGCACGGCGTGAAAGTCAAGATATGCTGCGCCTCGTGCAAGAAGCGAGAGATCAGATGTGAAGGGGGCCGCGTGTGTGGCCGCAGTGGAAAACAGGTGACGGGATACAACCGATGCGAGCATTGGGAAATGAGCCGACGGCTGCAAAATGCCGGCATGAGTGGCGGACATCAGAAAGGAATTTGAACGGGAGCGCGGCTCCATTTATATAAACTTTTAAAACAACAACTATGGAAAAATCACAACAGAGAGAGACAATGCTGGACGGTCTGATGACCTTCGGCAAGTTAGAAACAGGTCTTTGCACAGCCGACTTCGAGTACTGTGAGAGAAGTGCTGAATAAAGTGTAGAGTTTATAGTTTAAGAGCTTTATGATAAGACCAAGCTATTTCAAGACAGTAAGAGACCACAGGGCGAAGACCCTGCCCCCTGCTGGGCGAAAAGTCGACAGCCGACGTGAAGCGAAAAGTTATTGCCAACGCTCTCTATGTGGCTACCAAAACGAATTGGAACTCCTCTGCAGGGGAATTCCAATTCATTTTATGCTTTGTCAGGACTCCGTTCAGCCTTAAAGAAAAGCTAAGCACGAGCCCCCAAATGTTTCAAACGATTATTTGAAGAAGTCCTTAACAGCCTCGTTGGGGACCATCTGCTCGTCGAAGATGTAGGCACCCGTCTTCGGGCTGCGAACCATCTTGATTATCTTTGAGTAAGCGCGACCATCCTTCGAACCTTCGTGGAGGGTAGCAACGGTTTTCTTTGCCATGTGTCAGTGCCTTTCTCTTACTTAATCTCCTTATGAAGAGTCATCTTCTTCAGGATGGGGTTATACTTCATCAGCTCCATGCGCTCAGGCGTGTTCTTACGATTCTTCGTCGTAACGTAACGGCTGGTGCCGGGGAGTCCGCTGGTCTTCATCTCGGTGCACTCCAGAACTACCTGGACGCGGTTACCCTTTGCTTTCTTGCTTGCCATGGTCTTTAGTCTCCTATTACTTTAATGTCCTTCCAATCCACGAAGCCCTTGGCAACGGCCTGCTTCAAAGCGGCGTCCAGACCTACTTTATTAATCATGCGAAGACCAGCAGCGCTAATCTTCAACTGAATCCAGCAATCCTCCTCTACATAGTAGAACTTCTTGCTGAACAGGTTGACATCAAAGCTGCGCTTTGTGCGATGCTTTGAGTGAGACACATTGTTACCGATCTGTGCCTTCTTTCCTGTGATTTGACAAACTTTAGACATTGCTATCTACTTTCTTTTTAAGTCTTTAAATACTTACTTACTCCAAACAGGGTGCAAAGGTACAAAAATAATTGTGAATTATGAATTATAAATTATGAATTATTTTCTGCCTTAATTTTTTTTAACGGATTCTATTCCGTCACGACCTCTTCGGCATCTTCTTGCTTCAGGTAGTCGCGGAACATTTGGATGGCGCGATTGGTGGCGATAGCCAAGTTGATGTCGCGTCCGTGATCTTCCTCTACCTTGCAGGCCACAGCCCCATCTCTGTTGCCACAGGCCAGCCAAATGGTGCCCACAGGTATCTCCTTGGTGCCGCCGCCAGGGCCTGCAAAGCCCGTTGCAGCAATGGCATAGTCGGTATTCAGCGTCTTGCAGGCACCTTTCACCATCTCGATGGCCACCTCTTCGCAGACGGCAGTCTTCTCCTCGAGCAACTGGCGTGAGACACCTAAAAGATTTTCCTTTACTTCATCGACATAGCAGATGATGCCGCCTTTGAAATACTTTGATGCACCGGGCACAGCAATGATAGCCTCAGCTATGCGGCCGCCTGTGCAGCTCTCAGCAGTGGCCAGTGTCTTCTCTTTCTCCCACAGCAGTTCACTAATCTCCCTGCTGATAATCTTACTTTCGAAATCCATATATTTGACTTTAGTTTTTTCTGACTTTAGCCTATAGACTTTATTATTTGAACGTTACTTTCGAGAATGCCGGGGCATCTATCGAACAGAACTCCTTGTCCAAGTACTTATAGTAGCCCACAATGCCAATCATGGCGGCATTGTCGGTGGTATAGCTGAACTTGGGAATGTAGATAGTCCAGCCATAGCGACGGGCATGGTCATGGAAGGCGTTGCGCAACCCGTTGTTGGCACTCACGCCGCCAGCCACCGCCACGTGCTTGATACCCGTTTGCTTCACGGCCAGCCGCAGTTTCTTCATCAAGATGTCCACAATGGTCCACTCCAGCGATGCGGCCAAGTCTTCCTTATGGTGCTCCACGAAGTCGGGATCATCCTGCACCCACTTCTGCAAACTATAGAGGAACGAGGTCTTCAAGCCCGAGAAGCTATAGTCGAGCCCTGGAATATGGGGTTCGGCAAACGTGTAGGCCTTGGGATTGCCCTGACGTGCCAACCTGTCGATAATAGGACCGCCAGGATAACCCAGTCCCATCACCTTCGAGCACTTGTCGATAGCCTCGCCGGCAGCATCGTCGATGGTCTGGCCCAACACCTCCATATCGTTATACGCGCGTACTAATACTATTTGTGAGTTGCCGCCAGAGACCAGCAGGCAGAGGAAAGGGAAAGGAGGTGCAACCTCCCCCAACCCCTCCAAAGGAGGGGAGTGCCTAACGGAGTCCGAGGAAGTAATTTGAGGGTGCGAAAGCCTCTCCCCTCCTTTGGAGGGGTCGGGGGAGGTCTTAATGAAGTGTGCCATCACATGGCCCTGCAGGTGGTTCACATCAATCAAGGGAATGCCCAGCGAACGGGCGAAGCCCTTGGCGAAGTTCACACCCACGAGCAGCGACCCCATCAGGCCCGGTCCACGAGTGAAAGCCACTGCCGACAACTGCTCTTTCTCAATACCAGCACGCTTGATGGCCTCACTCACCACGGGCACCACATTCTGTTGATGTGCGCGGCTGGCCAACTCGGGCACTACGCCGCCATAGGCTTCATGCACTGCCTGCGATGCCGTCACGTTCGACAGTAGCACCCCATTCTTCAGCACGGCCGCCGATGTGTCGTCGCAGCTCGACTCTATACCTAATATATATATATCCTTATCCATTACCAATTCATTTATCGGCTGCAAAGGTACGATTTAATGAGCGAAAATACAAATTAATTACACTTTTTTCAAAATGAGCCTCGATTCTTTGCCTTTAGAAAAGCCTATGCTACTCTGACAAAACACAATAACATAAAAAAAAATTAAAAATGCACGCAAAAGCATATTATTTCATCCGTTTTTTTGTTCATTTTATCCTTTTTTCATATATTTGCAGAACTAACCAATTAAAATGATATAATTATGCCTAAAATCCGCAGATAATTTTTCAACGGTCTAGTCTTGCCGTCATTTGAGACATGCCTGTCTGTTTTTTTTGCCATACAAGCGCGTAATCCGACGGGACATGAACTAGTTCCCCCTTACCCCGTAAGGTCGAGAGGCT
>JAFTFX010000006.1 GCA_017458225.1 Prevotella sp. | reverse complement strand
TGGCAACCTAACTTCTTCATCAATCCTCCCAAATTTGCGTAATCCCGATTTCTGGACTTCCCCGTTCTTCCCCGTATTGCCTTTATTTTACGGTCATTCTGCGTTAATCTTCCAAAATCCCTCGTTTGTTACAACCTTTTTTAGTAACTTTGGAAGAATTTGCAGGATTTCTTTATATAAAGGCAGCGAGTATGTTTTCATTGTTTTTACTCCCAAATTACCAAGTTCTGCGGCAATGCAATCTTCTTCGCTTCCCCACGTTCACCTGTTACGAATAGTTTTTAGCTTGCCAGGATTCTCCTTCTGTAAAGCATTTCTGTTGATGATATAGTCGAAAAAGTCCATCGTCACCACCTCTAATCACGTGTTTATCCCAAAGCTACTTTCATCTCCTTCTGAGCATACGCCACCGCCTCACACTTTACTTCGTCTTCACCCTCCACGATATCCAGCACCTTGTCTGCCAGCCATATCGTCAGCAGTTCCTTCTCGTCCACTTCTAACATCTGGGCCATGATGGGTATTTGGCTCCGTTTCGCCTTCCGCTCTCCACGCTCTATTTTGCTGAACATGGGTGTGTCAATCTCCAGTGCCGCTGCTAACTGCCGCTGCACCATTCCTCGCTCTTCCCTGAGCGCTTTTATCTTCTTTCCAAATATCATTTGCGCCTATTCTTCCAGTCCTTCAACAAACTTATCGAAATCCGAAAGCAGTGTCCGATCTTGAATTCTCCGGAACTTCTCGTATTCTCCTAATGCCTTTGCCTCTGCCTCTTCATGAGTCACAGTTCCGGCATCAGGCAGGATGTCGCGCCGTGACAGCTTCAGATAGCTCTCCAGCAAGTCGCTCCAGTCCTTCATCTTCATGAGAATATGCTGACGAGCCCTGTCCTCTGCCAAATCGAGGAAAGCCGTTGTCAGACGGTTCAGAGTCTCTACTTCCAACTCCGACAGATAGTTCTTCGCTATCGTCACGTCGCTCTTGATGACTCGCCCGTCAGGCGCATTCTTCCACGTCATTAGTCCCATGTGCGGTTTCTCAGCATCAGCTCGGTCATACACAATCTCCGCTGCCGTCTGGTGGGTCACGGCATAGTGCATCAAGTTTTGTACCGTCTTATAGAACGTTCTTGTAACCTCGCTATCCCGGTCGTAGTCGATGCTGCATTCCGCATAGATGTCCGTTATCTTCTGATAGTACCGCCTTTCCGACGTGCGTATCTCGCGGATGCGCTCCAGCAGTTCCTCAAAGTAGTCAGCACCAAAGGGATTCTTGCCCTTCAGTCGCTCGTCGTCCATCACATAGCCCTTGATGATATACTCTTTCAGCACCTCGCGGGCCCAGATGCGGAACTGCGTGGCCTCGTAGCTGTTCACACGGTAGCCTACGGCGATAATCGCATCCATATTATACATCAGAACGCCCTGTTCTTCCCATTTTTCCGACGGAATTTGAATTTTTCTAATTACCTCGGACAAATGGACTTCACCACTTTCATCCAACTGCTTCAGATGGTAGTTAATCGTTGACACATCGACGGCATACAGCTCAGACATCCTACGCTGCGACAGCCACAGATTCTCGTTCGAGAACATCACGCTCACATTCACCTTACCCGTGCTCGAACGATATACCAAGACGTTTCCCTCCACACTTGTAGCCAGTTCCTTCGAGGTCATGCCGTCTGTAAAGTATTCCTTTGCAGCCTTTACCAAAGGTTTCTTATGGTCAGCATTCGAGGCAATGGCAAGACAGGCAGTTCGCGACAACAACATTGACTTTACTTGTCGTGTCGTTCCAGCCCCTAGCTTTGCCATCTCCTCAATCTCCACCATGTGCTCCTTCAGGTCCAGCCCCTTCTCCTGCTGTAAGAAGGATGTTACCTTGTCCATCAGCCGCTCGAAGTTCCAGTACTTCTGGTACCCCATCAGACGTGCCAACCGTCGTGAGTTCCACCACTCACGCCCCTCGCTGTCCACCTCCTTGATACTGTCAAAGGGCGACTGCATCTCTTCTGGATCAAACAATGTATTCTCTTCGTTCATATCTTCTCGTTTATCTAAATAACGTTTTTATTCCGTTCTTATTTCGTCTCTACTATAAAGTATCCAGAACTCGAAAATGTTACATGTCTATTTCTTATTCCATTCTTTCCCACATAGTTCATCTAGCTTCGCTACCACATCATCTGATAGCAGTTCTCCTGAGTGACCTTTTTCCCATTCAAACGAAGGAATCTCTTTCTGTAGTTTTTTAAGCGAGATATGAGGTTTTGTCTCAGGCTCAACAAGATTCGTGCATACCATATCCACATACATTCTGCGCTTGGTTGAGCCGCCCCAGTCTTCACCGGGGTATGGGTCAGATATGAACTGCCCATTAAAAACAATGCCAGCCTTATCATCGCCCATACGCATCATATAGAACATGTCACCCCTTCTGGCCTCTTCCCATTCACGGATGCTCCAGTTCATACGGAACATTCCATTTTCCATGTTTGCCACGCATTCCTCATAGTCCTTTTCTGTAAACGAACTGATTGTAGGATTCCACCTCAGCAGATGCGTTTTCGCTTCTTGCGGCACAGGTATCACCTCAAAGGCTACTTCCCAAACACAACTGTCGCCATCAGGGTCTTCTTCGATAGGTTTGCCTGGCCCTTGATAATTGAAACGGGTGCCCGGCTCTGTTTCCATGCCAATAATGCGTGTAAGACAGCCTTCTGCGCCTCCGTCAAGGACGATGAAGTTGAGCGAACCCTTAATGACGTACGGAAATACGCCACCATTATAAAGATAGCAGCCATGAAAAGTGGTTGGCATCTCTTCTGTAACCAACACCAGATTTCCGTCAATGGTCTCCAGAATCAGGTTTTGATTATCTTCATCGATTTCCCAAACAAGATGCGTAATCTCACCACTACGTACTTTGTTAACAACATCACTATCAACCTTAAAAGTAATAGCAACTTCGTTAATGTCAACCTTTTTGTTATTATCGTTCTTTGCCATATTGAGATTATTTTCTATTATTATCATTAGATGTAGAGACTAAGGATCTAATTCTGTGTCACCTGTTTGCCGTATCTATTATAGATATACCTCTCTATGAGGTAGATATAGCCGTGTATCTTGTTATAATACTTTTCGTATAGCTCCTGCTTATAGTTAAAAATACGTCCCTTCAAAGAATAGTGTTCTGACTGGGAAAAAAGTTTGTAATATTGATAGACAGAAGCAAGGGCTCTCACTTCATAGTCAAGTGTCTTTAGAATGTCGTACATTTGTCTAATCCGACCAGTGTAAGCAATGCCATTAATAAAGACGGAATTTGCTTTTTTTATTTCCCACTCTTCACCTTTTTCTGAGCTAAGACAATTCATTAAGTCATCATATAGCTTAATTTGATAGTTTTTACTAAGTTCATCAAAATCTTCAGATTCGTCCGGATAGGTTTCTTTGCGAATTTCAATATTCGCCTCTAGGGAATTCTTCAATGATTTTGTAAAATCAATATCCATGACGTGTATAACCTCATCAAGTTGTGAATCATCTATTACAGCAATAAACAGCGAGGTCATCAAATCTGAAATAATACAACGATACATTAAATTTGCAGGTACATACAATACATCATACTTGTCGAGTGGAAGTAGAAAAATAGCATTAAAACACGCTCTGATTTTTCTAGTCAAATCGTTCAATGCAACAAAACGATTAGACATAGTATCATTGTAACGGAGTTCAGTCAGTTTCTGAAACTTCTCTACCATTGATAGAGCATCTTTTATAGTTATCTCTTTTCTCATATTCATTTCCATCCTACGATTTTTGCTATCTTATCCATCCACCTATTGCGCAATGCAATTCTATATGCACGATCATGCTCTTGATAGAATTCCTTTTTAGTCTTACATTCTCTGGCTTCTTCGCAACATCTCTCATACGTCCAATATGATTCTGGTATTCTTAATCCTGTAAACCAAGTATAATCCTTTAGCCATCCACTTTTCAAGGCTGCTGAATAAGCACTTTCGTTGCCACTTTTGAATGCACTTTTAGAAGTGTACTTTTGGGCTTCATTGAAACAAGCCTCTTCTGTCCATTTCTTTTTGATATGCTTTTTTTCTAACTGTGTATCAACAAGCCAATCATAATCATTTAGCCATCCGTTTATATAAGCGACTCTGTATGCTCCGCTTGAATGAGAGAAATCCTGCTTCGACGAATATTTCTTCGCTTCTTCATAACAACGCTCTTTTGTCCAATATGGTTCCTTAAATTGAACCTTAAGCCATTTGAATTCCTTCAGCCAACCATATCTTTTCGCAGCAGTATAGGCAGCAGGATGCGCTTTTCTGAATTCTTTCTTGGTTGTATAGGCTTGTGCTAATGAAAAGCACTCTGGATAAGTCCATAATTTCCTGGTTTCAAGCCATACGAAGTCTTTAATCCATTCGTACTTTAGGGATACTCGATATGCAGCAGGGGCCTCTTTTATAAAATCGGCTTTCGTTTTATGTTTCTTGGATTCCTCCTTACACCGCTCATACGTCCAAATGTCCAAAGGATTCGATGGCTCTTCAAGCCAATCAAAATCATTAATCCAACCCTTCAAACGCGATTTTCGATAGGCATAAGCAGAGCCTTTTCCATTTGCAAACTCTGCTTTTGTCTTATACTTTTTTGCTTCCTCATAACATCTTTCGTAAGTCCAATCTTCATGGGACTTTCGCTTTCTCACAAACCATGTGTAGTCATCAAGCCAACCTTTTGCAAGTGCTACTCCGTAAGCAGACTGTGCTCCTTTCTTAAATTCATTCCTGCTTCTGAATTTTTTTGCCTCTTCAAAGCATTTCTCGTATGTCCAATAACCTACAGGTTTTGAGGTTGATTCGAACCATGTATATTCCTTTATCCATCCGTGCTTTCGTGCAGCATTACAGGCTCCAGAACTATTCTTTTCGAACTGTGATAGTTTTGTATACTTTAAAGCCTCTTCGTAACAAGTATCCCTATCCCATATCTGATTCCAATTCTTAGGCCGTTCAAACCATGTATAGTCTTTCAGCCAGCCTCTCTTCAACGCCTGTGTATAAGCACCAACGCTTTCTCGTTGAAATTCCTTTCGATGGGTGTATTTCTTTGCCTCATTATAACAAGCCTGCTTCGTCCACTTTATACCACCTATACTTCCAATGGAACCTATGCCAACACCCGTTTTTGCTTTGTTTAGCACTTTATAGCCATGTTCTTCATAATAGTTTCGCCAATAGTCTTCACGTTCCTGTCCCTTCTCTATTGACAGGTTCTCTTCTAAAAGAATCATTGGAGGAACAGGGCAATCATGTGCAAAAGCAAATTTAGCAACGGAATCATTTGTAGTATTGAAGACATGCTCTCTGTCACGTCGCTTTATGTTCACAGTCCTACCAATATAGACAGCATTGAAGTTTTCAAAATAGTACATATAAACATTGTCAACTTCATCGGTTATTACATTTATTCGACTACTTTTCAACCAGTCAAAATGTTTAAGCCAACCATGCTTTGACGCAGCAGAATATGCGCCACTATTTCCCTGTTTAAAATCTTTTTTAGTCTTGTATTGTTTAGCGACAGCTGAACATTTCTCGAAGCTCCATACGAATTTCTTTTCGAGCCAAGTATAATCATCAAACCAGCCGTTTTTTTGTGTCAGTTTATAGACATAGCCTGCTTGGTTACTGAACTCGATTCTTGTCTTATATTTCTTCGCCTCTTCAAAACATTTCTCATAAGTCCAAAAGCCTGCGGGTGTCGCATCAGATGCTAACCAACTAAAATCATCTAACCAATTTTCAATTCTCGCTCGATTATATGCTGTCTGAGATTTCTTTGAGAATTCTCCTCTTGACTTGTATTTTTTTGCTTCCTCGTAACAAGTCTCATAAGTCCAATAGCCACCGGGCTTTTGTAGTTCTTCAAACCATGTGTAATCTTTTAGCCAATCATTTTTGCGAGCTACATTATATGCAGAACCTGCCTCTTTACTGAACTCCGAGCGTGTTCTATACTTCTTAGCTTCCTCGATGCAGGTATTATAAGTCCATTTCAGCGGGCGAGATTCAAGCCATGTATATTCTATTAGCCATCCTTTGTCTTTTGCAGCATCGTAAGCTCCGGCAGCATTCTTTTTGAAATCTGCCCTTAACTTATATTTCTTCGCCTCAGCAAAGCATCTGTCATAAGTCCAATATCCGGATGGTTTCTTATCTCGCATCTATACTAATATCTACCTTTCTTGCTCATTCAATAAAGAACGCAGTTGTCTGCTCCTAGTTCATCCCCCTGATACGTTAGTTTGTTACTTTAGACGTTTCCCGATAAGCGTAATTCTCCTTGGCAGCCGCCAATTCTTCTTCACTCAATGGCGTATTGGAATATCTGAAGATGTAGCCATTATACTGAGGCTTGCCCGCAGATAAACATCTTCTTACTCCTTCGGCTTGTAAGCCATACGCCGCTGTGCATTCTGTTATCTTCAGGAAAACATTGAGATAATTTCCGTCAATGTCGAATACGTATATGGGACGCTTCGCCTCTTTCGTCAATGATGCACCTTCGATTTTCTGAATTGGCTGTTCTGATGTCGCATAGATAAAAATATACCCATTCAGATTATACGTTATCTTGTCTTGGCGAAGCATGGTCTTGATGGGACTATCGCCAGCAAAGCCCAGCTCGGTGACGATGTCGGAAATGCTATCATATCTTTTCAGAAAATCTCCTTCTTTGGAATAGCAATCAATGAGACGCTTCCCATAGGTGAAGTCACGCTCTATCTTGGCTTGCGGTTCTTGTTCGTGAGCCCGGAAACCATATTCGCCTAGCCAACTCATTTCTATTGTGGCATTTGCAATCTTCTTTTGTGATAAAGACGAAGCTAAACTTGCACATTCTTCCAATGTCTTAGTAAAAAGGAATTCACCAGTCGTTCTGGAATATACGTCGATGATGCGCTTTCCATAATAAATATCAGGCTCTAACTTTCCTCTCGACTCTTCATGCAACCTAATGCCATAATCGGTGGTCCACAAAGTTCCTTCTAAATCCTTTACGGTATTATAGGATACGTATATTCCCTTTTCTGCACATTGCCTTATGTTTTTAGTAAACAGGTACTCACCTGTTAAGCGAGAATACACGTCAAGTTCCAACATATTTTGCTCAATGTAAGGCTCAAGCGCGACCCCACCTTTGTGAAGGTTTAAGTGTATGTTGTCAACCGATTTACCGACAGGCTTTCCTTCTTCATTGAAGTAAATTTTGCGGAGCACGAAATTGGTAGCGTCGCAGTCCTTTATGGCTTCGTGATAGTTACCTCCTGTAAATCCGAAATGTTCAGAAATGGTTCCTAACTTGTTGTTTTCAGTTGGCAAAGATAGTTTTCTAACCATCGCAAGGACGTCACACACAGGATTTGTCGGTAGAGGAACGTTAACCATTTCGCATGTGGATTTCAAGAATCGCATATCAAAAGGCGCATTGTATGCAAAAAGAGGGTAGGAACCTATAAACTCGATGAAAGTTTTGATTGCTTCACCTTTTGATACGCCTGTTTGCTTCAACTTTTCTATATCTATACCGTTGACACGCAAAGCAGCTGGTTCTATTACACAATTGGGGGATGGCTTAATGTAGATACTTCGAGTATCAATTGTTTCTCCTGTGCGAGTGTTGTATTTTACTGCTCCAATCTGAAGAATCTCATGGCCTTGTTGGGGTGACAAACCAGAAGTCTCTGTATCGAAAACTATGTAGCACTCATAATTCGATAGCCCCGGTATATAGGTCTTAATGGATGATTCAATGTTGATGGGGGATGAAGAGATGATTTTTATCTCAAAACCGGAGGCTGATGAAACATGATGGCAATCTATTGTATCTGGTGTTGCCTGACTCAACAATTTCGTCAATTTATCATCAGAGATATTGGTATCAACCAACACATTATTAGCGTTATCCAAAATTCCATTCTGCTGAAGTTGCGACATCAAGTCCCCAGAAAGTTTATAACCTATTTGGAAATACCTTTGGATATCTGCGCACTTACTCTTTCTTGTCTTGATGACAAAACGAGCCACGTTCTCTAAGGTCGGAGTCTTGTCAATCATAACGTCCGAGTTTACAGACTTGTCTTCAACCACGTTGGAACTCTGATTGGGCTCTTCACCAAACAGGCCTTTTATGAAATCTATAATCGACATAAATATCCTTTATTCGTTTTTACTTCTTTTATCTTCATGCACAATTCAAGGTGTATTCATGCTCTTTCCTATTTCTATCAAGCTTCTCTTAAAGGCCCAAACTCGCTCTACGCTTGCTCCTTGCTACCCCCTCGCTACGAAGGAACCAAAAGGAGGCTTGTGAGGACACCTTTCGTTTTTTGATAGACAATTCCTTCAACGTATTGACAGCATAAGAGAAACGAATCTTGCGGGCATCGCTCATCTCTTGGTGAGTGATGGAGTACTCAGACATGAGCCGTTTCATGTCCCGTATCTCGCTCTCCTCAATGATATTATCAGCCTTGATCATATCGCTGATAATGCGAGCTATTGCCGTCCGTTGTTCTTTTGTCATATTTCCTCTGTTTTAGGTGTCTCTATTGCGATTTGCCAATTTTTGACCACAAAGTTACACAATTATTCGTAATCTTAACCACTTTTATACAAAAAAATGCACTTCCGCAAGCCTTCTTTCTTTAAGAAAGCGTCCAAAGGCCGAGCGGTGGATTCTTTTTTCCTTGGTGTTATGCTCATAATGTGCTACGTTTGCAAAGAATTTGCGAAGATGGAGGACCAATTAAAAGCTAACAGCGAAGATCTATTTACCCGACTGCAAGGATTTTCGTTCTTCATCACAGAAGAGCAAATAAAGACGCTACCACTTAAATTTCGAAATGGTAGTGCTGAACGACTTTTGTAAATCATGTACAAGTTACGTTCCCCAGTTTATCCCATTTTCCCATAGGACACATATTGTATCTGGTGAAATCCCTGCTTGCAGGGAATGCCGCACTGTGATGCGGCAAGAGGGTGTAGCCTCTTTCATCAATTCTCCCAATTTGCGTTTCCTCATTTTTTTACTTTTTCGTTCTTCGCGTATTCTTTTCTTTTACAGGTGCTCAGGCGCTTCGCGGAGTTTCCTTTATGTTCTTGCTCTGGCAAGCGTCTCCTATCGTCGCCGAGCGGTCTTATTTCAGGTCGAATTGCGTTAATCTTCCAAAATCACTCGTTTGTTACAACCTTTTTTTCGTATCTTTGCACAAATTTATGCAAAAACGGATTTTCCACTTGGTGACGCTGATGGGTGTGGTGGCTTTACTGGCATCGTGCTCCACTACCCGTTATGTGCCGGATGACCAGTTTTTGCTGAACAGCGTCAAACTAGAAGTGGAGGGTAAAGAGGGTAAACATATCAATGTGGGGCAGCTGAAAAGCACGGTGAAGCAATCGCCCAATTCCCGTTTGTTCTCCCTCTTCAAGACTTCGCTGGCAACCTATTCGCTTTCTGGTCGTGACACTACGAAATGGATGAACCGTTTCTTGCGCTCCATAGGTGAGGCACCCGTCATTTACGACAGTATGCTGGCGCGCCGCTCTTGTATGGAACTGCAGCAGGAACTGTACAATGAAGGTTTTCTGAGGGCGGCGGTAACTTCGGAAGTGCGCAAGCATGGGAAAAAGGCCGACGTGGTGTATCATCTTCATCCAGGAATACCTTATTTTATCCGCAGGTTGCGCTATGACATCGGTGACGAACTGATAGCACTCAGATTGGAGTGGGTAGGCGACAGTACGCGCCGGCTGTTGAAGGAGGGCATGAGGTTCGATGCTCAGAAACTGGATGCTGAGCGCAAGCGGATCACGAAATATTTGAATGATCAAGGCTATTTCCGTTTCCACAAGGAATACATCAACTATCATGCTGATACGCTGAAGGGCTATCCGCTGGTGGACTTGACGCTCAAGCTGGAGCCGTATAAGAGGAATCACTTGCCAGACACGCTGCACACGCAATACTTGATTCGTAACATCAACTATGCCAGCGGTGATGCCAACGACAATCGTGTACGCTTGCGGAAGAGTGTTTTGGACGAGTGTACTTACCTGAAGGCAGGCGAGCCCTATTCGGGAACTAAGTTGCAGAATACGTATAATCATTTCGGACGATTGCAGGCAGTTAAGTACACCAACATTTCGCTACGGCAGATTCCCGATACGGCATTGCTGGATTGTAATATCACGCTGCAGACGAACAAGCCGTCGACTATCAGTTTCCAGCCAGAAGGAACCAACACGGCTGGCGACCTTGGTGCAGCTGTTTCTATTACTTACCAGAACCGCAATTTGTTCAGGGGCAGCGAGGTGCTGAGCGTAGAACTGCGTGGGGCCTACGAGGCTATCAACGGACTGGAAGGCTACTCTGCACAGGAGGACTTCATTGAATACTCAATGGAGACACGGTTGACCTTTCCACGATTTATCATTCCGTTTTTCGGCAAAGGAGCCAATCACAGTATCGATGCTACCAGCGAGGTGTCGTTGCGCTATGACATTCAGAACCGTCCGGAGTTTCATCGGCGTGTGTTGTCAGGAGTGCTGCGATACAAATGGCATTTTCCCCAGCATAAGGCGCGCTATCAAGTGGACCTTCTCGACTTGGACTATGTTTTTATGCCTTGGATTTCAGACACTTTCCGCAAGGAGTATCTGGAAACGGAGAACTCGCGAAATGCTATCCTGCGCTATAACTATGAGGATCTGTTCATCACGAAGATAGGCTTTGGCTACTCGTATAGTAACGCGGTCTTTGCATTGAAGGGCAACATTGAGACTTCGGGTAACGTGTTGTCGGCCATCTCAAAAACAGTCCGGCTAAAGAAAGACGACATAGGGCAGTATCGCCTGTTCAACATAGCCTTCGCACAGTATGTGAAAGGCGATATCGACCTGACCCGTTCGTTGCAGATAGACCGCAACAACCAGTTAGTGTTCCACTTGGGGCTCGGCGTTGCCTATCCCTATGGCAATAGCAGTTTGCTGCCATTCGAGAAACGATATTTCTCGGGCGGAGCCAATAGTGTGCGTGGCTGGAGTGTGCGTTCGTTAGGTCCCGGTAAGTTCAAGGAAAGCGACGGTCGAATCAACTTCATCAATCAGACGGGTGACATGAAGCTGGACCTAAATGCAGAATATCGCACTAAGTTGTTCTGGAAACTGGGTGGGGCACTTTTTGTCGATGCGGGCAATATATGGACTCTGAAGGCCAATGCCGAGCAAGAGGGCGGACAGTTCCATTTCAATGATTTCTATGAGCAGATAGCCGTCAGTTACGGAGCAGGCATCAGGTTCAACTTTGACTACTTCATTCTACGTTTCGACTTGGGCATGAAGGCGGTGAATCCAGCTTTTCAGGCGGAGAACGAAGAGCACTATCCAATTCTGCATCCTCGCTTCAGCCGCGACTATGCATTCCATTTTGCTGTCGGCATGCCGTTCTGACAACAGCTGCTGATATAATAAAACGGGAATAATCACGATATATATAAGGACACTAAGATAAAAAAACGAGCATAACATACGTATGTTGAAATTCATTTCATTTGGAAGTGGGAGCAGTGGAAACTGCTATTTTCTATATACCGAAACAGACGGACTGATGATTGATGTGGGCGTAGGCATCAGAACCTTGAAGAAGCATTTCAAGGATTATGGGCTGAAAATGCCGCAGATACATCGCGTGCTAATCACTCACGATCATGCCGACCATATCAAGTCGGTGGGGAGCATCAGCTACGATCTGCAATTGCCCGTCTATGCTACTGAGAAAGTGCACAAAGGCATTGACCGCAACTACTGCGTGCAACGGAAAGTGAGCTTGGACAAGCGTTGCAAGGTGACGGCTGGCGT
Organism: Prevotella sp.; assembly: GCA_017458225.1. Taxonomy (GTDB): domain Bacteria; phylum Bacteroidota; class Bacteroidia; order Bacteroidales; family Bacteroidaceae; genus Prevotella. Next base: position 130,543 of record JAFTFX010000006.1, on the reverse strand, counting down.
GACTGAACAGATGGGGGAGTTTCAGGTAACACCCTTTCATGTACCTCACGACAGCAGTGACAACGTGGGCTATTTTATTGCCGTTGGCGACACGTCATTCTGCATCATCACCGATGCTGGAAGCGTGACTGACGAGATGCAGCAATATATTGCACGTGCACAATATTTGGTCATTGAGGCCAATCACGACAAGGAGATGCTGATGCAGGGACCATACCCTCCCTATCTGAAGTCGCGCATACTCAGCACTACTGGTCACTTAAGCAACGACGATTGCGGAGAGGCTATAGCCCAAAATGCCACTGATCGCCTGCGCCATGTGTGGCTCTGCCATCTGTCGGAGGAGAACAACCATCCCGAGCTGGCTCGCAAGACCGTGGAATCGGTACTTCGCTCCTATGGCATCGTGGCAGGAAAAGACTTTGAACTCGAGGTGCTGAAGCGTACGGTTCCTACTGGCATCTTTGAGTTGTAATCGTGTTTTCGAATTTATTTAAACGTACTTTCGCAGTTTTAGTTCCGCTTTTCTGTGATCATGCCATGACGATAAGCGTAGAGCAGCTTCTTCAAGTCGCTGATCTGCGCCTTTAATTCTTGCCCTTTGTCAGTGTCGGCTACCAGCATGCGATGGGTAGACATCTCGACAATCTGCGTGGTCGACTTGATATCAGTGCCTTGCATGATAGCATCTTCGGTGCTGGTGAACGGCTCGTGCTGCACCAGTTGGAAGCCACGGCTGTGATAGACCAGCGTGTAGCCGGCAATGCCTGTCTCGGAATGATAGGCTTCAGAGAACCCTCCATCGATAACCATCAGTCGTCCGCCTGCCTTGATGGGGTTTTCGCCCTTGGAGGCATGTACAGGCACGTGGCCATTGATGATGTGGCGGTTGGGGCCTTGAATGCCGAAAGCATCGAGGATGCGGTCGCAGACATCAGAAGAGTCGCGAAGCAGGAAATAGTTGCCTTTTTCTTCCTTGTAGGTCTCCTTGTCTTCCAGGAAATAACGCTCGAAAGTGGCCATCTTCGATTTATCGAAGAGGGGAGAGTCCTTGCCGCACCAGAGGTAGAGAAAATAGTCCTTCGCATACTGCTTCAGGTCAGTAGGCGTGTCGTTCTGGAAGGCAGCACGGACAAGCTGGCCTATGTAGGACATGAGTTCTCTGCCAGCATATTTCTGTCCAAGAATCTCCACGCTCTTCAGCGAGCCGTCGGCATTGAGTGGAATAGAGGCATGGAACAGCAGGTTCTGATTGCAGATGTTGTACATGCAGCCGTGGCTGAGAATGGTGCGAATGTGCTTGCGCAGTTTCTCGCTGACGCGGAACGAATGGTGCAGTCTTTGCATGAGGAGCGTCTCTTCCTCAGTCATGGCCGACGGATTCTTTGGGTCAATGGTCGGAAAGTGGCACGACTTCATGGCATAGGCCTTGCCGTCGATGGTGCATGTCTGGTGTTCGAAATCAATATACTCCAGCAAACAGCGGTCTTCCATGTTCCACTCCGGGCGGCGATGGAAAATGGCTGCTTCCAACTTGAACTGAATGACGGAGATGGCTTTGTGCATCTTGGCCGTCAGTTGCAGGGTCTTTACGTCCATCGAAGTGCCTTTCAGCAGCTTGGGAATGAACTCTGTGCAGGGGTCGTTTCCGTAGGTATCGAGGGCAAAGGTGGCCAGCGGAACCAGATTGATGCCGTAGCCTTCCTCGAGGGTGGCCAGGTTGGCATAGCGCAACGACAGGCGCAGCACATTGCAGATGCAGGCATCATTGCCGGCTGAGGCTCCCATCCAGAGCATGTCGTGGTTGCCCCATTGGATATCCCATGAGTGATATTGGCGAAGGGTGTCCATGATGATATGTGCACCAGGGCCACGGTCGTAGATGTCGCCCAGAATATGCAACTGGTCGATGGCCAACCTGTGGATGACGTTACAAATGGCTATGATGAAATCGTCGGCGCGGCCAGTTGAGATGATGGTATCGACGATGACAGCCACATAGGCAGCCTTGTCCTGATCGTCGGGGCGCTCGTGGAGCAGCTCTTCAATGATATAGGAAAACTCTTCGGGCAGCGACTTGCGTACTTTTGAGCGGGTGTATTTCGACGATACCTCACGGCACACTTTCACCAGTTGGTGAATGGTGATGTGATACCAGTCATCAAGATCCTGTTCAACGGCCTTGATGAGTTCCAGTTTCTGCTCTGGATAATAGATAAGCGTGCAGAGTTCTTTCTTCTCAGCCTCGCGGATGGTGGTTCCGAATATCTCAGACACCTTTCGCTTGATGTTGCCCGAGGCATTTTTCAGCACATGGATGAAGGCTTCATGCTCACCGTGGATGTCGGCAAGGAAATGCTCGGTGCCTTTCGGAAGGTTCAGAATAGCTTCCAGATTGATGATTTCGCCTGCAGCATCGGCAATAGTTGGGAAGGTGTGCGACAACAGGCAGAGATAGCGTTCTTCGTCAGTATTCATATTTGTAGGTGTTCTTTGATGATTGTTCTGATTCGATTAGTTTCCTGATTGTTGACGGGTGTGCAGGGCATGAAGCCCTCGTCGAGCCCCGTCTGCTCGTTCATAATGGTCATGAGGGCACTGAAGAATTGACTGAGCCTGTCGGCCTCCAACTGTTGCATGAGGTGGTCGTCTTCCACGTCGTTGCATCGCAACGCTGCGTCCAGTTCTGCCAGTGACAGTAGCGAGAGTGTCTTGTCCTGTACCTGACGGTGGATGTGCCTGATCATATCGCTCAGTGGTTTTCCCGTCAATGGGGCTGGAGCAACGTAGCTGTCGGGCAGATAGTTTGGAACAGCTTGTTTCTCGGGCATCTGTATGCCCAAGGCAAGACACCCTTTCTCAATGAAAGGCAAGATGCCCTCTTGCTGGGCGTAGATGGTCAAGAGGTGCCAACTGACAGCTGTCGGTTCAAGAGGCTCGCCCCAACGCTCGTCGCCGGTGATGCCCACTTTCAACAATGTGCGCATAGACTTCAGCGTTGTTTCATCCATTAGTTCCAGCACATTAGAGTCCATCACTTGTCGGTAGATGCGCTGATGGGCTGCAAGAAAGTCTTCTTTGCTGACAGAGCGCGTAATGACGGGATTGCGAACGGTCTCAATGCGTGTGTTCCATTCCAGATGGTGCAACTCGTCGACTTCCATTGGACTTCGGGCGATGATGCTGTAGGCATGGGCCACTAACTGACGGAGCCCTGACGGCTTGAGCATCATGTGCCTATCGGTCTCCCAAGGCTCCAGTTGGCCGTGAGGTGTCAGCACGATGCGAGCCCCCTGCTGGCGTGCTGCAAGTGTACATTTGATAATCTCAGTATTCAGACAACCATGCTGATGGATGATGTCTGGACATCGTTCGGCACATATCTTCTGCAACGCCTTGGCATCGTCAGTCGTTTCGACCTGCTCGTTGGGGAGTGCCGAAAGAAGACTGACGTAATGGGCCGTCTCAGGATCGTTTGCCGGATAGATATGGACGATATGCATGGTGCCGGAATCAATAGATGTTTTCAGTTCAGAAGAGTTCGTCGCTGCTGTAGCCTATAGGTAACGGTCGGCAGTTGTAGCACGAAGCCATGATCTCGCCGTAGGCTCCTGCAGAGCGGATGGCCATCAGGTCGCCACGATGTGCGGCATTAAGATCCATCTGCTTGGCAAACACGTCGCTTGACTCGCAGATAGGACCAACTACGTCATATGCCTCCATCGGCTCCTCGCTTGATAGGTTCTCAATCTTGTGATAAGCCTGATAGAGGGCCGGACGAATCAGGTCGGTCATGCCGGCATCGAGAATGGCAAACTTCTTGTGAGCCCCTTCTTTAATATATAAGGTACGCGCGATAAGAGAACCACACTGTGCCACGACAGCACGCCCCAGTTCGAAGTGTAGCTTTTGTCCTGGACGCAGGCGCAACCGCTTGGCGTAGGTATCGAAATAGGCCTTGAAGTCGGGGATGGGCACACGGTTGGGGTGCTGATAGTCGATGCCGAGGCCGCCGCCAACATTGATGTTCTCAACAATGATACGGTGGCTTTCCAGTTGGTCTTGCAGTTCGTTGATGCGATTGCAGAGTGCCTGGAAGTCGCCCATGTCGAGTATCTGCGAACCGATATGGAAGTGTAATCCTACGAAACGAACGTTCTTCAAGCTTTGAGCCTGCTCAATGACTGACTCCATGTCGCGCATGGCGATGCCGAACTTGTTCTCGGCCAGGCCGGTTGTGATGTTGGCATGCGTATGTGCTCCTACATCAGGATTGATGCGGAAGGCCACGTTGGCGGTCTTGCCCTTGGCAGCTGCCAGTTCGTTAATCACTTGCAACTCGGGTACACTCTCTACATTGAAGCAGAAAATGTCGTTGTCGAGTCCCAGGTTGATCTCCCAGTCGCTCTTGCCTACGCCGGCGTAGACAATCTTGTCGGCAGGGAAGCCTGCACGGATGGCAGCCTCAATCTCGCCGCCACTCACGCAGTCGGCACCCAAGCCTGCCTCGCGAATAGAGCGAAGCACCTTTGGGTTGGCATTGGCCTTGACGGCATAGTGCACACAGAAGTTTTCGTACTTCTGCGTCTCTTGGTTTATGGCACGGAGTGTTGCCCTGAGCAGTTCCATGTCATAATAGTAGAAGGGCGTGCGCATCTGCGCAAATCGTTCCAAAGGAAATTTACCTTTCATGTGTCGGTGTCGTGTTGTGTGTTGTGATTCTTCTTTTTTTTTCTTTATTTGAACAGCGTGTCGCTCAGTGCCTGCAAGGCTCGCTTCTTGTCTTCTTCACGAATCAGGAAGGAGATGTTGTAGTTGGAGCCACCGTAGCTGATCATGCGGACGGGGATATTCTTCATGGCATCGAGCACGCGAGTCTCGAAGCCGATGTTCGACCAGTCGAGGTCGCCCACCACGCAGACGACGCACATGCCTGTGTCGACGGTGACTGTTCCGTATTTCTTCAGCTCGTCGACAATCTCGCCTAGGTGTGCCGAGTTGTCGATACTCATGGAGACACCTACCTCAGAGGTGCACACCATATCGATGGGGGTCTGATAGCTCTCGAAGATCTCGAACACCTTGCGCAGGAATCCGGTAGCCAGCAGCATGCGCGACGACTTGATCTTGATGGCGATGATGTTGTCCTTGGCTGCTACGGCCTTGATCTTGCCATACTCGGTAGCGTTTGAGATGGTTGTGCCTTCAGCTTCAGGATCCATCGTATTCAACAGACGGACGGGAATGCCTGCATACTTAGCCGGCTGAACGCAAGTGGGATGAAGAATCTTGGCACCGAAGTAAGCCAGCTCGGCAGCTTCCTCGAAGTGCAGCTGATGAACGGGCTCTGTCTTGTCTACCACGCGGGGATCGTTGTTGTGCATACCGTCGATGTCAGTCCATATCTGAATCTCCTCGGCATTGATGGCAGCACCGATGAGCGAAGCAGTATAGTCGCTGCCGCCACGCTGCAGATTGTCGATTTCACCGTAAGCATTGCGGCAGATGAAGCCCTGCGTGATGTACACCTGATGCTGGCCTTCTTTTTCCAGAATGGCATTCAGCTTCTCTTTGATGTAGGTGGGATCGGGCTCGGCATTCTTGTCGGTACGCATGAAGTCGAGAGCATTGAGCAAGATGGCATCGATACCCTGCTGCTTCATGTAGTTCACCACCATGTTCGTCGACATCATTTCGCCTTGAGCCACGATGCTCTTCTCCTCAAAACTGGTGAACAGCTCTTTCGTGAACGAACGCAGGAAGTTGAACTCCTCGTGCAGGAAATCGGTTGTCAGTTTCTTGTACTCCTCAGCGGTGTATAGCTCTTCCATGTGGCGCAGGTATTTCTGCTCCAGACGGTTGATGACCTCGTTAGCACCGTCGGGGTTCTTCTTGTAGAGATAGTCGGAAATCTCAACCAGCGAGTTCGTCGTGCCCGACATGGCCGAAAGAACCACAAAGACAGGCTCCTTTGACTTGGTGACCAGTGCTGTGACTTCTTTCATTCTCTGTGGCGTACCTACTGAGGTTCCGCCAAACTTCATTACTTTCATAGTCTTTCTGTTATATTTTTATGTTATTGCTTTTATTGTTCCTCTTCTTCCTCACTGATGTTCATCTTGTTGTAGACATCGGTGATTTCCTCAACGTGTTCGTCTTCGCATTTGTAGACGATGCCTGGATATTGCTCCAACAGGGGCATGTTGTGGGTAGACATCACGACGGCTGTTCCTGTCTGCGATATTTCGCGCAGTATGTTCATGATGTTCAGGGCTGTTTCCGGATCAAGGTTGCCAGTGGGCTCGTCGGCGATGATCATCTTGGGATTGTTGAGCAGGGCTCGTGCAATGGCCACTCGCTGTTGTTCGCCGCCCGACAGTTCGTGGGGCATGCTGAGCATCTTGTCCTTCATGCCCACCAGCGTGAGAACTTCTTCTATACGGTCGTCAACCTCGTTCTTCTTCCAGCCGGTAGCACGCAGCACGAAACGAAGATTCTTGTAGACTGTGCGGTCGGCCAGCAGTTGAAAGTCCTGAAAAACAATGCCCATTTGTCGGCGCAACATGGGGATGTGTTTTCTGCGCAGGGCTTTCAGGTCGACACCCAGCACTTCAGCTTTGTCGGCCTCGTCGACCTCCAGTTCGAAGTAGATGGTCTTGAGCAGCGAACTTTTTCCTGAACCCACACGGCCGATGAGATAGACAAACTCGCTCTCGTCGACCTTGAAGTCAACATGGTTCAAGACAACCGACCCGTCCTGCTGGTAAATGGTTGCGTTCTTATATTCTACTAACATAGTGTTTCTTTGCCTTTTTTTTCGGTCAACATGTTCTTTTCTCGAGGACAGCGTTTGGCGGTCACTCCATCGTGCCTTCGGCCTTTGCCTTGCGTCGCTGAGCATCCCAGTTGGGGTCGTGGCGACGGTGTAGTTCTGTGGCCAAATCTTCAATGCGAAGTCCTTTGCTGGTCAACAGCACAATCAGGTGGTATAGCATGTCGGAAGCCTCGTATACCAAGTGCTCGCTAGTGCCGTTGGTTGCTTCGATGACGGTCTCAAGGGCCTCTTCGCCCACCTTCTGAGCCATCTTGTTCACACCGTCCTTGAACAGTTTGGTGGTATAGCTGCCTTCAGGCATCTGCTCGTGGCGCTTCTCGATGAAGTCCTGCAGCTCTGTCAGGAACTGGATGGGGCTTTCATCGTTCTGTTCGGCCCAACAGGTGTCTGTGCCTGTGTGGCAGGTCGGACCGTGAGGTATGGCCCTGACCAGCAGAGTATCGTTGTCGCAGTCGGCTTTGATGCTCACCAAGTCGAGGAAGTTGCCCGATGTCTCGCCTTTCGTCCACAGACACTGGCGACTGCGGCTCCAGAAGGTCACTTTCTTCGTGTCGAGTGTCTTTTGCAGAGCCTCTTCGTTCATGTATCCCAGCATCAGCACGTTCTTGGTCTTTGCATCTTGAATGATGGCAGGGACAAGGCCTCCGCATTTCTTAAAGTCTATGTTCATATTCTATAATCTTACGTTGATTCCTTCGTTGTGAAGGTATTGCTTCAGTTCTTGTATGTTGATTTCTCCGAAGTGGAACACGCTGGCGGCAAGGGCAGCATCGGCTTTGCCTTCAATGAAGGCATCGCAGAAATGCTCTTTCTTGCCAGCACCGCCGCTGGCTATCACGGGAATGCTTAGCTCGTCGGCCAGTTGGGCCAGTGCTTCGTTGGCATAGCCTGTCTTCACGCCGTCGTGGTTCATGCTGGTGAACAGTATCTCGCCGGCTCCGCGCTCCTGCGCTTCGTGAGCCCATTCAAACAGGCCGCGCTCTGTTCGCTCACGGCCGCCCTTCAGATAGCAATGCCAGCCGTCTGAATCATTTCTGCCATCGATGGCGCAGACGCACACCTGCGAGCCGAAGCGTTTTGCTATCTCTTCGATAAGTTCAGGGCGGCGCAGGGCTGCACTGTTCACACTCACCTTGTCGGCTCCGGCATAGAGCAGACGCTCCACGTCGGCAAGCTCGTTGATGCCTCCGCCTACAGTGAACGGAATATTGATAGCCTCGGCCACACGGGTGACCATCTCGGTGAACGTCTTGCGCCCCTCGAACGATGCGGTGATGTCGAGAAACACCAGTTCGTCAGCTCCTGCATCGCTATAGGCTTTGCCCAGTTCCACAGGGTCGCCGGCACTGCGCAGGTCTACGAAGTTTACGCCTTTGACCGTCTCACCGTTCTTAACATCCAGACAGGGTATGATTCTTTTTGCCAGTCCCATTTCGCTATTGTTCACTTTTCATTATTCGCAATTAACTCCTTCAGGTCGATTCGGCCTTCATAGATGGCCTTCCCAAATACTACCGACGGAATGCCGGCTTCGCTGAGGGCCTCGATGTCTGCCTGCGAGCTCACGCCGCCGCTGGCTATCAGGTGCAGGGCAGGGTAGGCCGCCATCACCTGTTTATAGAGTTCGATGGCAGGACCGCTGAGGGTGCCGTCTTTCGATATCTCTGTGCAGAGCACGTTTTTTACACCCATACGGACATATTTCTCCAAGAAAGGCAGTAGTGACTCGTCGGAGTCTTCCTTCCAACCGTTGATGCTGATGCGGCCGTTTCGCACATCGGCTCCCAGAATCATGCGCTCGGCACCATATCTCTGCAGCCATCCCTCGAACAGATCGGGACAAGTGACGGCCACCGAACCTACGGTCACCATTGATGCGCCTGCGTCGAAGGCCTGCTGAATATCGTCGTCGGTCTTGATGCCGCCTCCGAAATCGACGGTCAGGTGCGTCGCAGTCGTTATCTGCCGCAGCACCTCGCTGTTGACGATATGCTTCGACTTGGCTCCGTCCAGGTCTACTACGTGCAGACGCTTGAAGCCCAGGTCTTCAAACTCCTTTGCCACCTCGGCAGGCGAGTCGCGATAGACCGTCTTCTGGTCGTAGTCGCCCTTGGTCAGGCGCACGCACTTCCCGTCAATGATGTCGATGGCCGGTACCAGTTCTATCTTTATCATAGGGCAAGAAAGTTTTTAATGATCTGCTCACCCACGCTGCCGCTCTTCTCGGGGTGGAACTGGGTGGCGTAGAAATTGTCTTTGTGGAGGGCAGCGCTGTAGGGCAGGATATAGTCGGCCGCAGCTATTGTCTCTTTGCAGAGCGGCACGTAGTAGCTGTGCACGAAGTAGACATACTGTCCTTCAATACCGTTCATCAGTTCAGGACGGGTGTCGTACAGGCGGTTCCACCCCATGCAGGGCACTTTCTCCTCATGTCGGGTGGGGCAGAAGCGCTTCACCTCAGCATCGAAGATGCCGATGCAGTCAACATCGCCTTCCTCTGAATGGCGGCACAGCAGCTGCTGCCCCACACAGATGCCCAGCACCGGCTGGCGGAGCGAACGAATCACCTGGTCGAGGCCGCGCGCCTGCAGATACTCCATTGCCCCACGTGCCTCGCCCTGTCCAGGAAAGATTACACGGTCGGCCTTGCGCAGCTCTTCAGCATCGTCGGTCAGCAATGGCTCGATGCCCAGTCGCTTCAGCGCAGTGAGCACTGAGAAGATATTGCCGGCATTATATTTTACGATTGCTACGTTCATTGTCGATTGTCAATTGTCAATTATCCATTCTCAATCAAGAAAAGATGATCGTCTTGTTCTTGTAGGTCAGAATCTTGCGCTGTATATGCTTGGCCACAGCATGCGAGAGCACTATCTTCTCCAGATCCTTGCCTTTCAGCACCAAGCTCTCGGGCGTGTCCTTGTGGGTGATGCGCGTCACGTCCTGTTCAATGATGGGACCTGCGTCGAGCTCAGCCGTCACATAGTGGCTGGTGGCTCCTATGATTTTCACGCCGCGTTCCCATGCCTGATGATAGGGCTTGGCACCCACGAAGGCAGGCAGGAACGAGTGGTGAATGTTGATGATGTGGTGCGGATAGGTGGCAATCATGTCGTCGCTGATAATCTGCATATAGCGTGCCAGCACAATGAACGATATGTCCTCTTTCTTCAGCAACTCCATTTCGGCCTGCTCCACCTCGGCCTTGTTCGAGTGGTCCTTTTTGATGCTCCACACGTAGTAGGGAATGTTGAACTGCTCGGCCACATAGCGCAGATCCTCGTGGTTCGACACGATGCAGGGAATGTCGCAGTTGAACTCGCCTGCCTTCCAGCGCGCCAGCAGGTCGTACAGACAGTGGCTCATCTTGCTGACGAAGATGGCCATGCGCGGACGTTTGTCGCTATAATAGAGCGAGAACTTCATTTTGTAGCGCTGGGCATAGAGCGTGGTGATATATTCATACAGCTTCTCGCGCGGAATGAGGAAGCCCTCCAGCTCCCATTCTATGCGCATGAAGAACATGCCGTCGAGTTTGTCTACGTATTGGTCCAGATAGACGATGTTACCCTTGTTGTCTGTGATAAACTTAGTCACTTCTGATATGATGCCCTGTTGGTCGGGGCAGTGCAGAAGGAGAATTGCTGTTGGTTTCATTCTACGTACATTATTATATAATAGTGTTTCGAGTTGCAAAGGTACGAATAACTGAGCGAACCACAAAAGAAAACATCGACTTTTCTTGCATTTTTGCTTTTATTTCTTTATCTTTGCACGCAAAGTGTAATACATCAGGAATATGTCAGACGAGAAACGATCTAAAATCATTGCAATGATTCGTGATACCATTCGTGAATCTGAACCTACAGCTCAGATTATTCTCTATGGCTCTCGTGCCCGTGGAGATGCCAGGGAAGATAGCGATTGGGATGTGCTGGTAATTGTTGATAAGGAGAAAACAGGGCTTGCAGACTTCAAGCGTCTGTGCTATCCTGTCTATTACAAAGGGCTGGATTATGGTGAGGAAATCAATCCTACTCTGTATACTCGTAACGAATGGGAAGGTGCTCCACCTTCAATGTTTAAGTATAATGTTGTGAATGAGGGAATTGCAATATGAGTATGGATGACGAAAGCCGACGCGCAGTCGTTGAATACCGCATAGAACGAGCCTATCAAACCCTGGATGAGGCAAAAGAAGTGGCAGAGCAAGGATGGTACAATCTGTCTGCAAATAGGTTGTATTATGCGCTTTGGTATGTAGGTTCTGCACTGCTAATCAGTATAGGACATCCAGTGAAGACCCATTCTGGAATGATAGCACAAGTTAATCTGCATTTTGTAAAAACCGGCATTTTGTCGTTGGATGACGGAGCACTCCTTTCTCAAATGTTTAGTCTTCGACAGAGCAGTGACTACGAGGATTTTAAACAAGTCAGTAAGGAACAGCTTGATGAGCTGTTCCCTCAAGTTTGCAATCTTGCTGAGAAATTGAAGAGTCTTGTTAAGATATAAAGTTTACCGCTTTTTGGTAATGCCATTACCTCATTGTGGTAATAGGCTTACCACACTTTGGTAATAGGCTTACCGTATATTGGTAATGAGTTTACCAGCTATTGGTAAGCTGATTACCAAAGGCTGGTAAACGAAATGGTAAACGGGTCAGTCGAAACGGTATACGTTGCGATAGTCATCAAAGTCTATCTCCTCCTGATAGCCGTATTGTTTGAAGAGGTTGCGAATCCATTGCTGCTGTTCTGGCATGAGCAGCTTTGAGCCGTTGCGGTAGCGATAGTAAGTGCCTCCACCGCCAAGATGGTTGGCAATCTTTTGGCGCATCTCGGCATGATGACGTTCTTTGACATCCTTGAAAATCTGAGTAAAACCGGCTGCAGCGCGAACAATGCGGACGGGCATGAAGTGTGGACAGGAGTCGCGTTTTAACACGACGGGCATTACGCAGCTTCCTTTAGTCATCTTCTCTGGAGCCAGTTGCGCCACTTGGTAACGCATGCACTCTTCGCGGCGTGGACAGTCGGCAAGAAAACATAGTGTCCAACCGTCGGGTACTTGTCTGAAATCGAATGTTTTTTCCATGATACTTTGGTTTTGAATACAATAAAAATTAAGTAGTGAATATACAATGCAAAGGTAGTTATTTTGCTTGAGATAAAGGTGCTCTTTTGAAAGATTTTTTGTGATTCTGACAAGAAATCGGTTTGTTTTGTGTACTTTTGCACTGAAATTCGAAGGGGCTGCATGACTGTAAAGAACAAAGAGGCTATCAAAAAGCTGATAGAGAAGAAATTGTTGGGTGAAAAGAAATACCTGGTTGCCGACTATACAGCAAGGAAACTGGCGGAGGAGTTGGGAATCAACCAACGCTACCTGTCGGAAGTGCTGCGGCAGGAGTTCAATGTAAACTATGCTTCGCTGGTGAACGGCTACCGCGTAAAGGAAGCCATGAAACTGCTGAGCGACAGGCACTTTCGTGACTTGAGTATCGAGGATATTGGCGACAAGGTGGGCTTTGCCTACCGTCAGACGTTCCATGCGGCTTTCGTCAGGTTCACGGGAACGACGCCGCGAGCTTTCCGACTGCAACAGGAGCAAATGGGGGAGGAGTGAAACCGTAAACAGGAACAGAATAAGAATAAAGGGAAATACAGAATATGAATGATCATTTTAAATATGCCGATGAGCGCTTTGCCGACTTGCAGATGCTGCGCTATCGGCTGAATGGCTTCGAGCAACTGACGCTCGAGCAGAAGAAATATGTCTATTGCCTGTCGCAGGCGACGCTGTTTGGCCGCGACATTGTCTTTGACCAGTTTGGAGCCTATAACCTGCGCATCCGCAAGGTGCTGGAGGCCATCTATACAGACTTCTCGATAGATCATGCGACTGAGGAGTTCCGGCAGTTGGAGGTCTATCTGAAGCGCGTGTGGTTCTCCAATGGCATCTATCACCACTATGGCAGTCAGAAGTTCGTTCCGGCCTTTTCAAAAGACTATCTGAAGGCCTGTATGCAGCAGGTAGACCCCAAGTGTCTGCCACTCGAAAACGGGCAGACGGCAGAGCAACTGTTCGAACTGATTGCCCCAGTTGTTTTTGACCCGTCGTACATGCCCAAGAGGGTGAACAAGGCCGACGGTGAAGACCTGGTGCAGACTTCGGCATGCAATTTCTATGAGGGCGTTTCGCAGCAAGAGGCTGAAGACTTCTATGCTGCTCAAAAGGCTGCTTCGGCCGACGATCAAGAGCCGGTTTCCTACGGCTTGAACGCTACGTTGGTAAAGAAAAACGGCCGTCTGGAAGAGGTGAAATGGAGCGCGCAAGGCCGTTATGCAAAGGCTATCAAGAAGATAGTGTTTTGGTTGAATAAGGCAGCACAATATACTGAAAATGAAGCACAAAAGGAAGTAATAGCTTTGCTCGTTTCTTACTATGAGACAGGTGACCTGCGCTACTTCAACGAATACTGCAAACGGTGGGTGAAAGCCCTTGACGGGAAGGTGGACTTCATCAACGGTTTCATTGAAGTCTACGGCGATCCGCTTGGTTTGAAAGGCTCGTGGGAAGGACTGGTGGAATATGTGGATGAAGAAGCCACGCGCCGCACAGAGCTGACCAGTCAGAACGCCCAGTGGTTCGAGGACCATTCGCCTGTAGACCCTCGCTTCAAGAAGAAGCAGGTGAAGGGCGTGTCGGCAAAGGTGATCTGTGCAGCGATGCTGGGTGGCGACGAATATCCCTCAACGGCTATCGGCATCAACCTGCCTAATGCCGACTGGATTCGTGCGGAATACGGTTCGAAGAGCATCACCATCTCGAACATCACCGATGCCTACGACAAAGCCGCACAAGGCAATGGCTTCCGCGAGGAGTTCGTCGACTCACCGAAGACGCTTGACATGATCACTCGTTATGCCGATGCACTCGACAATCTGCATACCGATCTGCATGAGTGTCTGGGACACGGAAGCGGACAACTGCTGCCAGGAACGGATCCAGATGCGCTGAAGGCATACGGCAACACCATCGAGGAGGCACGCGCCGATCTCTTTGGTCTCTACTATGTGGCCGACCGCAAGATGGTGGAACTGGGACTTGTGCCCGACGAAACGGCCTATCAGGCACAGTATTATACCTATATGATGAACGGTCTGTTGACGCAGTTGGTGCGCATAGAGCGCGGTCACCAGATAGAGGAGGCACACATGCGCAACCGCGCCCTGATTGCCCATTGGTGCTTGGAGCACGGCGATGCCATGCGACTGGTGAAACTGGACGGAAAGACCTATCTGGAGATTACGGATTATCCGCAACTCAGACAGCTCATTGCCGAGCTGCTGGCTGAAATACAGCGCATCAAGAGCGAGGGCGACTTCGAAGCGGCCCGACAGCTGGTTGAACAGTATGCCATCAAGATTGATCCGGCCCTGCACGACGAGATTCTTGCTCGCTACGAACGGCTCCATCTGGCTCCCTACAAGGGCTTCATCAACCCGATGCTTCTGCTGCAATACGACGGACAAGGTGAAGTGGCCGACGTGGTGCCCTACTACGGGGAGAGCTATGCTCACCAGATGCTGCGCTACAGCTCGGAGTATGGAACGTTGATTTAAAGGAGTTTGGGTGTTTAGACAATAGATGGTAATATGACAGAAGAAGTCAGACGACAGATACAGGAGATTAAGCGCTCGTTCCGTCTGGTTATGGACGGTGCAACGGCGGCATCTATGAGAGAGAAGGGGGCTAACTACCGGTTGAACTGGGGCGCAACGATTCCCCGATTGCGCGAGATGGCCAATGAAATAGGTCCTAACTATGACTTGGCCATTGAGTTGTGGAAGGAGAATGTGCGCGAATGCAAGATTCTCGCCACGATGATCATGCCGCCTAAGCAGATGCTGTCTGAGGTCGTTGACCTCTGGATGGAGCAGACGGAAACACTGGAGATAGCCGAACAGGCAGCTTTCAACCTCTATCAGCATCTTGACTATGCAGCCGACAAAGCCTTCTTGTGGCTCTCGTCAGAAAATGACCTGACGCAGATATGCGGCTACCATATCCTGTCGCGCCTGTTTATGCGGAAATGTGAACCAACGGAACGCGACATCAACGAGTTTGTCGACCAGGCACTTGTGGCTCTGCAGTCGCCGAACCTCGCACTCAGAAAAGCAGCCTTGCAGAGTGTCATGCACTTTGCCGATTTAGGCCTTGTCTATGAGCGAATATCGAAGTCGGCTTTGCGCAGCATAAACATGGAATTATAAGCCATGAAAAGTTAATTAACATTAAATGCGTGTAAAAATGAACACCAATTCTTTGCAGATTGCGAAAAAATGAGTATTTTTGCACGTGTGTTTTTCATGGTATTAGATTATTAAGGTTAATTAGAAATCAGAGTGTCGTGAGACACAAGATTTCGCAATGTCCACTTGCAATGTATTTATTTTTATAATGCAAATGGATCAACAAAAAGGGGAGCCTGAGAAGGTTCCCCTTTTTCGGCTATATAGCGGCGGTCGGTGAAAAAAGAAACGCCTGTTCTTGCGCGTTTCGTTGTTTTTGCGTAATTTTGCAACTTCAAAAATGAAAAGGTAACAAGAACCATGCGCTACTTCATCACTTTGAGCTACGACGGCACACGCTTTCACGGGTGGCAGATACAGCCGAATGGAACCACCGTGCAGGAAGAACTCCAGAAAGCATTGTCGGTGCTTCTGCGGCAGAAGGTCTCCGTTACGGGGGCCGGTCGCACAGATACTGGCGTGCATGCACGGATGATGGTGGCTCATTTTGATATAGACAGCGAAATAGATGGTGTGCAGCTGGCATACAAGCTGAACAAGTTTCTGCCATCGGATATCGCTATTCAGAAGATTGAACAAGTGGCCGACGACATGCATGCCCGTTTCTCGGCAACATCGCGTACATACCACTATTATATACATACGGCCAAGTCGCCCTTCCTGCACCATTATTCGTGTGAGTTGCACTATCCGTTAGACTTTCCGAAAATGAATGAGGCAGCCCGTCAGCTGCTTGAATACGACGACTTCGGAGCTTTTTGCAAGGCCCATGCCGACGTGAAGACGACGCTGTGCAAGGTGACGAAGGCCGAATGGCATCAGACCTCGGCTGACACGTGGTACTTTGAGATTACGGCCAACCGCTTTCTGCGCAACATGGTACGCGCTGTGGTGGGCACGCTGATTGAGGTGGGGCGCGGCCGATTGTCGCTCGACGACTTCCGTCGTGTGGTGGAAGGCAAGAGGCGTACTGAAGCTGGTGAGTCCATGCCTGGCAATGCATTGTTTCTGGAACGTATAGAATATTGATTGAAAAAATGTGGTTACTGTTAGCATTTATGTCGGCCGCCTTTCTGGGTGTCTATGATTCGCTGAAGAAAAAGGCATTGAAGAACAATGCCGTGATTCCCATCCTTTTCCTGAACACACTTTTCTCTTCCCTGATTTTCCTGCCCTTCATCGTGTTGAGCGCTACGGGGACAGTGCTCGACGGAACCATCTTCCATGTGGCTTCCGGCGGATGGGAGATGCATAAGTATATTGTCTTGAAGGCTTTGATTGTGCTGTCCAGCTGGGTGCTTGGCTATTTCGGCATGAAACATCTGCCGCTGACCATCGTGGGACCTATCAATGCCACACGGCCGGTGATGGTACTTGTAGGCGCACTGCTAGTGTTTGGCGAACGGCTGAACGGCTGGCAATGGGTGGGTGTGCTGTTGGCAGTGGCATCGTTCTTCCTGCTGAGCAGAAGCGGCAAGAAAGAGGGTATTGACTTCAAGCACGATCATTGGATTTATATGATTGTGGGTGCTGCCGTCTTGGGGGCTGTCAGCGGACTCTACGACAAGTATCTCATGGCTCCGGTAGAGTCGGGTGGAGTGGGGCTCGACCGCATGATGGTGCAGTCGTGGTACAACATCTACCAGTGCTTCATGATGCTGGCAATGCTCATGCTGCTTTGGTGGCCCAAGCACGAACAGACAACTCCCTTCCACTGGGATTGGGCCATCATTGGTGTCAGCCTGTTTCTCAGCACGGCCGACTTCGTTTATTTCTACTCCCTGTCGCTGCCCGATGCATTGATCAGCATCGTCTCAATGGTGCGGCGAGGCTCTGTTATCGTCAGTTTCCTCTTCGGCGCTATGTTCTTCCACGAGAAGAATCTCAAGGCTAAGGCCTTCGACTTGGCACTGGTATTGCTCGGCATGATATGCCTGTACATCGGCAGCCATTAGGAAAGATATATCTTTTTGCGAGTTTTTTGTTAGATTAACAGTCTAAATGGCGTTCTGCCCTTCATTTTTCGTATCTTTGCATGCAAATCTCTATTATGTAAGACTATAACTATGGCAACAATCAAACCATTTAAAGGAATACGCCCTCCCAAAGAACTGGTGGAGCAGGTGGAGAGCCGTCCATACGATGTGCTCGATTCCGAAGAGGCCCGTGCTGAGGCTGGCGACAACGAAAAGAGTCTTTATCACATCATCAAGCCAGAAATAGACTTCCCTGTTGGAACGAGCGAATATGATCCTCGCGTCTATGAGAAGGCTGCCGAGAACTTCCAGAGGTTCCAGGATAAAGGCTGGCTGGTACAGGACGACCAGGAACACTATTATATCTACGCCCAGACCATGAACGGAAAGACGCAGTATGGCTTGGTTGTAGGTGCCTTGGTTGACGACTATATGCAGGGACGCATCAAGAAGCACGAGCTGACCCGTCGCGACAAGGAGGAAGACCGCATGAAGCATGTGCGTGTGAACAATGCCAACATCGAACCAGTGTTTTTCGCCTATCCAGACAATGAGGTGCTTGATAAGCTCATTATGCGCTATGCTGCCACCGAGCCGGAGTATGACTTCATTGCTCCCATCGACGGCTTCCGTCATCAGTTCTGGGTGATCAGCGACGAGCAGGACATGAAGACCATCACCACCGAGTTTGCCAAGATGCCTACAATGTATATTGCCGACGGACATCATCGTTCTGCTGCTGCAGCATTGGTCGGAGCAGAAAAGCAGAAGCAGAATCCTAATCACACAGGTAAGGAAGAATACAACTATTTTATGGCCGTGTGCTTCCAGGCATCACAGCTCACCATCCTCGACTACAACCGCGTGGTGAAAGACCTGAACGGACTTACGTCTGAACTGTTCTTGGCTGCCCTGCAGAAGAACTTTGTTGTGGAAGACAAGGGTACTGATATCTACAAGCCGCAGCAGCTGCATGAGTTCTCGCTCTATCTGGACGAGCATTGGTATAGCCTGAAGGCCAAGGAGGGTACCTATGACAACAACGACCCTATCGGTGTGCTTGATGTTGATATTTCCAGCCGACTGATTCTCGACGAGATTCTGGGCATCAAGGATCTGCGTTCCGATAAACGAATCGACTTCGTGGGAGGACTGCGTGGTCTTGGTGAACTGAAGCGTCGGGTGGACAGCGGCGAGATGCGCATGGCTCTGGCGCTCTATCCTGTCTCCATGCAGCAGATCATGGATATTGCCGACAGCGGAAAGATCATGCCGCCGAAGGCTACTTGGTTTGAACCGAAACTGCGTTCTGGACTTGTCATCCATAAATTAGTTTGATATTTTGACTGACGAGTTTAAGACGATAACAGGTACAAGCGAGGGATTTTACTCTGAAAAACGGAGTAAATTCCTCGCTTTTGTCCATCATGTAGAGACGGTTGATGAGATAAAAAACATTCTGGCGGCTTATCGCAAGAAGTATTTTGATGCCCGTCATGTTTGCTATGCCTATATGTTGGGAGCCGACAGAAAAGACTTCCGTGCTAACGACGACGGAGAACCCTCGTCAACGGCAGGCAAACCAATCTTGGGACAGATCAACAGCAATGAGCTGACTGATATTCTGATTGTCGTGGTGCGCTATTATGGAGGAGTGAATCTGGGAACCAGCGGATTGATAGTGGCTTATCGTGAGGCTGCCGCCGATGCTATTGCCCATGCAGAGATTGTCACTCGTCAGGTAGAGGAAACGGTAGTCTTCGACTTTCCCTATCTGATGATGAACGATGTGATGAGGGTGGTGAAGGAAATGCAGCCGCGCATTGTCAGTCAGACCTACGACAACGACTGTCAGGTGACGCTGAGTATTCGAAAGTCGGAGGCTGAGCAGTTGAGGACGAAACTGAAAAAACTGAGTTTTGGAGAATAGAATAATGGAAAAAGTAGGAATATACGAATTTATGGCAGAGCCGTTCCATTGCGACTTTCAGGGAAAGTTGTTCATGGGACATCTGGGCAACCACATGCTGAATGCAGCCGACTTCCACTCTACGGACCGTGGTTTTGGTATGCGCTATCTGATGACGATACAGCGCTCGTGGGTGTTGTCGCGACTGGCGATAGAGATGGAGGAAATGCCCAGTCAATATACCAAGTTCAACGTGGAGACGTGGGTGGAGGGAGCCATGCGCTACTTCACTAACCGTAATTTCCGCGTGGTAGGAAAGACAGAAAACGGCGAAGAGAAAGTGTTTGGCTATGGTCGCAGCGTGTGGGCAATGATCGACACAGAGAGTCGGCAGCCCACGGATATATTGTCAATCCACGACGGTGCCATCAACCAGTGGATTGAAAAAGAGAAGCCGTGTCCTATAGAGAAAGGTGGGCGCGTGAAAATGTCAGACAATGCTGAGTTCATACGCACGATAGATACCCATTATAACGATGTGGACATCAACGGACATATCAATTCGGTGAAGTATATCGAACACGTTTTGGACCTGTGGCCGCTCGAGTGGTATAAAGAACATTTCTTGAAGCGCTTTGAGATAGCCTATGTAGCCGAGGCGCATGAAGGCGACCGACTGTCGTTCTATCGTGAGCAGACGGGTGAACAGGAATACTGCGTAAGGATTATGAGAAGCGACGGCACAGAGACATGCCGTAGTAAGCTGATGTTCGCATAAGCGTGTTGACACTGAAGAAAAAACATAGAAAATGGACTCTAAAAGAATACATGATTTTTTGAAAGCCGTCATGGCTAATAACAACCGTCCTTGGTTTCAAGAACACAAGGCGGAATATGAGGCTGTCAGAGTAGAGTGGGAGTGTGGTGTGGCACAAGCATTGGAGCGCATCGTTTCGTTCGATCCTTCCATCGGTAATCAGACGGTGAAGGACTGTGTCTATCGTTTCTATCGCGACACGCGCTTTTCTGCCGATAAGTCGCCCTATAAGAACCATTTCGGGGCCTATATCAATGCAAAGGGTAAAAAAGCTTTGCGTGGTGGCTACTATATTCATCTGGAACCCGACCATTGTTTGTTGGCTGTTGGTAATTACTGGCTGCCCACAAATATACTGACCTCTTGCCGCAACGAGATCATGGCCAACGAGGAAGAATGGCTGAAAGCGGTAGAGAGCAAGGATTTTAAGAAATATTTCAGTGCGCAGGAAGACACGCTGGATTGGAACGAGTCATGGGATTCTCAGCAAGGCTTCGGTCTGACAAAACTGAAAACTTGTCCTTCGGGCTTCCCTCGCGATTACGAGTACGTCCGCTATCTGCGTCTAAAAGACTATTGCGCCTGGCACCACGTGGACAACGACTTCTTCGAGGGTGACCGTTGGCTTGACGAAATGGAGAAAATCTTCCGTACTGCCAAGCCGATGATGGACTTCATGAATGCGGTCATCGACGACTATGAGTGAAGAAAGAATAGAAGAATAAATATAAAAGAATTAACTAAAACTATGCTGAAAAAACTATTGCTAACCGCAGTCTGCCTGTCTTCGATAGGGACGATGGCAGCACCGAAACAGAAAGAGCCTGTGTGGAAGGACCCACAGGTTAATCAGGTGAACCGTGAGGCGCGTCGCGCTGTGTTCTTTGCTTTTGAGGATGCAGAAAAGGCAAAGGCCAACGACAAGACGAAGTCGAGCCGCTATCTGTCAATGGAGGGTAAGTGGCGTTTCAACTTCGTGAAAGATCACGACAAGGCACCGAAAGATTTCTTCTCCTTGAAGTACGACGACAAGGACTGGGTAGATTTCCCCGTGCCAGGCTTGTTTGAGATTGAAGGCTACGGCGATAAGATTTACAAGAACACAAGCTATTCATGGGCCACAACCTTCGACAGTAATCCTCCCTATATCAGCGAGACCAACAACTACACGGGTTCTTATCGTCGCACATTCCAGTTGCCAGCCGATTGGAACGGTCAGGAAGTCTACTTCCATGTAGGTTCGGCAACGAGCAATCTCTCCGTCTGGGTCAACGGTAAGTACGTGGGCTACTCAGAGGATTCGAAGGTGGCCGCCGAGTTCAACATCACGAAGTATTTGAAAAAGGGTGAGAACCTCATTGCCATGCAGGTGATGCGCTGGTGCGACGGCTCTTATCTCGAAGATCAGGACTTCTGGCGCTTTACCGGTATCGCTCGCGAGGTATATCTCTATGCCCGTCCGAAAGCACACATTGAAGACATTGTGGTGACACAGGACTATGTCGACGGTAAGGGCGTACTCGATGTTGACGTAAAGGCTCCGAAGGGAACAACTGTTGAAAAGCAACTCATAGATGCCAACGGTCAGCAGGTTGATTTGGCAACAGTTAAGCCTTGGTCGGCAGAGACTCCGAATCTTTACAACTTGATAATCACGTTGAGGAAGGGTAAGGATGTGCTTGAGGTCGTGAAGCAGCGCGTGGGCTTCCGACACATCGAAATCAAGAATGCCCAGTTGCTGGTCAATGGTCAGCCGATATTAATTAAAGGTGCCGACCGCCACGAGCTTGACCCTGACGGCGGCTACATCGTAAGCATGGACCGTATGATTCAGGACATCAAGATTATGAAGCAGCTGAACATCAACGCCGTGCGTACCTGTCACTATCCCGATGATCCTCGTTGGTATGACCTGTGTGACGAATATGGCCTTTACGTAACCGCCGAGGCCAACCTGGAGAGTCACGGTATGGGCTATGGCGACAAGACACTGGCCAAGCGTGCAGACTTTGAGAAGATGCATTTGGAGCGCAATCAGGGCAATGTGCTCTTGCTGCGCAACCATCCCTCTATCATCGTTTGGTCACTGGGCAACGAGGCTGGATATGGCCCCAACTTCGAAAAAGCCTACGACTGGGTGAAGGCTACTGACGCAACACGTCCTTGCCAGTATGAGCAGGCCCGTCAGGACGGCAAGACTGACATCTTCTGCCCCATGTACTACGACTACAATGGCTGCGAGAAGTATGCGCAGGGCGACAATCCCCGTCCGCTAATCCAGTGCGAGTATGCTCATGCTATGGGTAACTCAATGGGTGGCTTCAAGGAGTATTGGGACATGATTCGCAAGTACCCGAAGTATCAAGGCGGCTATATCTGGGACTTCGTTGACCAGGGTATGCGCGATAAGAGCCCCATCACGGGTCGTGAGATATTCACCTACGGTGGCGACTACGGCAAGTATCCTGCCAGCGACTATAACTTCAACTGCAACGGCATCATCGCCCCCGACCGCCGACTGAATCCTCATGCCTACGAGGTGCAGTATTACTATCAGAACGTGTGGCTGAAGGATATCGACTTGAAGAACGGAAAGTTTGAAGTGTATAATGAGAACTTCTTCAAGACCCTTGACGACTTGGAACTGCAGTGGTTCGTGGGTGGTGCTGCCGGCAAGCATCATCATCAGGCTGAAGGTTGTCCTGCTGGTATGACGTTTGGTCATGGTGGTACTATCGAACTGAGTGGCATTCAGCCCCAGCAGCGCAAAGTGATTACTGACGAGAAACTGCAGCAGACTATCAGTCGCGTGCTTGGTCACCACGGTAATCAGGAAATCTTCGTGTGGTTCCTTTTTAAGTCGAAGAATGGCGCGCCCCTTGTTGACAAAGGACAGGTATTGGCTAAAGAGCAGTTCATCCTCAATCCCTACCAATTCCCCGAACTATCGTCTGCAACTCCAGCAATTCCTGAACTCCAGAACTCCATAAAGAAAGAAGAGACCAACAGCTATGTGAAGCTTTCGGCAAACGGTACAGACCTTTATGTTGGCAAGTGGACAGGCTGGATTGACTATATCACCGTTGACGGCACAGAGATGTTGCAGTTCCGTGAGTCGGTCACTCCTGATTTCTGGCGTGCTCCCACCGATAACGACTACGGTGCAGGCTTGCAGAACAAGTTCCGCACTTGGTATAACCCACAGATGAAGCTGAAGGACTGTTCGGCAAGCGACCGCTCGGCCGAAGGACGCTCTCAAGGAGAGAACAGTGTTGTTGCCCACTTCGACCTGCCTGACCAAAAAGCTCAGCTCACCATGACCTATACCCTCACTGCTGAGGGCGAGATCATCGTTCGCGAGCAGCTCTCTACTGAGAAAGATGCCAAAGTCAGCGAACTGTTCCGCTTTGGCATGCAGTTGCAGATGCCCAAGAGCTATGACCGCGTGAAGTACTATGGTCGCGGTCCTGCCGAGAACTACATCGACCGCAACCATTCTGAGTTTATTGGCCTCTACGAAAACGAGGTGGCCAAGGAATACTTCGACTACGTGCGTCCGCAGGAATCAGGCAACCATACCGATGTTCGCTGGTTCCAGGTGCTGAACGGCGAGGGTAAGGGCCTTTGCTTCTACAGTAATGCGCCGATGGAGGCCGCAGCACTGCCTTATTCAACCGATATGCTCGACGACGGTCCTCATAAGGACAAGGCCTGGGGCCGGCATAGTGGCGACCTGATGGCTCCTGGTCAGACCTTCGTTCACATTCAGCAGCGCCAGATAGGTCTTGGCTGCGTGAATTCATGGGGTGCATGGCCTCGTCGTGAGTATCGCATGCCTTATCAGGACTATGACTTCACGTTTGCTATCAAGCCCGTGAAATAGTTTTTCAAGAAAAACTCTGCGTCTATTCATGCTGATAACAGCCAAATTGTTGCTGTTATCAGCATTTTCTTTCAAAATTATTTGCATAATATGAATAATTTCCCTATTTTTGCAGAAAATATATGATCTTATGCGCAAAAGACTACTTATATTTTCTTCTTTTTTATGTATGACTGCAGCTGTTTCCATGCAAGCTGAACCGATGTTGATGGCTATGGAAATGGGCGTTGCTGAGCAAGTAGAACCAGAAAGAAATGTCAGCATCACAGTTGAGGCGAATAGCGTTCAGGTAACTGGTGCTACAGGACTGGTGCTCGAGGTCGTGTCGCTGACAGGCCGTCAAGTGGCTTCCTACCGAATTGACAGCCCTGCTCAACGGATAGAACTGAACATACCGAAAGGTTGTTATATCCTGAAAGTGGGCAAGGTGGTTCGGAAAGTCACCGTCAAATAGCTCTCACTTTTATGGTACGTAATATTTTCAAGGGCTTGGGAATTGCCCTGATAACTCCCTTCAAGCAGAACGGCGAGGTAGACTATGATGCGCTATTGCGCTTGGTTGACTATCAATTGGATAACGGTGCCGATTTCTTCTGCATTCTTGCTACGACAGGCGAAACACCAACACTTTCGGCTGAAGAAAAACTGAACATCAAGAACTTGATTGTTGACCGTGTGCGTGGTCGTGTACCCATTCTGATGGGATGTGGCGGTAATAATACGGCAGCAGTGGTACGTGAACTAAAGGACGGAGATTTTCGTGGCATCGATGGTGTGCTGAGTGTCTGCCCTTATTATAATAAGCCTTCGCAGGAGGGCCTTTATCAGCATTTCAAGGCTATAGCGGCTGCTACAGAACTGCCCGTTGTGCTCTATAATGTGCCTGGCCGAACGGGCGTGAACCTGCAGGCTGCTACGACAGTGCGTCTGGCTCGCGATTGCAAGAACATCGTGGCCATCAAGGAGGCCAGTGGCAATCTGGAGCAGGTTGACGAGATTATCAAGAACAAGCCGAAAGAGTTTGACGTGATTTCTGGCGATGACTCGTTGACATTCCCTATGGTCAGTTGTGGTGCCGTTGGCGTGATTTCAGTTATTGGCAATGCTCTGCCGAAGGAGTTCTCGAAGATGATTCGCCTGCAGATGCGTGGCGAATACGATCCTGCCCGTAAGATTCATCACCGCTTTACCGACCTGTTCTCACTGCTCTTCGTTGACGGCAACCCTGCAGGCGTGAAGGCTATGCTCCACGAGATGGGCTTCATTGAGAACGTGTTGCGACTGCCGCTGGTGCCCACGCGCATCTCAACACTGCAGCGTATGTCGGAAATCATGAAGGAACTGAAGATTTAGTAACGTGAGGAACTGAAGATTTAGTAACGTGAGAAGCTGAAGATTTAGTAACGTGAGGAATTGAAGATATAA
Source organism: Prevotella sp. (assembly GCA_017458225.1). GTDB lineage: Bacteria > Bacteroidota > Bacteroidia > Bacteroidales > Bacteroidaceae > Prevotella. The sequence continues at coordinate 105,380 of JAFTFX010000006.1, read as the reverse complement.
TGATGAAGGGGCTCCCAACCAGGAGTCCCTTCATCGTATTAGCAAGTTTTGTATGTCTTATTTCACCAGCACTTTCTGTCCCCTCACGACGTAGATGCCAGGTTGTAAGTTCTGTGTGCTGTTGGCAACCTTTACACCATTGGTGTTGTAGACCTCCACTTTTTCACCAGTCTTGACAATGGTCTGGATGCCGCTAATCTCGCCTGCAGCCAAGTGACGTGCTTTCAGCGTGGTAGCAGTAGAAGAGTTGAGCTGGATGTAGCAACGAGTGGCCAGGAATCCGTTCAGGCTTTCGTCGATCTTACGGAAGTTAACCTCAGCATTGTCCTTGGCAGGAATGCCGTAGAAGCCGATGCCTTTTGTCTGCGTCTGTGCGCCAGCCATTGTAACGGTCTCGCCACGGTTGGTCTTGAACGTAACGGTTGATGGCTCGTTGCTGATCAGCGTTTCTTTCTCTATTTTCTTGGTTCCGTTATCACCAGTATAATAGAGCAAGTAGGGGGTGTTGGCCTGCAGACCTTCAGCCTTGCAGTCCTGGAAGTTGAGTACGATGTCATTGCCATCGTTCTCCACGCCTACGAGACGCTCCAGTCGGCAGTCATTGCCAAAGATGGTGTTCAGTTCGTCGGTCGTCATCAGGAAAGGCAGGGCGACGGTGTTCCAACCATTGAACACGTAACGGTTGGCAACGACGTTGCAAGTCTGTCCGTCATACTTCTCTACGTTAGTACCATTGAAGGTGCTCAAGTACAATTTCTGCTGAGCATTGACAGTAAGTGTGGCCACTGTGAGGGCTGCAATCATGTAGAGTCTTTTCATATTAAATCAGTTTAATTTATAAGGGTTTGTTTATCGTTTCCTGTGGCAAAAATACGAAATAATGACTGATTCACCAAACAATTTGCAAACTTTTGCAAACAGAACCGATAAATTGCGAACTATTGCAAAGGAAAATGTTTGGCGTGTTGGCTTTTTTAGCGTAAATTTGCAACATGAACCTAACGACGACAATTCTTACCCAGCGCGAGCTGTTCCTATTAATAATAGGTGCTGTGACCTACGTGGCCCTTTTCGTGGTGACGTGGCAGAACAGCCGTCGCAAGGTGCTGTTGCTGCAACAGCGTCTCGACAAAGTCCGCGCCATGCAGGAAACGCAGGATGTAGAGGCCAACAAGCAGAAGATAGAAGAACTGGAGCGACTCATCGCCAAGCTGGGTTCTGAAAACTCTATGCTGAAGTTGGAACTGGAAGAGAAAAAAGAACGGCTGAACTATGCCAACACGATGGCTCGCATAGAGAGCGAGAAGCGCGAAAGGGCCGAAACAGACATTTTTACTTCTGATGTGTACCTGAAGATACAGCAACTGCTGAGCGAAGGGAAAAGCTTGGGCGACGAGCAGTGGCAGCAGTTAGCTTTGCTGGTGGACAGCATCTATACCGGTTTCACTGATAAATTGTATAGTCTCTATAAACTATCGGCCAACGACTACCACGTGTGCCTGCTCATCAAGATTCGCATCCAACCAAAGGACATTGCCCTGCTGACAGCCCATTCCAAAGAAAGCGTGGCCACCACGCGCAGCCGCCTCTATCAGAAAATCTTTGGTAAGAAGGGCTCAACGAAGGACTGGGACGACTTCATACTTTCACTCTGATTGTTTCACCTTATTAATATATATGCTTATGATTGAATATCTGTTAGCCAATATGTGGCAAGTGTGGGCGGTGATGGCCGTTCTGGGCTTGATTCTTGAATTGACATCGGGCGACTTCTTCATTATGTGTATTGCCATCGGAGCTGCAGGAGCAGCTATCACGGCTCCTTTTGCAGGGGTCTACGTGCAACTCATCGTGTTCAGTGTGGTCACCCTCTTCTGTTTGTGGCAGGTTCGCCCCTTCGCCCTTCGCTACCTGCGTGGCAAGGGCAGCAAGCGAGTGAGCAATGCCGATGCACTGATTGGCCGGAAGGGACGTGTCACCATGACCATTCAGGCTAAGGGCTCGGGCTATGTAGCCATTGATGGAGACCGCTGGAAGGCCGTTGCAGTCGATGACAATGAGATAGCTGAAGGTGCGCGCGTCACCGTAACAGGCCGCGAGAGCACCATCCTCACTGTCGAGCAAGATCTTTAATATAAATGTTTCACCAAATTAATAATTTAAAAACTATGGATTTTACATTCTATTTCTTAATCTTCCTGGCTGTTCTGGCCATTGTGATTGTGAAGAAGGCTCTGGTAATTGTTCCGCAATCGGAGACCAGAATCATTGAGCGACTTGGAGAGTTTAAGTTCATCATGAAGCCGGGTCTGAACTGGATCATTCCCTTTATCGACAATGCGAAGAACATCGTTGTGCTCAATCACGGCCGCTATTCCTACTCGTCGACCATTGACCTGCGCGAACAGGTGTACGACTTCCCTTCGCAGAACGTGATTACGAAGGATAATATCCAGATGGAGATCAATGCGCTGCTCTACTTCCAGATTATGGATCCTTACAAGGCTGCCTACGAAATCAACAACCTTCCTAACGCTATTGAGAAGTTGACGCAGACCACGCTGCGTAACATCATTGGTGAGCTGGAACTCGACGAGACGCTTACCTCGCGCGACACTATCAACAACAAGCTGCGGCTGGTGCTCGACGAGGCTACCGACAAGTGGGGTGTCAAAGTGAACCGCGTAGAGTTGCAGGATATCACTCCGCCGTCGACCGTGCTGAACGCTATGGAGAAGCAGATGCAGGCTGAGCGTAACAAGCGTGCACAGATTCTGACCTCTGAGGGAGAGAAGGCTGCCGAGATTCTGGCATCTGAAGGTGAGAAGACGGCTATGATCAACCGTGCTGAAGCTGCCAAGCAGCAAGCTATCCTCACAGCTGAGGGTGAAGCACAGGCTCGCATTCGCAAGGCCGAAGCTGAGGCAAAGGCTATCGAACTGATTACAGAGGCTGTCGGAAAGAGCACGAATCCAGCAAACTATCTGTTGGCTCAGAAATATATCCAGATGCTTGAAGAACTTGCTTCAGGCGATAAGACGAAGACTGTCTACTTGCCATACGAGGCTACCAACCTGATGGGGTCTATCGGCGGTATCAAGGATCTTTTCAAGAGTGAGTAAGTAACTGTAATTCTCTGAGTATTTCAATGGAATTCTCAGAGTATTTCAATGGAATTCTCTGAGTATTTAACTGAAACTCTCCGAGCGTTTGACTTAAACACTCGGAGAGTTTGCCTTTTATGCTTCTTCCTTGATGTTTGGAAGTTCGAGACCTATGCCTTTTTTCTTGTCAACAGCTTTCAAGACGAAGCCTAACAACAAGGCAGCTACACCCAGACAGGCCAGCATCACAAGGGGCACGGTGTAGTCGAGTTCAGTAGAACTGGTGCCGGCAGGATTGGTTGCATCAAGCACTTTACCGATGAGCAAGGGGAAGAGCCAGAGCCCGATGTTCTGAATCCAGAAAATCAGCGCGTATGCAGAACCAATGATTTTTGCATCTACCAACTTGGGCACTGAGGGCCACAACGAAGCAGGCACCAGCGAGAACGAAGCTCCGAGTACCAGAATCGTGGCGTAGGCGATGATGATGCCGCCAATAGCATTGCCCTTGAACAGGGGCAGGACAAAGGCAAACGTCAGGTGACAGCCTATGAGCAGCAGTGAACCCAGAATCAGCATTGTGACAGCCTTGCCGTGATGGTCGAGATAGCTGCCAAGAATGGGCGTGATGAGCACGGCCAGCAAGGGGAATACAGCGAAGATACTCTCAGCCGTTTGGCGCATATAGCCCATGTAGCAATAGGTGATGAGAGCCACAATCGACAGGCACAACAGGCCATAGCGGCGTGTCTTGTCTTTCTGGAAGTTGCTGGCAAAGCCGGCTGCAGCCACAATCAGCATGACGATATACTGCACATAGGTCACATTATCGCTGGCCCAGAACGAGCTGGCATCGGGAAGCGTCAGCGACAGGTTGCACTGCAGCATGTTTACAGCATACTTCTGGAAGGGGAAGATGGCTGAATAGTAGAGCACACAGAGCAGAGCCACGATCCAGAAACCGCTATCGGTCAGAATCTTACCCAGGTCGCTGATCTTGAAGGGATCGTCTTTCTCTTCAACTTCTCCTGTCTGTGCGTCAAGTTTTTGGTCCATCACAAAGTAGACAATGGTCATAATCAAGGCGATGCACATCAGCACTACACCGAAAGCCACTGAGCGGCTGACGCTTACTTCACCACCCAGGCGGGCAAAGAATGGCGAGAAAATCATGCAAGTTGCAACACCCAGACGGGCCAGTGCCATTTCTGAACCCATGGCCAGTGCCATCTCGCGGCCTTTGAACCACTTCACAATACCTCGGCTCACCGTGATGCCTGCCATCTCACAGCCGCAGCCGAAGATCATGAAGCCGCAGGCAGCAAATTTGGCAGAAGCAGGCATGCCCTGATAGAAGGGAGAGACACCTAATTCGTCGAAGCCAGGAATGTAGTTCAGGTTGTTTGTGAACCATGTTTCCAAACCGCTGCCGATAAAGCCGTCACTTACGGCATACCATTTGATGCAGGCACCCACCAGCATGACAACAGCCGAGAGAACAGCCGTAAAGCGCACGCCCATCTTGTCGAGAATGATGCCGGCAAAGATCAGGAAGAATGCGAAGACGTTCAGGAACACCTCGGCTCCCTGCATGGTGCCAAAAGCAGTAGAGTCCCAGCCACGGGTCTCTTGCATCAGGTCCTTGATGGGTGAGAGGATGTCCATGAAAATGTAGCTGCAGAACATGGCTAAGGCCAGCAGCAGCAAAGCGGTCCACCGCATGGCGGCAGAGTCGCGCAGAGTTTTTTGAATTGCTTGTGACATTACTATTTTATCGTTATTACGTTATGTCGTTATTGCGTTATATCGTTATGTCATGATGACGTGATATCATTATCGGGCTATTTCGAAACTTCTTCTTTCAGCCAGCGATCCAGCCAGCCAAAGTAGGTGCGCTGCCAGAGAATGCCGTTCTGCGGCTTCAGCACCCAATGGTTCTCGTCAGGGAAAATGAGCAACTGTGCTTCGATGCCGCGCATGCGAGCGGCATTGAAGGCGCTCATGCCCTGCGTGGCATTGATGCGATAGTCTTTCTCGCCGTGGATGCAGAGAATGGGCGTGTCCCACTTGTCGATGAATCGGTGGGGGGAGTTCTGGTAGGTCTTGCGTGCATTAGCCGTCTGATCGCGGTTCCAGTAGGCATCATCATACTCCCAGTTTGAGAACCAGTTCTCTTCAGTCTCAGTGTACATAGCTTCAAGATTGAAGGCACCATCGTGGGCGATGAAGCACTTGAAGCGCTTGTCGTGATGACCGGCCAGATAGTAGACAGAGAAGCCGCCGAACGAGGCACCCACGGCACCCAGATGGTCTTTGTCTACGTATGGCAGGTTGGCGGCTGCATCGTCGATGGCCGTCAGATAGTCGCTCATGCACTGTCCTGTCCAGTCGCCACTGATTTCTTCCAGCCACTCCTGGCCGAATCCAGGCAGTCCGTGTCGGTTTGGTGCAATGATGACGTAGCCCTGCGAGGCCATGATCATGAAGTTCCAGCGATAGCTCCAGAACTGGCTGACGGGGCTTTGTGGCCCTCCCTCGCAGAACAGCAGGGTGGGATACTTCTTCGTTTCGTCGAAGTTCGGCGGCAGAATAATCCAGTAGAGCATCTTCTGTCCGTCAGTTGTCTTCACCCAGCGCTGGTCAACTGTGGGCTTGTCCAGTTGGTCGAGGATATGTTTGTTCTCCTCAGTAATCTGAGCAACGACAGTCTTCTCGGGCTTCTTGAAGTTGGGCGTGATGGCATAGAGATCGGCTGGTGCCGTGTAGCAATGGCGCTCGGCAAGGATGCGCTTACCGTCGTTCATCATCTGCAGCGAGCCAAAGTCGTGCCAGGTGTTCGTGAGTTGTTTCAGTTCGCCCTTCCAGTTAATGGCGTAGAGGTTCTCGGTAGCATGCCATACGCCGATGAAATAGATCATGGCATCTTTGTTGTCCGACCAGCAGAAGTCGTCAACGTGAGAGTCGAACGACTCAGTGAGGAATTTTTTCTCGCCTGTGGTTAGGTCACAGCAGCACAAACGCTGGCGGTCGCTCTCATAGCCGTCGCGGCTCATGGAAAGCCATGCCACGTATTTGCCGTCGGGCGAGAACTTCGGGTTCTGGTCGTAGCCTGGCAGGTTCTTCAGGTTCTCCTCGCTGTTCACACTCTGTGTCTTGAGTGTTTTCGTGGGGTCTACCTCAGGAACTTTGTAGTCGGCAGGCTTGCAGAGATTCTTGGTCTCGCGCGTACCTATATTATATATATAGATATCGGAGTCTGTCGAGATAGAGTAGGCTACACCTGTCTTTTTCCGACAGGTATAGGCAATTGTTTTTGAATCTGTACTCCAGTCGAGCTGCTCAATGCCGCCGAAGGGTTCCATGGGGCACTCGTAGGGCTCGCCCTCCAGAATGTCAGTCAATTGTGAGTCGAGAATGGTGAGTTGAGAATTTTCGTTGGTTTGTACTTCTGCCACAAAGGGGTGCTGAATGGATTCAACGTAGTGGTCCCAGTGGCGATACATCAGGTCGGTGACCAGTCGGCCTGTAGCCTTAGGTAGGTCAGCGGGATTCTCCATGATGCTGCCGTGGAACGGTATCGACTTCAAGATGATGACCTTCTTTCTGTCAGGTGAGAATTTGAAGCCTTCCACGCTTCCGTCAGTCTGCGACAGTTGTCGGCGGTCAGAACCATCATGCTTCATTGTCCAGATTTCACCGCCGCGCAGGAAGGCTATCGTCTCAGCGTTCAGCCAAGTGGCATCCGTTTCGTTCTTGTCGCTGGTGGTCAGCAGTTGCTGGCCTGTACCGTCGGCATTCATCATGTAGAGCACGTGGTGACTCTTGTTGTGCTTCACGCTGTAGTAACCCACCTGGTAGACAATTTTCTGTCCGTCGGGTGAGGCTGCATAGCTGCTGATGCGCCCCATGGCCCAAAGAGCCTCAGGCGTCATTCGGCCGTCCTTCACACTGATGTTCTGTTTTCTAATTCTCACGTCATTCTGTGCTTGTGCGCTGCCCGTGCTGATGGTTAGCATCGCAACAAGCGCAATCCATAGTTTTGTCATATACTTCATTTGTTTTCAGATATCGCAGAACGTTAGCTTGTTCTGCGAAGTAACAAAGGTACAAAACCCTTCAAGAACAGAAGTTAAATGATTGGTATTTTTAGTTCCTTTTTGCTAAAATATGAGTTTTTTAACTTCTATGCGTTTGCCATTCGTCATGTTTCATGCGTCATTGCCAAGAACTAAGTCGCCATTCAGATGATAGACCTGTTCTTCAGCGATGAGGAAGCTGAGGGCGTTCTGCACGATATGCATAGGGATAGGAATGTTGTAGAGTTCCTTGATGGGATGGCGCTTGCCGTCTTTGAGTAAATCAAGAATCTGTTGCTGTGCTGTTTTGTATTGCTGACGGGAAACATCGTCATCCTTGCGAGCCAGACAGACATCACATTGCCCACAGTCGTCAGTATGTTCTTCACCGAAATAGCGCAGCAGCTGACGAGAGCGGCACTGATTCTCCGTGCTGACATACTGAATCATGGCATCAACGCGGTCGGTTAGTCGCTGGCGCAGATGTTCGTAGATCTCAGGGGGAATCTGCAGATATTGTGAATCTTCCCTGCGCTGGCGATAGCGGATGTGGGGCACCTTCTTCTGTGGAATGAAACTAATGATGTGGCGGTCGGCAAGTTCTTTCAGTATCAAGTAGACGGCAGGCATTGAAAGATCGGTCTGTTGGGCAATGAAAGCTTCGTCGATGTAGGCATAGTTGTTGAAAAGACCGCTGTAGTTGCGCAGTAGGGCAGTTATGACACGTTCCTCGTTGGCAGTGTTCCCTTTGAGCAAATAGAGCTCGTCGCGTTCAAGAATGAACATGACACGAGCCTGGCTGTCGTGCTCGTCTTCGTATTCGATATAGCCTGCACGGTCCAAGATTCTAAGGGCAGAGTCGGCCTGAATGGGGAAGTAGCCATAGGTGTAGCAGAACTTGTCGATGGGGAACTCGAAGTAGGCATTATAGCCCGAGCCTACACCTATTTGGTAGAAATAAGCCAGACTGTCATAGACCCTGCGTATATAATCTTTGTCAGGGAAACTGTCGGCTATGCGTTTGCGCATCTTGATGAAGTCGTTGCGATTGTAGAGCAGGATGGCGTAGGCTTTTTGACCGTCGCGCCCTGCCCGGCCGGCTTCCTGAAAATAGGCTTCGATGCTGCTGGGACAGTCCATGTGTATGACGCACCTGACATCTGGCTTGTCGATGCCCATGCCAAAGGCATTGGTAGCCACTATGATACGCACTCTGTCGGCTTGCCAGTCTTTCTGTCGCTGATCTTTTTCGTTACTCTCCAACCCGGCGTGGAAGAAGGTTGCATGCAGGCCGGCCTTGTTGAGCACTTCGGCATAGTCTTTGGTGTGCTGCCGACTTCTTGCATAGACGATGGCCGATCCCGTCGTGTTTTTCAGAATATGTATGAGCTGGTCTTCCTTGTCGGTGGCATAGCGCACAATGTATGCCAGATTCTTGCGTTCGAAACTCATGCGGAAGACTCGCTCCTCGCGGAAATGTAACTGTTTCTGAATGTCATCGACAACAGCAGGGGTTGCCGTCGCCGTAAGTGCCAGAACAGGGGCGTTAGGAAAGTCTTTTCTAATATCGGAAATTTCCAGATAGCTTGGACGGAAGTCGTAGCCCCATTGGGAGATGCAGTGAGCCTCGTCTACGCAGATGAAGCTGACGTTCATGTGGCGCAACTTGGTACGGAATAGTTCAGATGAAAGTCTTTCGGGCGATACGTAAAGCAGTTTGACGGCTCCGAAGATGGCATTCTCCAGAATGCGCAGCATCTCGTCTTTCTGCAGGTCGGAGTAGATGGCTGCAGCGCGAATGCCTTTTTGCAGCAGATGGCTGACTTGATCCTTCATCAGGGCGATGAGCGGTGTGACCACGATGCACACACCTTCTTTCATCAGCGCCGGTATCTGGAAGGTCAGCGACTTTCCGCCGCCTGTGGGCATCAAGCCCAAGGTGTCATGACCGTCAATGACGGATTCTATGATCTCCTTCTGGATGCCACGGAATCCGTCATATCCCCAATAGCGCTTCAGGATTTGTGAATAGTCACTGTTCACTGTTGCTTGGTTTGATGTCTTCTATCTGCAACTGAACCTCGCCTCGCTTGTAAATGTTCTCTTCAATGGTGTAGACGATATTGAATGAACACTTCGATTTGATGTAGTGGGCGGCGGCACTCTGTCCGAAAGCAATGCCGTTCATCACGTTGCTCGAATTGGAGTCGACAAGTTCCAGTTTGATATGTTCCTGCTGCTTGCCCACCACTTTCGAGGTGCCGTAGTCATAGACGTTGCGCGTGCAGAATAGGGGCTTGGGATTGTCGGGACCGTGAGGAGCCAGCCGCTTCAGTTCGTTGAGTAGTTTCTTATTGATGTCCTTGAAGTCGAGCACGGACTCTATTTCTACCAGAGCTTCCGTCTGTTCGGGCAGGATATGGCTGCTGACGTAGTCTTGGAAACGGCGGCGGAACTCTGGAATATTCTCCACACGGAGTGACAGGCCGACGGCATAAGTATGTCCGCCGAAATTCTCCAACAGGTCGCGACAACTCTTAATGGCATCATAGATGTCATAGCCGGCAACGCTGCGGGCCGATCCGCTGGCTATGCCGTCTTGACAGGAAAGTACCACCGTCGGGCGGAAGTACATCTCGGTGAGGCGAGATGCAACGATGCCCACCACACCTTTCTTCCACCCCTCTCCGTAAAGCACGATGGCAGGTTGGTGTTCCTGACTTTCCAGTCGCTCTACAATCTGGTTGGCCTCTTCGGTCATCTGCTTGTCTATGTCCTTGCGCTGCTCGTTGTATTCATTGATATGAATAGCCTCGGTCAGGGCTTTCTGGAAATCTTTCTCTACGAGCAGGTCGACGGTCTCAGTGCCGTTTTGTACACGACCTGAGGCATTGATGCGAGGCCCGATCTTGAAAATGATGTCGCTCATGGTGAGCTCACGGCCAGTGAGTCCGCAGATCTCAATGATTGACTTCAGACCGACGCTGGGATTTTGGTTCAGCTGCTTCAAGCCGTGATAGGCCAGGATTCTGTTCTCGCCCATCACTGGAACAATGTCGGCTGCTATGCTGACGGCACAGAAGTCGAGTAGGGGAATGAGCTGCGAGAAAGGAATGCCGTTGTTCTTGGCAAAGGCTTGCATGAACTTGAAGCCTACGCCGCAGCCGCACAAATCCTTGAAAGGATAGGTGGAGTCGACACGCTTGGGGTTCAGAATGGCTACGGCACAGGGCAATACATCGTCGGGCACGTGGTGGTCGCAGATGATGAAGTCGATGCCGAGGCTTTTGGCATAAGCAATCTCGTCGATAGCCTTGATGCCGCAATCGAGAACAATAATCAGTTTTACACCTTGCTGGGCAGCGTAGTCGAGCGCTTTCTTGCTGATGCCATACCCTTCCTCATAGCGGTCTGGAATGTAGTATTCCATGTTGGAATAGAACTGTTGCAAGAACTTGTAGACCAACGCTACAGCTGTACATCCGTCGACATCGTAGTCGCCGTAGACCATGATGCGCTCCTTGCGCCCCATGGCATCGTTCAGTCGGTCGACGGCAATGTCCATGTCGTTCATCAGGAACGGGTCGATGAGTTCGTTGAGCATCGGACGGAAGAACCGTTTGGCTGCCGACTCGGTCTTGATGCCTCGCCTGAAGAGCAGTTGTCCGATGACAGGACTCATGCCGACTTTATCGGCCAGTTCCTTAGCTGCTTGCTGTCGCTCGGGTGTAGGTTGTTCGTAATTCCATTTGAAATGCATTATTTATATCGGTTTTTTAATTATTCGTATCTCATGGAGCGAGCAGGATGGATTTTCGATACCAGATAGCTGGGGGCTATCAGTACGAAGACGCTGATGAGCAGCGTTGCCATGTTGATGAGCAGAACGAGTGGAATGTTCAGTTCCATGGGTGCCTCGCTTACGTAGTAGTTCTGTGGGTCGAGCGTAACGATACCTGTCGTCATCTGCAGAACGACAATGCCGATGCCCACTAAATTGCCCCAAAGCAAGCCTCGTCCGATGATGAAGACGGCAAACCAGAGGAATGTCTTGCGGATGGTGACATTGCGGGCTCCGAGTGCTTTGAGTATGCCAATCATTTGCGTACGCTCCAGAATAATGATGAGCAGTCCGCTGGTCATAGTAAAACCTGCCAGCACAATCATCAGGCCGAGAATGATCCACACGTTGATGTCGAGCAGTTCGAGCCAGGAGAATATCTGCGGATAGGTATCCAGAATGGTGCACGATGAGATAATGTTATTATAGCGGTCGTGGGTCCTGTTCACCTGTTTGACTACGTTGTGGTGGGTTGCTTCCAGATTGTCAAAACTGTTCACCAGCAACTCGGCTCCGGTGCACTGATCAGTGAACCATCCGTTGAGCTTGTTTGTTGCGTAGATGTCTGTCAGACAGAAAGAATCGTCGAACCGCTTCATATTTGTCTGATAGATAGCACAGACGGTGAAACGACGGGCTTTGGCTCCTTCTTCGCTGATGAAATAGGCAAAGATGCGTTCTCCAATCTTCAGATGCAGCTTGTCAGAAATAGTCTTCGAGATGACCAAGGGATAGGTGGTCGCTGTGTCGCAGAACTGCGGCAGCTCGCCCTCAACTAGATTCTCCTGCATGAATGTCAGGTCATATTCGGGACCTATGCCTTTCAGCATGATGCCCAGAAAGTCGTTGTCGGTCTTCAGAATGCCCTGTGTCAGTGCGTATCGCTCTGCGTGGCGAACGCCTTCAATGCTGTTCAGCACCTGCAGCATGCTGTCGTTGATGCACACGGGAGTGGGGGCACCGGTGGAAAACGTCATGAGATTCTGCACCTGAATATGGCTGCCGAAGCCTGACACCTTGTCGCGGATGGTATGCTTGAACCCTAACACCACACTGACGGTTACAATCATCACGGCCAGACCGATGGCTACGCCGATGGTGGCAATGCGGATGGCAGGACGGCTCACTCGCTTGTCGTCCCTTTCGCCTCCGTAGATGCGTTGTGATAGAAACAGGGGTAGGTTCATGGGCTTTTGGTTATTCTGTGATGCGACCGGGGTAGGCCTCCAGTGCCTTGCGGAGCACGACGAGGGCGTGGGTGAGGTCTTCTTTCTTCAGCACGTAAGCGATACGTACCTGATCGCGACCAGCCCCTGGCGTGGTGTAGAATCCTGCGGCAGGAGCCATCATGACCGTTGCACCTTCGTATTCGAACTCAGACAAGCACCAGCGGCAGAACTTCTCAGCATCGTCGACAGGCAGTTTGGCCACCGTGTAGAAAGCTCCCATAGGGATGGGGGAATAAACACCGGGAATGCGGTTTAGACCGTCAATGAGACACTTGCGTCGCTCTACGTATTCGTCGTATACATCGCGATAATACTCTTCAGGTGCATCGAGCGAGGCCTCGGCTACAATCTGACCGATGAGGGGCGGCGATAGGCGTGCCTGACAGAACTTCATCACGGCTGCACGCACCTCTTTATTCTTCGTGATGAGTGCTCCGATGCGGATGCCGCACTCAGAATAGCGCTTCGAGACGGAGTCGATGAGAATGACGTTCTGTTCGATGCCTTCCAGATGACAGGCAGAGATATAAGGCGAACCAGTATAGATATATTCGCGATAGACTTCGTCGGAGAACAGATAGAGGTCGTATTTCTTCACCAAATCGCGAATCTGGTTCATCTCGCGCCGTGTGTACAGGTAGCCCGTGGGGTTGTTCGGGTTGCAGATCATGATGGCACGAGTGCGCTCGTTGATGAGCTCTTCGAACTTCTCCACTTTCGGCAGTGAGAAGCCTTCGTCTATCGTGGTGGCGATGGTGCGGATCTTTGCACCTGCCGAGATGGCAAAGGCCATATAGTTAGCGTATGCAGGCTCGGGCACAATGATCTCGTCGCCAGGGTTCAGACACGACAAGAAAGCGAACAATACAGCCTCGGAACCACCCGAGGTGATGATAATGTCGTCAGCCGTGACGTTGATGTTATACTTCGCATAGTAGCCTACTAGTTTCTCACGATAGCTCTGGTAGCCTTGTGAGGGCGAGTACTCAAGGATGGTGCGGTCGATGTGCTTGAGAGCATCTAAGGCAATCTCGGGAGTGGGCAGGTCCGGCTGACCAATATTCAGATGGTAGACCTTGGTTCCACGTTTTTTTGCGGCAGCTGCCAACGGAGCCAGTTTCCTGATAGGGCTCTCGGGCATTTCCAGTCCGCGAACTGATATTTCGGGCATTGTTTTTGAATGTTATTACGTAATAATTGAGTGCAAAGGTAACAAATAACTTTGAATTTTTGCATAAATTGAACCAATTTACGCATAAATTGAATGAATTTTTGCAAAAATTTCGTACTTTTGCATCCCAAATAATATAAGAGGAGAAAAGCAATGAGCCAACAAGCACAGAATACTGAGCAGCAGAACCCCTTTTTTCTGCCCTACGATACGCCTCACGACACGGTACCTTTCGACCGTATCAAGCTGGAGCATTTCGAGGAGGCATTCATGGAGGGTATTCGCCGTGACAACGAGCAGGTAGAGAAGACCATCAATAATCCCCAGAAGCCCACTTTCGACAACACCATTATCGACAAGGAAGACGATACAGAGGGGTACTACGACCTGTTGGAACGTGTCTCGACGGTGTTCTTCAATCTGCTGTCGGCCGAGACCAATGACGAGATGGATGCGTTGGCCCAGAAAATTCAGCCCATCCTGACGCAGCATGCCAACGATGTCAGACTGAACGAGCAATTGTTCAAGCGCGTCCAGTATGTGCATCGCCATCACCGCAAACTGACAGCTGAGGAGAAAATGCTGTTGGAGAATACTTATCAGGGATTTGTGCGTAGCGGAGCCCTGCTCGATAAGGAAGGCAAAGAGCGGCTACGCAAGCTGACTGAGGAAGCATCAGTACTGTCACTCCAGTTTTCGCAGAATCTGCTGAAGGAGACAAAGGCCTTCACGCTCCATATCACTGACCGTGCTCAGCTCGATGGTCTGCCCGATACAGCTGTCGAAGCTGCAGCCCAGACGGCCAAGGAACAGCAGAAGGAGGGCTGGGTGTTCACGCTCGACTATCCCTCCTATTCGCCCTTTATGACTTACAGCACGCAGCGTGACCTGCGCGAGCAGATGTATATGGCACGCAACACACTGTGCACTCATTCGAATGATGCCAACAACCTTGAAATCTGCAAGAGACTGGTGAACCTGCGTCGCGAGATAGCTCAGCTGCTGGGTTATAAGACGTATGCCGACTATGTGCTGGTGCGCCGCATGGCCTCCAACACACGGAGCGTCTACAAGCTGCTAAACGACCTGATTGATGCCTATAAGCCTACAGCTGAACGCGAGCGCGAGGAGCTAAAGAAACTGGCAGTCAGAATGGAGGGCAAAGACTTCAAGGTGAAACCTTGGGACGCAGCGTTCTATTCACACAAACTGCAACTGAAAAAGTTCAACTTGGATGCCGAAATGCTGCGCCCGTACTTCGAACTGTCGAAAGTCATCAGCGGCGTGTTTGGCTTGGCCAATCGCCTGTATGGTATAACGTTCCGTGAGAACAAGGACATTCCTGTCTATCATCCTGACGTGAAGGCTTACGAGGTGTTCGATAAAGACGGATCCTATTTAGCCGTGTTCTATGCCGACTTCCATCCGCGCAAAGGAAAGCAGGGTGGGGCTTGGATGACTGAGTATCAGGGACAGTGCATCAATCTGAAAGGCATCAACGAGCGACCCCATGTGTCGGTGGTGATGAACCTGACGAAGCCGACAGAGGAAAAGCCTGCTCTGCTGACACTGGGCGAGGTGGAGACCTTCCTGCATGAGTTCGGCCACTCGCTGCACGGCATGTTCGCCAACACACGTTTCGAGAGCTTGAGCGGCACGAATGTGTGGTGGGACTTCGTGGAACTGCCTTCGCAGTTCATGGAGAATTTCTCCATTGAGAAAGAGTTTCTGCGTACGTTCGCTTTCCATTATCAGACAGGCGAACCTCTGCCTGACGAGCTGATTGACCGCATTGTGAAGAGCCGCAACTTCATGGTGGCTACCGCCTGTCTGCGTCAGGTCAGCTTCGGTCTGCTCGACATGGCTTATTACACCCAGCGGCACGAATTCAGTCAGGACATCATTCCCTTTGAGAAGAATGCTTGGAAGAAAGCCATTTTGGGCAAGCAACTGACTGACACCTGTATGACTGTGCAGTTCTCGCACATCATGGCAGGCGGCTATGCGGCAGGCTACTACAGCTACAAATGGGCTGAGGTGCTCGATGCCGATGCCTTCAGTGTCTTTAAGCGAAACGGCATCTTCGACCAGAAGACGGCTCAGAGTTTCCGTGAGAACATTCTTTCGAAAGGAGGAACTGAGCACCCGATGACACTATATAAACGTTTCCGTGGGGGTGAACCCACAATTGATGCACTTCTGAAGCGAAATGGAATTAAACGAAAAACAAAGTAAGTTGGACTGGCGCTATCTGCGCATGGCCCGCATCTGGGCAGAAAACTCCTACTGCCAGCGTCGGCAGGTAGGGGCTTTGGTGGTGAAGGACAAAATGATCATCAGCGATGGTTACAATGGCACCCCGAGTGGCTTTGAGAACGTGTGTGAAGACGAGAGCGGCGTGACGAAGCCCTACGTGCTGCATGCCGAGGCTAATGCCATCACAAAACTGGCCCGTTCGGGCAATAATAGTGACGGGGCAACCATATATATCACGGCATCGCCCTGCATAGAGTGTGCCAAGTTGATTATTCAGGCAGGCATTAAGCGTGTGGTCTATGGGGAGAAATATCGACTGACCGACGGCATTGACCTGTTGGAGAGAGCCGGTATAGAAGTGGTCTATAAGGAACTAGCTACTTACGGAAAGGAGGAGACGCATGAACAAGCATAATCATTTTTCGCCCTTGTGGCTGGCACTTAGTGCTGTCGTGGGCATCTTCATCGGCACGTTCTATGCCAACCATTTCGGAGGCCAGCGGCTGAACATCATCAATTCGGGTACAAACAAACTGAACAACCTGCTGCATATTGTCGACGATCAATATGTCGATTCGGTCAATGTTGCCGATCTGGTGGAAAAGGCAATGCCACAGTTGCTTTCTGAATTAGATCCTCACTCGGTCTATATCTCTGCCAAGGATAAGCAGATGGCTGAAGATGACTTGCGTGGTTCTTTCTCAGGTGTGGGCATCGAGTTCGTTATCAGGAAAGACACGCTGCGTGTGCAGAACGTCATTAAGAACGGACCGTCGGAGCGTGCCGGGGTGCTGGCAGGCGATAAGATCGTAGAAATTGACGATTCCGCCTTTGTTGGCAAGGAAGTGACCAACGAAGAAGCTATGCACCGCCTGAAAGGTCCTAAGGACACGAAGGTGAAACTGGGTATTGTGCGACGTGGACAGAAAGAACTTTACTACGTCACCGTGACACGCGGCGAGATTCCAATGAAGAGCGTCAATGCGGTATATATGCTTGACGAGACGACGGGATATATCCGAATCAAGAACTTCGGTGAGAATACTTATCCTGAACTGCTCATTGCGTTGGCTCAGTTGTCGCAGAGCGACTTCTCTAATTTGGTGATCGACTTGCGTGGCAATACGGGCGGCTATTTGGGCTCAGCCGTGCAGATAGCTAACGAGTTTTTGCCCAAGAACCGTCTGATAGTCTATACCGAGGGCCGTCGTTCGCAGCGTCAGGAATACCGCTCTGATGGGCGTGGTAGCTATCTGGATATTCCATTGGTCATTCTTATTGATGAAGGATCGGCTTCGGCCAGTGAGATTCTTGCTGGTGCCATTCAGGATAACGACCGTGGAACCATCATTGGCCGTCGTTCGTTCGGAAAAGGTCTGGTTCAGCAGCCCATTGAGTTCAACGATGGCTCGATGATGCGACTCACCATAGCCCGCTATTATTCTCCTTCAGGTCGCTGCATCCAGAAACCCTATACCAGTGGGCAGGACAAAGATTACGAGGAAGACCTGATGATGCGCTACCAGCATGGGGAGTTCTTCTCGCAGGACAGCATCAAGCACACTGGTCCTGAATACCATACCGTGGGCGGTCGTGTGGTCTATGGCGGTGGTGGCATCACGCCCGACATCTTCGTGGGTGAAGATACTGCTTCTTATACTTCTTATTATAAAGAAGCCACCATGTCAGGCCTGATTTTGCAGTTCTGCTACGACTATACCGACGACCATCGTGAAGAGCTGTCGAAATATACCGATATCCATTCGCTGGAGAAATACTTGAAACGTCAGAACATCGTAGAGCGTTTTGTTACCTATGCCGACCGTCAAGGGCTGAAGCGTCGCAATCTGCTCATTCAGCGCTCTTACAAGTTGTTGGAGCATTTCCTGGTGAGCCGTATCATTTACAATATGCTCGACGAGCAGTCATGGATAGAATACCTTAATGCCGATGATCCTGCAATCCTGCGCACCCTCCAGTTGTTTAACGAAAAGTAAACGGAAAACGAAAAAGGGAGCAATTAAAAATGCTCCCTTTTTCGTGATTCCGTTGGGACTCGAACCCAAGGCCTACTGCTTAGAAGGCAGTTGCTCTATCCAGCTGAGCTACGGAACCATCCCCTTTTTTAATGTGGGTGCAAAGGTAGGCATTTTTTTGCGAACGGCCAAATTTTTTGTGCCTTTTATCTGCGATTGCGTTTGCTATGCGACCCTTTTGCTTGTGATTGCGGTTTGCCAAAACCATTTCCAAACAATTTCTGTATGAGGTCTGGACGACCGATGCGGCGCAACGATTGCTCGATGCCGCGGCGCTCTTCGGGCTTGTACCAGAAGAAGAACTGGCGCTGAGCTTGCTTCTCGCGTGGAGTCTTGGCCGAAAAAACAGGCTCGAGCGTGTAGGGGTCGTAGCCCGTGTACCACATCTCGGTGGCAATGGTCATCGGCGTGGGTGTGAAGTCCTGCACCTGCTCCAGTTGAAAGTCCATCTGCTTGGTGAGTACGGCCAGTTCAGCCATATCCTCCTCACGGCAGCCGGGATGGGACGATATGAAGTATGGGATAATTTGCTGGTGCAGGTTCTCCTCACGGTTGATGCGGTCGAAGATACGCTTGAACTGACCAAACTGGCTGAAGGACGGCTTGCGCATGAGGTAGAGTACACGGTCGCTGGTATGCTCGGGGGCCACTTTCAAACGGCCACTGACGTGATGGCAAATCAACTCGCGCGTATATTCTTCAGCAGAGCGGTTGGCGGCTTCGTCCTTACCCCTGTGCAGCAGCAGGTCGTAGCGCACGCCAGAGCCAATGAAGCTCTTCTTCACCTCAGGAAGTGCGTCGACGGCACGATAGATGTCGAGCAGTTTGGCGTGGCTGGTGTTAAGATTGGGGCAAACCTGCGGATGGATGCAACTGGGACGACGGCATTTTTCGCAGGCGTTGAGGTTGCGGCCATGCATGCCGTACATATTGGCTGAGGGAGCTCCCAGATCGGATAGATAGCCTTTAAAGTCGGGCATTTGGGCAACTTTCTTAACCTCTTTGAGAATGCTCTCTTTAGAACGACAGCTGATGAACTTGCCTTGATGGGCCGAGATGGTGCAGAAGGCACAACCGCCGAAACATCCGCGATGGATGTTGACGGAATGCTTGATCATATCGAAAGCTGGGATTCGCTTGCCTTTATATTTTGGGTGTGGCTGGCGCGTGTAGGGCAGGTCGTAAGAGGCATCAAGCTCGGTTGTGGTGAGCGGAGGATATGGAGGGTTCACGACAACGGTCTTTCCCATGACCGGCTGCAGGATGCGCTGTGCGTGCATCATGTTCGACTGCTCTTCTATGTGGCGATAGTTCTCGGCTTCGGCACGCTTGTTGCGCAGGCACTCCTCATGACTGTGGAGAACGATGTCATTGGAAGTTGGGGTAATGTCAGATGCCAAATAAACGGTTTGAGGAATATCTGTTAGCGGATCACCTTCACTTATACGGTGGGCCAGCTCTGTGATGGGCTTCTCGCCCATACCGTAGATGATGAGGTCGGCACCACTGTCGCAGAGAATGCAGGGACGCAGTCGGTCTTGCCAGTAATCGTAGTGGGTGAGCCGGCGCAAAGAAGCCTCGATACCGCCCAGAATGACGGGCACGTCAGGATAGAGTTTCTTGAGAATCTGACTATAGACGATGGTGGGATATTCAGGACGCATGTCGTGGCGACCGTCGGGCGAATAGGCATCTTCAGAGCGCAGACGGCGTGCGGCTGTGTACTTGTTGACCATAGAGTCCATGCAACCAGGAGAAATACCAAAGAAAAGACGTGGACGGCCCAGCTTTTTGAAGTCACGGAAGTCACCGTGCCAGTCGGGTTGCGGCACAATGGCTACACGGTAGCCCTGGGCTTCGAGGGTGCGCCCTATGACGGCAGCGCCAAACGACGGGTGGTCAACATAAGCATCGCCCGAGAACAGAATGATGTCCAGTTCATCCCATCCTCGTAGCTCCACTTCCTTCTTGGTAGTTGGCAGAAAATCGGTCAGTCGATATTCCATGGATTATGCTTCTTCAGCTGCTTGTTCCTCTGCCTGCTCTCCAGCGGCCAAGTCCTTCCAGTTAATGTAGAGCAGTACAAGTTGCTGCAGTCCGTAGGCTTTCATGTTTTGGTGGTAGATGACATCGAGGCATAGGTCGAGTAGGTCTTTGTTCTGTTCGACAGAAGCCTCCAGCAAGGCGCGGATGTTCAGTTTCAGTTTGTCGAGAACAGGTTCGTCGACGATGCCGTTCGAGTCGATCAAGTCGCGGAACAGTTGATAGCGGTCGATGGTCTGCAAGTGGCGCTCGCTTACTTCGATATTTCTGGTTCCCGAGGCATTGGTTTGAATTTTTGTTGTCATACTATATTTGTTTTCTAAATGATTCTGTTTGTGATATGCAAAAAGAAATTGTTATTTCAGCAGGAAATTGAGGATGCCTTTCATCAGTGACTTTTGTCGCTGACTGCCCTTGATGCATTCAAAGGGGAAGCCCATGACGAAGAGACGACAGTCACTACCCTTATAGGCTGTGGCAGCACTTGTTCCGTCGGCATACAGCATGGCGCTGAAAGCTCCATTCTCAGAAGGCATGAGCACGTCGCAGTGGGTAGCGGCATAGTGGTGTTCGTTGAGTTGGTGGTAAATGTCGAAGGTGGTGCCCAAGCCGCTAATTGTTTCGCTGCTGCCGTGATAGACCCCTTGTTGCTGGATTTTGAGCACATTTTTCAGGAACAGTTGCTCATCAGCACTGTTCATGTCGCTGCCCAAATAGGCTCCGCTAACCAATAGTCGGCCGCCTTGGGCAACATACTGGCTAAGGGCACTGCTGACGGGTTGTGGGAAGGCCTTGTAGGGCAGCAAACTATGGCCGTCGTTCTTTTCCAAGCCGGTGAACATGTCGACCAAATCGTACTGATAGAGCGCAACAGTTGGCAGCACTTCAGAGCTGCAGCTGACGATGTTGTATTTGCCAGCTTCGTAGATGGCTGATGCATGTGTACGTACATAGTTGAAATCATTGCCGGCGATGAAGCGGCCTTCGAGGTCGTTGACGGTATAGCCCAGACCGGTGGAATCCTCAATGCCAATGCGGCTGATGTCAAAGCCTTTCTGATGGCCCAGAGTGCCGCAGGTACGTCCGAAAGATACACCAGCATCCTCGTTCAGATCAAAGCCATTTGCCTTCACTGCCGGAGAGGATAGACGACGGAAACCATCGACAACGATGACGGTGGGACTTTTTTGCGAACGGTAGCAAGCTGAGAGTACTGATGAGGGGAAACTGATGCCGCCATCGTTGACAGCTGTCACGCGGAAATGGACAAGAGCATCGCGGCGCAAGCGTGTGGTGACGGCCGTTCCGTGAACAATCATACCGTTGTCGAAGTCCTGATCTCCTTCAGCAATCTGTAACAGATAGGCCGTGGGTGCTGAACTGGGCTCATAAGGATCGGACGTTGGCGACCAGCAGATGCGTACCTCGCCTTTCTCCTTGCCTGTGAATTCAATACGAAAGTTGTGAGGTGCGAGCGGTGTTACTGTGTATTCTGTGTTATGTTTACGGGCCACATAGCGCAAAAGGGTCTTGTAGATGGAACGAGCCAACGTGAAGCGGAAGTTGGGATCGAGGGCATAGCGCATGTCCAGAAAGTTCTGGTGCGATAGCGTCTCGAGGATGGCCGAGGGAACAATAGGCAGTCGTGTCTCAGAATAGTTGCGGTCGTAGACCTCGCGAATGGTCCACCGGCCATATTTGCGCTGTAGGTCAATGACAGTGTTGTCGAGCAGTTCGGAAGCCAGTTCTTTCGACATCTGTCGTGTGCGCCCAGCAGCCAGTAGCGAGTCGCCATGCATGGTGGTGCAGATGGTGAGCGAACCGTAGATGCCTTCACCGTAGGGTTTGTTGTAGCCTGCATCGCTATGAACAGCCAGCGACAGTTCAATGGGAACGCCACGACCGGCAGAATCAGGGGCATAGACAGAACCGCCACAGAGTTCGTTAGTCATCAGCGAGCGTACATTGATATCATCGGCATAGTCGTTCTCGCCACCTCTGGGAGAGTATACATTGTAGGGCATGCCTGCCCACTGTGCCCAGTAGCGAGCACCTTCCAGACAGCGAGGCAGTTGGCTAACAGTTCCTTCACGCTCTATGTTGCCCATGCCTCCGCCAAAGCGAACGGCATCGGCTGAAACGGTTCCGTTTTGGCTGCTTAGGTTGGAGAGAATGACACAGTTGTCGGCACTGTTGCCGGCATCGAAAGGAAAGGTGCCCAGATAGACCCATGTTGAGCCACCCATTTGCTGGTTGACCAGAAAATCGGTCTTTTGGCCTTGATGGTAGACGGTGTAGTGGGCATCGCTAATGCTGTTGGGAAGAGTCTGATAGCTGACATAGACGGCATAACGGCCTGTCTCAGGAATATCGGGGCGATAGATGACAAAACTTTGTCGGCTTTGCGACTTGGTAGTTTTAGTGGTGCGAGCTGTTCCTGCCTCGAAAGGATTCTCACCATCCTGCAAATTTCCGCCTTTGAAGGTGAACCCTCTTGCAGGGGCATCCTGCCAATCCTTGGAACGGCTCTGCTCGCTGTAATTCTTCAGGGGCGATGTGTCATTGTCGACAATGACCTCATTTCGCTGCCAGTCGCGCTCGCGAGGTGTGAAAACGATGGCTCCGGCATTCTCAAGCATGGGGATAAGGTAGGGCACCACGATGGTCTGTGTGAAGAGATCCTCACAGGTGGTGTAGAGCGGCGGCCGTTGCCAGCGCCATTTCTGACGGGCAACGTCGTAGAAACGCCCGTGAGAAGCCCACAAGGATAGATGACGGCCTTCGAGACCTTCAGAGATGTCATAAGGACGTGATGCATTTCTGACCCATGGTTCCCCTTTATACTCCAATCCCTTCCAATCATCGGGCTGGGCAAAGGTCGCAATCGAAAAGGCAATGATGACCGAAAATAGCAGTGCGTAGCGTTTCATCTTAAACCTCCCCGATGCTGAAATTCTCAGGGTGCTTGCCTTTGAAGTCCTTGAAATACAACTTAATCTCCCGCATGTCTTTCTCAATGTCGCCAGTAGGGATGATGGTTTTGGTGCACTGGATGAGCTTACGTTCGTAGTCGACACCATAGAGCAGAATGGGAATCTGCGCTCCCTGGGCAATGAAGTAGAAGCCTTTCTTCCATTCGTCAACGCGCGAGCGCGTGCCCTCAGGCGTTATACAGAGGTGGAACGTCTTCGCCTGTCGTGCGGTCTCGGCCATTGCATCGGTCATACGTGTATGCTTCTGTCGATAGACTGGTATGCCGCCTATGCTGCGGAAGATAGGGCCTAACGGCCAGAAGAACCACTCTTTTTTCATCAAGAAATTAGAGTGCAGACCAACTGCTCCATTGTAGAGCTGGCCAATAAAAAAGTCGTAGTTGCTAGTATGAGGAGCCAAGCAGATAATGAACTTGTCGGGATGTTCTTCCGTTACTACGGATTTCCATCCCATTCGTTTGTATAACAGCCAATTACAGAATTTTTTCCACATGACGATGTTGGTTATAGGTTGTTGATTTGGTCGACGACCTCACTGACCTGTGCAGTAAACTTAGTGCGCAGGTCTTTGTAGTATGCCTTTGCTGTGATGCCTGGTTCTGGATGAGACACCCGGCAGATGAAATCAGATTGCATCTTGATGATGGAATAGAGCAAGGCCTCGGCATTGTCGTCATTTGTCTCTGCTCCATAGAGCGATGCGGCTATGCATTCTGCCAGCAACTCCTCGCACACGAGGTTGATTGCATGTTTAAGTGAACGTTTATTTGCCATAAGTCATGAAAGATTTTAATGTTCAATTGCCAAAGTTAGGTAAAATATTCGATATGACATGAACAATATTCAAAAAAAAACTTAATTCTATTCTTTTTTCAATATAAATAAGTAACTTTGCGTCCCAAACGATTATTCATTATTATTTCATTATAAAAAAGAAGTATTTATGCAGAAAAGTGCATTGCAGGTGGCAAGAGCCGCCTATCAGCCCAAGCTGCCACGTGGCTTGCAGGGCGCAGTGAAGGTGCAGGAAGGTGCTCCTACACAGAGTGTTGATAATCAGGAGGAGATCAAAGCTCTCTTCCCCAATACTTACGGCATGCCGCTCGTAGAGTTTGTTCCTGGTGAGGAGACAAAGCATGAGCCGATGAACGTTGGTATCATTCTTTCGGGCGGTCAGGCTCCCGGCGGTCACAATGTGATTACGGGCCTCTTCGACATGGTGAAGAAGCTGAATCCCGAGAACCGTCTGTTTGGCTTTATTCTGGGGCCTGGCGGTCTGGTGGACCACAATTACATGGAACTGACGAAAGACATCATTGACGAGTATCGCAACACGGGCGGCTTCGATATGATTGGCTCAGGCCGCACGAAACTGGAAAAAGAGGAGCAGTTTGAGAAAGGTCTTGAGATTATTCGCGAGTTGGGCATCAAGGCTATCGTAATCATCGGTGGTGACGACTCGAATACGAATGCCTGTGTGTTGGCCGAATACTATGCTGCCAAGAAATATGGTGTGCAGGTCATCGGCTGTCCGAAGACCATTGATGGCGACTTGAAGAACTCGCAGATTGAGACCTCGTTTGGTTTCGACACCGCTTGTAAGACCTACTCGGAACTGATAGGTAATATTGAGCGTGACTGTAACTCAGCCCGTAAGTACTGGCACTTTATTAAGGTGATGGGTCGTTCGGCTAGCCACATCGCTTTGGAGTGCGCCCTGCAGACACAGCCTAATATCTGCCTGATTTCGGAGGAGATTGAGCAGAAGGGCATGAGTCTAAATGACATTGTAGACTATATCGCTAAGGCTGTTGCCCAGCGTGCTGCTGACGGCAACAACTTCGGTACGGTTATCATTCCTGAGGGTGTCATCGAGTTCATCCCTGCTATCAAGAAACTTATTGCACAGCTGAACGATGTGCTGGCTCTGCCCGAGGCTAAGGACATTAGCCGCGACGAGCAGGTGGACTTCGCCAAAAGTCATCTGACGGAGGAGAACCTGGCTGTGTTCAACTCGCTGCCCGTGGGCGTTGCCCGTCAGCTGGCCCTTGACCGCGATCCTCACGGAAACGTACAGGTGTCACTTATCGAGACCGAGAAACTGCTTTCCACAATGGTTGCTCAGAAACTGGAGAAAATGAAGAAGGAGGGTACCTTCAAGGGTAAGTTCGCCACTCAGCACCACTTCTTCGGCTACGAGGGCCGCTGTGCTGCTCCTTCAAACTTCGATGCAGACTACTGCTATGCACTGGGTGCCAGTGCTGCTCAGCTCATCGCTGCTGGTAAGACGGGTTATATGGCCATCGTGAAGAACACCACGGCTCCTGCTGCAGAATGGAAGGCTGGTGGAGTGCCCATCACGATGATGATGAATATGGAACGCCGCAACGGCGAGATGAAGCCAGTGATCCGCAAGGCTCTCGTTGAACTTGACGGTGCACCTTTCAAGTGTTTTGCTGCCCAGCGCGACGTATGGGCTCGCGAAACAGCATACGTCTATCCTGGTCCTATCCAGTACTGGGGACCTACTGAAGTATGCGACCAGCCCACGAAGACTTTAGCTCTTGAGCAGAACAAATAAAAATATGCCTAAGGTGAGGCGCACCAAGTCTGTTAGGCACAAACGACCCGGTATGATCATCAGGATTCTACGCAGAATGCCTCGATGGTCATACTGGTTTGGTGGTTTGCTGGTGATAGCAGCTTATGTGTGGTTTTTCTATTACTTCTTTGTCTCTCCCTTTGGGTTTCGCTGGCGTGCACTCTATGGCGACCTGAGCAGTCCTGATGGCTACGAGATTCACGGCATTGACATATCGCACTATCAGGGAACGATAGACTGGGAGGTACTGCGCAATCAGGGTATGATTGACAAGTGCCCTATTCGTTTTGTAATGATCAAGGCAACGGAGGGTTCCAACCGTATAGACCCGAACTTCGAGGATAATTTTGAACAGTCGTTAGAGTATGGATTTACGCGAGGTGCTTATCACTTTTATAGTGTTCACTCTCCAGCCGATCAGCAAGCTCGTTTTTTCATGCACAATGTCAAACTGCTGAAAGGAGATCTTCCGCCAGTGCTTGATGTGGAGCATAAGCCGAGGAACCAGTCAGACGATGAATTCAAGATGAGTGTGCTGACGTGGCTTCGCATGGTTGAGCAACACTACAATGTGAAGCCGATTATCTACACCTATTATAAGTTCAAGATGCGCTATCTTGATGACGAAGCGTTCAACGACTATCCCTACTGGATTGCACATTATTATGTGGATAGCGTGGAATACAAGGGACCCTGGAAATTCTGGCAGCACACCGACGTTGGCCGACTGCCGGGCATCAAGGGCTATGTAGACCTTAACATCTACAATGGCTCATACTACGATCTGCGACAGCTCACCATTGGCAGTCGCGAACCTATAGGCGTTGAAGCCTATCGCGATGACGACGATGAATGATTAGAACGTAATATATACGTGTTTGCTGTCGCCGTCGTCTTCGTTGGTCTTGCTGGGCGTACCAATAACGGTGGGCCAGTTCTGGCCGGCATTGTCGCATGCCTTGCTTTTGTTGACGGTCGACTCAAACGTGCCGCCGCTCACGATGACGCCGGTATCGCTCTTCACGCCCTTGGGCTTGGCATTCTTGTTGCTGCCCGTGGTGGTAACGCTGAGCGTGCCGCCCGTCTGCTCGAAGTTCTGCGAGCAGTTGATGCCCTTGCCGCCGTCGCCTTTGCTGAGCAGCGTCAGGGTGCCGCCAGACAGCGTGAAGAGGCTGTCGCACTTGATGGCAGCACACGAGGTGGTGTCCTGTACGCCGTCTACGGTCTCTACCTTGCAGTCGCCGGTAGTGGTGATGCTTACGTTGCCGCCGCTCATCTCCATGCGTGCATCGTTCTTGATGCCGCGTGCACCGTCTGCGGCAACGCTCACGCTGAGGGCTCCACTGCTGATGAACACCCCGTCGTTGGCCTTCAGGCCGTTGCTGCCGGCAGAGTCGACGTCGACCGTGATCTGGCCAGCATGCTCAAAGGTAAGGTAGTCGTCGCTGGCAATGCCGTTTTTGGCATGGCCGTTCACGCTCAGCGAGCCTGTGCCACGGAAGTAAATCTGGCCCTCGCTGAAGAGAACACCCTTCTGGTCGATGGTCTCGCCCAGTGTATTGGTGGGTGCGTCGGCATAGGTGGCTCCATCGGTCAGCGTGCTGGTGGTTCCTGCTGCCAGCGTTACGTAGAGCGACTTGCCGCACTGGTTGTTGATGGCAGGCCCCTGCGGGTTCTGTATGCTTACCCCATTGAGCACGATGCCCAGCTTCTTCTGGCTGTAGACGAGCAGCGAGCCATTGGTGGTAGCGCCGCTCAGCTGCACTACCAGGAACTTGCTGGTGTTGGAATGAATGGTGACGTGAGCCCCGCTGGCTTCGACGCTGACGAACCCCGGAACCGTGCCTACGGTTGCCGTGCTGCCTTGGAACGCAATGCTGATGGTATCGTTGCCTACGAAGTCGCTCAGTTCATATTGGTCGTCGTTCTCGCACGATGCAAACAGCGTGCAGAGCAACATGATGATGATGGTTATGCGTGATGAAATGTTCATACCTGTAATAAGGGCGGGCTTAGAATTTATACTTGTAGCTTAAACCGATGAGGTGGCTGTTGACTTCCTGGTCGTCATCGTCGTCGAACACGTTCTGGTAGCGGTAGGTCAGCGAGAAGACGTGCTGCTTCTGCAGCTTGTAGTCGAAGCCCAGCTGGTAGCGCATTTTCTGCGTGCCGCCTTTGGCCGTGAACATCTCGACGCTGGCCGTGGGGTCCAGCTTCCAGTGCGGAAAATCGTAGGAGGCCTGCAGGCGGCTGCGCAGCACATTCTTGCCTTTTCCTTTCACAGAATCCCATTCGTCGTTGTCAATGTCGTACTTCTTGCCTTCGGCCTCGGGGCGGTAGGTGTACTGCCAGCGCTCGCGCAGCCCGATGGAGAGTCGGTGCCAGTCGAGCGTTCCGCCAAGGCTGATGTTGAAGCGGTGGCGCGCTGCCCAGTAGGATGGCGTCCATTTATTGGCCGTTACACCGTCTTTCTTCAGCGACAGTTCCTCTTGGTTGTTGTCGTAGAGCAGCGTGTAGCCGCCAGAGGCTTTCAGCGAGAGTTTGCTGGCCCCCAGCTGCCACTTGGCAATCTTGTATTCTGCACTCACGCCGGCACTCCATCTGTCAAGCGTGCGGGCATTGTTGCGGGTGCGCAGTTCGGCTTCGCCTGCTACGTTCCATTTTTGCGAGAGTTTCTTTTCGGCTCCCAGCTCGTACCACATGCCGAAGTCGTTCTCTTGTGCCTGACTGATGGAAACTTGAGAAATGAATAGGGGTGATGGCAGGCACAAGGCCGCTATCATCAAGCATTTTCTCCAGTTTCCGGCGTGACTCATATTTCTCTCCATTGCGATTTCCTTACTTTGAATTGGTTGTCCACTTCGTTTGTCTGATCGTTGTCGTAAGTTACGCGCAGCACCACCGAATCCTTCAGAAAGTCAATGCCGCCTACGTCGATTTTCAGTATTTTTAATCCTGTGCGGCTCTCCAAATCAGCAATCAATTCTTCACGTTTTTCAGGCTTAATAAGCTCCACGCGGTCATACTGTATGAGCTTAGTGGCGTGAACTTTGAAACGTAGTTCGCAAACAATGATGGCTGACACTGTGAGTACGTCGACAACAATCAGTTCACCATAGCTCTCGGCCATAGCGTGAACCACTGACAGGCAGACGATGAGGAACAAATAGGTCATCTCTCTGACGGGCATCGCATCGGTACGATAGCGCATAATGGAGAAGATACCGAACAGACCCAGGCCTACGCCCATAGTAGCCTTGCCGCGATCCATGCCCATCATGAAGTAGACAAGGAAGAAGATGGCTACGGTCATGAGCATAAACGTGAAGTAGAAATCATTGCGATGACTCTTACGGTAGTAGAGGAAGTGGATGATTCCCCAGTTGATAACGATGCAAGTGATGAATCTCAGCAGCGTGGCGCTGAATTCAGTTGAAAAAAGAGCTTCCATAGCGTTTGTTTTTTATTCTTTTATTTTCCTAATATCTTTTCAATATCGCGCAGTTTTGTCTTGAAGCGGTTGACGTGTAGCCCATTGTTTGTCATAGCCGCTCCCATACAGTATTTGCTGAAACCGTGGGGATGTATGCGCAACTGTCGCAGCATTTCAAGTACGGGCGAGTAGACCAGTCCATCGCGTTTTAGTTCGATGATTACCAAGTCACCCATGCGTTTCTGGGTATCGGTCTGCAGGTTGTTGAATTCCAAGGCAGTGTCGATAGTCAGTCGCTCGGTCTTGGCGTGATTCACGAGGGTGATGCGATGGAAATAGTTGTGCATGTGTGGAATCAGGTCATCAACGCTGAAGTGTAGGTGATCGCCTATGAAGAGACGCTTCTCATCGTCGGCAAGGTCCATGTCGTGAACCTCGATGCGTTTTTTCTTTGTGCGCCCGTGGTTGTTTTTCGTTTTGATCTCCATGAACTGCAGGTTTGAGCTGACATAGGTGCGAAAACGTATCTTTTGGCGGTTGGTGTGACCAGCCTGATGCTCTTGATACATACCATACGTGCGCGTGTCAAAATAGGTGGTGTCGTAGAGCATGTTTCGCTCGCCGTCTATCACTTGTGCATAGTAGTCACCCTGTGCCATTTCCAGCAGTCGCTCCAGCATGGGCAGTGTGGTGACGAACTTCGTGTCGGTGCGGTTCATCAGCTTCACGCTTTTCATCTCGGCCAGTGTGATGGGGTCAAAATTGTCTAACAGTTTCTCAATGGGCATAACCTCGTAGTTAATAGTTTTAGGCAAAAGTAGATATTTAGAAGAGCCTGTCAAAGTTTTTTCAGTGAAAGGCTCTTCTTTTTCGGCGAATCTCTATTGATACTGCCGTAGAGCGCCCAGCAGTTCGCTATTCTCGGTGCGTGTGCCGATGGTGATGCGTAAGCAGTTTTGACACAGTTGAACGCGCGTGCGATTGCGTACGATGATGCCTTCGTCCACCAAGTAGTCGTAGATGCGCTGAGCGTCGGTCATACGAGCCAGAAAGAAGTTGGCGTCGCTGGGATATACCTCTTTGCATATCGGCAACTGGCGGAAGGCCTCCATCAGTCGGCCGCGCTCTTGCAGCAGGAGGGTCACCCATTTTTCCACCTCATATTTATCTTTGATTACTTCGAGAGCCTTCTGCTGTGTCAGTTGGTTCACATTATAGGGATATTTCACCTTGTTGAACAATGCAATAATGTCCTTGGAGGCAAAGGCCATACCCAGACGGATAGCAGCACACCCCCATGCCTTGCTCATCGTGTTCAGCACAATCAGGTTGGGGTAGCGGCTCAGTTCGTGTCTGAATGATTTCTGCCGTGAGAAATCGCTGTAGGCCTCGTCAACGATGACCAGTCCCTCAAAGCCTTGTAACACCTTCACGATCTCTTCGCGGTCAAGACTGTTTCCTGTGGGGTTGTTGGGCGAGCAGAGCCATATCAGCTTCGTATGCTCGTCGCAGGCAGCCAACAACTCGACAGCGTTCATGCGGAAGTGCTCGTCGAGCAGCACAGTGCGATACTCCACATTATTGATGTCTGCACATACGCGATACATGCCATAGGTGGGCTCGATAGCCATCACATTGTCCTTTCCTGGCTCGCAGAAACAGCGGTAGGGCAGGTCGATGGCCTCGTCGCTGCCGTTGCCTAAGAATATGTTTTCGGCTTTCACACCTTTTACGCCTGCGATAGCCTCTTTCAGTTCTTCTTGCAGAGGGTCGGGATAGCGGTTGAAGGGTGCATTGTAGGGATTCTCGTTAGCATCGAGGAATACGCGCGCCGTTTTGCCTGCATATTCGTTGCGTGCGCTGCTGTAGGGGGCTAGCAACCAGATGTTTGGTCTTGTCAGTTCACAGAGTGGCTTCATGTAGCGTATGTCTTTTGTGTTTTTTCTCGTTAAATGATGATTAGTGGTTGACCATTTTCAGCCTCACCGTCATAGCATTTTTGTGGGCATCCAGCTGTTCGGCTTCGGCCATCAACTCGACGGCGCGGCCAATGTGGCGAACTCCCTGTTCCGTGAGGTGCTGAAAGGTGATTTTTCGGCAGTAACTGTCCAGGTTTACACCGCTGTAAGCCGTTGCATAGCCATGGGTGGGCAGTGTGTGATTGGTGCCGCTGGCATAGTCTCCAGCACTCTCGCAGGCAAACTTTCCTAAGAAAACGCTGCCGGCATTTACCACCTGTTCAGCCAGCTGCTCATAGTCGGCTGTTTGAATAATGAGATGTTCGGGGGCATAGTAGTTTGATAGGGCGATGGCTTCCTGAGCATCGCGAACCAATACCAACTGACTATTTTCTAACGTTTTGGCAGCAATCTCCTTACGAGGCAGTAACTCCAACTGCCAATCTACCTCTGCCTGCACTTTCGTCAGCATTTCCTCTGACGTAGTAATCAGTAGCACCTGTGAGTCTATGCCATGCTCTGCCTGTGACAGTAGGTCGGCAGCTACAAATTCGGGGTTGGCAGTTTGGTCGGCAATGACACATACCTCGCTGGGACCTGCAGGCATATCAATGGCTACATCGTGCAGGCTTACTTGTTGTTTGGCTGCCATAACATATTGATTGCCAGGACCAAATATCTTATAAACTTTAGGAACGGTTCGTGTTCCATAGGCCATTGCGCCGATAGCTTGTACTCCACCAACTTTGAAAATTTTGTTGACACCAGCTGTCTTCGCGGCAACAAGAATGGCAGGATTCACCTTACCCTCACGGTTGGGAGGTGTGCAGAGTACAATTTCCTGACAGCCAGCAATTTTGGCAGGTGTAGCTAACATAAGAACAGTAGAGAAGAGTGGGGCAGTACCGCCAGGAACATAGAGACCCACACGCTCAATGGCAACGCTCTTCTGCCAGCAGGTAATGCCAGGACCAGTCTCTACCTTTGTGCCTGTGAAACGCTGCGCCTCATGGAATTTGCGTATATTGTAGTGAGCCAGACGGATGGCCTGTTCAAGATCTTCGCTGACTAACTGTTCAGCCTCTTCCATTTCTGCCTCACTGACAGCCAGTGAATTAAGCTCAGCATGGTCGAACTTTTGCTCATATTCCTTGACTGCCTCGTCGCCACGTGCTTTCACGTCGGCCAGCACAGAGGCAACGGTGGCATTCAGTTGCGACACATCAAGATGGGGGCGCGCCACGATTGCATCCCAATCGGATCTCGACGGATATTTGATGATATTCATAGTCTTTATCTGTACAGATTCCCAAATTCCTAACCGAGAGGACTTAGAGAATCATTTTCTCAATGGGGGTTACAAGAATGCCTTGTGCGCCCAGTTCTTTCAGTTTGCCGATGATTTCCCAGAAGCGTTTCTCGTCGAGTACGGTGTGCACAGAGCACCACTCGTCATCGGCAAGTGGAATGACTGTTGGGCTCTTCAAGCCTGGCAGCACATTGATGATGTCCTGCAAGCGAGCCTTAGGTGCATTCATGCGTACATATTTCTTGTCTTCTGCCTGACGAACAGCCTCGAAACGGAACAGCATCTGCTGGAGCACCTCGCGCTTTTCTTCTGACATGCCAGGATGACCGATGAGCAGAGCCTCGCTCTGCATCACCACCTCCACCTCGCGTAAGTTATTGCTCACCAGTGTAGAACCGCTACTCACAATGTCGAAGATGGCATCAGCAAGACCAATGCCTGGGCTGATTTCCACCGAACCTGTGATGACGTGAATCTCTGCCGTGATACCTTTCTCTTTCAAGAAGTCGCTCAGAATGATGGGATAACTGGTGGCAATTTTTTTGCCTTCGAACCACGAAAGGCCCTGATAGTCAATCTCTTTGGGAATGGCCAGTGAGAGGCGGCATTTCGAGAATCCCAGCCGCTTGATGATTTCTGCCTGAGCACCGCGCTCCCGGTATTCGTTCTCACCCACCACACCCAAGTCGGCCACTCCCGTAGCCACGCTCTGAGGAATATCGTCATCGCGCAGGTAGAGCACTTCCAGAGGGAAGTTCTGGGCACTTACCAACAAGGTGCGTTTCGAGGCTCCCACCTTGATGTCTGCCTCATTGAGCAAATTCATCGTGTCGTCGAATAGACGGCCTTTTGATTGTACGGCAATTCTTAACATCTTGATGCTATTTTTGTCTGTAATTTTGTTTTTACTTTGATGATTAGGTTGCAAAAGTAAGTAAAAATTCTTGATTATGCAATAAAAAGTGTACTTTTGCACTTAAAATGTGGACGAATTGAAACCATACGGTATAATTATTCTATTTGTAATGCTTTTTCTGTCGTGTTCGTCGCGTCAGGAAAAGATTGTTACCCCGTGGGGCGACAGCATTGCTGTTGCTGGTCTTCAGGAGAGGGAGAACTTTTCGAATGATGACGACCGACATTTGTTTGATCTCAGTGAAATTCTGCAAGCAGGTGAACTGATTGCACTCACCATTTCGGGTCCAACTACCTATTATGACTATCGAGGCAACCATTTGGGGGTACATGCTATGCTGTGTCAGCAGTTTGCCGACTCGATAGGTGTGCGCCTGCGTTGGGAACTGTGTCGAGACACTGCCGAACTGCTGGCCAGACTTCATGACGGCGATGGCGACTTGATTGTCTATCCGTTGAAGGGAGCCGACATTGACTCCTTAGGATGGTATGTAGGCGAAGAGCGTCCACTGTTGTATGATGCTCTTTGTGACTGGTATCGTCCAGGTCGTATGTTGCAGGCAAAGGCTGAAGAGCAACGTTTGTTGACTCCCGGTGGCGGTGTTCGCCGCAAGGTCTATGCACCCATGCAGAACCGTGCAAAGGGCATCATCTCGGCTTATGATGGCTTGTTCCAACGCTGCTGCCAGCCGATACGCTGGGATTGGCGACTGATGGCAGCACAGTGCTATCAGGAGTCGACTTTTGACCCTAATGCCACATCATGGGCAGGAGCAAGGGGACTGATGCAGATCATGCCGCAGACAGCTGATCATCTAGGCTTGAAGCGTACCGACCTGACGAACCCTGAGCAGAATATTTCAGCAGCTGCACGCTATTTGGCAGAGTTAGAGCAGACGTTCAGCGACATTCCCAGCAGACATGAACGGCAGAACTTCATTCTGGCAGCCTATAACGGTGGTGCCCACCACATCCGTGATGCGATGGCACTGACCCGTCAGGCAGGTCGCGATGCCACTCGCTGGGATCAGGTGTCCGAATATGTGCTGAAACTCAGCCAACCGCAGTACTATGAGAATCCTGTGGTGCGCTACGGCTATATGCGAGGCCGTGAGACGGTTGACTACGTACGCCTCATTCGTCAGCGCTATCAGCAATATCGTGGCGTGAAAGCCTCTGCTCCTGTAGGCTCAACGCCACAGAAATCACAAAACGAGCGTCACCGCCAGAAATACAAAATCTAATCTCAGGATTGTCTTCTTCTAAACTCCGCGCAGGTGATGGCGGTGGCAATCGCAACGTTTAGGCTCTCGGCAGTGTCGCCCTGACGATAGCAAGGAATGAGCAGACGGTGGCTGACCAATGGGCGGAT
This sequence comes from Prevotella sp., assembly GCA_017458225.1. Taxonomy (GTDB): domain Bacteria; phylum Bacteroidota; class Bacteroidia; order Bacteroidales; family Bacteroidaceae; genus Prevotella. The sequence continues at coordinate 71,042 of JAFTFX010000006.1, read as the reverse complement.
GGAAGGAGAAATGCCTTTGCCCTCATTGCCCATCACGATGATGCCATCAGTAGAGAGCGTCTGTGTGTAGATGTTGTCGCCATCGAGCAAGGTGCCATAAACGGGCAGAGTGGTTGACTGTAGCAGTTGTTCCAGATTAGTATAATAAAGGTTTACGCGCGCGATACTCCCCATTGTGGCTTGTACCACCTTTGGATTCCATGCATCGGCGGTGTCAAGCGAACAGTAGATAGTCTTGATGTCGAACCAGTCGGCAATGCGGATGATGGTGCCCAGATTTCCAGGATCCTGCACCCCGTCGAGAGCCAGGCAGAGACCAGCAGGCGGAGTGATTCCCTCGTTATGAGGAATGGGAAAGACGGCCAGCACCTGCTGTGGGTGTTGCAGAAAGCTGAGTTTGCGCAGTTCGTCGTCGCTAATCTCAGTCGTTGATACTGGAACGGGCGACTGGTAGTCAACGGTGGCAAACAGCCTTTGCGGCAGGAAACCGTGACGAAGCAAATCGCCAACTACCTTTGGTCCTTCAGCAACAAAAAGACCACTCTGAGTGCGGTGCTTCTTCTGTTCCAGCAGGTGAACTTGCTTGATATCGTTTTTGCTGAGCATAGTGCGATAGCGTTTATAAAAATCTTGAACTTGGCGAATTTAGATAATCTTGAACTTGGCGAATTTCAGCAGTAGCTGCTTGGTTCCGATGTTTTGGAACTCAACGGTGGCCTTCTCGTTTTCGCCGCTGCCCTCCACCTTCAGAACCTTGCCAATACCAAAGCGCTGGTGCTCAATGATATTTCCCTCTGACAACGTTTGAGTGTTGCCCATGAGGGGTGACGGCTTTGAGGTGTTGCTGATGCTTGCAGAAGCATTGCTGTGAGAGGCCGGTTGGGTGGCAACAGGTTTGAAACGGCTCGGCGGTACTTCGCGTCGTTGCGGATAAGACGCTTTCCGCCACGGAAGACGGTCGGAACCGAACTCGTCGTCAGCCTGGAATTTGTTGTCTGACTGCACGTAGAGTAGCTGAGGGTCGATGTCGCGAATAAAACGCGACGGCGTGTCGTATTCCATTCGTCCGTAACGGAAGCGGTTCTGTGCACAGGTTAGAATACAGTGTTTCTCTGCTCGTGTGATGGCAACGTAGAGTAGACGGCGTTCTTCTTCCAGCAGGCGCAGGGAGTCGGTACACATAGGTGAGGGGAAAATGTTCTCTTCCAGTCCTACTACGAAGACGGTAGGAAATTCCAGTCCCTTTGCGCTGTGGATAGTCATAAGCGACACCTTCGGTTGGTCGGCATCGCCATCGCTGTCCAGATCAGTGAGCAGTGCCACTTCCTGCAGGAAGTCAGTCAGATAGACCTCGCCTCCACGGTCTTCCTCCTTGTTGCTCTCCACGAAGTCCTGCATGCCGCTAAGGAATTCTTCCACATTCTCCTGTCGGGCAATATCCTCAGGGTTGCGACTGCTGTATATTTCTTTCGAGATGCCGCTCTCCATGATGATGGCATGTCCCAACTGGTAGGCATCTTCGCTTGCAGAACGTGCCTGCCACCCCTCGATGAGTTCCTTGAATGCGCTAATCTTGTTGAGGGTGGCTTTGCTGATGCCTGTATCGTATTGGGCAGGGTGGGTGATAACTTCCCAGAGTGACACCCTGTTGGCTGTTGCCGCAGTGACGATTTTTAAAAGTGAGGTGTCGCCGATGCCTCGGGTGGGGTAGTTGATGATGCGCTTCAGCGCCTCTTCGTCGTTGGGATTGGTGACCAGTCGGAAGTAGGCTATGATGTCCTTTATTTCCTTGCGCTGATAGAACGACATGCCGCCATAAATGCGATAGGGGATGTTCATCTTCAGCATCTGCTCCTCAAACGATCTGCTTTGTGAGTTGGTGCGGTAGAGAATGGCGAAGTCGCTATATTCACCATGCTCTTGTCGTTTCAGCCGGAGAATGTCGTTACACACGATGATGGCTTCCTCCTTGTCGCTATAGGCAGGCTTCAGCGTCAGCTTGTCGCCTTCAGCATTGCGGCTGTATACGTCCTTGGGAATCTGTCGCTGGTTCTTCCTGATCAGACTGTTGGCTGCCTGCACTATGAGCTGTGTGGAGCGGTAGTTCTGCTCCAGTTTGAATAGTTGAGTGTTATCGTATGATTCTCTGAAGTTCAGAATGTTATCGATATTTGCACCTCGGAAACTGTAGATGCTCTGCGCGTCGTCGCCTACTACGCAGACACGCTGCCGTTCGCGTGTCAACTGGTACACAATTTTCTGCTGTGTCTGGTTGGTGTCTTGATACTCGTCAACCAGTACGTAGCAGAAGCGCTCCACATATTTTCGGCGTATCTCCTCGTGCCTTTCGAACAGCAGATAGGTCTGCACCAGCAGGTCGTCGAAGTCCATAGCGTTGGCCTGTTGGCATCGTTCCACGTAGAGCTGATACACCTCGGCCACCTTCGGCTGCTTAACATTGAACAGCGAACTGCTTACGAACTTCTGTGGCAGAACGAGGTGGTTCTTAGCCATTGAGATGGCATCGGCCACTGCCGACGGCTTGTATACTTTTTCATCGAGTTGCATTTCGCGGCAGATGCTCTTCACCAGTGAGCGAGCATCCGTTTGGTCGTAGATGGTGAAGTTCGACGTGAAGCCTATCTCGGCAGCTTCTGCTCGCAGGATGCGTGCAAAGATGGAGTGGAAGGTGCCCATCTGCAGATAGCGTGCCGTTTCTTCTCCTACCAGCCGGCCTATGCGCTCCTTCATTTCGCGTGCCGCCTTGTTCGTAAATGTCAGTGCCAGAATGTTCCAGGGCTTCAGTCCTTTCTGTTGCAGCAGATAGGCAATCTTGTAGGTCAGCACGCGGGTCTTTCCCGATCCTGCGCCTGCTATCACCAGCTGTGCCCCGTCGCAATATTCCACAGCCTTGCGCTGACTGTCGTTCAGTTGTTCCAGTAAGTTGTTTTGAATCATGATGCAAAATTACGGAAAAATGCGAGCAATACCAAAGATTTCGCTCATTCTTTGCAACAAAAAATCCGACTGCCATAAAAACAGTCGGACTTGCTTATTCAGAAATGTTCTACAACGGTTTATTCTGCTGCAGGAGCTTCCTCCTCCTGAACGGGAGCCTCTGTCTCCTGGACAGGAGCCTCTTCCTTGACGGGAGCTTCTTCTACGGGAGCTGCCTCTACAGGAGCGTTCTCGGCCACCACCTTGACAGGAATCTCAACGATTACCTCTTTGTGGAAGTGTACCAGAGCTGTATAGTCGCCCACCTTCTTGATGTCGCGCATGGTGATGATCTTGCGGTCAACATCATGACCCAGCTTCTTCAGTTCCTCAGCAACGGTAGCGGCGTTCACCGAACCGTACAGCTGACCTGTAGCGCTCACCTTGGCGGCGATGCACAGAGCCACACCCTGCAGGGCGTTTCCGCGCTCTTCGGCAGCAGCCTTCTGAGCGGCCAGCTTGTGAGCCTGCTGCTTCAGGTTCTCAGCGAGAATCTTCTTGGCTGAGGGCGAAGCAATCACACCTTTACCCTGAGGGATGAGGTAGTTGCGGCCGTAGCCCGACTTAACGTTCACGATATCGTTCTTGAATCCCAAGCCGATAATATCTTCTTTCAGTATAATTTCCATTCTTGCGTCCTCCTCTTTAATTATTTCATCAAATCGGTTACGTAAGGCAGCAGTGCAATCTGGCGTGCACGCTTCACGGCCTGAGCCACACGGCGCTGGTACTTCAGCGAGGTGCCGGTGATGCGACGGGGCAGAATCTTGCCCTGCTCGTTCAGGAACTTCTTCAAGAATTCGGGATCCTTGTAGTCAATGTACTTGATGCCACTCTTCTTGAAACGGCAATACTTCTTCTTCTTCGTGTCGATAGAAGGAGCGGTAAGATAACGGATTTCTGATACTTCTGCCATGATTTAAGCCTCCTCTGATTTAGTTGCATACTTCTTGCGACGCTTCTCAGCATACTCTGCGGCATACTTGTCGAGCTTCACGGTCTGGAAGCGCAGCACCTTCTCGTCGCGGCGATAGGCGGTCTCCAGTGTCTTGATCACTTCCGGCTCAGCTTTGAACTCGACGAGGAAATAGAATCCCGATGTCTTCTTCTCAATCTGATAAGCCAGTTTCTTCAGTCCCCAGGCCTCTTCATTCAGAATCTCAGCACCCTTGTCGGTGAGCACCTTCTTGAACTTTGCGACCGTTTCCTTTGTCTGATCGTCAGACAAAACGGGAGTTAAAATGAAAACGGTTTCGTACTGATTCATACGTGTTTAAAATGATTAAATAAATGTTGTTTTGCAAAATGCGGCTGCAAAGGTACGCTTTTTTCTTCAATCTGGCAAACTTTTCCTTTTCTTTTTGACTGTTTAGTCGGAAAAAAGTCTTATTTTTGCATGCGAATAAGGAATCAACAGTCAAAAAACAGGAAATGAAACTGGAGAAGAATACGGGTTTGGTGCTCGAAGGCGGAGGCATGCGCGGCGTGTTTACGAGTGGCGTGCTCGATGCCTTCATGAAGCACGACTACTATTTCAAGTATGTCATCGCCGTGTCGGCAGGTGCTTGCAATGCGGTGTCGTATATGAGTCGTCAGCCGCGCAGGGCCCGCTACTCTAACATAGACATGCTTGAGAAGTACGACTACATCTCGCTGAAAAGCCTGCTGCTGCAAGGCTCCATCTTCGACCCGAACATTCTCTATGAGCGATTCCCAAAGGAGATTGTGCCTTTCGACGAAGATGCCTACCGCCAGAATCCGGCCGTCTTCGAAATGGTGGCCACCAATTGTCTGACTGGTCAGGCAGAGTATCTCTCCGAGAAGACCGACATAGAGCGCATGACTAGCATCGTGAGAGCCTCCAGCTCGCTGCCCTATGTGGCACAGATTACACATGTCGATGGCATTCCCATGCTTGACGGCGGTATTGTCGACTCTATTCCCGTGCAGCGCTCCATCAACACCGGCCACCCCATTAATGTGGTGGTGCTGACTCGTAATCGCGGCTTCCGCTCCACCGAACTCGAAGTCAAAGTGCCCAAACTCTTCTATAAAGACTATCCCCGTCTTCGTGTAGCCTTGAGCCATCATGTAGAAGCCTACAATGAGCAGTTGGACATGATCGAGCGTATGGAGGACTGGGGCGAGATTGTCACCATCCGTCCGCAACGTCCCTTGGAGGTTGACCGCATCTGCCGCGATACCGACAAGCTGGAACGCCTCTATGAGGAAGGCTTTAGCGAAGGCGAGCGCTTCTGCCGGCAATACCAATTATGAGCCGAAATACTTGTTGTCGCGGTGCAGATGGCTCCCTATGCGCTTATTGCAGTACTTATGCATGCGTATGCAGAAGAGCACCAGCACGATGAACGCCAGCACGCCAGCTTCATCTGAGAGGGCTCCCGACATGGCTATGGTGTCGTAGATGCCGTGCGCCAGAAACGGGGCTAAGAAAATGAGCAGTCTGTTACGGCGCGAGCGGTGCACGAAGTAGTAGAGCGAGTAGAAGAATCCCATCAGCACGCCGAAGGCATAGTGACCAGGAACGGCCAGTAGCGCCCTTGTGATGCCTACTCCCATCCACGAGTCGGGGTCGTCGAACAGATAGCAGATGTTCTCGATGGTGGCAAAGCCCAGACTGACGAAGACGGCATAGACAATTCCGTCTATGTGCTCGTCGAAGTAGGGGTTCTTGCGCAGCAGCAGCCACAGAGCCAGCAGTTTCAGTCCTTCCTCGGGCAGTGCAGCCACCAGGAACGCATTCGCTGCCGCGTTCAGAAACGACGTAAGCTCTGCTTCTCCCCCAAACAGGATTCTCTGGATGATGCCCTCTACGACGATGGCAGGCAACACGATGGCTATACCGTAGCAGAAAGCCTTAGCCAGCTGCTTGGCAGGTTCGGGAAACGGGTCGGTCTTGTAGATATAGTACAGCAGAATCACCGACGGCAGGATGGCTACTGCCAGAATAAGTAGGAAGTTCATAGGAATAGTTATTGTTTCGGCCGACAAAGTTACGGAAAGTCGAGAGAAGAACAAAACAAACTCGTTTGTTTTTTCTTCCGAGACGGAGTAACTTCGCCAAATTGTTGGCAAAGTTACAAAAAACAGCGGAGAAATTGATATTAAAATGTGATTATTTGCTAAATATCTTAGCATAACCGCGAAAAAACAAGGAAATTTGAACGTTAATTCGATAATAATTCCTTATAAAGTTGCACAATTCGACAACTTTTTATAATTTTGCGCCCATGACACGAAAGATAAGAACATACGGCGGCTATTTTGAGTCGTTTATGGATACATTGAGTGAGAAAGAACAGGAGAAAGTACAATATGGACTCCTGCTGCTGAAAACACAGGGACGACTGCCCAAGAAGTTCGTCAAGATAGTTCGTGACGCAGTCTACGAGTTGCGGACAGAATATAACGGCAACATCTATCGCGTGTTCTTTATTTTCGACGAGGGAAACATAGTGGTGCTTTTCAATGGCTTTCAGAAAAAGACACAGAAAACTCCACAAGGCGAAATAGAAAAAGCAATAAAAATAAAGGAGGCATATTATGCAGACAAACAATCACAAAATCGTTGACTATGATGCAGTGTTGGACGCAAAGTTCGGCAAGGAAGGAACCCCTGAACGTGCACATGCAGAAGAGTCAGCCTATACGTTTTACTCTGGTCAGATTCTTCAGGAGGCCCGCAAGGAAGCAAAAGTGACTCAGGCAGAACTGGCTGAGCGCACACAGACCACAAAGTCTTATATCTCGAAAATTGAGAATGGTGTCATCACTCCCAGTGTGGGTGTGTTTTACCGCATCATTGCAGCCCTCGGCATGAGAGTCGAGGTGGTAAAACCAATCTTTTAGAAGTTGATGGATTTGCATCATTAAGTAAGTGATAGTTATGATAAATGTCTAAGACGTATTTTTGCCTCTTAGACATTTTCCTTTTATTAAGGTAAGTTATATTTGATCTTTTTTGATCAATTTCGTTAAGTTTTGATCTATTCCCAATATCGTCGCTGATTTTGAGTAACTTTGCACAGCGTATGACAAAGTACAGAATAGAAGTGACAGAAGTGCTGAGCCGCATCGTTGAGACGGAAGCAGGAAACGAAGATGATGCTGTTAAGATCGTGAGGCGGATGTACCGAAATTACAACATTGTTCTGGATGCTTCCGATTATGTAGATACAAGAATCAGCGTGAAAAGGTGAAAAAGCAGGAACGGATTGCCGTTTTGTCAATAGAAATGCTTAACTTTGCACCCGCTTATTGCTCATAACCTGAGCGCTGGCAAGACATTGTGGAATTAGATAGCAGTATCTAAGTTCTAAGAGACTTTTAACGAAAACAGTCCACCAAACTAACAGTAGTTACAGAGAGTCTCTGGGGATGAGGATACGCCTATGTTATATAGGCGTACCCCTTCCTTTCACCTCTCTGTATGGGCTTCTGTGGTGGACGGCCTTCGTTAAGTGGTGAACTGGAAGAGGGTACGCTTTCTTTTGTTCACAGCCAAACGACAAAAGAGCAATGAGCACAGAGGCAAAACCATTCTTAAAGTGGGCTGGTGGCAAGGGACAACTATTGAGCCAGCTGGTAACACATCTGCCACAACAGATTAACGGGGAACCGTTTACATATATCGAGCCGTTTGTTGGCGGTGGTGCGATGTTTTTTTATATGTTGCAGCATTTCGGCAACATCCGCAAGGCAGTCATTAACGATGTTAACGAAGACTTAATTCTGACTTATAGGACTATTCACGACGATGTGGAGGCCTTAATTGGTGTGCTTTCCCAGATGGAACATGAATACTTGGCAATCGACAGCCAAGAGGAACGAAGCGTGTGGTTCTATGAGATTCGTAAGCAGTACAACCAACACGTAGGCGACAGCATCGCAAGGGCAGCACAACTGATATTCTTGAACAAGACCTGTTTCAACGGTCTTTATAGGGTAAATGGGAAAGGGCTGTTCAACGTGCCTTTCGGGCGCTATGCCAACCCCACTATCTGTAATGCATCGCTGTTGAGGTCAGGCAGCCTGCTGTTACAACGAGCCAACATCGAGATATGTCAGGGTGACTATCTGCAGACAATAGCACACTTAGAAGGACTTACTTTTGTCTATCTCGATCCTCCCTACCGCCCGTTGGATGCCACATCGAGTTTTACAGCATACGCAAAGGGGAATTTCAATGATGACGACCAACGGCAGTTGGCAGCGTTCTGTCATCAACTCAGCGATGCAGGATGCTTTTGGATGGAAAGTAACGCTGATTGCTCAGCGAAAAATCCTGAAGACCACTTCTTTGAAGAACTCTACAAAGACTACCGCATCGAACGTGTCAATGCCGCCCGTTTCATCAATGCCAATGCAGGCAAGCGCGGAAAACTAACCGAACTATTGATCAAGAACTATGAATAAAGACTTCAATCTTTTCATGTCTCAACTGCAAGAGACGAACCAGACGCTAGATTTCTTCTGCGACTTCGACAAAATATCTGCAAATGTAGCCGAAGTGGAAATGAGCCTCAATACACTCAACTATCTCATTGGCAAGGAAGATTTGCGGAAAGGTGTATCTGAGATATGGCGGCGCGACCCTAAGGCGTTCGATGTGCTGGGCATCTTGATAGCCGTCAGAGACGAAGGCAAAAAAACTGTTGTAGATGTCGAGGGGAATGTGGTGTTGCTGAAAAGCTATTTCGAATCAGCTGACAAAGTCGTAGAGTTTCTGAATGGAACTGGTTTGGCAGAGATTTTCTTATCGCGTCGTATTAAGAACTTGGTAGACTATGTGTTTGGCATAGAGACGGGGCTTGATACCAATGCTCGCAAGAACCGTAGCGGACATATCATGGAAGGAATGGTGGCACGCATACTGAGCGAGAATGGCATCCGATTCCGTCAGGAGGTTTATTCGTCAGAGTTTCCAGAACTCTCGGTGCTAGGAACCGACGAGAAGCGTTTTGACTTCTATATTGAGACACTTATGAAGAAATATCTCATTGAGGTAAACTTCTATAGTGGTGGCGGTTCAAAACTCAACGAGGTTGCACGTGCCTATACAGAACTTGCACCCAAGGTCAATTCTGTTATAGGCTTTGAGTTTGTGTGGATTACTGACGGCATTGGATGGAAATTGGCACGCAATAAATTAGAAGAGGCATACAACACCATTCCCAGTGTGTACAATCTGACGAATATTTTTTCATTCATCAAATCGTTAAAATGATTACCCCCTACTACCGCTCCGCGTCCCACGACTTCACCCTCCTTCATGGCGACACCTTTGAATTGCTCCCGCAGTTCAATTTCCACTTCGATATGATATTTGCCGACCCGCCCTACTTCCTCTCCAACGACGGAATATCCGTGCAGGCCGGCAAAATCGTCTCAGTCAACAAGGGCGAATGGGACAGAGGCGGCACGCCCGAGGAAATCAACGACTTCAACAAACGCTGGATAAGCCTCTGCCGCGACAAACTGAAGGATGACGGCACCATCTGGATTTCCGGCACCTACCACAACATCTTCTCCGTCGCCAACAGCCTCACCGAACTGGGTTTCAAGATTCTCAACGTCGTCACGTGGGCCAAGACCAACCCGCCGCCCAACATCTCCTGCCGCTACTTCACCTACTCCACCGAGTTCATCATCTGGGCACGCAAGTCGGCCAAGCGCCCCCACCACTTCAACTACGAGCTGATGAAGCAACTGAACGACGATAAGCAGATGACTGACGTCTGGCGACTGCCCGCCATCGCCCCGTGGGAAAAGACCTGCGGCAAGCACCCCACGCAGAAGCCCCTCGCCCTGCTCACCCGCATCATCCTCGCCTCCACCGACAAGAACGCATGGGTGCTCGACCCCTTCGCCGGTTCTTCGACCACCGGCATCGCCGCCAACCTCATAGGCCGGCGCTACCTCGGCATCGAGCGCGAAGAGCAGTTCGCCGACATCAGCCGCAAGCGTCGCGAGGAAATTGACAACTTCAAGGTCTATGGCGACTACCGCTCCAAGATAAAGGACATTGCAAAGTCGCAGGTTTACGAGCCCGCGTGCTTTGACTGTAAAGAAGAGCAATTTGCAGATTTACCGTTTTAAATGTTATGCAACAGAAAGTAGAATTATCACACACAAAAAGATGGCTACTATACACAATTATTGTTGGTTCACTGCCATTTGTTATACGCTTAATAGTAATATTCCTTTCAAAAGGACATAATTGGGGACTTTTATGGAACCCTATTGATTTTGTCTTTTGGGGACTAACATTAAACATTTCAAATATAAATGAAATAAGTCATAAAAAGAAAAATAGAGAAATAACAATATGGTGTTCCGTCTTTTGATTAGATACAATAGAAGCATTAAGTAGCAAGATATTTGTGAAAGTTAAGGGAAAGGTCTTTTTTGATGACTATGATATGCTTGATAAAACCATGCAGAATTTCATCAGAACGGGATATGCCTTAGGTTTTGTTCAGTATTATTCATCGGCTGATATCGATGCAAAGAAGGAACTTGCTAAAGTAACGAAAAATATAAAAGATAGGGAGAAAAGAGCAAAGACACAAAATGTTGTCAATAACACTAATGATGGTTTCGGCAAATTTTTGAAAGATAATGGCCTACTATTTAATCAAGATATGTTAGACCTATTGACTTATGTCCTAACATTTGGGTATAAAGGTTAATTTTGCGTGCGTCTTCCATTGGATAACATATTGGTGTCTACGGTTCTAAATAAAGATTGTTGTAAAGAGAGCAATAGTTTCCTTATTTTTAAATACTCAAGACGTACAGAAGTCGATTTTACCATTATAGGAACGATAACGCAGATTGGCAATGATAGGGTGGAATTTAAAGGAGATTCTAGTATGAATAATATGAACGAAGCCACACAAAATCTTATAGACCATATAGCTAATGTTGAGGATACATTTACAGGTAGGCTTCAATCTGAATGTGTAATAGATCCTATAGCTATTTATAGAGAGATTATTTTCTTAGTTCCTGAAGATTAATACGCTTTAATATCCCAATCTATCTACTATGCTTCTATATACCTTACACAGGAAGAAACATGGGAATTGATATGATGGAAATTTCAAATTACTATTAACTGGTTAACTCTCAAGAGTTCTTTGCAAGCAAAGCGGCAGAGCCGAGCGAGTGGGTAACTCGAAATGAAGTAGTTTAAAATAAAAGTAGTATTTTTGCAAGCGCGATATGGACGAGAAAAAAGATAAGCATATTGACACAAACGTTACATCTTTGAAATATAGGGATGAATTTGAGACCGTTTACGACATCATATCTGCCCACAAGAAGTGGGCAATGAAAGTCATACATAACGAGTCTATCGCATGCTTTGGGAAGTTGGTGGCTACGTGTCCGACAAACTGAAAAGGTCTGCTTGGGGTGATGGTGTCGTGCGGATGTTGGCAGAGTATATCCACACCAAAAGTCCAAAGGCTAAAGGATGGAGCTATCGTACTATATATAAGATGGTGCAGTTCTATGACACCTATTCTTCTGAAAGTTTTAGGAATGTTGTGAATCACTATGGGATGCAAAACTTTCTTCTTGGAAAGGGGCAGAGTGAATTGCCTACAAAAGAAGATGCAATTGTGCCAATCCAAATGGCACAATTGCAGGAGGATGAATTTGTGCCAATCGAATCGGCACAAATTCCACCTGTACTCTTCTCCACGGGCTGGAGCAATCATCAATTGATTATGAGCCAGTGCAGGACTGATGAACAACGCTTATTCTATATGTTGTATGCAGGTCGTGAGCAATTAGAATATAAAGAGTTGCAACGTGCATTGAAGACAGACACCATGTCATCATTACTTGGAAGCAGGGATGTCCAGTCAGAAATGATGAAACGACAATATCCACAAAGCGGGGTCCTCTTCAAAGACACCATCTATTTGGAAATGTTCGGCCTGCCCGTCAAACACAAGGAGTCGAAACTGAGGAAAGAGATTATTGCACACATGAAGGACTTTATTCTGGAAATGGGTAAGGACTTCCTGTTCATCGATGAGGAGCACAGGGTAACGGTGGGCAGCAAAACGTTCAAAGTAGATTTGCTGTTTTATCACAGGCTGCTGCAATGTATGGTGGCAATCGAACTGAAGACTACAGAGTTTCATCCAAAGGACTTGGGACAACTAGAATTCTATCTGGAAGCATTGGACCAAGAAGAACGCAGGTCGAATGAGAATCCAAGTATCGGCATTATTCTATGCAAGGAAGCTGACATGGAAGTGGTGCGCTTTGCACTGAACCGAAGCATGTCACCTACGATGGTTGCGTTGTATAAAGAGCAGTTACAAGTAGGAAGTGTTATTCAGCGCAGTCTTGTCGAGTTCTGCAAGTTCCTAAAGAAATAGTGGGCAACTCAACAAAACAGTATATTACAAATGAATATCTTCACAAATAAACATGAGTAACGAGATACAATTCATATTGTACCAGTTGCCTGACGAGGAAGGAAGAGTGTAAGTGGTTATCAAAGATGAAACGATTGGGGCTACGCAGAAAGCGATGGCGCAGTTGTTTGGTGTTGACAAGTCTGGCATTAGCCGACATATTGGCAACCTACAATCTTGATATGATTATCGCTGTCGGCTATCGTGTGTCTTCAGCCCGTGCTACGAAGTTCCGTACAACCCAAAGGATTGACTCGGATTTCGACAAACAAGTTAGAGGGTTGTTTGACGAGACATAGATTGATGTGTTTAATTATAGTGGTATTTGCAGTACAACAAAAGGTTAATGACGGTAAGAAGTGAATGAGTTTACGGTACAAAATAATACTTCTTACGGCTTTTGGTTAGAAGCGGATGAGCTTTTGGTTACAAGCAAAAGCTCATCCGCTTAGAAGCAAACGGTCATTCACTTAGAAGCAAAAACCGTGGATGTGCAATGACAAATGACATTACATGATAGTCTCCATCGTCGTTTTCTGCACCGTCATCCCCATGCTTTTGTAAAACTGTAGGGCGGGGACGTTGCCCTCCCATACATTCAGGGTGATGTTGTGGCAGCCGATGGATTGGGCATAGTCGCGTACATACTTATATAGGGCCGTCCCTACATGTGTGCCGCGAGCCTTCTCGTCTACACAGATGTCGTCGATATATAGCGTCTTGGTGTCTTCCAACAACTGGCTGTTCTTCACTTCGGAGACTTGGCAGAAAGCGTAGCCTAACACTGTCCCGTCGTCATAGACAAAGATGGGCTTGCCAGCATCGCCGAGCATGGTTTCAAGTTCTTGCTCGTTATACTTGGTAGTGTGGGGCTTGAACAGGTCAGGGCGTATGACGTGATGCACCATGTTCACCTGATGCAGCAGCTCTATGATGCGTTGAATGTCCTCTTTGTTCGCTTTTCTAATCACAACTTCTCTTTTTGTCCTGTTTCTTAGTCAATCAGCTCGAAGCCTGTGTAGGGCACCAGTGCCTTCGGAATGCGGATGCCCTCGGCAGTTTGGTTGTTCTCCAGCAGGGCGGCTACGATGCGCGGAAGGGCAAGGGCCGAACCGTTCAGCGTGTGGCAGAGCTCGGTCTTCTTGGTGTCCTCACGACGATAGCGGCACTTCAGGCGGTTGGCCTGATAGGTGTCGAAATTGCTGACGCTGGACACTTCGAGCCAGCGGCCCTGTGCCTCGGAATATACCTCGAAGTCGTAGCAGATGCTGCTGGTGAACGACTGGTCGCCGCCGCAGAGCAACAGAATGCGATAGGGCAGCTCGAGCTTCTTCAGCAGACCCTCGACGTGTGCCAACATCTCCTTGTGGCTCTCCTTAGAGTGTCCGGGCTTGTCTATGCGCACAATCTCAATCTTCGAGAACTCGTGCAGACGGTTCAGACCACGCACGTCCTTGCCATACGAGCCGGCCTCGCGACGGAAGCACTCGGTGTAGGCGCAGTTCTTGATGGGCAGGTCTTTCTCGTCGAGAATCACGTCGCGATAGATGTTGGTGACGGGCACCTCGGCGGTGGGGATGAGATAGAAGTCGTCGACCTCGCAGTGATACATCTGGCCTTCCTTGTCGGGCAGCTGGCCGGTGCCGTAACCAGAGGCGGCGTTGACAACGGTGGGCGGCATGATCTCGGTATAGCCGCTAGCGCGTGCCTCGTCGAGGAAGAAGTTAATGAGGGCGCGCTGCAGGCGGGCTCCCTTGCCGATGTAGACGGGGAAGCCGGCACCAGTGATCTTCACGCCCAGGTCGAAGTCGATGAGGTTGTACTTCTTGGCCAGTTCCCAGTGGGGCAGGGGGTTGTCGATGCCCAGCGAGGGATTGACGCTCCAGTTGCCTACGGTATCGTCGGCCGTGCACTCCTTCAGGTTGCTCTTCACCACGCGGTTGTCCTCGGCAGTGGCACCCTCGGGCACTTCGTCATAGGGAATATTGGGTATCTGGCAGAGCAGACGGGTCATCTCCTCCTGTGCCTGCTGCATATCGTCTTCCAGCTGCTTGGAGCTCTCCTTCAGAGCGGCAACCTGCTGCTTGATGGCTTCGGCCTCCTGGCGCTTGCCTTCCTTCATCAGGTGGCCTATCTGGCCCGACTGCTGCTTCTGCTCGTTCAGGTTCTTGTCGAGCTGCTGCTGCGACTCGCGACGCTTCTTGTCGACGGCGAGCACCTGCTCGATGGCTTCTTTTGCACCCTTGAAGTGCTTCTTCTCAAGACCGCGAATCACGCGGTCGGTTTCCTCGGTAATGAGTTTTAGTGTAAGCATATGTATTTTTTGATTGAATTGTTTGCTTTAGATATATATAAAATGTAAATAGACGTAAAAAGTGGTGCAAAGGTACACTAATTTGATAGAAAAACCAAACATAAAAGGTAAAAAAACACAAAAGCGACGGTCTTCACAGACAATCGCTTTCATCTTCAATAGGTATTAGTTCTTTTAAGGTAAAAAGATTGTTTTCAGGATAACGGTGGCAAAGGTATGCAAAAGTTTCTTAATTGACAAATATTTTCGTGATTATTTTTGATTTAAATCATTGTGTGGGTGCACAATTGAATCGCTGCTTTCTTCGTTGCCAAATTCGGTCCTTACATTCCAATTTCCGAGGCTGTCGGAGCTGATGCTGTCGGTGGGGTCGAAGTACACGCCCGAGCACTGATAGGACTCTGGACGGATGTCGTTGCCGGCAGGAGGATTGAACTTGCCGCGATAGTTTTTGAAAGCTGGGTCGCTGAGCACTTTCTCGTAGAATGATCCACAGATGGGGAGGGCTGTTCGCGATCCTTGTCCCAGTTGTCCGGTGCGGAAGTGGATGGCGCGGTATTCGCCGCCGACCCATGCGCCGCAGACGAGCTTCGGGCACACGCCGACGAACCAGGCATCAGAGTGGTTGTTGGAGGTGCCCGTCTTGCCGCCGAACTCGGTGTCGGAGAAATTGCGCACATAGGTCCACATGTTCATGCTGGTGCCTCCGCGCTCGCGCATGCCGGCCATCAGCATCTGCTGCATGAGAATGGCTGAGCGCTGGGGTATCACCTGCTGCTGTTCGGCCTGCTCGCTATAAATGAGGTTGCCGTCGCGATCGAGAATGCGTGTCACGAGAACGGGGTCGTGATATTTACCGTCGTTGACAGCCGTTGAATAGGCGTTTACCAGTTCCAGCAGGTTGACATCGCTCGAACCGAGAGCCAGCGAGGGAGTCTCGTCGAGCTTACTCTTGATGCCCATTTTGTGGGCTGTCTGCGCAATACGGTCGATGCCGAGTTCCTGGCCCAGTTTGACGGCCACGGAGTTGATGCTTTGGGCAAAGGCCGACTTCAGTGGCATCTCCATATCCGAGAAATATCCGTTGGCATTGGTGGGTGCCCAGAGCACTTCCTTCTTTTGCTCAGCGTCATAGACTTTCATGGAGAAGTAAGAGTCCAGCTTGCGGTCGCAAGGGGTGAGGCCTTGATTCATGGCTTCGGTATAGACGAAGAGTTTGAAAGTGGAGCCCGGCTGGCGCATGGCGGTCACCTTGTCATATTTCCACGTGTCGAAGTCTACGTCGCCCACCCATGCTTTGACGTGCCCTGTGGCAGTCTCCATAGCTACGAAGCCGCAATGCATGAAGTGCTCCATGTAGCGTATGGAATCGAGGGTAGACATCTCGGCGGTGAAGTCGCCCTCATAGCTGAACAGCTTCACGGGGTGCGGCTGGTTGAGATAGAAGTCGACGGAGTCGGGGGCTTCGGGGAACTTCTTCTGCAGGTATTTATAGACGGGCAGTCGCTTGGCTATGTTCTCAATGAAGTTGGGAATTTCCTGATGGCGCTCGTTCTGCCAGGGGTTGATGTGTCCCCAGTGGTCGTTGAAGCGTTGCTGAATGAGCTTCATCTGTGTCCATGCGGCTTCTTCGGCATAGTGCTGCATGCGGGTGTCGACGGTTGTGTAGATTTTCAATCCATCGGTATAGAGGTCTACTCCCGTCTCCTTGCACCAGTCGTGCAGATAGTTGGCTATCTCGTTGCGGAAATAGGTGGCTTGCCCGTCGTAGGCGTTCTCAACGCTATAGTCGAGCTCGATGTCCTTCATCTTCAGCGAGTCGCATTGCTGACGGTCAATGTCGCCATGCTGTAGCATCAGGTCGAGCACGGTGTTGCGGCGCTTCTTGCTGTTTTCAGGATGCAATCGGGGATTGTAGTAGGTGGTGGCTTTCAGCATGCCCACCAGAATGGCTGCCTGATCGGGGGTGAGCTGTTGTGGCGTGATGCCGAAATAGGTTTTGCAGGCGGTCTTGATGCCAAACGAGTTAGAGCCGAAATCGACAGTGTTGGCATACATGGTGAGTATTTCTTCCTTGGAGAAGTTGGCTTCCAGCTTGACCGCAGTGATCCACTCCTTACTCTTCATGATGAGCATCTTCAGACCGGGCAGATTTCCCAGCAAGCCAGTGGAATATTCCGTTCTGACGCGAAAGAGGTTCTTGGCCAACTGCTGGGTGATGGTCGAGGCTCCTCGTGCGTCGTGGTGAACCAGATAGTCTTTCAGCGCAGCAAAGAAGGCTTGGAAGTCGATGCCGAAATGACGGAAGAAACGTTCGTCTTCGGTGTCGATGAGTGCTCGCCAGAAGATGGGGCTTACTTCGTCGAACGATACTGGGGTGCGGTTCTCGCTGAAGAACTTTCCTATCAGTACACTGTCGGCACTATAGATCTCGGAGGCCTGTGCCGGACGGGTGTTCTTCACAGTCTGCATGCTGGGCGACTTGCCGAAGAGCCACAGGAAATTATTGTCTACGGCCAGCAGGTAGACAACGAAGAGAAGGATGAGGGCCAGCAAGCCGGCGAGAATCTTCACGTACCAGGGTTTTGTTCTCATAAGGATGAAAGGTAATTGATGATTTGTTCTTTTTCTTCAGGCGAGAACCACACGACGCAGGGGTCTTTCTTATACCACGTCAGCTGCTTGCGTGCATAGCGACGGGTGTTTCCCTTAAGTCGTTCTACGGCTTCTTCCAACGGCCATTGACCATCGAGATAGGCAAACATCTCTTTGTAGCCGACGGTGTTCAAGGCATTGCACTCCCGTTTCGGATAGAGCCCTTGGGCTTCCACCAGCAGGCCTTGCTCCATCATCAGGTCGACGCGCTGGTTGATGCGCTGGTAGAGCTCTTCGCGCGGCCGGTTTAGACCTATCTTCACGATGCGGAAGGGGCGCGCTTTCTTTTCCTGTTTTCTGAATGAAGTGTAGGTGGTGCCGGTCATCAGGCAGATTTCAAGGGCATGAACGACGCGGCGCGGATTTTGCTTGTCAACAATCTCATAGTACTCAGGGTCGAGTCTTTGCAGCTCTTCGCAGAGCGTGGGCAGTCCTTCATTGGCAAGTCGCTGTTTCAGGAGTGTGCGTGTGGCTTCGTCGACGGTGGGAATGTCATCAATGCCGTTGCATACAGCATCGATATACATCATACTGCCGCCACTCAGCAGGGCATAGTCGCTGGTGGCAAATAGCTGGCTGAGCAACTGCATGACCTGTTCTTCATACATCGAGGCGCTGTAGTAGTCGTTGATACCTAGCGTGCCTACAAAGAAGTGCCGCACCTGCCGCAGTTGTTCCTGGGTGGGTGCGGCCGTTCCTATCTGTAGCTCTCGGTAAATCTGTCGCGAATCGGCATTGATGATGGGAATGCCGAAATGCTGGGCGACTTCAATACACAAGTCAGTCTTGCCAACAGCTGTAGGGCCTGTTATGACAATAAGTGTCTTCGTAGATGTTATCGGATAATTCCGCGTTTCGAATTTTCAATGAACGAGCAGATGTACTCCACTTCTTTCGATTCAGGATATTTCATCCTGGCTTCGTTGATGCCGTCTTTCAGCACACTGCTGGCATAGATGATGCGGTAGGTGTCGTGTATCATCTCAATGGTCTCGTTGCTGAATCCGCGACGGCGCAGGCCAATGAGGTTCACGCCGGCAAAGCGGATGGGCTCCTTGCCTGCAATGACGTAGGGAGGAATGTCCTGACTGGTGCGGCTGCCGCCTTGCACCATTACGTATCCGCCTATATTATTAAATTGGTGAATGAGCACTTCGGCAGAGATGATGGCATTGTCGTCGACAACCACTTCGCCGGCAAACTTCGTTGAGTTGCCGATGATGCATCCGTTGCCGATAACGCAGTCGTGAGCCACATGCATGTTCTCCATCAGCAGATTGCCGGAACCCACAACGGTCTTTCCCTTCGAAGCCGTACCACGACTGATGGTGACATTCTCGCGAATGGAGTTGTTGTCGCCAATCTCGGCAGTGGTAATCTCGCCCTTGAACTTCAAGTCTTGGGGCTTAGTGGAGATGCTGGCACCAGGGAAGAATTCGTTGCCGTTGCCGATGCGTGCTCCGTCGTGAACGGTCACGCTGTTATAGAACTTGTTGTTGTCGCCGATGACCACGTCTTTGTTGATGACGCAGAAAGGACCGATGAAGTTGCCGTCGCCGATTTTTGCTTCAGGAGCAACAACTGCGAGTGGATGTATTGTATTCATTCTGAGTTCGTTTTGTTGTTTATTCTTTAGTAACTGTGCAATATAAACGTTACTTGTTCTTAACAATCTGTGCTGTGAAACTTGCCTCTGACACGATGTGGTCGCCCACGAAGGCATAGCCCTTCATTGAAGAAATGCCGTGACGCAGCGGTGCCAGCAGCTCTACCTTGAAGAGCAGCGTGTCTCCAGGAACAACCTTCTGGCGGAACTTCACGCCGTCAATCTTCATGAAGTAGGTGCTCCAGCGCTCAGGCTCTTCGACGGTGTTCAGTACGAGCAATCCGCCGCACTGGGCCATTGCCTCAATCTGCAGCACACCTGGCATAACGGGCTCTTGCGGGAAGTGTCCTTGGAAGAATGGCTCGTTCGACGTGATGTTCTTCACACCGACAATGCTGTTGGGACCTAAGGCAATCACCTTGTCGACCAGCTGCATGGGATAGCGGTGGGGGAGCAGTTCGCGAATGCGGTTCACGTCCATGATGGGTTCGTCGTTCGGATCGTAAGCAGGCGCTTGAATCTCGTGCTTACGAATCTCGGCACGCATCTGACGGGCGAACTTGTTGTTGATGGTGTGGCCTGGACGTGTGGCAATGATGCGGCCCTTGATAGGCTTGCCGATGAGGGCCATATCACCAATAATGTCGAGCAGCTTGTGGCGTGTGCACTCGTTCTCCCACACCAGCGGCTTGTGCTGAATATAGCCAAGCTCGGTGGCATCGCGATGCTCCACATGCAGCATGTCGGCCAGTTTGTCCAGCTGCTCCTGCGAAATCTGGCGCTCGTACATCACAATAGCGTTGTCGAGGTCGCCACCCTTGATCAGGTTGGCCTGCAACAGGGGCTCGATGTCGCGAACGAAGACGAAGGTGCGGGCAGGAGCTATCTCGGTGGCATAGCTCTTCACGTCGTCGAGTGTGGCAAACTGACTGTTGATGAACTTCGACTCGAACGAGCACATCGTGGTCAGCGAGAACTCTTCATCGGGCAGAATGGTGATGCACGAGCCGGTAGCCTCGTCTTTCACCTCTATCTTCTTGCGAATGATATACCAGTCTTTGGGCGCATTCTGCTCCTCGATGCCGATTTCCTGTATTTTCTCAACATACTGGATAGCGCTTCCGTCCAAGATGGGGAACTCAGGACCGTTCACCTGTATCAGACAGTTATCGACCCCCAGTGCATAGAGAGCTGAAAGTCCGTGCTCAACGGTAGATACTCTTGCGTCTCCCTTCGAAAGCACGGTGCCGCGCTGTGTGTCGGTAACGTTCTCGGCAACGGCATCGATAACAGGCATGCCTTCTAAGTCGATACGTTGTATTTTATAACCGTGATTCTCAGGTGCAGGATTGAAAGTCACTGTAAGACTGAGTCCTGTGTGAAGGCCTTTTCCGCAGAGTGAAAAACTGCCTTTCAGAGTTTTTTGTTTCATCATAAGTATAAAGATTTATGAAATGTGTCGTATTGGCTGAGTGCTTATTTTGCACTGTTGCTCTTCAGTTCGTCGAGTTCCTTGCGCAGGGTGTAGATCTCTTTGTAAAGGTCGGGCAACTTGCGGAAGATGGCACTCGACTTGAAGAAATTGGTGGGTTCGATGGCTGGCGAACCGATGAGTGTCTGGTTCGATTTCAGTGAACTGTGGATGCCCGACTGGCCCCCCAGGTTGACGTGATCGCCAATCGTGATGTGGCCGGAAAGACCTACCTGACCGCCAAACATGCACCATGAGCCAACTTTTGTTGAACCGGCCAATCCCACTTGTGCCGACATCACGGTGTTTTCGCCAACCTCGCAGTTGTGGGCGATCTGAATAAGGTTGTCCAGCTTTACGCCCTTGTGTACGATGGTGGCTCCCATCGTTGAACGGTCGATGCAAGTGTTGGCACCAATTTCCACGTTGTCCTCAATGATGACGATGCCTATCTGCGGAATCTTCTCGTAGCCCTCAACGTTCGGAGCAAAGCCGAAGCCGTCGGCACCAATCACGCTTCCGGCATGAATGGTTACGTTGTTGCCTATCTTGCAATCGTGATAGATGGTGACGTTGGCATAGATCAGACAGTTGTTGCCCAGCTTTGCTTGGTCGCCGATGACCACATGCGGATAAATCTGCGAGCCATCGCCGATGACGGCTCCGTCGCCGATGACGGCAAAGGCGCCTACGTAGACATCCTTTCCGATGCTTGCCTTGGGCGAAACGCTTGCCAAGGGATCGATGCCTGTCTTCTTCGGCTTCATCGACTCATAGAGCTGTAGCAGCCGTGCTACGGCCTCATAGGCATTTTTCACTCGGATAAGCGTTGCAGAAACTTCTTTCTCCAACTGCAGATCGTCGTTGACAAGCACGATGGTCGATTTTGTCTCGTAAAGAAAATGTGTGTATTTGGGATTAGAGAGGAACGAAATGGCTCCTGGCTGTCCTTCTTCGATTTTTGCAAAGGTGTGCACCTTTGCGTTTTCATCGCCTTCTACGTGGCCACCGATAAAATCGGCAATTTGCTTGGCAGAAAATTCCATTTTTTAACGTTTATAATGTTTTAATGTGTGCAAAGGTAATAAAAAAAATTAAATTCTATGATAACAAAGGTAATATTTTCTTATTTTTTTTGAAAGAAGAGCCACATTCAGTATTTCCGAGGCCTCTGAGATATCTTTTATCGTACCGTCTTTGTAGAGAATGTCGATAGAATCGTCGTCAACGGAATACATGTCTTTCTGGATGGTGTTCAGGCTCATCAGATAGTGGGCATCCTGTTTTTCAATGCCTGTTGCCTTTGCTATGCGCTCTTGCAACTGGTCGATTTCTTCGTCGGTAGGCGGCTCGTCGAGCACTTCCACCTTGAAGATGCGGCGGTCGAGCATGTTGGTAGCCAGCATGGCCAGTATCTTGTCGCTGCTGTGCTTCCATGCTTTCATGGCGCTCCACAAGTCGCTGTCGTCCAGTTCTTCATACATCTGGAGGGCTTCTTCGTGCTTTTCGAACCACTTGGCATCCACATCGTTCTGCAGGAAGTAAGCGAGGGCAGGCGAGGCGAACAGCTGCTCGCCCTGACGGCACAAGTGTTTGGCTCGCCGAAGCATGTTGACCAGCACTTTCTCGTAGCCCACCGCCGTCTTGTGCAGATATACCTGCCAGTACATCAGCCGCCGAGTGGTCAGGTAGTTCTCCAGCGAATAGATGCCTTTTTGTTCCACCACCAAACGGTCGTCGACCACATTGAGCATCTTGATGATGCGAGCCGAGCCGATGTTGCCCTCAGTAACGCCAGTAAAAAACGAGTCGCGCCTGAGGTAGTCGAGGCGGTCCATATCCAGTTGTGAACTGATCAGCTGGTGCAGGAACCGTTTGGGATATTCGTCTTTAAAGATGCTGATGGCCAGATTGAGCTGTCCGCCCAAGTCGCGGTTGATTTGTTCCATCATCAGCAGCGAAATCTCTTCGTGGGAAATGCCGCTAATAAGGGTGTTCTCCAATACGTGCGAGAAAGGCCCATGACCGATGTCGTGCATCAGGATGGCGGCTTCAACGGCTTCGGCTTCGCTGTCGAAGATGAACAGTCCTTTCTGCTGCAAACTGATGATGGCCTCGCTCATCAGGTGGAAGGCTCCCAGGGAGTGCTGAAAGCGCGTGTGGCGAGCACCTGGATAGACCACTGAAGCCAGGCCTAACTGGTTGATGCGGTTCAGTCGCTGCATGAGCGGATGGCGCACAATGTCGTAGAGCAATCCGCGTGGTATCTTGATAAAGCCGAAGACGGGGTCGTTAATGATTTTCGAGTCGTTCATACGGTTCTGACTGTTCTCTCACAATCTATTTCCTCGTGCGAAGGAATTCCTCAGCTCGCTGCAGGTCCTCAGGGGTGTCGATGCCTACGGTTTCTGTCTCCGTGATGCCTACCTTGATGCGGTAGCCGTTCTGCAACCAGCGCAGCTGCTCCAGACTCTCGGCCAGTTCCAGCGGACTCTGTGGCAACTTGGTGACAGCAGCGAGCACCTCGCGGCGATAGGCATAGAGGCCAATGTGCTTCAGGAACGGGAACGACTGTGTCCATTCTGCACGCTCTTTGCCGCGTATGAAGGGAATGACGGAACGGCTAAAATACATGGCATAGCCGTCAATATCGGTCACAATTTTCGGTGAGTTGGGATTCTCTGCGGCTTCGATGCTCTCGAAAGGTTTGCCCAGTGTTGCTATCTGGGTGCGAGGATCGTCGAAGAGCGACTTGACAGTAGAAAGCTGTGAGGGATGGATGAAAGGCTCGTCGCCCTGAATGTTGATGATGACATCGGCATCGGTGCCTATCTTCATGGCGGCCTCTTGAATGCGGTCTGTGCCGCTCTTGTGGTTCGGCGAGGTCATTACGGCCTTGCCTCCAAAGGCTTCAACGGCTTCGTAGATGCGTTCGTCGTCGGTAGCCACGTAGGCTTCTTCAAGCACTTTGACAGCCTGTTCGTAAACTCGCTGAATGACGGTCTTGCCGTCCAGCATTGCAAGGGGTTTGCCCGGAAAGCGCGTCGAAGCGTAGCGGGCAGGAATGATTGCGATGAATTTCATGATGCAAAGGTACAACTTTATTTTTAAACTCCAAACGGCAAGCGAGTTTTGTCTGCAAAAAACCGTCAAAACGTTTGCAGGGTTCAGCTAAAATGCCTACTTTTGCATCAAGATACTAATCTCTAAACACATTATTCTTATGTATAGTGATCCCCAACAGTGCCTTTATTGCACGAACAATCAGACGCTTCACGATCTGATGATTGAAATCTGTCCTTTGAGTGTTTCACGCGCCTTCCTTTTTAAGGAGCAGACCTATCGTGGTCGTTGTCTGGTGGCTTACAATGGACATGTGAACGACCTGAACGAGCTCTCTGATGATGAGCGCAATGCCTTCATGGCCGATGTGGCCCGTGTTACACGAGCTATGCAGAAGGCTTTCAATCCAGAGAAAATCAACTATGGTGCCTATAGCGACAAACTTTCACACCTGCATTTCCATTTGGCTCCGAAATATGTCGACGGTCCTGATTATGGAGGCACGTTCCAGATGAATCCAGGAAAGGTGTATCTCAGCAATGCTGAGTATCAACAAATGATCGACGAAATTCGTCGCTTCCTGTAAGAACGTCAAACTCTCAGAGAGTTTGATGCAAATACTCATGGGATTTAACTGAAATACTCCAAGAAGTGTTTAGTCAATGAAGCGGCGTGTCAGCTGTTCGTAGCTGTCAATGCGGCGGTCGCGCAGGAAAGGCCACCAGCGACGCACCTGCTCAGCACGGTGCATATCAATGGATACGATGATGCTTTCTTCTTCATCGGTAGATGCCTCGTAATGAATTTCACCCTGAGGGCCACAGACGAACGACGTACCCCAGAACTGTATGCCATTCGTCTGGTGGCTTGGATCAGGTTCGTGTCCCACGCGATTGACTGCAACGACTGGTAGCCCGTTAGCTACAGCATGACCACGCATCACCGTTTGCCAAGCTATGCGCTGACGTTGTTGCTCGTCGGGTATGTCGCTGCTCTCATAACCGATAGCTGTAGGATAAATCAGTATTTCGGCTCCTTGAAGTGCCATCAGACGTGCTGCTTCAGGGTACCACTGATCCCAGCATACAAGAACGCCCAGCCATCCTACGCTTGTCTGAATAGGATGAAAGCCAAGGTCGCCAGGGGTGAAATAGAATTTCTCATAGTAGGCAGGATCGTCAGGAATGTGCATCTTGCGATACTTGCCGGCAATGGTGCCGTCTTTCTCGAAAACAACGGCCGTATTGTGATAAAGTCCTGGTGCACGACGCTCAAAGAGCGATGTTACGAGAACAACACCCAGTTCCTTCGCCAATGCTCCGTAGAGTTGGGTGGAAGGGCCAGGAATCGGTTCTGCCAAATCAAAATTGTCGACGCTCTCTATCTGACAGAAATACAGTGAGTTGTGCAGCTCCTGTAAAACAATTAGTTCGGCACCTCGACGAGCCAAATCGCGAATGCCTTCTGTGAGGCGATGAATGTTGTTGGCGGTGCCTGCAACATTGTGCTGTTGCAGAAATCCTATGTTCAGTTCTTTCATAATCTTAGTGGTTGATATATACTCCTTGTGGGAATTGCATAGTACAACAGTGGAGCGAACCGTGCTGGCGAATGACCGGTCGACAGTCTATGCCCACCACTTCGCGGTCAGGAAACACCTCTTGCAGCAGCTGCAGGGCTCGCTGATCGTTGTCCGGCTGGTTGTAGGTGGGGCAGAGCACCGCTCTGTTCATGATAAGGAAGTTGGCGTATGTGGCAGGCAGTCGCTCGTGGTCTGGGCCGTATGTGGGGCGCGGCATTGGCAGTTCCACCAACCGATAGGGGCGACCGTCGAGCGTACGGAAAGTCTTCAGCTGCTCTTTCATCTTCAGCAGCCCTTCGTATTGTTCGTCCTTCTCGTCCGTGCAACCCACATAGAGCAGCGTATCGTCAGGACAAATGCGCACCAGAGTGTCTATATGCCCGTCGGTATCGTCGCCAGTCAGACTTCCGTGGTCAATCCAAATCACCCGTTTGGCACACAGGTATTCCTTCAGCCGCTCTTCAATTTCCTCGCGGCTAAGCGGCTGGTTGCGGTGGGGAGCCATCAGGCAACAGGAGGTTGTGAAGATGGTGCCGCAGCCATCACTCTCAATACTTCCACCTTCGAGTACGAAATCAAGGTGGTCAACATATTCGCCGTTGAAGCGTCCTTCGTCATAAAGGCGGCGGTTGATGGCGTTGTCGAGACGCGAAGGAAACTTCTCGCCCCATCCGTTGAACTTGAAGTCGAGTAGGCGAGGGGGCAGACCGCTGTCGCTCACCAGTGTGATGAATCCGTGATCGCGTGCCCACGTGTCGTTCGATGGGGGGCCAACAATCAGCAGCGGCTCAAACCTCTGAATCGCCTGCGACATCTGGCTGTAGGTGGTCTCAATTTTCTTGAGCATCGGTGCCCAGTCAGTATTGCTGTGCGGCCAAGTCAACTGAATGCCGCTTTGCGGTTCCCATTCAGCAGGTAATCGGTAGTCGTTGTTGTTAATCATGTGTGCAAAGGTAGAAAATAATTGGCAAATGATGGAAATTTTCAGTTAAAAAAACTAATAATCTGTACATATTGCATCGCTATTCTTGGCACATTCGGCTTTTTTTCGTAATTTTGGGCGATTAATTAATAGAAGAATACTTTGAAACGTTATATATTTATCATATCATTGGCTTTCATCTCTCTGGCTGCAAATGCCCAGAAGATTTCGCTGGGCTCGTGCGTCACGAAGGACGGCGGAGAATACAAGGGTGAGATGATGGCCGGCAAGCCTCACGGAAAGGGTGAGACGAAATGGAAGGATGGCGACTCGTTCAAGGGCATCTATGTGAAAGGCAAGCGTCAGGGCTTTGGTGTCTATACGTTTGCCGACGGCGAACGCTATGAAGGCGAGTGGATGCAAGACCATCAGCACGGTATAGGAACCTATTATTTTTCAACCAACAATAAATATGTGGGCTTGTGGTATCGCGACGTTCAGCAGGGACACGGAGTCATGTATTATTATAATGGTGACAAGTATGACGGCAACTGGCGCAACAATGAACGTGACGGAAGTGGTGTCTACACCTTTGCCAGCGGTGCCTACTACACCGGCGAATGGAAGAACGACAAAAAGAGCGGCAAGGGTCGCTTCGTATGGGGAGACGGCAGCGTCTACGACGGCACGTGGAGCAACGGCCTTAAGTCTGGAAAAGGTAGCTATAAATATGCTAACGGCGATGTCTATGTAGGTCAGTTCTCAGCCGATTTGATGCACGGAAAAGGCATCTATCGCTTCGTAAACGGCGATGTCTACGAAGGCGACTACAAGGAAGGCGAGCGAAGCGGAATGGGCATCTTCAACTATGCCAACGGCGACAAATACACAGGACAGTTCCTTGATGGTGCCAAGCACGGACAGGGAACGCTCGTGTGGAGCAATGGCGACACGTATACTGGCGAATGGAAGAACGACCAACCCAACGGGAAAGGCAAACTGACGACAAAGGCCGGCGATGTGGTTGACGGCCAATTCAAGAGCGGACAACCTGAAGGTGTGTGCATTGGCCATCTGGCTGACGGCTCGAAATTCAAGGCTACCTACGTGAACGGCAAACGACATGGAAGTGCCATTGAGGAGACAAAGGACGGCAAACGCTTTGAAGGTTCCTACTACGAAGGAAGGCGCGACGGCAAGTTCGTTGAGAAAGATCGCGATGGCACCATCGTTGCCCAAGGAACGTATGTCTACGGAAAAAGACAAGTAGACAAGTAATAGCAAGTAAAGAAGTAGACAGTAAACTTATAAATCTAATCAAACAAAACAGTTATGGTAATCGACACGCTCGACAACCTCGCCAAGTACGAGGCACTGAATCCACTCTTCAAGGACGTAGTGGATTTTCTGAAAAAGAATGATCTGAATGCGCTGGAAGCAGGCAAGCATGCCATCAAGGGCGGCGACCTGTTTGTTAACATCACCACCGCTAAGGGACGCACCCCAGACGAAGCCATCCTTGAGACGCACGTCAAGATGATTGACATCCAGATTCCCCTCGACGGACCTGAGACCTACGGCTATACACCGCTGTGCCGTCTGCCGGAGACACCCTACAACGAAGAGAAAGACATCACGAAGTATGGCGACCTGATGGCCGAGAGCTTCGTAGACTGCCAGCCGGGCATGTTTGCCATCTTCTTCCCACAGGATGGACATGCGCCCTGCATTTCCATGAACCCAGAGATTAAGAAAGCTATTTTCAAAGTTAAAGTAATGTAATTGCTATGGCAGAGAATAAAACCACGAAGAAAGCCGCTCAGGAGAAAGCGCCTTCAAAGAAACCCCAAGTAAAGAAAGTTGCAGAGGTTCAGCCCACCCATATCGGACTGGTGCAGAACGACTCTTGGCTGGAACCCTTTGAAGATGCCATCCGCGGCCGTCATGAGCACGCACTCTGGAAGATCGGTCAGCTGACCAAGAATGGCAAGAAGACCCTTAGCGACTTCGCTACAGGACATCTCTACTTCGGACTTCACAAGCAGACACGTGGATGGGTGTTCCGCGAGTGGGCTCCCAATGCTACGGACATTTATCTGATTGGTGATTTCAACGACTGGAAAGAAGACGAGCACTACCGTTGCAAGCGCATCGAGGGCACAGGCAACTGGGAACTGAAGCTGAAGGACAAAGACCTGCAGCATGGACAGCTCTATAAGATGAAGGTGAAGTGGAACGGTGGCGAAGGCGAGCGCATTCCAGCTTGGTGTCGTCGTGTTGTTCAGGACGACCAGACGAAGATTTTCTCTGCTCAGGTGTGGAACCCCAAGACTCCCTACGTATGGAAGAAAGCTGGCTTTAAGCCGAAGAAGAACCCATTGCTCATTTATGAGTGCCACGTGGGTATGGGCGAGGATGCCGAGAAGGTTGGAACCTACGAGGAGTTCCGCCTGAATGTGCTGCCGCGTGTGGCTAAGGACGGCTATAATGCTATTCAGGTGATGGCCATTCAGGAGCATCCCTACTATGGCTCGTTTGGCTATCATGTATCGTCGTTCTTCGCTCCCTCAAGCCGCTTTGGCACACCTGAGGAGCTGAAGGCGCTCATCGACGAGGCTCACAAACTGGGCATCTCGGTCATCATGGATATTGTGCACTCTCACGCAGTGAAGAACGAAGTAGAAGGCTTGGGCAACCTGGCCGGCGACCCCAACCAGTTCTTCTATCCAGGCGACCGCCACGAGCATCCGGCTTGGGATTCGCTCTGCTTCGATTACGGCAAGGATGACGTGCTCCACTTCCTGCTTTCCAATTGTAAGTACTGGCTCGAGGAGTTCCACTTCGACGGCTTCCGCTTCGATGGTGTCACCTCGATGCTTTACTATAGTCACGGTCTTGGCGAAGCCTTCGGAGGTTATGGCGACTACTTCAACGGTCATGAGGACGACAACGCCATCTGCTATCTGACGCTGGCCAACTGTCTGATTCATGAGGTGAACCCTGAAGCTATCACAATTGCCGAGGAGGTGAGCGGTATGCCTGGTCTTGCTGCTAAGTTTGAGGATGGCGGCTATGGCTTCGACTACCGTATGGCGATGAACATCCCTGACTACTGGATCAAGACCATCAAGGAACAGAGCGACGAGAACTGGAAGCCCTCTTCGATATTCTGGGAGGTGAAGAACCGCCGTCCTGACGAGAAAACCATCAGCTATTGTGAGAGTCACGACCAGGCACTCGTGGGTGATAAGACCATCATCTTCCGCCTGATTGATGCCGATATGTATTGGCATTTTGCCAAGAAAGATGTCAATGGTGTGGCAGAGCGTGGCATTGCCCTGCACAAGATGATACGCTTGGTGACGGCAGCAGCCATCAATGGTGGCTATCTGAACTTCATGGGTAATGAGTTTGGACATCCTGAATGGATCGACTTCCCACGGGAGGGCAACGGCTGGAGCTACAAGTATGCACGCCGCCAGTGGAACCTGGTGGACAACAAGGATTTGTGCTATCATTGGTTGGGCGACTTCGACCGCGATATGCTGAAGGTCATCAAGAGTGTGCGCAACTTCCAGAACAAGCCTGTTGTGGAAATCTGGCATAATGACGGCGACCAGGTGCTGGCCTTTATGCGCGGCGACCTCATCTTTGTGTTCAACTTCTCACCCACACAGTCGTTCACCGACTACGGCTTCCTTGTTCCGACAGGCAGCTACGAGGTGGTACTGAATACGGATGCCACCCAGTACGGCGGACACGGTTTTGCTGACGATAGCATTACTCACTTCACCAACTTCGATCCGCTCTATGTAAAAGATCGCAAGGAGTGGCTGAAGTTGTACATTCCCGCTCGTTCGGCTGTGGTATTGAAGAAAAACTGATTTTGTTACGGTTCGACGTATGTATTGAGTAAGAACTGATGCATTTTCATAATCCTCATAGAAAAGATAGCACCATCACCGTCAGGGTGATGTGTGCTATCGTGTTCTTGCTGTTTTCGTTCTCCTGGCTCTATTGGTTCCAGGCAGATTTACTAACCATCGCTCAGCATATACTGAGTGGTGGTCAAACGACGTATAACCGGCTGGCTGGGGCTTTGATACTTACGGCGGTTCTTCTCATCGTACAACAGACAGTCGCCTATTTTGTTCGTCTGAACAAGCACTCTCATGCTCTGACGTATCTTCCTTCCATACTTCTGCTGGCGATGATCAGCGATATCAATCCTGACCAGAAGGAAGGGCTGTTGCTGCACAGCTGGGGCATTCTCATTCCTTTAATACTTATTCTCTGGGGGGCAGCTATATGGACACTCAAGCAACTTTATTCATACGATGAGATGAGTGAGCGTTCAAAGCTCCAGTCTCGTCAAACATGGATCAACCTGTTTGAGATGAGTGTCATGATGCTTTGTGTGGCTTGGTTGGGCAACACCAATATCGTGATGCATTTCAGGGCTCATGCTGAAATGGCGCTGTCGCATGATCATATAGAAGAGGTGTTACGCACAGGCTACAGATCAGATGAGAGCGATGCGCAGCTAACGATGCTAAGGGCATACGCACTCTCGCAGAAAAATGCGCTCGGCCAATGCCTGTTTGAATACCCCGTTGTAGGAAAAGGCTCCGATTTGCTGCCCATGCGTGCAGGTGTTGGAACTTATCCGTTGCTGTTGTCAAGGGACGACATGTTTGCACACCTTGGAGCCATACCTGTAGGTGTCAATTCTGCTGAGCGTTTCTTCCAGTTGTTGGATAAAGACTCCATTCGCATCAAGACGTTCGATGACTATCGCCTTTGTGCGCTACTCGTCGATAAGAAGATTGACCTCTTCGCGCAACTGCTGCCACAATACTATGCCGTAGGCGATACGTTGCCCCATCATTATCGGGGACCGCTGCCCAAGCATTACAAGGAGGCACTCATCCTCTATACTCATCTGCGAAGTCATCCGCTATTGGAGTTCCATGATGCATCAATGGATGAAGACTGGGATAATTTCCAGAAGTTGAAGAGACTGTCAGCCGACCGCTATGTAAGAAAAGGAAAACTTTATAAGTACTACCGCAGTTCCTACTGGTATTATTATTTCTGTCAGTAAGAATTCATGAACCAATATGTCTGTCACTAAAAAATTCATTAACCTAAAATAATAATGTATATGTTATCACAAAACGATTTGAAGCAAATAGCTCAACGCGGTATCAGCGAAGAACAGATTTGCAGTCAGTTAAAGCAGTTTGAAACGGGATTCCCCTTTCTGAAACTCGAAGGTGCAGCCGCAGTGGGTTACGGCATTGTGGCTCCCTCTCAAGACGAGCGCAAGGCTTATGTGGAGGCTTGGCAACAATATAAAGGAAAGGGACATCGTGTGGTGAAGTTCGTACCGGCCTCTGGTGCTGCCAGCCGAATGTTCAAGAATATGTTTGCATTCGTGGATGCCGACTACGACGTGCCTACCACCGACTTCGAGAAGAAATATTTTGCAGAGATTGAAAAGTTCGCATTCTTTGGTGCTCTTGACGAGGTGTGCCGCAAGAATGAGGGAAAGGGCATTAAAGAACTAATGGCTGCTGGCAACTACAAAGCTGTTGCTGCCAATATGTTGAAGGCTGAAGGTCTGAACTACGGTCAGTTGCCGAAGGGCATGTTGCTGTTCCATCAGTATGCTGAAGGTGCACGTACTCCGATGGAAGAACATCTGGTAGAGGGTGCCCTCTATGCCGCATCGAACGGTGAGGCTCATGTTCATTTTACGGTTTCTCATGAGCATCTGGATTTCTTCAAGGCAAAGGTGGCAGAGAAAGCTGCCGGCTATGCAAAGAAGTTCAATGTAAAATACGATATCACTTTCTCAGAACAGAAGCCTTCTACCGATACGGTTGCTGCAAATCCTGACAACACCCCCTTCCGTGAAGCTGACGGTTCGCTGTTGTTCCGCCCAGGTGGTCATGGTGCCCTCATTGAGAATCTGAATGAGATTGAGGCCGATGTCATCTTCATCAAGAATATCGACAATGTGGTGCCCGATCGTCTGAAGCCTGAAACAGTAGAGTGGAAGCAGGTCATCGCAGGCATTCTGGTAACTCTTCAGCAAAAAGCCTTTGACTATCTGCATAAGCTAGATGCTGGCGCAACCGATGCCGAACTGAAGGAAATGGCCGACTTTGTGGAGAATTGTCTCTGCTGTCATGCAAAGGGTAACAAAGTTGATGCAGACTATCTGCGCCGTAAGCTGAACCGTCCCATGCGTGTGTGTGGCGTTGTAAAGAATGTGGGCGAGCCGGGTGGAGGTCCGTTCCTCACCTATAATCAGGATGGCACCGTTTCGTTGCAGATTCTTGAAAGCTCGCAGATTGACGTGAATAATGCTTCTTATATGGAGATGTTTACGAAGGGTACTCACTTCAATCCCGTTGATTTGGTATGCGCAGTGAAGGACTATCAGGGTAAGCCGTTTAATCTTCCTGATTTTGTTGACAAGACAACGGGCTTCATCTCTTCGAAGTCGAAGGGGGGCAAAGAACTGAAAGCACTTGAGCTGCCAGGATTGTGGAACGGTGCTATGAGTGACTGGAACACAATCTTCGTTGAAGTGCCCCTAGGAACATTCAATCCTGTGAAGACCGTCAATGACTTGCTTCGTGAACAGCATCAATAACCTAAAAAGTTGACTACAATGGAAGTAAAGACTGTAGGACTGGCCAGCGATCATGCCGGCTATGCACTGAAACAATTCGTGAAGAAGTATCTTGAAGAAAAGGAATACGAGTATAAGGACTACGGCACTTATACAGAAGAGTCGTGCGACTACTCTGACTTTGGACATTTGCTGGCCGAAGGTGTTGAGAAAGGCGAGGTCTATCCAGGTATTGCTATTTGCGGATCGGGCGAGGGCATCAACATGACGCTGAACAAGCATCAGGGCATTCGTGCCGGACTTTGCTGGATTCCTGAGATTGCCCATTTGATTCGTCAGCACAACAATGCCAATGTGTTGGTGATGCCAGGACGCTTCATTGACGAGGCAATGGCTCGCAAAATCATGGACGAATACTTCTCGACAGAGTTCGAAGGTGGTCGCCATCAGAAGCGCATCGACAAGATTCCCTGCAAATAATGGCATTTGTATTGATGCAGACAATCATCTAAGCTGAGATTGATGGCAAAACTTTATTATTCTCTGATAGCAGCATGCATTCTGTTCTCTTCTTGTGTGGGGAATCCCCGTGCACAAGAGGAGGCAGAATTGTCTGCGTTCGGTTCTTATGTATATCGTCTGGATACCTTGAAAATGCTGGAAAATACGAAAGAACTGATAGCTTCTGATACCTCTCGTTGGAAAGCTGACAGAGTGGTCGCAGAGAATTACAAAAAGCTTGACATGAAGCAAAGCAGCCCACTGTGGTTCAATAGGATGGGAGTCTCAGAGCAGGCGGATTCATTAGTATCGTTCCTTCGCAGGGAACTGCCTTTGAACGGATTGGACAGCACGGCTTTCTTCCTGCCTCAAATCAGTGCCGATTTACGGATTGTACATGAATTGTCTTTCGACTCTTTGAGTATAGATATCAACAAGTTGCTGCCGCGCCTTGATTACTTCTTGACGAAAGCCTACGTGCGCTATGTGGCTGGTCAGCGATATGGCTTCATGCGACCAGGGAAGATTTTCAATAATCTGGAGTTGAAGCCAGATTTGGACAAGAAGCCAGGTCTGCAGAAGGCGAAGGAATACCAGCGGTTGTTCGATTACGAATGCGCTGAACCTGATTATGCGGAAGCATACGGGATGCTTTCATCCGACAAGCGTTTCGACTTCTTGCTCTCTTCGGCTCCTTCCACTCCAGTCTACAAGGCTTTGTACAGTCAGATGGAAACATGTACTGATGCTGAGGAGCGACAGACACTTGCCGTCAACATGGAGCGCTGTCGTTGGAAAATGAAGAGCCCCGTACAGAATGAAAAGTGTGTTATTGTGAATATCCCGGCTCAGCAGCTGTGGGCTGTTTGTGCTGACTCGGTTCTTGACATGCGCATTTGTTGTGGTGCAACCAATCATAAGACTCCTTTGCTGTGCAGTGAATTCAAGTACATGCAGGTGAATCCTGACTGGATTGTGCCTAAGAATATTATTAAGACCGATTTTCTGCGTCATGCTGGGGACACGGCTTATTTTATCAGAAATCAATATTATATCGTTGATCGCAACAGTGGCGACACGCTTTCTCCGGCCCTTGTGACAGCTGAAGAAATGGTAGAGCCCTATATTCGTATCGGTCAGAAAAGTGGTGAGGGCAACTCATTGGGGCGTATTGTCTTCCGTTTCGACAACGATTTCGGCGTTTATCTTCACGACACGAACAACCGTAAGGCATTCACTCGTGACAGACGAACCTTGTCACATGGTTGCGTGCGTGTTCAGAAACCGTTTGAATTGGCTTGTTTTATGATGTCCGATGCCGATGATTGGACACTCGACCGTCTACGCCTGTCTATTGATATTGCACCTAAAACAGAACGTGGCGCGAAATACCTCAAGGAACATCAGGACGATGATCGCCCCTTGCGCCTGCTCACCTATAGAGAGATATCTCCGCGCATACCTCTTTATATTATTTATTATACGGCTTATCCCAATCCTGAAACAGGAAAGGTGGAGCTGTGGCCCGACCTTTACGGCTACGACAAAGTGATAAAAGCCCAGCTTCCCATGTAGGCTTTAACTCCCTTTAACTCGCAATAGCGCCGATTACTGACTGAAAAGTGTTACCTTTGCACGCTAATAAACGGCAAATTATACAGAATTGCGATGAAAAGGCTTTTTTTCTTTTTGGTTTTCGTATTATCGATACTGACTGATGCAAGGGCAGTGTTGAAAGAACAGAATTTGGAGCAGACACTGGGTGTGTTGCGGTTAGAGTTGACTGAGCGCTACACCGAAATGTCGGATCAGACGAGGGAACGACGTATTCAGAACAAGCAGATTCAGAACGAGTTACTGGAGACGATGAAACGCTCGAACCAGAATTCACTGATGCTCTATTCACAGAACAACGACTATGTGTTCGACTTGACCTACGCCTGCCACGAAGCTACCGAGCAGTATCAGCAATTCCAAAAGCAGCAGTTACCGTTCCGCGAGTTCCTGCATAGTCATGAGTCGGAAATTGTAAAGTACGACAGTTTGATTCTCAGTCTTCGTCAGATGCCGTTGCACATGCTTTCGCAGAAATCCAAGACTGACCGCAGTATCTGTCTGACGCTGGCTATTAACATTCGCAATTCACTGGAAGCCAACCGCTCACAGACTGCCGACTATATTCGCTACTATGAGATGAGTGAGCAGCGCCTGCGCAACCTGAACGACTATGCCCAGCAGCGTTATAACGAGATTCAGCGAGGCATCTTCATGAACGGTAGCGACAACTATTTCGTGGTGCTTGGCAATTTCTCAGAAAACTTCAAGGTGATGCTTCAGGTGATAGCCGACAAGTACCGCCCAGCTCCTATGTCGCAATGGGACAGCCGCATCATCTTTGGCCTGTTCGGCGTGATACTGCTCTATATCATCATTGCGTCTGTTTTGAATCTGCTGGCTTTCCGCTTCTTGATTCCCAAGCGCATGCACACGCCTGAATTTCTGAAGAAGCGTGCTTGCATCATCATGGCCACTACCACCATCACATTTGCTCTGCTGTTGGCGGTGTTCCGCAATATCGGTGACCAGAACTTCTTCATCATGGCATCCAATCTGCTCATTGAGTATGCTTGGCTTTTGGGTGTCATCTTGGTGTCGTTGCTACTGCGCGTAAACGGCAATCAGATCGGCAGCGCTTTCCGCATCTATGCACCTTTGGTCGTCGTGGGGTTCTTGGTGATAGCTTTCCGTATCATTTTGATACCGAAAGAACTTGTCAATCTGTTCTTCCCACCGGTTTTGTTGGTTGCAACCTTGTGGCAATGGAATGTCATTAACCGTCACAACAAGAATGTGCCCCAGCAGGACATGCTCTATACTTATGTGTCGCTCGCCGTTCTGATCGGATCGTTGGTGTGTTCATGGATGGGCTATACTCTGCTGGCCGTGCAGATACTCATCTGGTGGATTATGCAACTTACCTGCATCCTGACCATCACCTGTATCTCGCGTTGGATGAGCATCTATGGCGAACGTAAGAATATGTCTGAGAGACCTATCACACAGACATGGCACTATCAGTTCGTCTACTCAGTGCTGCTGCCCACGATGGGAGTGCTTTCCATCATGCTGAGCATCTACTGGGCAGCTGACGTATTCAACTTGAGCGATTTGTGCTGGCAGTTGTTCCGCGAGCCTTTTGTGAACATGGAGAACTTGCAACTCTCTATTTTCAAGCTTTCACTGGTCACGTGTTTGTGGTTCTTCTTCCGCTATATTGCTTCCACGGTGCTTAATTTCCTGTCGTTGCATTTCCACCATCAAGATCCTTCAACGGCAGTATCGCGTACAGTGATGAGCAAGAATGTCATTCAAGTACTTGTATGGAGCATCTGGCTCCTGCTTTCTTTGGGTATTCTCCATATCTCACTGGCATGGCTTCTAGCTATTTCGGGAGGTCTCTCAACAGGTATCGGTTTTGCTTCGAAAAATATCATTGAGAACATTTTCTATGGTGCCACGCTGATGGCCGGCCGTCTGAAGGTGGGCGACTGGATTGAAGTGGATGGCACAATGGGAAAGGTTCAGCAGATCAGCTATACTTCAACCGTTGTGGAGGCACTCTCTGGAGAGGTGATTACCTTCCAGAACTCTCAGCTGTTCGACAAGAACTACAAGAACCTGACGAAGAATCACGGCTATGTATTGGCACCCGTCACATTTGGCGTGGCCTACGGCTCTAACCTGCGCCAGGTACAACAGGTGGTTGAAGAGGCTGTCAATAACCTGCATAACCAGTGGATGGATCCTTCAAAGCAGGTGAAGTCGGTCATTGTCAATATGAACGATTCGAGTGTAGACCTGAAACTCTTCGTGTGGGCCGATGCTGTAAAGAAGTCGTATGTGGTGAGCGATGTGCTTCGCTGTATCTACGAGACACTGGGTGAGAACGGCATTGAGATTCCGTTCCCCCAGCGCGACATACATATCATTCAAGGTTGAAAAACAAGGGTGGAACTTCTCGACAAAGACAATCTTTCAATTAAAACAATAAAGTAAAAACAAAATAGAAAGAACAATGGGAAAAGTAATTTTGACGGGCGACCGTCCTACAGGCAAACTTCATCTGGGGCACTATGTGGGTTCTTTGCGCCGTCGTGTGGAACTGCAGAATGCCGGCGACTACGACCGCATGTTTGTATTCATGGCCGATGTGCAGGCCCTCACCGACAATGCTGACAATCCTGAGAAAATTCGTCAGAACATCATTAATGTGGCTCTCGACTACCTCGCTGCTGGCCTTGATCCTGCGAAGTGCGTACTGTTCATTCAAAGTCAGATTCCTGAGTTGGCTGAACTGACCACCTATCTGATGAACCTCATCAGTGTGAGCCGTGTACAGCGTAATCCTACGGTGAAGACGGAAATCAAGATGCGTGGCTTTGAGGGTGAGAGCATCCCATTGGGATTCTTCTGCTATCCTGTCAGTCAGGCGGCTGATATCACACTATTCAAGGCAACAACAGTTCCTGCAGGTGAAGACCAAGAACCCATGATTGAGGTGACGCGCGAATTAGTGAACCGCTTCAACAATATCTATGCGCCGGTGCTTGTCGAGCCCTATATCATGTTGCCTGAGAATCAGACGGCTCGTCGTCTGCCTGGTACTGATGGCAAGGAGAAAATGTCGAAGTCACTGGGTAACTGCATCTATCTTTCCGATTCAGCCGACGAGGTATGGCAGAAGGTGCGCTCCATGTACACCGACCCTGAACATCTCAATGTAAGCGATCCAGGTCATGTGGAGGGCAATGCTGTCTTCACTTATCTTGACGCTTTCTCCTGCGATGCTGATTTTGCAAACTTCCTGCCTGACTATCAGAACTTGGAAGAAATGAAGGAGCACTATCGCCGTGGTGGCTTAGGCGACATGAAGTGCAAAAAGTTCCTCAATCAGGTGATCAACCAGTTCCTGGAGCCCATGCGCCAGCGTCGCCATGAGTTCGAACAGGACATTCCTGAAATATACAATATCCTGAAGAAAGGTACGGAACAGGCACGCGAAGTAGCCGCTCAAACAATGGACGAGGTGCGTCGTGCCATGCGAATCGACTATTTCAATGATGCTGAGCTGATTCGTCAGCAGTCAGAAATGTTCAGAGCGAATTAGAATGAAACAAAAAGACTTTGAACTTACAACAAGCGTTGGTTCAAAGTCTCTTTAAGAATTCAATAAACTGGGGCCAAACTTCACTGAAATCCGTCATACGGGAGAAGAGAAGGTTGGCTCCTTCTTTTTGTAAAGCCTCGTCGGGTAGGGGACCTGTGTTCACGGCAACAGTGAATATCTGTGCTGCAACACCAGCACGCACGCCCAATGGAGCATTTTCTACCACGATGCCTTCCCAAGGCATAAGATTTCCCATCTTCTTCAATCCCTGCAGATAAGGATCGGGCGCAGGCTTTCCGCGCTTCACGTCGTAGGCAGTGGTAATATGTTCTTCTGCCAGAAAGTCGGTGAAGTCGGTAAGCAGTCGTTGTATCAGCGGACGTTGTCCGCTGCCTGTCACCACGCCAATCCCTATTCCGCAAGCTTTGATTTGCTGCATCAGCTCTCTAACACCCGGCATCACGGGAGCCTCTGCCATTGCGTGGAAGCAGCGTGTCTTCTCATCGTACATGGCTTGCGCCTCCTGTTCGCTAATGTCGCGTTGCTGTTGCTGCTTCACCATCATGCGAATGGTGTCTATTCCGCGTGCACCCTCTGTGGCATAGGCATCGTGGGCTGTCATCCGGATGCCGAATTTCGCCATTGATTGCTGCCAGGCCACAGCATGATTGGACATTGAGTCGTAAAGCACACCGTCCATGTCGAAAAGCACGGCTTTGGGGCGCAGTGCCTCAAAGCCGTGCTTTTCTAAGTATGACTTGATTGCTTGATTCATTTTCTGGGCATTCTAGTCTTTCTGGCTTTCTAGATATTCTAGTCTCTCTAGTCTTTCTGGATATTCTAGTTTTTCTAGATTCTATGCTTCTTTTGCCAGACGTTCCTTGATAGCTTTCGAGTCTGCCTCGTAGCCGGGCTTGTCGAGCAGGGCAAACATGTTCTTCTTGTAAGCTTCTACACCGGGCTGGTTGAATGGGTTCACACCCAGCACGTTGCCGCTGATGCCGCAACCAATCTCAAAGAAGTAGATGAGCTGGCCAATGTAGAACTCGTTCAGTTTGGGCACTGAGATGCGAATGTTGGGCACACCGCCGTCTACGTGAGCCAAACGAGTGCCGAGCTCAGCCATCTTGTTCACCTCGTCGACGCGCTTGCCGGCTAGGAAGTTCAGACCGTCCAGGTTCTCCTCGTCCTCAGGGAAGAGCAGTTTCTTCTCAGGCTCCTCAATGCTGATCACCGTCTCGAAGATGGTGCGCTCGCCATCCTGAATCCACTGTCCCATCGAGTGTAGGTCGGTGGTGAAGTCTACGCTGGCAGGGAAGATACCCTTCTTGTCCTTGCCTTCCGACTCTCCATAGAGCTGTTTCCACCACTCACTGACGAAGTGCAGTTTGGGCTGGTAGTTCACCATGATCTCAATCTTCTTGCCTGCCTGATAGAGACCGTTGCGAACGGCAGCATACTGGGCAGCAGGATTCTCTGCGAAGGGAACATCCTGACCGCACTGCTTCTCCATGGTTTGAGCACCCTCAACGAGTGCCTTGATGTCGAAGCCGGCACAGGCAATGGGCAGCAGTCCTACGGGGGTGAGCACTGAGAAGCGTCCGCCTACATTGTCGGGGATAATGAAGCTTTTGTAGCCCTCCTTGTCGGCGCAGGTGCGTGCAGCACCACGCTTAGCATCGGTCACAGCCACAATAACTTTCTTGGCCTCTTCCTTGCCGCGCTGAGCCTCGCACTGCTTCTTCAGCAGGCGGAAGGTCAGGGCAGTCTCGGTTGTGGTGCCGCTCTTCGAGATATTGATGACACCGAATTTCTTTCCTTTCAGATATTCGGTCAGTTCGAAGAGATAGTCTTCGCCGATGTTGTTGCCGGCAAAGAGAATCGTGGGATTCTTCTTGTCCTGGATTAGCCAGCCGAAGCTGTTGCTCAGTGCCTCGATGACGGCACGTGCGCCCAGGTAAGAGCCGCCGATGCCAGCCACCACAATGGCCTCGCAGTTCTCGCGGAGCACCTTGGCCGTAGCTACGATCTCGTCGATGAATGCAGGCGTAATCTCTGAGGGTAGGTGCAGCCAGCCGAGGAAGTCATTACCAGGACAGGTGCCCTTTTCCAGTGCCTCTTGGGCAGCCTTCACCTGAGGTTCGAAAGCAGCCACAGCGCCTTCCTTGAGGAAGCAAGACGCTTTTGTGATATCAAGACTGATGTTCTTCATATTCTTGTTTCTTCGTGTACTTTATTTATATATTAAAGAATTGTCTTCACAGCTTCCAGCATACCCTTCTGCTGAATCAGGTCGAGATAGAGCTTCACCAATGCGTTCAGACCTTCAACCTTGTTCAGGTCTTCCTGCCAGATGAACTCTGCACCCAGTACACCGTCGGCCACTTTCTGAGTGTCGCCGGTTGCCCATAGTTGTTGCAGCAGCTCTACAATCTTCGGATCGTCGTTAGGCGTGATGTCGGCACCGTCGGCGCGCTTGCCACCCTTGTAGTAGGTGATGATGGCTGCCAAGCCGAACACCAGTCCCTTCGGCAGTTCGCCCATGCGCTGCAGATAGGTCTTCACGCCGGGCAGATCGCGTGCCTGGAACTTGGGGAAGGAGTTGAGCATGATTGACGTTACCTGATGGTCTACGAAGGGGTTGTCGAAGCGCTCCAGCACGTCGCTGGCAAACTTCTCCAGCTCTTCCATCGGCAGGTCGAGTGTCTGCATCAGTTCGTCGAACTGCACCTTGTGGATATACTTGCCAATCACTTCATGGTTGCAGGCATCGCGAACGATGTTCACACCGCTCAGGTAAGCTACGGGCGAGAGCACCGTGTGCGGGCCATTAAGCAACGTAACCTTGCGCTTGTGGTAGGGCTCTTCCGAGGGAACGAACAGCACGTGCAGCCCGGCCTTGTCAGCAGGGAACTCCTGTGCCACTTCTTTCGGAGCTTCGATCACCCAGAGGTGGAAGTTCTCGGCCTGAACGACGAGGTTGTCACGATAGCCAATCTTCTCCTGAATCTGTGCAATCTCCTTGCGTGGGAATCCGGGAACGATGCGGTCCACAAGTGTAGCGTAAACGCCGCAAGCCTCCTCAAACCACTTTTTGAAATCGTCTCCCAGCTGCCACAACTCAATATACTTGTAGATGCAGTCCTTCAACACATGTCCATTCAGGAAGATCAACTCGCAGGGGAAGATGATCAAACCCTTGGTGGGATCGCCATTGAAGGCCTGATAGCGGCGATACAGCAACTGCACCAGCTTGCCGGGATAGCTGGCGGCAGGCTTGTCCTCCAGTTTGCAGGCAGGATCAAAGGCAATGCCAGCCTCAGTGGTGTTCGAGATCACAAAGCGCATCTCGGGCTGCTCGGCTAGAGCCATGTAGGCATCAAACTGTGCGTATGGGTTCACGCAGCGGCTAATCACGTCGATGCGCTCCAGTGTGTTCACGGGCTTGCCGTTCTCGCGGCCCTGCAGGTTCACGTGATACAGGCAGTCCTGACCGTTAAGCCAGTCAATCATACCGCCGTTCAGCGGCTGTACCACGACAACCGAACCGTTGAAGTTGGTCTTCTGGTCCATGTTCCAGATAATCCAGTCAACAAAGGCGCGCAGGAAGTTTCCCTCACCAAACTGAATAACTTTTTCAGGCATTACGCTCTTAGGCGCAAAGTGTTTGTTTAATGGTTTCATCATGTTTTGTTTGTTTTAGACTTTGGTTGTAAGTTTTCAATCTGTATGCAAAAGTACGCAATAATTCTGAAATGCACAAATTTAACCGCGACAGTTTTTCTCTTTTTTTACGTAATTGTTTACGACTTCTGCCATTTCTGGTATATTTATTTCAGTTTTTTGCCTCATTTGACGCAAATAATGAAAAAAATGCGTACATTTGCATCAAAATTCTGAATATATCATTCATAACGATGAAAAGATTTCTGACTTACATACCACTCTTGTTTTTACTGTTGGCTATTGGGCAGAAGGCAAATGCACAGATGCTCAAGTTCTCTGACGATGTTCGCAACCGTACTATTCGTGTGGGGGTGATGCTGCCACTGCACGACGTGAACGGCGATGGACGGCGCATGGTGGAATACTATCGTGGCATACTGATGGCTTGCGACAGTCTGAAACGGCTGGGTATTTCCACCGATGTTTATGCCTGGAACTTGGCTGAGGACAGCCTTGTACAGCATGTGCTGGCCGATTCCAATGCAGCCCGCTGCGACCTGATTTACGGACCGTTGTATTCGAAACAGGTGCCAGAGTTGGCAAAGTTTGTGAAGAAGAATGACATCAAGTTGGTGATACCCTTTTCTATTGATGCACCCGATGTCCAGGTGAACGAGAATATCTTTCAGGTCTATCAGGCTCCCAGTGAACTGATGGCCCTGACGGTGCGGCGCTTCTGCGGCTGGTTCAAGGACTACCACCCCGTCATCATCGACTGTGGCGACTCCACCAGCACGAAGGGGGCTTTCACCTCGGCGTTGCGTACTGAGCTCGACCAGCGCGGCATTGCCTACAGCATTACCAACTTGAAACAGTCGTCTGACGAATCGTTCCGCAAGGCTTTCGACCCCAACAAGAAGAATGTGGTGGTGCTGAACACGGGCCGTTCGCCTGAACTGAACGCCACGTTTGGTCGCCTCAGTGCCCTTTCTACTGAGAACCCCGACATGCACATTGCCATGTTTGGCTATACCGAGTGGCTCATGTACGTGCAGCACCAATTGGAAAACTTCTATCAGTACAACGTCTATCTGCCGGCACCTTTCTATACCAATCTTTTCTCATCGGCAACCGAGCGTCTGCAACTGAAGTATCGCTGGAATTTCCATCAAGACATGATGCACTCGCTGCCTCGTTTTGCTCTCACCGGCTTCGACCATGCTTACTTCTTCCTGCAGGGACTCCACCAGTACGGTTCCGACTTTGACGGCGCTGCCGGCAGCTTCGACTACACCCCTGTCCAGACACCGCTGAAGTTCGAGCGCGTGGGCAAGGGCGGCTACAGGAACCGCGCCTATATGTTCATTCACTACATGCCTGAACACAAAGTAGAATCCGTGAACTATTGAAGAGATTAATCCGTGAAGACTAATATTTTTGCTTCTTTCATTGTCCTGAGCCTCTTTGGACTGCCGGCCTTTTCGCAGGTAGGCGAATACCGCAGCGAGTTTGCTGTTGGCGGCGGTCTTGGCTATGTGATGAGCCAGGTGGGCTTCATGCCCGAAGTGCCCCAGGGACAGCACATGAACGGCCTCGTGGGTCTGGCTTTCCGCTACACCTGCGAGAAATATTTCAGCAGTGTATGCGCCGTAACTGCCGAGTTGAACTATGCCAATGTGGGATGGGTGCAGGACATTCTGACCGTTGACGACCAGCCTGTCATCAATGCCGCTACAGGCCTGCCCGAGCAATACAAGCGCACCGTCAGCTATCTGCAGGTGCCTGTGTTGGCGCGAATGGGGTGGGGACGCGAGCGTAAAGGCTTTCAGGCATTCATTCAGTTGGGGCCTCAGTTCGGCTTCTATCTGGGTGAGAGCACGAAGAAGAACTACGACTACGACCAGCGAAATCTGAGCATGCGCACCAGTAAGGTCGTTGCCCAGGAGACGATGCCCGTTGAGCACAAGTTTGACTACGGTATTGCTGGCGGCGGCGGTGTCGAACTCTCCATACCACGCATGGGCCATTTTCTGCTTGAAGGCCGCTACTACTATGGTCTGGGCGATCTCTACGGTAACTCCAAGCGCGACTACTTCGGCCGCTCCAACCTCAGCAACATCGTCATTAAGCTGACCTACCTCTACGACATTAAGAAGACTAATAACCCTAAAATAAAATAAACTATGTTTGAAGGACAACCGAAAGGTCTTTATGCGTTGGCACTGGCCAACACTGGCGAACGGTTCGGCTACTACACCATGCTGGCCGTCTTTGCGCTTTTTCTGAGAGCTAACTATGGACTCGATGCCGGATGGGCAGGCGAAATCTACAGCGACTTCCTCATGCTCGTCTGTTTCTTCCCACTTATTGGTGGCTGGATGGCCGATAAGTTCGGCTTCGGCAAGATGGTCACATGGGGCATCATGATCATGTTTGCCGGCTATGTGCTGCTCTCCGTTCCCCTGGGCGGCGATACGTTTGCACTCGTCGTCATGCTTGCAGCCCTGCTGTTCATCGGCTTCGGCACTGGCATGTTCAAGGGCAACCTGCAGGTGATGGTGGGCGATTTGTATAATGATCCCAAGTATGCCGACAAGCGCGACTCGGGCTTCTCCATTTTCTATATGGCCATCAACATCGGTGCCCTGTTTGCACCCACTGTTGCCGTGAAAATCATGGAGTGGGCACAACAGAGTCTGGGCGTGAGCGTCAACGACAGCTATCATTTTGCTTTTGCTGTGGCATGCGCCTCGCTCATTCTTTCCATTGCCATCTACTATCTGTCGCGGCCTACGTTCCGTCATGTTGAGGGCGGTAAGA
The DNA here is from genome assembly GCA_017458225.1 of Prevotella sp. Taxonomy (GTDB): domain Bacteria; phylum Bacteroidota; class Bacteroidia; order Bacteroidales; family Bacteroidaceae; genus Prevotella. Next base: position 26,177 of record JAFTFX010000006.1, on the reverse strand, counting down.
AGAAGGCTGGCGATGCAGCCCTTGTTGACGACCTGACTCCTGAGCAGACGAAGGAACGCCTCGTTGCACTGGGACTCGTTTTTGCCGTCGTCATCTTCTTCTGGATGGCCTTCCACCAGAACGGTCTGTCGCTTACCTATTTCGCCGATGAGTTCACGGCTCAGACTTCAACGGGCATACAGGGTATGGCTTTCAACGTATGGAACCTCGTGGCCGTCATTTTCATTGTCTATGCAGGCTTCTCGCTCTTCCAGAGCAAGAGTGGCAAGACGAAGGGCATTTCGGCCCTGATCATCCTGTTGGCCGTCGGCTTCCTCGTCTTCAGCTATTCTGTTCAGGAAGATATCATTAAGGTCAGCGCTCCCATCTTCCAGCAGTTCAACCCCTTCTATGTTGTTGCGCTCACCCCAGTGTCGCTGGCCCTTTTCGGTTGGTTGGCCTCCAAGGGCAAAGAGCCCTCAGCACCGCGTAAGATTGCCTACGGTATGTTGGTGGCTGGCGTGGCATTCTGCCTGATGGCCTTCTTCTCGTTTGGACTGCCCTTGCCTCAAACAGAGCCCGGTCCCGATGGTAACCCCGTAGCTGTTCATGTGGCCGACGTGTCGCCCAACCTGCTTATTGGTACTTACCTTATTCTCACCTTTGCCGAGTTACTGCTTTCGCCGATGGGCATTTCGTTCGTATCGAAGGTGGCTCCTCCCAAATACAAAGGTGCCTGCATGGGTGGCTGGTTCGTCTCTACCGCTTTGGGTAATAAACTGGTCAGCGTGAGTGCCTATCTGTGGGGCGGTCTTCCCCTCTGGCTTGTGTGGAGTGTGTTCATTGTGCTCTGCCTGCTCTCTGCCGCTTTCATGTTCTCCGTGATGAAGCGTCTGGAGAAAGTGTGCTGACACAATTTTCTTACGCTTGCTTCGTAGTTGCTTTCAGATAGTGGCCTGTGACGCTTCGTTCGCAGGCCACTACTTGTTCTGGGGTACCTGCAACTACCAGTTCGCCGCCCTTGTCGCCACCGTCGGGGCCTAGGTCAATAATCCAGTCGGCCTGCCGGATGATGTCCAAGTTGTGCTCGATGATGAGGACCGTATGGCCGCGCTCAATCAAGGCATTCAGCGAAGTGAGCAGCCGCTGTATATCGTGATAGTGCAGGCCAGTGGTGGGCTCGTCGAAGATGAAGAGGGTGGGCTCCTGCCGCTCCTGTCCGATGTAGTAGGCCAGCTTGACGCGCTGGTTCTCACCGCCTGAGAGCGTTGAAGAACTCTGCCCCAGCTTGATGTAGCCCAGACCCACGTCTTCGAGTGTTTTCAGTCGTGACACGATTGTCTTCTGCTGATGGGCACCAAAGAACTCTATGGCCTCGCTGATGGTCATGTTCAGCACGTCATCAATGTTCTTGCCCTCGTAGCGAACATCCAGGATGTCGTGCTTGAAGCGGTGTCCGTGGCAGGCATCGCATTCCAGCACCAAGTCGGCCATGAACTGCATCTCGACAGTGATGGTGCCTGCACCCTTGCACTCTTCGCAACGCCCTCCCTCGGCATTGAAGGAGAAGAATTGCGACGTGAAGCCCATTTGTTGCGACAGGGGCTGCTCGGCAAACAGGTCGCGAATATAGTCGTAGGCCTTTACATAGGTGGCAGGATTGGAGCGTGTTGACTTGCCGATGGGGTTTTGGTCAACGAATTCAACATGCTGAATGGCACCGATGTCGCCCGAAAGACCACTGAACTCGCCTGGCGCATCGAAGACTTCGCCCAGACGGCGCTTTAGGGCAGGGTAGAGGATGCCCTTGATAAGCGTAGACTTTCCGCTGCCGCTGACACCGGTCACCACAGTCATCACGTTCAGCGGAATCTGCACGTTGATGCCCTTCAAGTTGTTCATGCGAGCACCCTCAATATCAATGTGGCGATTCCAGGGGCGATGCGACGGAGGCAGAGGTATAGACAGTTGATGCTGAAGATATTGCACGGTGTAGCTTCGAGGATACTTGGAGGCTGTTTCGGCATTGATTTCCGACAACGGTCCGGCATAGACAATCTCACCGCCAAGACGGCCTGCATCGGGACCTACATCAATGAGATAGTCGGCCGCACGCATAATTTCTTCATCGTGCTCAACAATGACGACGGTGTTGCCCAGCTGCTGCAACTGGCGCAGCACGTGAAGCAGACGGGCAGTGTCGCGGGCGTGAAGACCGATGGAGGGCTCGTCGAGCACATACAGGGAGCCAACCAGACTGCTGCCCAGCGAGGTGCACAGGTTGATGCGCTGGCTCTCGCCGCCGCTGAGCGTGTTCGACAGGCGGTTCAGTGTGAGGTAGCCAAGACCAACGTCGAGCAGGAACTGCAGACGCGAACGGATCTCTGTCAGCAGACGGCGACCCACCTCGGCATCGTGGTCGCTGAGCGACAGTTGCTGAAACCACTCAGCCAAATGAACGATGGGCATTTGCACAATGTCGGAGATGCTGCGCCCGCCAATCTTCACGTAGTCGGCCTCGGCCTTCAGACGGGTGCCGTGACACTTGGGGCAGACGGTCTTTCCACGGTAGCGGCTCAGCATGACACGATACTGAATTTTGTACTGGTTCTCGCGCACCATCTGGAAGAACGAGTCGATGCAGGGCTTGTCGTGCAGATCCTTATGACGGTCGCTGGGCAAGCCGTGCCACAGCTGGTCTTTCTGCTTCTGTGTCAGGGCATAGTAGGGCTCAAAGATGGGGAAGTCGTCGTGGGCGGCATTGCGGCAGAACCAGTTCTTCCACTCGCCCATCTTCTCGCCGTGCCAGCAGACCACACAGCCGTCGTAGACCGACAGCGACGGGTTCGGGATGACGAGGTGCTCGTCGATGCCTATGATCTTGCCAAAGCCCTGACATTCAGGGCAGGCACCGATGGGGGAGTTGAAGGAAAACAACTGGTCGCTGGGTTCTTCGAACGTCATGCCGTCGGCCTCGAAACGCATGGAGAAATCGTAGCCGACACCCGACGGAAGGAAGACGAGCCGCAGCTGGCCCTGCCCTTCAAAGAAAGCCGTTTCGGCCGAATCTGTCAGGCGCGCAATGTTGTCTTTCGAGTCGTCGACCGACAGGCGGTCAATGACGAGGTAGAGTTCAGACGTGTCGACACCGTCGAGCCCCTGCTGCAACAGATCGTCAATGCGATGGGTCTCACCTTTTATATATATGCGCGCGTAGCCCTGCAGCACGCAGGCATTCAACTGCTGCTGCAGCGTGCGGCCTTCAGCTACATGCAGAGGGGCAAGAATCATGAACTTGGTGCCGTGCGAGAACTCCAGCATCTTGCGCACCACGTCCTCGGTGGTGTGCTTGCGCACCTCTTCGCCGCTGACGGGAGAGTAGGTGTGGCCGATGCGTGCAAAGAGCAGCCGCAGATAGTCGTAGATTTCGGTAGAGGTGCCCACGGTGCTGCGCGGATTGCGGGCTATCACTTTCTGCTCGATGGCAATGGCAGGTGGAATGCCCCTGACAAAGTCGCACTCGGGCTTGTTCATGCGCCCCAGAAACTGACGTGCATAGCTTGACAGACTCTCAACATAGCGACGCTGTCCCTCGGCATACAGCGTGTCGAAAGCCAGCGACGACTTGCCGCTGCCAGACACACCGGCAATCACCACCATCTGGTTGCGTGGAATCTTGACATCAACATTCTTCAGGTTGTTGACGCGCGCACCTTTTATCTCAATGAAATCCTTGCTCATACTGTTCAGCACAACGTAACGTTTTTTTATTCAAGCACCACGCAGTTATTTGAACGACACCACATTCTGCAGCTCCTCATCAAGATAGAATGTGTTCTGCAGCGTGTCGCCGTCGTGAACATAGCTCATGCGTAGATAGTAGAGCATGCGGCCGGCAGTCTTCACGGGGTAGTCAATGTTCTGCTGGAACTGCTCGCCACCCCGTGCCTGCATAGACAGGATGATGGAGTCGGTGATGTGCTTCGTAGAGTCGAGCGACTTGAAGTCGCGGTCGCTCATCTCTTCAGGGTGAAGGGCGTTGCGCTCTATAAAGTCGGCGGCCAGGCGCTCAGCCTTGTATTGCCGCGTGCACGACGCAGTGAGCAATGCTACAGAGGCAATCGTTATCAGCGTTTTCAGATTCATTTTTTTTTCTTACTTCAGATGGAACTTTGTTATGACAGAGGGGGTTCTTACTTCTGAGGAACATTCTTGAGCACGAGCAGCAGGTGATCCCATACCATCTGAACGGTGGGGATGTGCAAACGCTCGTCGGGGGTATGAACATAGCGCAGGGTGGGGCCGAAGCTGACCATATCGAGCGATGGATAGCGTTCGGAGAACAGACCGCACTCCAAGCCTGCATGGATGCCGCGCACAATGGGGGCCTTGCCGAAGAGCGTCTTGTAGGACTCGACAACCAACTCGGTCAGTTTGCTGCCGGGACGCATCTTCCAGGCAGGATAGCCGTCGCTCGACCATGCCTGAGCACCAGCCAGTTCGAAGGTGGCAACGATGGTGGCACACATGTTGTCGAGATTCGACATCACATTGCTGCGCTGCGATGACAGGATATTGATTTCGGTGGCCTCGGTGTGCACACTGGCAATATTGGAAGAGGTTTCCACCATGCCGCCCAAAGCCTCGTCTTGACAGATAGCATAGATGCCGTTGTCTACTGCCTGTAGAGCACGTACGAAGTTGAGGGCAACACTGGCTTCAATCACGGGCTCGGCATCGGCAGACTCCATTGTCCATACCATCGTGGTGTCGGTGACATGGAACTCGTCTTCCACCTGACTGGCGAAAACGTTCCAGTCGGCCTTCACGTTCTCCTTCAACGACGAAGGCACGCCAATGACGAACGAGCCGTCGCGAGGAATGGCATTGTGAAGCTTGCCTGAATGGAACTGAGCCAGACGGATGCCCTCGTAGCGCTTCATCTCCTGATAGAGGAAGCGGCCCAGAATCTTGATGGCGTTGGCTCGCTTCTTGTTGATATCGTCGCCCGAATGACCGCCCACAAGACCCTTCAGCTGACCACGCATGAAGAACAGGGTAGGGGACGGCTGCTCGCGCTGCATCGTGAACTTAGCCGTGGTGTTGCGGCCACCGGCACACGACACGAAGATCTCGCCCTCGTCTTCTGAGTCCAGATTGATGAGATAGTCGCCGGTCATAAAGCCGGGCTTCATCCCCTCGGCACCGCTCAAGCCAGTTTCTTCATCGCGTGTGAACACGCACTCCAGCGGACCGTGCTCAATGTCGTTGCTCTCCAGAATGGCCAGCTCGATGGCACAGCCAATGCCGTCGTCGGCTCCCAGCGTGGTGCCTTCAGCCGTCAGCCACTCGCCGTCCACGTAGGTCTTGATGGCATCCTTCTCAAAGTCGAAATCCACATCAACCAGCTTGTCGCACACCATATCCATGTGGCTTTGCAGAATGACAGTCTTCAGATTCTCCAAGCCCTTGGTGGCGGGCTTACGGATAATCACGTTGCCAGTCTCGTCGACCTGCGTGTCGAGACCATGACTCTCGCCCCAGTTCTTCAGGTAGGCAATCATCTGCTCTTCATGCTTCGACGGACGCGGAATTTGGTTAATCTTTGCAAACTGCTCAAAGACCACAGAGGGTTTTAACTCACTTTTATTCATTTTTCAGTATTATTTAATTTTAAATTTGTAGTGTTTAATCTTATTTGCGTAACTTTGCACCGCAAAATTAGTAAAAAATGCTCGAAATACTGATATCTACCACGTTAATAATTGCTATTGCGATGGCTTTTTTGTGCGTAAAACTGATTTTCAGAAAGAATGGACGCTTTGTCTCACAACACATTCACGATTCTGAAGCCATGCGCCAAAGAGGCATCCACTGCGTGGTAGACCAGGACCGCGAGATGCGCACCAAAAGCCGCTATGCAGTTGCCGAGCATGCAGAGAAAACACTATAAACAAAGAATAAACAAGAATCTTTTATGAAGAAAACAATTTTCACACTCGCCCTTGCCGCTATGGCACTGGTGTCATGCAACAACAAAAGTCCGAAACTCGACGAGCAGTCAAGCGTCTTGAACGACAGCACGCAGGCTGGCTTGAAGATTGCATACATTGAAGTAGACTCGCTGATGACGCAGTTCGAATTTGCAAAAGAGAAAAGTGCCGAACTGGAAAAGAAAAGTCTGAACGCGCGCAACACGCTGAATCAGAAAGGCAATCAGCTGCAGGCTGCTGCCAACAACTTCCAGCAGAAACTGCAGAACAACGGATTTACCAGCCGCGAACAGGCCGAAAGCGTGCAGGCTGCCTTGCAGAAGCAACAGAACGACCTGGCAGCACTACAGGCACGACTGGAGAACGAACTGGCATCTGAGCAGCAGAAATTCCTGCAGGCTCTTCAAGACAGCCTGAATAACTTCCTTACTATATATAATAAGGATAAGAAGTTTGATGTAATCCTGAACAAGAGCTCCATCTTGTTTGCCGAAAAGAAGTTTGACATTACGCAGGACGTAATCAACGGCCTGAACAAGCGCTACAGCAAAAGCGCCAAGCCTGCTGCACCCAAAGAAGAAAAGAAATAAGGTCTAAAGCATTAAATATTGTTCATCACATTTAAGAGTGTCTCCACAAGGCACTCTTATTTTTTTTCTCGCAACGAAATCAATGTAATTTTTTCGGTAAAATCCCAACTACCTGTGTCACAGCGTGTTACTTCTCCCAAAAATTTTTGCTTGTTTGGGAGAAAAACTCCGAACGTCTCGGAGTAATTCTCCGAACGTCACGGAGTATTACTCCAAATATCCCGTAGTAATTCTCCGGAAGTCCCGTAGTGATACTCCCAAAGTCTTGTAGTAATACTCCCAAAGCCATGTAGTATTACTCCGAAAGTTATGCCGTTTTTCTCCGAAAATCATAGAGGAAGTTTATTCAATCAAAATTTATGAGAATCTGCATTATGATAAATAAAGAATTCTGAACAGAAAATTCTTTGGATTTTCCCTCTCTTTGTTCTTGGTGATTGTTTGTGTTCTTGAAGATTGTTTTCGTACACAATTTAATGGGTAAGAAAAATCACTTTTTGATTAAAATCATTAAAATAATAACAAAAAGTAAGTTTTTTGGCAAAATAATTGATAAAATGTTTGTGAATTGAAATTTATTCTTTAACTTTGCATCCGAAATCAAGAAACAATTCATTTTAGTTCTAATTTTAAAAGTAAAAAGATTATGAATGCAGCAAAAGTTGTAGAAGATCTCAAAGTGAGATTTCCCAATGAGCCGGAGTACATCCAGGCAGTGAGTCAGGTTCTTCCTACGATTGAAGAAGAATACAACAAGCATCCCGAGTTTGAAAAGTACAATCTGATTGAGCGTCTTTGCATTCCCGACCGCGTCATCGAGTTCCGTGTAACATGGGTTGACGACAAAGGCAATGTTCAGACCAATATGGGATATCGCATTCAACACAATAACGCCATTGGCCCGTACAAAGGCGGTCTGCGCTATCACAAGAGCGTGAATCTGGGTATTCTGAAGTTCCTGGCTTTCGAGCAGACCTTCAAGAACTCGCTGACCACTCTGCCTATGGGCGGTGCCAAGGGTGGCTCTGACTTCTCGCCTCGCGGCAAGAGCGACGCTGAGGTAATGCGTTTCTGTCAGGCTTTCATGAACGAACTCTATCGTCACATCGGTCCCGACGAGGACGTTCCCGCTGGTGATATCGGTGTAGGCGGACGCGAAGTCGGCTATCTGTTCGGACAATACAAGAAACTGACCCATCAGTTCCAGGGCGTGCTGACTGGTAAGGGCATCCCCTTCGGTGGTTCGCTCATTCGTCCTGAGGCTACTGGTTACGGCACCGTTTACTTCCTCACCTCTATGCTGGCTACTCGCAACATTGACATCAAGGGTAAGAAAGTGCTGATTTCAGGTGCCGGCAACGTGGCTCAGTATGCTGCTGAGAAGTGCCTGCAGCTGGGTGCTATTCCTTTGACAATGTCTGACTCTGACGGTTATATCTATGATCCCGATGGTATCGATCGTGCTAAGCTCGACTACATCATGGAGCTGAAGAACGTGGAGCGCGGACGTATCAAGGAATATGTTGAGGAATATCCCACGGCTAAGTACTACGAGGGCAAGCGTCCTTGGTATGAGAAGGCTGACATCGCCCTGCCCTGCGCTACGCAGAACGAGATTAACGGTGACGAGGCTCAGGCTCTGGTAGACAACGGTATCATTGCTGTTGCCGAGGGTGCTAACATGCCTTCGCTACCCGAGGCTATCAAGATTTTCCAGGATGCTAAGATCCTCTATTCTCCTGGTAAGGCTTCAAATGCCGGCGGTGTGTCAGTATCAGGTCTTGAGATGTCGCAGAACTCAGAGCGTCTGAGCTGGACTGCCAAGGAGGTTGACGACTATCTGAAGCGCATCATGAACGATATTCACGAGAACTGCGTGAAATACGGTACTGAGAAGGATGGCTATATCAACTACGTGAAGGGTGCCAATGTGGCCGGCTTCATGAAGGTTGCCAAGGCCATGATGGCTCAGGGCCTTGTGTAAGCTCGGCGAAGCCAAGGTTTACACAATGAGGTCCAAAGGGCTTTGTGTAAGCCTTTTTCTTCAACACAAACACTAAAAAAGCGGATGCTCAAGAATTGGGCATCCGCTTCACTTTCTGCGTTATTTCCCGATAAAGACGGCTTAGCTTATTATCTTACTCGCAAACCGTCCCCTACCCTGATCTGATAATCAGGCTTCAGGTGGTTCAACTTATACAGGGATTTCAGCCTAATGCCGTACAATTGTGAAATGGTGTACATCGACTCGCCAGCCTTGACATAGTGAAGTCGACCCTTGTAATTTTTAGGGGCATTCGAGCGTTTCTTCTTCAGCCACACAATCTCGCCCTGCTCCAGCACGTCGTCTTTGTCGCGCTCATTGTAAAGGGCCAATTTGTGATACGAAACGTTTATTTCTTGGGCTATGGAACGATACGTATCTCCCTTACGTGCAATTACATAGTAGTTTTTGTTGAACTTTTTAATTTCGTATGCAAAATTGTGCCCATGAGTAATCTTGGCTACATACTTGTCGTAGTCTTTTCCTGAGTCGTACTCATAGAGCTTGTACAGCTCGATGATGTCAATCAGTTGACTGGCATATCTCGGGTTCGTGGCATAGCCAGCAGCTTTCAGTCCCCTCGCCCACCCCTTATAGTCAGTGGTTCTGAGTTTGAACAATCCTGCATAGCGCTGTCCTGAGGCAAGAAAGCGTGAATGGTCTTCATAGGAGTCAAATGCCGTCTTATATGAACGAAAGCACTCGTTGCGTGCATCGTCGTCCTGGTAGAAAGTTTTTCCATCCCATCCATGACACTTGATACCAAAATGGTTGTTAGCCTTGACAGCCAGTTTGCTTTTTCCAGCTCCCGACTCCAGCAATCCCTGTGCCAGCGTGATAGATGCAGGAATCTTCCATCGCTTCATCTCTTCGATGGCGGTATTCTTATACTGATTGATATATTGCTGGTATTGCTGATTCCAACGCGCCTGTCCTTGAATGGTCAAGGCAGACAGAAGAATAGCGACCGAAATGAGCAGTTTTCTCATACTTTTGTAAATTTCTTTGCAAAAATAGTGATTTCTAATGATATTTTACTATTTTTGCATCAGAAAATCTATTGCTTTATGAAAGAACTCGTCCTTGAATCGAAAATCATGGAGTGTCAGTTGGAAGAATTGAGCGCCCCAGAGCGCCAGTTGATAGAGTTGGCCATTGCTTCAACCGACCATTCGTATGCTCCCTTCTCACACTTCCATGTAGGAGCAGCCCTGTTGCTGGAAAATGGTGAGATGATAACTGGCTGCAACCAGGAGAATGCTGTTCTGCCAGCTGGGATATGTGCTGAGCGTTCAGCCATATTCTCCGCAGGAGCCCAATATCCCGATCAGGCAGTTAGAGTACTGGCCATAGCGGCCAGAGGCACCAATGGTGAACTGACAGACGACCCTGTAACGCCCTGTGGCATTTGCCGGCAGGTGATCATTGAGACGGAGACGCGCTTCAAGAACCCCATCCGCATCTTGCTCTACGGCAAGAATAAAGTGTATGTCATGGATGGCATTCGTGAACTGATGCCCCTGTCATTCACTGAGTTCTAAGTATTCACGTCATTCATCGTTTTCTGACGGTGATTCATCAGAATCTGACTGGCGGTAGCATCCCAATCCTTGGGCTGGAGATGCTTTGACAAGGTGGAAATCGTAAATGAAATTCGTTTCGTCGATATTTACGAAATGCAACTTGCCTTGAATGATATCGGCGGGAGTTTCCCAGATGATGTCCTTGAAATGTTCTTCATCGTCTATCTTGGGCGTTCTGAGCAATGAATTTTCAAACCAATAATTGAAATTGGCATCTTCGTCAGCCTGTGTTCCCATGATTTCATCATCGGCATATCCTGTGATGATGCTGTTCCTGCAATCCAACAGTTCTAATGGGTACTGATAGCCGTTCAGTGCATTTGTGAAGCGTAGGGCCACACCACGGTTAGCCACAAAAGGATAGAACTGAGCTATCGTGCAGCCAGACAGATTGACGGCACCCCCATAGATGGAAACACAATCACCCTCGGAATTGGAAACCTGACAGTCTACAAGACTGACATAGCTGTTGCGCAGCTGCACTCCATATCCCATGCTGTTGTGAACGACGCAACGTTCCATGTAAAGCCGTTGGTTGTCTGGCGAGAGTTGTGAAGAATCGCATCTGACGGCATTGGTGCCACTGCGTATCACCGTGTTAATCAGAATGTTGCCTGTTGATGACTCATAGAATCGAAGGCCACCCCATTGGCCGCTCACACGGTCGTATGGCAGATAGTCGAACATGTGGTCTAGCCGGTCTCCACGCATCAATACACTGTCGGTTAACAAAGTGCCATAGATGCTCATACCAGCTTTGTCGTGGAAGAACAACGTGGTGTTCTTGATGGTCAGCGTAACACCCTCGTTTACTTTCAGTTGTCCATAGATAAGAATGGGGCGTGTCGACTCTATGACGGTATCATTCTGAATTACCGGATTCCTTAACAGCTGAGCATCCCAGGCATAGCTCGTTAGATGCATGTCCTGCTCTACCCCACTCTCCAACTGGAATACCAAGTCGTCTTCTATCTTTTGGGCGACATCCTGCATATTCACAGGTGCCGTCAGTTCAACAAACACGCGGATGCTATCGCCCTTTCGCACCTCCAGATCGCTGACACTCGATCCGATGGAATTATCAAGAAACGAGCCGTCGACATTCACGCGGAAGCCATTCTGACTGCCTTTTCTGAGGAATACTCGCGATATCCGAATGCCATCGCCCGAATAATTGAATGCCCAGAAAGAATAGGTAGACGAGCCTATCGTGGTAAATACCGTGTCCATGCGAACGGTATCGGTGGAAAAGGTGAGACGCGCCGAAGGATCGGTTGTGAAAGAATCATCGTCATAGCAACTGAGCAACGATGAAAGTATGCATATAAAAAAGAAAATTCGCTTCATCATATTGATAAAACGAATTTTCTCTTTGATTATTGTATCACTTACTTACCGAAGTAACGCTTCAGCAGACCAGCAAAGCCTGCTCCATGACGGGCTTCGTCCTTAGCCATCTCATGTACGGTGTCGTGAATGGCATCGAAGCCGGCAGCCTTTGCATTCTTGGCAATGCGGAATTTATCTTCGCAAGCACCAGCCTCTGCAGCAGCACGCTTTTCCAGGTTTGTCTTGGTGTCCCATACGCACTCACCAAGCAGTTCAGCAAAACGGCTGGCGTGGTCAGCCTCTTCAAATGCATAGCGCTTAAAGGCTTCGGCAATCTCGGGATAGCCTTCGCGGTCAGCCTGACGAGCCATAGCCAGATACATACCGACCTCGCCACACTCACCGTTGAAATGACAACGCAGGTCTTCAATCATCTCCTCGCTAACACCTTCTGGCTTTCCATCGCCAATCTTGTGCACAGTGGCGTAAGTCATCTCCTCTTTCAGTTCAGAGAATTTCGAGGCAGGAGCTTTACAGATGGGGCACTTCTCAGGAGCTTCATCGCCTTCATAGATATATCCACAAACGGCGCAAATAAACTTTTTCTTCATAATTTAAGTAATAGTAAATAATAGGTGAATTGTTTTTGCAAATATAGCGATAAAAAGTGAAGCGGCAAACAAATTTTGAGGTTTGTTTGATAATTTATACGTTGTCCAATTTAATCGAATCAGCTGCGACGCATTTCTTCAAGCAATTGTCGCTGACGGTCAGAAAGCGTAGTTGGGAGCGTGACGTTGTATGTCAGGATGAGATCGCCCCCACCCTGCCCTTTGCCACGCAGGCGCACCTTAGTGCCTGGTTGTGTGCCAGCTTTAACCTTCAGTTTTAGTCGTTTGCCATCAGGCAATGCAACAATCATGTCGCCACCCAACAGAGCCGTGTACATATCGATGCTCACTGATGTCAGTGTTTCCTGCGGGCCTCGCTCTTGACCGAAGCCTCCAAAGCCGCTACCTGAGAATCCTCCTTGTCCGCCATGCATGCCGCCAAACAGGTTCTCGAAGAAGGAACTGAAACCACCGCTGCCTCTCATGTTGGAGAAGTCGAACCCTTCAAAAGGTGAACCTCCCTGCCATGATCCTTGCGCATTTCCGCCGCCAAAAGCATCGGCTTGTTTCCACTGCTCACCATACTGGTCGTATTTCTTTCGCTTCTCAGGGTCGCTGAGCACACTATACGCTTCGTTCAATGCCTGGAACTTAGCTTTCGCCTTTGGATCATCAGGGTGCAGGTCGGGATGGAACTGTTTGGCACGCTTCACGTATGCCTTTTTAACATCCTTCTGCGGTATCGTCTTGTCGACACCTAAAATCTTGTAATAGTCAACAAATGCCATATCAAAATCTCCTTTCTTTTTAAATAATGTGCAGCAAAAAACATGCCATTGAAAAAAAATGTCAACAAATAGTTAGTTTTTGTGTCAATTTTAGTAATTTTGCGTCTTGAAAAGATTTATTCATTAATTAATTGGCAAACAATGGTAAAAATCACGAAAGAAGCGGCTCTGGAATATCACGAGAGCGGACGCCCCGGAAAAATCGAAGTGAAGCCTACTAAGGCGTATCGTACACAGACAGACCTGTCGTTGGCTTACTCGCCTGGCGTGGCCTATCCCTGTCTGGAAATTCAGGAGAACCCGGACAATGCCTACAAGTATACTGACAAGGGCAATCTGGTAGCAGTCATCTCGAACGGAACGGCAGTGCTTGGACTTGGAGATATAGGTGCCATGAGCGGAAAGCCCGTCATGGAAGGAAAAGGCCTGCTGTTCAAAATCTACGGTGGCATTGACGTGTTTGATATCGAGGTGAACGAGAAAGATCCCGAGAAGTTCTGTGAGGCAGTTGAGCGCATTGCCCCTACTTTTGGCGGCATCAACCTGGAAGACATCAAGGCTCCTGAGTGCTTCTACATTGAGGAACGTCTGAAGCGCACCCTCGATATCCCCGTGATGCACGACGACCAGCATGGTACTGCCATTATCTCTGCTGCTGGATTGAAGAACGCCCTCGAAGTGATTGGCAAAGACATCAAGAAGGTACAGATTGTCGTAAACGGTGCCGGTGCTGCCGCCATCTCTTGCACCAAGCTCTATATGGCTTTGGGAGCACAGAAAGAGAATATTCTGATGCTCGACTCCAAAGGTGTGATTACCAGCGACCGTGAAGGGCTGAACGATCAGAAGCGTTTCTTTGCTACTGACCGTCGTGACGTGCACACACTGGCCGAGGCTGTCAACGGTGCCGATGTGTTCGTTGGCCTTTCAAAGGGCAACGTTCTGTCGAAGGAAATGGTGAAGACGATGGCCAAGGATCCTATTATTTTCGCTTTGGCCAATCCCGTTCCTGAGATTTCCTACGAAGATGCAATGGATGCCCGTCCCGATGTGCTTATGTCAACTGGACGTACCGACTATCCCAATCAGATCAATAATGTGATTGGCTTCCCCTACATCTTCCGTGGTGCACTTGATGTTCATGCCACCGCCATCAACGAAGAAATGAAGATGGCCGCTGTGCTGGCTATTGCCGATCTGGCTAAACAGCCAGTTCCCGATGTAGTTAACGATGTGTACAAGGTTAACAACCTGCATTTCGGTCGCGAATATTTTATTCCGAAACCTGTTGATCCACGACTCATCAGCGAAGTGAGTGCTGCTGTGGCAAAGGCTGCCATCAAGAGCGGTGTTGCACGCAAGAATATCGAGGACTGGGACGAATACAAGAATTCTTTGTCTGTACTGTTAGGTCAGGAAACAAAGCTGACCCAGAAACTCTATGCTACGGCATCGGCCCATCCGCAACGTGTGGTGTTTGCCGAAGCCATTCACCCCACGATGCTGAAGGCAGCCGTACAGGCCAAGTCAGAAGGCATCTGCCAACCCATCTTGTTGGGCAACGACGAGGTGATTGAGAAAATGGCAAAGGAGATGGATCTGAATCTGGAAGGCATTGAGATTGTCAACCTGCGGCACCCCGACGAGCATGAGCGTCGTGAGCGTTATGCCCGCATTCTGGCAGAGAAGCGCCAGCGCGACGGATATACCTTCCAGGAGGCAAACGACAAGATGTTCGAACGCAACTACTTTGGCATGATGATGGTAGAGACGGGTGAGGCCGATGCTTTCATCACGGGTCTCTACACCAAATATTCGAACACTATTAAGGTTGTCAACGAAGTGATTGGCATTCGTCCTGAATACAAGCATTTCGGAGCCATGCACATCATCAACTCGCCGAAGGGAACCCTCTATATTGCCGATACGTTGGTAAATGAGAATCCTGATACCGATACGCTTGTCGACATTGCCAAACTGGCAGCAACGTCAGTGCGCTTCTTCAATGAGAAGCCGGTCATCTCTATGATTTCGCATTCCAACTTCGGTTCGTCGCAGAGTGATGGTGCCAAGAAAGTACGCGCTGCTGTCGAGAAGATGCAGAGCCTGTATCCTGAGATGGCTATCGACGGTGAGATGCAGATAGGCTTCGCACTCGATCGTGAATTGCGTGATAACCAGTATCCGTTCACCCGTCTGAATGGCAAAGATGTCAACACGCTGGTATTCCCCAACCTCACCTCGGCACGCTCCAGCTACAAGATGCTGCAGATGCTCGATGCTGACGTGGAGATTATCGGCCCGATCCAGATGGGACTGAACAAACCTATCCACTTCATTGATTTCGGCGCATCGGTACGCGATGTGGTGAACATTGTTGCCGTTGCCGTTATTGATGCCTACGTGGACAAGATCAAAAACAGGATATCGAACCGCTAAAAGGAGCTGAGAATATGAAATGGCATGATGTCATCGTTTCGCTGGCATCGAATATGAACCAACGAGAGAATCTGCAGGAGGCACGTCGTCGCCTTCAGCAGATTCTTTCTGATATTTCCTATTCTCATGAACTTTGGACAGAACCGGTCTCTACTTCTGTTGCCAACGAGGGCCATTCTGTCTCCGAAGAAGCTGATTGTAGTGCTCACCACCACTTGTATCTGAATCAGCTTGCGTGGGCAAGAACATGGCTGACCGTTGAACAGCTGACGCAAGCATTCAAACAGATAGAACAGGAAATGGGACGTACGCCTGAATTGCGAAAACAGCATGTGGTGACCATAGACTTGGATTTGCTGGAACACGACGGACAGCGCTATCATCTTGCCGACTGGAACCGTCCGTATGTTGCGGAATTGCTTGATAGTCAGCGTTTTGCTTAAAGACCGTTGACGGCATCAAGCATCAGTCGGATTTCAGTGTCGCCGATTCCGTGCTCATGCAGTAGCGATTGCTCTGACATCCTGAAATCTTGCTCCAACGAGGCGACAGCTTCAACTTCTGCATACTGTCGGAACAGACTAAGGGCTCCGGCAATATCCCTTTGGAACCATAGGCAATAACCGTAGTTCAATAAATCAGAGGCATTGCGCTGTTCCGCCGAAAGCAGCTGGTTGTAGATTTTCGTGGTCTGTTCGTATTTGCCAGATAAAGCCAAAGCCCAGGCAAACACACGGTTGACGGCTGTATCAGCTTCATTCTCATAGTTCAGTCTAAACAGTATTTTCAGCGCTTCATCATATTCTTTCAGGTTGATCATGCACACTGCCGTATTCAGCAAAATGTTGCGATTATCGGGTGTCAGCGCCAAGAGCTTTTGGTAGGCAGCAAGGGCTTCGCTAAACCGTTCTTCTGTGAACAGTGCGCGTGCATATCCTTTTAGGGCTTTCTCGCGCAACAAGCCGTCAGTATCGTCGATGTCCAACAATGCTAAGGCTTTTGAATAAGCCTCAGAGGCTTTCATGCTATGCTCGGTTGCCGATGCAGACAAACGCATTTGCAGGTTGCCCGTCATGATGTAATACTCTGCATTGCGATTCTTTTCTCCCATATTGTTCAGCACTGCGAATGCCTCCTGATGCATTTTCTGTTTTATCAAGAAAGCTACAATTTCAGTCATAGCATGCTCCAGTGTTGTTTCTTTGAAAATGCTATTCCTGAAGAACAAAGCGGTTGAAGGTTCAAAGGGATTGCAGAAATCACTACGCTGTGGGAAAATGCGGTAGAACCGATAGAGATTCTGAAGATAAGCACGCCGCATGAAAGCTGGCTGGTGTTGTTCTTTCACCGACACCTCGCCTCCTACTGCCATTGGCGATACCTCACCGTCATCAATCATCTGCAACATCTTTTCAGGCAGATGACTGAGCACTTCATTGAAAGCCAGTACAAACGAATACTTGTCGCTATCGCAAAATGCGCCCAGATAGGTGATCGTTTTTAGGAACTTATTACCCTTCTTCTGATTCCATATCTGAGTAATCTCAGGATGCAGTGGATTGAAAGGCAGGAACCAATTAGACAGTTTGCTGAAGAACGGGAAACGCTTCATCTGCGAAAAACCGCTGAAATAAATGTCGGATCCTCTGCGTTGCATGTCGGCCATTCGCCGCATGCTGGCTTCCATTTGCTCCATGTTGCGCTCAGCAGTGTCTGGATGCAGAATATTCTCCAGCTGGTCTTCCTCCATTTCGACGAGTCCCTGCCGGGTGAACTGCATGTTGTTACCTTTCATGAGGTCGGGCATG
The DNA here is from genome assembly GCA_017458225.1 of Prevotella sp. Taxonomy (GTDB): domain Bacteria; phylum Bacteroidota; class Bacteroidia; order Bacteroidales; family Bacteroidaceae; genus Prevotella. Next base: position 9,013 of record JAFTFX010000006.1, on the reverse strand, counting down.
ATTTCATCCTTAATCAGACGCGAGTCGTTGTCGGCAGCCATGCAGTACACAATTTGTATCTGCAGTTCGGTCAACTCCTTGCGGCATTGTTCGCTGCTGCAGAGCCGTTGAACAGTTTCTGCCAATTCGGGATATATGCGCGCCTTCGCTGCATCCAGCGCAAACACCCACCCTACCAGAGCGCGCTGCCGCAAGGGTTCGTCGGTTGTGTTCTCATAGACATGTACCAGCACATTAAACTTGTTCATGTCGAAGATGTTCATCGCAGCAATCGTGATGGCACTCAGCATGTGTTGCTGGTCGTGAGCATCAATGGTTGGCGAAAGGAGCATATCTTCAACGGCACGTGCATACGAATCCGTCCATTGTCGGGAAGTACACAGATGGTTGAATAGCCCACCCATAAACTGTTGATGGTCAGCATAGATACGCTCGGCCTTTTGTTGGCGCATGTGCGGTTGATCTAGTTCTAGAAGAGCCGTATCTGACACGTATGCCTCAAGTACTTCCTTCACTGAAGCAACAGACCAGTCGTTTCTTGTCTGACGGGCAGCACGGTGCAGTGAGGAAAGCGACGGCAACTGTACCAGCTGATGCTGCAACAAAGCATCGGCTACCACTACGTACATGTGGCGCAACAACTGTTCATACAAAGTGTTGCGTTGCGGATCGTCGAACCCTTTCTTCCAGTAATCCATCAGCAAGAGGTAGTCGCTCCTGACGGCCGACAAGGCATCACGTCCCGACAGCTGAGGATGAGTCAGGAAGTAGTTCTCCATCATAGAGAGTGAGTCGCCAAGACGGCGCGCGGAGACGAGCTCCACGATGTCATCAAATTCCTTGATTCTCCACATTTGCCGGTTCCTTTTTCATTTTTAGCCAGTCGGTTGCCCGTTTGATGTCAACGGCACGCGGATTTGACGAATGTCTGAATATAACTGGGGGCAGCGAGTCAATAGTAGATTGCTGTACCCGACAGCATTTCATAATGAGGTCTTGATATTTGTGCACACCTAACTCGTTGATAGAGTCGCACGCCATATCGTAGGCTTTCTTGAAGGCTTCCACCTGTCGGGCTGTTGCTGCCCGGCTGCTGAAGGCTACCACTCCCATCCGATAGTCCAATTGGTGGGTGTCAAGCAGTTTCAGGGCATTCTGATTTCGTGCTGCGGTGGCCTGTGGCTCTGGCAACAACAGTGCGTCCATGATGCCAGCACTCAGCATGCCCAGCCGCACATTCACATCGTTCACTTGTATGCGGAACACGCGCTCAGGCTTCAGTCTCACGCTGTCAACGGCCTTGTCGCTCAGCAGATGGGTAGCCGAAAAACGTGTCATGGCCAGCATTTTGTCGTCCAACTGTCTGAGCTGTTTAATGCGTGCTGTGGGGTTCGTCAGCAGTTGCCACGAAGCCTCTGTTGCAGTAATGTATTCCAACTGCAGGCCATTGTCCTTCATGCGCTGTGCCCTGACCAGATCGGTAACGATGCCGTTGGCCCATCCGCGTTCTATCGCTGTGTCGCAATCCATTTGCGCCTGATAGGGCAGCACGTCCACATCAAGTCCGTATTGCTCAAAGAAGCCGTGGGCATCAGCCAGACAGATGGGCAGGCAATCGAGTGTGGGTAGAATGGCAATGCGCAGTTGGACCGTGTCGTCGGGCATTTCTTCTTTGATACCCTGTGGTGTCGATTGGCCACAAGACATCAGGAATAGCAGTGCAGACAAAAGAACGAGTATTTTTTTCATGTTTATGCTAAATGAGGAGGAAATCATTAATGCGTCGTTTCACTACTGGGACAGAACGCCTGAAAGGGGCACTTCGGGCAGTGTGGCCGACGGGAAGTGCACACATAGCGGCCATGCAGCAGCAACCAGTGGTGAGCACGGGGAATCTGTTCGGCCGGAATAGACTTCACCAGTGCGCGCTCCACCTTATATGGAGTGTTGTCGGTTTTCGAGACGAGGCCCAAGCGGTGGCTCACGCGAAACACATGGGTGTCGACGGCCATCGTGGCCTGTCCGAAGGCAACTGCCTGAATAACGTTTGCCGTCTTGCGCCCTACTCCAGGCAACATCAACAGCAAGTCCATATCGGTGGGCACTTCGCCGCCATAGTTCTCCACCATCATGCGTGACATTTCTACCAGATGGGCTGCTTTTGCATTAGGATACGACACACTCTTGACGTACTCATACACTTCGTAGGGCTCCGCCTGTGCCATTGTCTGGGCATCAGGGAAGCGGCGGAACAATTCGGGAGTCACTTGATTGATGCGTTTGTCAGTACACTGGGCACTCAACACGACGGCAATCAGCAACTGGAAAACACTGCCAAACTCCAGTTCTGTTGTCACTTCGGGCATCTGTTTCTCGAAGTAATCAAGTACCTTAGTGGTACGTTCTTTTCTGTTCATAATCAGCGACTTATTGGTGTAGCGACAAAACAAAACGGGTTCCCTTTATATATTCGGAATCGATGGTCAGGTCACCGCCCATCTTCATAGCCATCTGCTTGCAAATGGGCAACCCGAGACCGTCGCCGGCAGTAAGGTCCTTGATTTCATGGAATGGCTTAAACACCTCTTCGCGTCTTTCTTCGGCTATGCCACATCCTGTATCGGTGATCAGGAACTGCTGTGTGTGTGCACTGCGCTTTTTGAACTCCAGGCGGATATGTCCCCCCTCGGGCGTATATTCAGCTGCATTCTTGAGCAAGTGCAGCAGTACGTGCGACACATACTGTCTGTTGAACTGTACACTCATTTTGGGCGCATTAACGGTCAGCACCACGTCGGTCTTCACCTTGTCGCTGATGCTGTTCATCAGTTCTTCGCAGAACGGTTGCACTTGGGTGTCTTCCATTTCGGGCGTTTCGGTGCTGTTCTCCAGTTCTGACAACAGCTGGATATGGTCGGTGAAGTCAATCATGGCTTTCACTTCCTGCTGCCGCTGGTCAAGTCGTTTGAGCGTGGGTTCCAGCTGTGCCGATATGTTTCCGATGAACTTGGCCTTTAGGGCGTTGTTGTCCTGCAGCAAAGCAATGGTCTTCTTCTGCTTCCGTGTCAGTAGCACAAAGCGCATCAATACGATGGCTCCCAGTACCAATACGGCTACCAAGATGACCAACAGGACGCAGAGGGCGGCGATGACGGCTTTACGAGTAGCGAGCGAGCTGTCTTTCTCGCTGATGGCCTGTTCGTTGTCGGCTATCTGCTGCTTCAGGGCACCTGTCTCGTCAGCCACTTTCAGTGCGTTGACAGAGTCTTTCCATACGATATAGCTGTCATAGGACTGCGCCACCAGATTGGCATTACCGCTTTTCCGACCGTTGGCAATCAGTGTCTGATAGACCTCGTCCACCTTGTCGTATTCTTTCTGGTTGGTCAGTCGGGCTGCCATCTCCTTAAACACCGCATTGCCTTTGGCATTCTCGCCGAAGGTGTAGTAGTAGATGGTCTTGGCGTAGAGCAGGTCGTTCTTCAAGTTCTCATCGCCTGCAGCTACCGCATGGCGCTCCATGATGTCCAACTGATCTTTGGCGCTGGCACCACGTTTCAGTTTCACATACATCTGCATGCGCTCCTTGGTGGTGAGATAGTGGAGTGCGGCAGCTTTATCGTCTGCAAGTTTTGCCGAATAGATGCTTTGGTCGATGCGCCGCAGCAAGTCGAACGACTCCTTGTATAAGTTTTCCTTATAATATAGAGCAGCAGCTCGGACACCGCTCTCCGTAGCCTCTTGCAGCTGTCCTTTGGCTGCATAGTTCTCGAAAGCGCGAATAAGCGACGAACGCTGTCCATCACCCCTGCCTTCTGACTGGGCAACAGCTATGTTGCCACAGAAGAGCAAATTAAGAAACAGAACAAATAAAAATCTTGTCATATCTTTGATAAAAATGTTTCGTTAATACATGAATTTTCATGCAAAGGTATGTATTTTTAGACAAACTGCCAAAAAAAGGGGCAACGAACTATGAAAAGTTCATTGTCCCCTTGATTTGAATTACATATTCAAGTATCTGCGCGACAAAACGAACGTGCGAAGATACATTATTTCTTGTTCTGCACAGCGCTCTGTTCGATGGCAAGACCGGCCTTGTAGTTCTCGATGTAGCGATTGAAGCCTTCAACATCCTCGGGCGTGGGAGCAATCGACACACCCGTGTTTCCAGCGAAGACCACGTTCTCCAAATAGTCGGCCAGTGACAGACGGTTGGGGTTGTTCACCACATAGCCAGCCAGCAGGGCAATGCCCCAAGCGCCACCCTCACCTGCCGTCTCCATGACCGAGATAGGCGAGTTCAGAGCGGCTGCCAGCATGCGCTGACCCACGCCCTTCGTCTTGAAGTAGCCGCCGTGACCGGTGATGCGGTCCACGCGCACGTTCTCTTCTTTTAGCAGGATATCATTGCCCAGCTTCAGCACGCCGATGGCACCGTAGAGGTGGGCACGCATGAAGTTTGCCAAGTTGAACTTGTCGTTGGCCGAGCGGACGAACAGGGGGCGACCATCGGCCAGACCTGTGACAGGCTCACCTGAAACATAGTTGTAGGCCATCAGTCCACCACAATCGGTATCACCCTCCAGGGCCTTATTGAACAGTTTGCCGTAGAGCTCGTTCATGTCGACAGGCACGCCGAGCAACTGCTGATACTCCTTGAATAGACCCACCCATGCGTTGATGTCACTCGTGCAGTTGTTGCAGTGCACCATAGCAACGAGGCTTCCATCGGGCGTAGTCACCATGTCAATCATCTCGTAAGGCTTCGACAGTTCTTTCTCCAGCACGATCATAGAGAAACTGGAGGTGCCTGCAGAAACGTTACCCGTGCGCTGCTTCACGGCGTTGGTAGCCACCATGCCTGTGCCTGCGTCACCCTCAGGAGGACAAACAGGGATACCTGCCTTCAGGTGTCCTGAAACGTCGAGGCGCTGTGCACCTTCGGGAGTCAGGAAGCCTGCATTCTCGCCAGCATTCAGCGACTTTGGCAGAATGTCGAGCAACTTCCATGAGAAGCCGCGTGGGGCAATCAGCTCGTCGAACTTGCGGACCATCGTGGCATCGTAGGTCTTCGTGTTGGGATCCACGGGAATCATGCCCGAAGCATCACCTACGCCCAGTACAAACTGACCCGTCACTTGCCAGTGAACGTAGCCTGCCAGCGTGGTGAGGTACTTGATGGAGGGCACATGCTCCTCGTTGTCCAGGATAGCCTCGTAGAGGTGGCTGATGCTCCAGCGCAGGGGAATATTATAGTTGAACAGCTCAGAGAGCTCGGCAGCCGCCTTGCCCGTGTTGGTGTTGCGCCAAGTGCGGAAGGGCACCAGTATCTCCTGCTTCTCGTTGAAGGCCATGTAGCCGTGCATCATAGCCGAGAAGCCGATGGCAGCCAGTGTCTCTATCTCGCAGTCGTACTGCTTCTTCACGTCCTTGCGCAGCTCGGCATAGCAGTCCTGCAGGCCATACCAGATAGCCTCTGTTGAGTAGGTCCAAAGACCGTCAACAAGCTGGTTTTCCCACTCATGTGAGCCTTGTGCGATAGGTTTGTTCTGCTCGTCGATGAGCACTGCCTTGATACGGGTAGAACCGAATTCGATTCCCAGAATGGCCTTTCCGGCCTCGATGGTTTGTTTTGCAGTCATAATTGTAATATATGAGTTTTAGTTAATGTTATAGTCATTCATTGTATTTTCAATGCGCAAAGATACGAAAAAAAACAATAACAACGAAAAAATTGCAACAATTTGTTTTTTATCTCATGATATCGCTTTTTTTGAGTTCTATGACCTGTCCGTAACGAGCCAGTTGTCGAAGGTCAAACTGTCGTTTATTGCCAATAATGAAGACCACACGCGGCTGATGCCGAATGTGCTGATTGTAAAAGTCCATCATGTCGTTGTGGGTCAACCTCGGAACAATATTCACAACATTGCTATGAGGGTCTTCGGAATAACCTGCCATGCGGTAGGATGACACGAAGTTAGCAAGATGCCGATAGGATGGGTAATTATTATTGATATCGTTCATGATTTCCTGCTTTGCTGTCAGCATACCTTGCTCGTTCAGTGGCATCTGCGTGAAGAGCGAGTCGAGCACGGCCAGTGCCTGCATAGCTTTATCACCCTGCGTACCGAGATAGGCAAAATAGCCTGAGGGATAGTCTAAATGTCGAACCCTGTTAGGGGTGATGTCCTGTCCACCTGTAACGTAGGCCATTGAGCGGAACTCGCGTATCTCTTGAAAGAGTAACGATGACATGCCACCACCCATATACTGACTCCAAAGACGCAACAGAGCTTCCTCGCGATCGGTGAGTCTTGGCTTTACACAACCGTAGACACCTACATAGGTTTGTCGTGTGTCAGGCATATCGTAGAGATAGACCACAGATTGCCCGTAAACTTGCAGGGGAATAGCATTGTCGGGTGTCGGATGATGGACAACTTGCAGGGAAAGATACTGACTACACAGGTTGAACCCCTGCTCTGTTGACAGACGACCGCTGTAGAGTATGTCGCAGGGATACTGGCGCACGTCATCGAACAACCTCAACAGGTCGTCACCCGTAAGTTGTTTAACCTCTTTGGCGGTGGGCATGCGCAAATATTCAGACTTGTCTCCCTTCATGATTCGTTGCAATACCATCTGCATCACATTCTGGTTATCGCGAGTCAGTTGCTTGCGACTTACCTTGTACTCACTCTGCAGTTCTTTCATGGCATCACGGTCGGCTCTCAGAGAGGCAAGCTGATGTTGCAGCAGTTGCAATGAAGGTGACAGGTTCTGATCGAAGCCCTGAAGCGTGAGCATGAAGTAGTTATCTGAACTTTTCACTTCGAGGGTCGTACCCAACTTTTGCCAGGCTTCGCCTAACTGGTATTTTGTGAGCGAGTCGGTGCCTAGCTCGTCAAAATAGGATTCGAGAAGCGTGAGCCGCGAGTCGTTGCGTGTGCCTTTATGCCATTTCAGTGACAGTGAAAATAGATTGTTCACGGGATTCTCAACCCGATAGAGTGTAAAGGCATCAGTGCTCTTTATCTCTGCATCACGATTCAGGTCGACGAGTTTCGGACTACAGTCAATAACTGGCAGTTCCTCTATTTCCTTGGCAAACTGCGACTGTTCCTTGGCATGAGGCGGTACCACGGGCTTATAGTCGGGCTGCGACACTTTGTCCTTTGGATAGCTGCCGAACTTCTTGACACCTCGCAGATAATGGTTCTTGAGCAAATAGCGATTGGCTGCTGCCACAACATCGGCTTTGCTGATACTTTTCACGGCCTCTACCTGAGCGAGGTAGTCTGTCCATGTGCGACCTTGCGAGAACACTTCTGCCATTGCTACAGCACGATCGGTAATAGTCTCCAGACTGCGTTCCTCCTCTTGCCGTAGTCCTAACTTCAACTCTTCTAAACGGGCATCGGTGAAATCGCCCCTCTTCACCTTTTCTATCTGTTCCCAACAAAGTTGCTCGGCTTTTTTCTTGGAGCCAAAAGGTATTTTGGGAATGATGATCAAGCCGACAATACCTGCCTCATTGAAAGCGAAGTTGTCGCCTCCGGCAAACATCACCTTATGTGCCGTGCGCAACGAGTCCAAGAGTCCCGTGGCATTCTCGTTGGTCAATAGGCGCATGGCTATCTGAAGGGCACGGAAGTCTGGTGAACAGCTTACAGGACCTCGAAACAACAGTCCCACAGCCTTGACAAGTGGGATGTTCAGTTTAATGTTGAGCGTTTCGCCGTTGAAAGGCTGCAACGACGGAATGCTTGACGTAGGCTGTAAAGTGCCTGTAGGCAGCCGGCCGAAGGTTCGCTCTAACAACGGCTCAATTCCACTGCTGTCGAAATCGCCACAGAGTATCAGCCCCATATTAGATGCTACGTAGTATTTCCGAAAGAAAGCCCCCATATCGCTAAGTCGTGGATTCTTCAGATTCTCCGTACTTCCGATGATGGGATACTGGTAGGGATGTCCTTTGAACGCTGCTTGCATAATGTGATCCATGGCACCTGTCAGAATGTTGTCGGCAGCACGATTCTTCTCTTCATAAACAGTTTCCAGTTCGCCTTGGAACAGACGAAACACAGGATTCAGCATCCGTTCAGAATTGAGCCAGCACCAATGCTCAAGATACTGTGGTGCAAAGCTATTGTGATACTCCGTCACGTCGTAGGACGTAGAGGCGTTCAGGGCCGAACCTCCATATTTTGAAATCAGCCGGTCGAACTCATTCGGAATGGCATATTCAGCTGCTCGCTGGCTTAGACGACTGATATCCTGCTGAATAAGCAAGCGTTGTGGTTCGTCTCTTGTTTGCGAGAGTTCGTTATATTTTAAGGAAATGGAATCAAGCCAAACTTTCTCTGCGGCATAATCGGTGGTACCTATCCGCTGAGTACCCTTGAACAGCACGTGTTCCAAATAGTGGGCAATGCCTGTATTGGGACAGTCTTTAGCCCCAGCTTTCACCACCACCTCGCCGTAGACTGTAGGCTGAGAATGGTCTTCATTGAGCCATACAGTCAGCCCGTTGGTTAGCGTCAACTGTTTTACTTCCAACGTCTCAGATGTCTGTGACATTCCTGCAAAGACACTAAGTATAAACAGTACGACGGTTGTTACTCTTCTACTAATCATTTGTATCCTCTTCTTTTGTTACTTTTCCTGCAAATGTAGCATTTTCTCTCTCAACCTCCACAACATCTTCTCTTTTTTAGTAATATTTTCAAGTAAGTAATTAAATTTTCTTATTGATTCGAAACAGATTTATGCGTAAATGAGTATTGCATTGAAATTCTGGGAGTATTGCATTGAAATTCTGAGAGTATTGCATTGAAATTTTAGGAGTATTGCATTGAAATTCTTAAGGTATAGAGTCAACCAGCAAGTGCAAGTTGTGTGCAAAGTTAGGCATAATGTTTGAAAAAGACTTCATTTGGTGTGAGAAAGTTTAGTTTTTCCCTTGGCCTTCGGTTGATTTTGGCCTGTATGGATGCAATTCTCCTGT
>JAFTFX010000025.1 GCA_017458225.1 Prevotella sp. | reverse complement strand
TGGCCATTTGTGGTCATTCGTGTTAAAATCATTGACATTTAAGTCCCATCTGACTGGCTTTTTCCACGAGCAGGTGCATGAGGGGTTCGCGCTCGTTCTCCACGCGGTTGTCGAGCACGGCATCTTTCAGATATTGCTTGAGCACGCCCACCTCGCGCGAGGGCTTCAGGTGGAACATCTCCATGATTTCGTTGCCGTCGATGACGGGCTGCAGCAGGCGCTTGTAGTCTTTCTCCTGCAGGTCGGTGAGTTTTTCGCGCACCATGCGGAAGTTCTCCAGGAACATCTTCTTCTTGGCCTCGTTCTTCGAGGTGATGTCGGCCTCGCAGAGCGTCATCAGGTCGTCAATGTCGTCGCCGGCATCGCTGAGCAGTCGTCGCACGGCGCTGTCGGTCACCTCGTTATCGGCGATGACCTGCGGCCGCATGTGCATGTCGACGAGTTTCTCCACGTATTTCATTTCCTGTCCCATGGGCATCTTCAGCCGTCGGAAGATCTGCGGCACCATCTTCGCCCCAACGTAGTTGTGGTTGTGGAAGGTCCAGCCCTGTGCAGGGTCCCACCGCTTGGTCTTTGTCTTCCCAATGTCGTGGAGCAGGGCGGCCCAGCGGAGATAGAGACTCTCCCCCGGCCCCTCTCTGTGAGGGAGGGGAGTTTCAGAGATATCCCCCCCATGGGTGGGATTGGAGGGGGCTTTCACCACGTTCTCCAGCACCTCGAGTGTGTGGTAGAAGTTGTTCTTATGCGCGCGCCCGTTCCTTTGTTCTATAATGTCGAGGGCGGCGAGTTCGGGCAGGATGATCTGCAGCAGGCCTGAGCGCTGCAGATATTCGAAGCCGATGCTGGGGTGAGGGGCCATCACGATTTTGTTCAGCTCCACCTCGATGCGCTCGCCGCTCACTATCTTGATGCGGTCGGCCATGCGCTGCAGGGCTTCGAAGGTCTCGTCTTCTATCTGGAAGTTCAGTTGCGTGGCAAAGCGTATGCAGCGCATCATGCGCAGGGGGTCGTCGCTGAAGGTCACCTCAGGGTCGAGTGGTGTGGCAATGATGCCATCTTCCAGGTCGGCCAGTCCGTTGAATGGGTCTACCAGTTCGCCGAAACGCTTGCTGTTCAGGCAGATAGCCATTGCGTTGATGGTGAAGTCGCGGCGGTTCTGGTCGTCCTCCAGTGTGCCGTTCTCCACGACGGGCTTGCGCGAGTCGTGGCTGTAGCTTTCGCGGCGAGCGCCAACGAACTCCAGTTCTAACCCATCCCTAACCCCTCCCGAGGGGAGGGGAGTTTGTTTGCCAAGAGTGGGTTGCATTTTCACTTGCGCCGTGCCGAAGTTCTTGAACACGCTGAGGTGGGCGCTGCGGCCCAGTCGGCGTTTCACCTCCTTGGCCAGTTCGATGCCGCTGCCCACCACCACCACGTCGATGTCGTTGGAGGGTCGCTCCAAGAAGATGTCGCGCACGTAGCCGCCCACCACGTAGCACTCCAGTCCTAAGTGGTCGGCAGCATCGCTGATGAGGTGGAACACCGGTTGGTCGAGCAGTTCGGCCAGTTCGTCGTCTGAATATAGCTTCATGATGATGGGCTTGGGGTTAAGGGGTCTGAGTGTTCGGAGTACTCGGAATACTCTGAATAGTCTGAGTACTCGGAATATTCTGATTATTCTGATTATTCTGAGCTTTCAGGGTTTTGAGCTCTTCTTCTAATTGCTTGATGCGCAGGCGGAGAGCGGCGTTCTCGCTTTGCAGGGCGGTGAACTGGGCATCTTGTTGCTGACGGTAGCCGGTGCGAGCAGCGTGCATGCGCTCTTTGATGCCGCCTTCAGTGGTAAAGCGTTCCTGCATGGTCTTCAGTAACTGGCCGAGCATGTAGATAGCTTGATGGCAAAGGGTGATGCCGAGATTGGCCATCTCTTCATCGTTCATGCGAGAAGAACGTGTCTTGTAATTTTGTAGGAAATCGTTACTTTTTGTCCATTGGCGCATCGCGTTGAGACGGGGGTGGCGTTGCCCCCATTGGGGCAGTGAGCGTGTGCGCAGATAGTCTTCATAGTCGGCCAGAAGTTCTTCTAAACTGGCGCGAGCTACATTGGTGAGCTTTATTTCGGTCTCTGATGAGGTTGCAGCGGCTTGGTTTCCCTCGGCGATGTTTTGCTTGCCTGATCGTGCTGCCTGCACCATTTGGTCGACTGTACGGTCGCCATGATGGGAGAGAAACCGCTGACAGAACAAGAATGTAAGGTCGTAGAGTGCCTCGGCAACTTGGTAGACCCGTAGTTGGCGGTAATGGCCGTGCTGGGGAAGAAAGAGGTGAGGGTTCTGAGTGTTCTGAGTACTCGGAGTAATCTGAATACTCTGAATACTCGGAGTATTCGGAATACTCTGATTATTCTGATCATTCTGATCATTCTGAATATTCTGATTATTCTGATTGTTCGGAATAGTCTGATTGTTCTGGTTTCTGTTGTCCATTCTTGTCTCTTTGAGACTGCAAAGGTAGTGTTTTTTTTGCATATTTGAAATTTTTTGTTACAGATGCACATTTTTTTGTTGTTTTTTTCTACCTTTGCTGCTCATAATACCCGATTACTATTTTTTTTGAAAATAACCAGTTCTCTTCAACGATGAAACTAGATTCTGTTTTTTCAACGATGAAATTAAACTTTGTTTTAGCAATACTGCTTGCCGGCACGCTGTTTGCGAGTTGTGCCGACAAATCGCGCCGCGCTGAGATTGACCAGCGCAAGGCGGCGCTCGTTCAGAAACAAGACTCGGCACTGGCTGAGGCACAACAGCGGCTGGCCTTGGTGGATAGTATGCTGCAGACGGCTAAGCGCGAGCACGACCGTCAGCACGAGTTTGTGATGAGCAACGGCGCACGCCTGAACGATCAGTCGCCCGAGGTGCTGGAACTGAACCGCTTGCGCCAGCATCGCGACTCGTTGCAGGTGGAGTGGGAGACGCTGGGCGCAAAGATCAAGTACATTCGCAAGAAGCAGCAGGAAAATCAGTGACGGCGTTCCCTCAGTTCGGTAATTCAGCCACCCCAGTTCGGTAATTCGGCCACCGCTGTTCGGTAATGCGGTTACCGCAGTGTGGTAATATGGTTACCGCTATGTGGTAAGGCGTTTACCAATGTCTGGTAATCGCATTACCAAACACTGGTAACGGTTTTTGGTAACGATAAAACACGTTTATATATTAAATAATGTTGCAAAGGTTCACTTATTCCGCAAATAAGTTGTACCTTTGCACCCAATTATTCGAATAATTACATTACTTATTATGGCACAAGAAGACGTTTTTAAGAAAATCGTGTCGCATTGCAAGGAGTACGGATTCGTGTTCCCCTCAAGCGACATCTACGACGGACTGGGCGCTGTCTATGACTACGGACAGAACGGCGTGGAGCTGAAAAACAACATTAAGGAATACTGGTGGAAGTCGATGGTGCTGCTGCACGAGAACATCGTGGGCATCGACAGCGCTATCTTCATGCACCCCACCATCTGGAAGGCCAGCGGCCACGTTGATGCCTTCAACGATCCCCTGATAGACAACCGCGACTCGAAGAAGCGCTATCGCGCCGACGTGCTCATAGAGGACCAGATAGCCAAGTACGACGAGAAGATCCAGAAGGAAGTGGAGAAGGCTCGCAAGCGCTTTGGCGACAGCTTCGACGAGGCTAAATACCTGGAGACCAGCGAGCGCGTCCGCGAGACCAAGGAGAAGCGCGACGCACTGCACGCCCGCTATGCCGCCGCCATGCAGGGCCCCGATCTGGAGGAGCTGAAGCAGATTATCCTGGACGAGGAGATTGTGTGCCCCATCAGCGGCACGCGCAACTGGACCGACGTGCGCCAGTTCAACCTGATGTTCTCCACCGAGATGGGCGCTTCGGCCGACGGCTCCATGAAGGTGTACCTGCGCCCCGAGACCGCTCAGGGCATCTTTGTGAACTACCTGAACGTGCAGAAGACCGGCCGCATGAAGATTCCCTTCGGCATTGCCCAGATAGGCAAGGCCTTCCGCAACGAGATTGTTGCCCGTCAGTTCATCTTCCGCATGCGCGAGTTCGAGCAGATGGAGATGCAGTTCTTCGTAGCCCCCGGCACCGAGCTGGAGTGGTTCCCCCGCTGGAAGGAGACACGCATGAAGTGGCACCAGAACCTGGGCTTCGGCGCCGAGAACTACCGCTTCCACGACCACGACAAACTGGCCCACTACGCCAACGCCGCCACCGACATCGAGTTCAAGATGCCGTTCGGCTTCAAGGAGGTGGAGGGCATCCACAGCCGCACCAACTTCGACCTGAGCCAGCACGAGAAATACTCTGGCAAGTCGATTAAATACTTCGACCCGCAGACCAACGAGTCGTACACCCCGTACGTCATCGAGACCTCTATCGGTGTGGACCGCATGTTCCTCAGCATTATGTGCCACGCCTACGAGGAGGAGAAGCTGGAGAACGGCGAGACCCGCGTGGTGCTGAAGCTGCCTGCAGCGCTGGCCCCCGTGAAACTGGCCGTGATGCCGCTGGTGAAGAAAGACGGACTGCCCGAGAAGGCTCGCGAGATTGTGAACGACCTGAAGTTCCACTTCAACACCCAGTACGACGAGAAAGACTCCATCGGCAAGCGCTATCGCCGTCAGGATGCCATCGGCACGCCCTACTGCGTTACCGTCGATCACGACACACTCGTGGACGGCTGCGTCACCCTGCGTTTCCGCGACACCATGGAGCAGGAGCGCGTGAAGATTAGCGACCTGGCCTCGATCATCGAGGACAAGGTGAGCATTGCAAGTCTGTTGAAGAAACTGTAAAAAAAAGACTCTCCCCCAACCCCTCCCTGTGAGGGAGGGGAGTGGTCAGTGTAATAAATGTTGTAGGATGAAAGAAAGGTTTTTGGCATTTCTGAGGAAAATTGTCTATATACTCCTCCCCTTGATAGGGGGAGGCTGGTTGGGGGTCTCCTGCAGCGAGAGCGACGACACCGTCGACCAGTACGAGAACTGGCCGCTGCGCAACAACCTGTTCTATGCCAGTCTGGAAGACTCGCTGAAAAACGGTGACGGCACGTGGATGAAGTTCAAGAGTTTCTCGAAGAATCCCTCGACAAAGTTGGGCGCAAACACCGACTATATCTACGTGAAGGTGGTGACTACCGGCTACGAGAAAGCCTCGGAAACGGAGAGTCCCCTCTACAACGACTCGGTGCGCATCAGCTACATCGGACGGCTCATACCCACGGTCTACGAACCCGAGGGCACGGTGTTCGACAGCACGGTCTACGGCAAGTACAACCTGAAGACCAATGCCACGCGCAACTTCCAGGTGTCTGAACTCGTCGACGGCATGTCGACAGCGCTGATGCACATGCACCGCTTCGACACCTGGCGCGTCTATATCCCCTGGAACCTGGGCTACGGCGCAACGGCCAGCGGAACGATTCCTGCCTGCAGCACCCTGATCTTCACCATGACACTCTATGACTATGCGGCCGAAGGCCATGCACTGCCTACGCAGGTCGCTGTCGACTGAAATCCTTTTACCCTTCTTTTACTGTGGAAGAAAGCAAACGGTTAGAACTGCTTCATAGCATTAACGACCCCGACGACCTCAGAAAACTGGAGGTCGGTCAGCTGCCGCAACTCTGTGAGGAACTGCGGCAGGACATCGTGGACGAGCTGTCGGTGAACCCCGGCCACCTGGCTTCGAGCCTCGGCGTGGTGGAGCTGACCGTAGCCCTGCACTATGTGTTCAACACCCCTGAGGACCGCATTGTCTGGGACGTGGGCCATCAGGCCTACGGGCACAAGATCCTGACGGGTCGCCGCGAGCAGTTCAAGACCAACCGCAAGCTGCACGGCATACGCCCCTTCCCCTCGCCCGAGGAGAGCCCCTACGATGCCTTTATCTGCGGACATGCCTCGAACAGCATCTCTGCCGCGCTGGGCATGGCGGTGGCAAATTCTTCACTCTACACCCCAAACTCTAAACCAAGAAAGGTTGTGGCTGTGATTGGCGACGGAGCCATGAGCGGCGGACTGGCCTTTGAGGGACTGAACAACGTGTCGTCGAGTCCCAACGACATGCTGATCATCCTGAACGACAACAACATGTCGATCGACCGCTCTGTGGGCGGCATGAAAGAATATCTGCTGGGACTGAGTACCAACGAGACCTACAACGCCGTGCGCTTCAAGGCCGCACAGTGGATGCGCGCCAAGGGCATGCTGAAAGACGACCGCCGCAACGGGCTCATCCGCTTCACGAACGCGCTGAAGAGTGTCATCGCCCAACAGCAGAACATCTTCGAGGGCATGAACATACGCTACTTCGGCCCCTTCAACGGGCACGACGTGAAGGAGCTGGTGCGCATTCTGCGACAGCTGAAGGACATGAAAGGCCCCAAGCTGCTGCATCTGCACACAAAGAAAGGACACGGCTATGCGCCGGCCGAAGACTATACGCCCATCTGGCATGCACCAGGCAAGTTCAATCCAGAGACGGGTGCCCTCATCAAGGGCGACACAAAGAACAAGCCACCGAAGTTTCAGGATGTGTTTGGCGAGACGCTGCTGGAACTGGCACAGCAGAACGACAGAATCGTGGGCGTGACACCCGCCATGCCGACGGGCTGCTCCATGAATATCATGATGAAGGCGATGCCCGAGCGCACCTTCGACGTAGGCATCGCCGAGGGACATGCCGTGACGTTCTCAGCCGGTATGGCCAAGGACGGGCTGCAACCCTTCTGCAACATATACAGCGCCTTCGCGCAACGCGCGTACGATAATATAATACACGATGTGGCCATTCTCCGGCTGCCGGTGGTGCTCTGCTTAGACCGCGCCGGACTGGTGGGCGAAGACGGACCCACCCACCACGGAGCCTTCGACCTGGCCTATCTGCGACCCATCCCCAATCTGACCATCTGCTCGCCTATGGACGAACACGAACTGCGCCGGCTGATGTACACGGCACAGCTGCCCGACAAGGGGCCGTTCGTCATTCGCTATCCGCGCGGCAACGGCGTGCTGACCGACTGGCGCTGCAAGCTGGAGGCCGTCGAGGTGGGAACGGGCCGTTGTCTGAAAGAGGGCGACGACGTGGCCGTGCTGTCCATCGGCCCCGTGGGCAACAATGCCGCACTGGCCGTGGAGGGCACGAAGGCTGCCCACTACGACATGCGCTTCCTGAAGCCCCTCGACGAGAATATTCTGCACGAGGTGGGCCGACGGTTCAAGAAAGTGATCACCGTGGAGAACGGTGTGCGCAACGGCGGACTGGGCTCGGCCGTGCTGGAGTGGATGAGCGACCACGGCTATCAGCCGCAGATGGTGCGCATGGGCCTGCCCGACGAGTTCGTAGAGCATGGATCCGTGACTGAACTGCTCAAGATTGTAGGCCTCGACGTGGAGAGCATCCGAAAAGAAATACTGAACTATAAATTATAAGCGGTCAACGCTCAACTCTCAACTCATGAAGATTGTTATTGCCGGCGCAGGTGCCGTAGGAACCCATTTGTCGAGACTGCTTTCGACGGAGAAGCACGACTGCGTGCTGATCGATGCCGACGAGCAGCGGTTGGGAGGAATAGATGCCAACTACGACGTGATGGCAGTCAATGCCTCGCCCACCAGCATCAAGGCACTGAAAGATGCCGGCGTGGGCGATGCCGACCTCTTCGTAGGCGTGACACCCGAAGAGAGCACCAACATCACGGCCAGCCTGCTGGCCCATGCACTGGGGGCCAAGAAGACGGTGGCGCGCATCGACAACTACGAATATCTGTCGCAGCAGAACCAGGCCTTCTTCAAGAACCTGGGCATCGACTCGCTCATCTACCCCGAGGTGCTGGCTGCACAAGACATCATCAGCGGTCTGAAACTGTCGTGGGTGCGCCAGCGATGGGACGTGCACGACGGCGCTTTGGTGCTGCTGGGCATCAAGCTGCGCGAGACGGCAGAGATACTGAACCAGCCGCTGAAAGACCTGTGCGGACCCAACGACCCCTATCATGTGGTGGCCATCAAGCGTGGCGACGAAACCATCATCCCCGGCGGTCTGGACGAACTGCGCGTGCTCGACCTGGCCTATATCATGACCACGGCCGACTATATACCTTATATCCGCAAGATTGTGGGCAAGGAACACTATGCTGACGTGCAGAACGTCATCATCATGGGCGGCGGCAAGACAGCCGTGCGTGCTGCCCTGACCCTGCCCGACTATATGAACCTGAAAATCATTGAGAGCGATGCCGACCGTTGCGAACGGCTGAACCAGCTGCTGGCCGACACCGACACGATGGTGATTCACGGCGACGGCCGCGACCTGGCCCTGCTGCAAGAGGAGAACATCAACCACACGCAGGCCTTCGTGGCCCTGACCGGCAATGCCGAAACAAACATCCTGGCCTGTCTGACGGCCAAGAAACTGGGGGTCAGGAAGACCATCGCCATGGTGGAGAACCTCGACTACGTCAGCATGGCTGAGAGTCTGGACATCGGAACGATCATCAACAAAAAGACCATTGCCGCCAGCCATATCTTCCAGATGATGCTGAAAGCCGACGTGCGCAACATGCGCTCGCTGATGATGGCCGACAGCGAAGTGGTGGAACTGGTGGCTGCCGAGGGCTCGAAGGTGACACGCAAGCCCGTGAAGGAACTGGGCCTGCCCTTCGGCGTGGCCATCGGCGGTCTGGTGAGGAACAACGACGGCATACTGGTGAACGGCAACACGCAGATTGTGGCCGGCGACTCCGTCATGGTGTTCTGCCATAAGCACCAGCTGGGCAAGGTGGAAAAGTTCTTCAAAAAAGGGATTTTCTGAGTGAATAGTGAAAAGTGAACAGTTTTCATGGTAAACTGGCGCATCATATCAAAGATTCTGGGCTCGCTGTTGTTCATCGAGGCATTCTTCATGTCCTGGTGTCTGGTCATGGCGCTGGTGTTCAAGGAAGACGACGTGATGGCTTTTGTCATGTCGGCAGTGACCACCTTCGGGTGCGGCTTCCTCTTCCTGTTCTTCGGTCGCCATTCAGAAAACAGCCTGTCGCGCCGCGATGCCTACGTGGTGGTGACAACCGCCTGGCTGGTGTTCAGCGCTTTCGGCATGCTGCCCTTCCTGATTCACGGGTCGGTGAGCAATCTCTCGGAGGCCTTCTTTGAGACCATGTCGGGCTTCACCACGACGGGAGTCACCACGATACAGGATGTGGAGCGGCTGCCTCACGGCATTCTGTTCTGGCGCTCGCTGATGCAGTGGATAGGTGGACTGGGAATCGTGTTCTTTACCATTGCACTGCTGCCCTCGCTGGTGGGCGGAAGCGTAAAGGTGTTCGCCGCTGAGGCTACAGGCCCCATCCGCTCGAAGATGCATCCGCGACTGAGCACCACGGCCAAATGGATATGGTCAATCTATCTGCTGCTGACCATCGTCTGTGGACTGTCGTTCTGGGCTGCCGGCATGGACTGGTTCGATGCACTCAACTACTCAATGACGACGACGGCCACGGGCGGCTTCTCAACGCATAACGGCTCGACGGTGTTCTTCAACTCCGTCACAATCGAGTATCTGGCCATTCTCTTTCAGTTTCTGGCCGGCATCAACTTCACCTTATTATATATGGCACTGTTCCGGCTACGGTTCGGTGCTTTCTGGCGCAACTCGGAGTTCAAGATGTACCTCGGCACCATTGCCGTGGCCACCCTGTTCATCATGTACATGCTGGTTACCCGGCTGCACTACCACTACGAGCCGGCTTTCCGCTCGGCCCTGTTCCAGGTGGTGTCGTTCATGACCACGACGGGCCTGTCGAACGATAACGCCGGCATGTGGCCCCACATCACGTGGGTGGTGCTGGGCCTGCTGATGTTCATCGGAGCCTGTGCCGGTTCGACCACCGGCGGCTTCAAGTGCATTCGTGGGGTCATGCTGTTCAAGGTGTTGCGCAATGAGTTCCGCCATATCCTGCATCCCAACGCAGTACTGCCCGTGAAGGTTGACGGACAGAGCATAGGGCAGGGGAGACTGGTGTCATTGCTGGCCGTCTTCCAACTATATATCCTGATGCTGTTTGGCGTGACGGTGATGATGGTGGTGTCGGGTGTGGACATCACAAACTCGCTGACCATCGCCCTCAGTTTGGTGAGCAACGTGGGAGCCGGACTCGACACGAACATCGGACCGGTGATGTCGTGGGCCGATCTGAGCGACGGGCTGAAGTGGGCCTGCTCGCTGCTGATGCTGGTAGGCCGACTGGAAATCATGGCGGTGCTGGTGCTCTTCACCCGCAGTTTCTGGAAGGAAAACTAAGTAGCATCAAGCGCTCTTCCGTATTATTTACAGAAAAGTGTCCTTTTTTGACAAGAATTTGGCATGTAGTTTGTCGGAAAGTGTCTACTTTTGCACACCATCAAGACGAAAGAAAAGAAAGAAGAAAAAATGGAAATGCTGAAATTCAAGCCGTTGCTGAAGCAGACCCTTTGGGGCGGCGACAAGATTATTGCTTTCAAGCACTTGCAGGAAAAACTGGAGAATGTGGGCGAGAGCTGGGAGATATCGGGCGTGAAAGACAATGAGACCGTGGTAGACGGTGGTGCCTACGACGGACGAAAACTGAACGACCTGGTGGCTGAACTGAAGGAACAACTGGTGGGTCATGAGAACTATGAGCTCTTCGGCAACGAGTTTCCCCTGCTTATTAAGTTCATTGATGCCTGTCAGGATCTCAGCATCCAGGTGCACCCCACCGACGAGATTGCCCACCGACAGGGAAAGCCGCGCGGCAAAACGGAGATGTGGTATGCGCTGGAGTCGGACAAAGGCGCACAGCTCTACAACGGACTGAAAAAGCAGATAACGCCCGAGGAATACAAGCAGATGGTGGCCAACGACACCATCACCGATGCCTTGGCACGCTACACGGTGAGCGAGGGCGACGTGTTCTTTATTCCTGCAGGCCGTATCCACGCCATCGGTGCCGGCTGCTTCGTGGCAGAGATTCAGCAGACCAGCGACGTGACCTACCGCATCTACGACTTCAAGCGCCGCGACAAGAACGGCAACTACCGCGAACTGCACACCGAACTGGCTGCCGAGTCCATCGACTATACCGTGCTCGATAATTACCGTACAGAATATCAGTTGGAAAAGGACGACCCCAAGGATGTGGTGAGCTGTCCCTATTTCTCCACGGCGGTCTACGATCTGACAATCCCCATGACCATCGACTACGAAGGTCTCGACTCGTTCGTCATCCTCATCGGTCTGAAGGGCAGTGGCACGCTCACGGCCAACGGTCAGACCGTCAGTCTGAATGCTGGCGAGACAGTGCTTATCCCCGCCGCCATCAATGAGGTGAAGGTGAATGGCACCGTGAAGTTCCTGGAAACGTTTGTGTAGATTCAGTAAAAGCCTGTTCACAGGTATTCGATGAAGAGTAACTCGGAAATTGATATTTGCAAAAAAAATATAAGAGCGGAACGGAAAATTCCGCTCTTATTCTTCGTTTTTCATTTTCTTTTGTAACTTTGCACCCTCAAATTTTCACAAAACAGCGATAACACTATGGGCGGCTTTTTTGGAACAATTTCCACAAAGGATTGCGTAAACGACTTGTTTTACGGAACCGACTACAACTCACATCTGGGCACGAAGCGTGCAGGTCTCGTAACGTTCGACAAGGAGCGCGGATTCAATCGCAGCATCCACTCGCTGGAGCGCGACTACTTCCGCTCGAAGTTCGAAGACGAACTCCAACAGTTTGTAGGCTGCCAAGGTCTGGGTGTGATTAGCGACACCGACCCGCAGCCTATTATTGTAAACTCGCATTTGGGGCGTTATGCCGTGGTGACGGTGGCGAAGATCAACAACCTGCGCGAGATTGCCGACGAGCTGCTGGCCCAGCGCATGCACCTCAGTGAGATGTCGGCCAATAATATCAACCAGACAGAACTGGTGGCCCTGCTCATCAACATGGGGAACACGTTCGTCGACGGCATCAACCGCGTCTATCAGAAAATCAAAGGCTCGTGCTCAATGCTAATCCTGACGGAGGACGGCATTATTGCGGCACGCGACTTCCTGGGACGTACCCCTATTGTTATCGGAAAGAAAGAGGAGGAATGCGAGAAACGCTTGCAAAACGGCGAACTGGTGCGCTGGCATCTGTCATCGTATGCAGCATCGAGCGAGACGACAAGTTTCCCCAATCTGGGATTTAAGCCTGTGCGCGACGTGGGGCCTGGCGAGATAGTGAAGCTGCGGGCCGACGGTTTGGAAGTGCTGCAGCCGGCGTTCAAGCGTTGCCAAATATGCTCGTTCCTTTGGGTGTACTATGGTTTCCCTGCCTCATGTTACGAAGGCATCAACACCGAGAATGTGCGTGAAGAGAATGGCCGCATGATGGGTGAGAAGGACAATCTGGAGGCCGATTTGGTCTGTGGCATCCCTGATTCGGGCGTAGGTATGGCCCTTGGCTATGCTAACGGCTCGAAGATTCCCTATAAGCGTGCCGTGCTGAAATACACGCCAACGTGGCCTCGCTCGTTTACACCGGGTAGTCAAAGCCGTCGCGACTTGGTGGCCAAGATGAAGCTGATACCCAACGAAGCCCTGCTGCGTGACCAGCGCGTGGTGTTCTGCGATGACTCGATTGTGCGTGGCACCCAGTTGCGCGATAATGTGAAAGAGTTCTTCGAGAACGGGGCTAAGGAGGTGCATGTGCGCATTTCCTGTCCGCCGCTGGTCTATGGCTGTCCGTTCATCGGTTTTACGAACTCGAAAAGCGACTTGGAACTGATCACTCGTCAGATAATCCGTGACTTTGAGGGCGATGACAAAACTAATCTGGACAAGTATGCAGAGGACGGAACGCCCGAGTACGAGCGTATGGTGGCAGAGATAGGCCGCCGTCTGGGGCTGTCGTCACTGAAGTTTGCCAAGCTCGAAGACCTCATCAAGTCTATAGGTCTGCCCAAGTCGCGTGTCTGCACCCATTGTTTCGACGGTAGCAGCTACGACCATCTGCAGAGCGATGGCGAGTTCTTTGGATAAATGGCATGAAAGTACAAGACAAAAAAAAGAACTGAGGACTAACCTCAGTTCTTTTTTGTTGGTTCCAGTAGTTTTTGGTATTCCTCTGGTGAGTTCAGCAAGCGCATGGCCTCGCGCAGTTGGCGGTCGAAGGTCAGTCCGGCGCGCAGTGAGCCTGCCTGATAGTGATAGGCGCTGATGATGTCGAGTTCCAGTTCCTGCAGAATCATCTCCTTGTGCTTGTCAAGATCGCTGGCCACATTGTGCTTCAGCTTCTCCGACAGAGCATCGAAGGCTTCCTTGGCATCTTCGTAGTAACCCTCAATCTTGGCAGTCTTCACCAGCTCGTCAAACTGCTTGCGCGACACGGGGTCGTAGGTGAAGCCGCTGTCGATGACGCGCTGGCGGAACGCAGCATAGTCGGCATCGGTAAGGTGGAACTTCGTGGGGTCGTCGCCAATGCTGGGATGGCTGGCGATGTAGTCGACCACATAGTCGAACATCACCTCGGTAGAGTCGAGACCGCCTACAGAAAGATAATAAAGGATGTTGGGCACGGAGTCGGCCTTCACCTCTACGTCGGGCTTGATGCCGCCACCATCGCGCACCTCGCGGCCGGCACGGGTGTGGAACACCTGTGTCAGCGAGTCGGGCACACGCTCACCGTAGAGGCTTCCCTCTCTCCTCTTTGAGTAGTTGACGGCCTGGATGCAGCGCCCAGAGGGGATATAGTACTTGGAAGTTGTTATTTTAATATTAGTATTATAGGGCAAGTCCATCGGCACCTGTACCAGTCCCTTGCCGTAGGTGCGGGTGCCCACGATGAGAGCGCGGTCGAGGTCTTGCAGCGCACCGGCTGTGATCTCGCTGGCCGAAGCCGTTTCGCCATTCACCAGCACCACCATAGGCATCAGGGTGTCAATCGGTTCCAGACGTGTCTTGTACAGACGGTTAGCCTGCTGCACCTTGCCTCGGTTCTCCACCACCATCTGCTCCTTGGGAACCCACAGGCTCACAATGTCGACAGCCTCCATCTCCGAGCCGCCGCCATTGCCGCGCAGGTCGAAGACGAGCGAGGTGGCTCCCTGCTGCTTCAGGTCGATGAGTGCATTGCGAACACTGCGCGAACAGCCCTCTGTGAACTGGTTCAGACTGATATATCCAATCTTGCTCTTCTCTCCTCCCTCATCTTTTTTCTCTCCACTCTCATCCAAGAGGCCATACCACGGCAGTTCAGGCATCTTGATGTTGCGGCGAGTAATCTTGAACTTCAATTCCTCGCCCTTGGGATTTGGAACTTTTGTTGACTGACCGGGCGCGGGTCGCAGCACTTTCAGCACAAAACTGGTGCCGGCATCACCGCGCAGGTGCGATGAAACATACGACGTGTTCTTGTCGGTCATCACCGAATCGTCGATTGAAAGGATGATATCGCCCTTCTTCAGACCTGCTTCAGCGGCTGGCATGCCGGCGTAGGGCTCGTCGATGACCACACGCTTGCGGCCTGCATGGTATTTGATGATCGACCCGATGCCGGCATACTTTCCCGTAATCATCTGTTGCAGGTTCTTTGTCTCGCTCTCAGGATAGTATTCGGTATAGGGGTCCAGCGAGCGAACCATGCTTTTCAGTGCCGCCGTAATGGCCTGACTGGGATTCAGCGTGTCCACATAGAAAAGATCCAGATTGCGGTAGGCAGCATTGAAAATGTCAAGGTTTTTGCCTACCTCGAGATTATGGTTCTTGTCGGAAGTCGTCTCTTTCTCCTGAGCAGTCATAACCGAAGGACTAACCAGCAGGAGCAGTGCGATGATGCAATGTTTCATTATTTTGGATGTGTAGAATATTTCTTGGCTCATGTAAAAAATTGAAGAATGAATATTTTTTCGTTGCAAAATTACATGTTTGCAGCGTAAAAATACTGCTTTTGACCGAAAAATTGCAAATTTTTTAGTTTTCAATCAAAATTTTCGCCAAAAAGTTTGCACAATTCAGAAAAACGCTTTACCTTTGCACCCGCTTAACAGCAAGAACTGCTTCAGTAGCTCAGTTGGTTAGAGCACCTGACTGTTAATCAGGGGGTCGTTGGTTCAAGCCCATCCTGAAGCGCCCAAGAAAGAGTCCTGTAAATCAATGATTTACGGGACTTTTCTTTTTCTCACATTTCAAAGTT
>JAFTFX010000024.1 GCA_017458225.1 Prevotella sp. | reverse complement strand
TTATTTGCATTGCTGATTGATTTTTCCTCTCCGCAGGACTCAGACAACCTCGTCGCTACGCTCCGAGAACGTCTGAGTCCTGCGGAGAGGGAGTCTATTTATGCTCCCAAGAAATTGCACTTCTATCTTGAAAGTTTATTGAAATTCTTAAGGCCCAATGCAAGGATTTGCACGAAAGATTTCGGTTTCCGCGCAAAAAAAGTCTGTGAAGTTAGAAATGGATATAAATTAGGCGGAACCCCCAGATAAGGGATTTCCGCCTAATTCTTACTTATTGTCGTTCAGTGCTTACTCTTCGACAGCAGCCTGCGCGGCAGCCAGGCGTGCGATGGGCACGCGGAAGGGAGAGCAAGAAGCGTAGTTCATGCCGATCTTAGCACAGAACTTCACCGAGCTGGGCTCACCACCGTGCTCGCCGCAGATGCCGCAACGCAGCTCAGGACGTACCTCGCGACCGCTCTTCACAGCATACTTGATGAGCTTACCCACACCCTTCTGGTCGAGCACCTGGAAGGGGTCAACCTTCAGAATCTTCTTGTCGAGGTAGACAGGCAGGAACGATGCGATATCGTCACGGCTGTAACCGAAGGTCATCTGAGTGAGGTCGTTGGTACCGAATGAGAAGTACTGAGCCTCTTCAGCAATGCGGTCGGCGGTCAGGGCAGCACGAGGAATCTCAATCATCGTACCAATCTCGAACTCAACCTCAATGCCCTCGGCAGCGAATACTTCCTTGGCAGCGCTCTGGATCACTTCCTTCTGCTGTTTCAACTCGTAGAGCGTACCAATCAGCGGAACCATAATCTCGGGCATCGGGTTTTTGCCTTCCTTCTTCAACTCGCAGGCAGCACCCAAGATAGCCTTGGTCTGCATAGCGGTGATTTCAGGGAAGGTGATGCCCAGACGGCAACCACGGTGACCCAGCATCGGGTTGTTCTCAGCCAGTGAGTCAACACGGCGCTTGATGTCCTCTACAGAAACGCCCATCTCCTTGGCCATTGTCTCCTGACCAGCCAAATCGTGGGGAACGAACTCGTGGAGAGGGGGATCGAGCAGACGGATGTTCACGGGCAGACCGTCCATAGCCTCGAGGATACCCTTGAAGTCAGCCTTCTGGTAAGGCAGCAGCTTAGCCAGTGCCTTTTCACGGCCACTGACGCTGTCGGCCAGAATCATCTCGCGCATGGCGATGATCTTCTTGTCCTCGAAGAACATGTGCTCAGTACGGGTCAGACCGATACCCTTGGCACCAAACTCACGAGCCAGCTTGGCATCGCGCGGTGTATCAGCATTGGTGCGAACCTGCAGTTTGGTGTACTTGTCGCAGAGGTCCATCAGCTCCTTGAAGTCGCCAGAAAGCTCAGCAGCCTTGGTGGGTACCTCACCGGCATATACCTGACCGGTTGTACCATTCAGAGAGATGAAGTCGCCCTCCTTATAGGTCACACCGTCAATCTCGACAGTCTTGTCCTTGTAGCTGACATTCAGCGAACCAACGCCCGAAACGCAGCACTTACCCATACCACGAGCCACAACGGCAGCGTGAGAGGTCATACCGCCACGAGCGGTGAGGATACCTTCTGCAGAAGCCATACCAGCGAGGTCCTCAGGCGAAGTCTCGATACGAACGAGTACCACCTTGTGACCATCGTTGTGCCATGTCTCGGCATCGTCAGCGTGGAATACAATCTGACCGCAAGCAGCACCTGGAGAAGCAGGCAGACCCTGAGCAATAACCTTAGCCTGGGTGAGTGCCTTCTTGTCGAATACGGGGTGCAGCAGCTCGTCGAGCTTCTGGGGCTCGCAACGCTGGATGGCGGTCTTCTCGTCAATCATACCTTCGTGGAGCAGGTCGATGGCAATCTTCACCATAGCAGCACCGGTGCGCTTACCGTTACGGGTCTGCAGGAACCACAGCTTGCCTTCCTGTACGGTGAACTCCATATCCTGCATGTCATGATAGTGGTGTTCCAGTTTGTCCTGAATGCCGTTCAGCTCAGCATAAATCTCAGGCATGGCCTCTTCCATAGAGGGATACTTTGCTACACGCTCTGCCTCAGAGATGCCGGCGCGCTCAGCCCAACGCTGAGATCCAATCTTCGTAATCTGCTGCGGTGTACGAATACCAGCTACAACATCCTCGCCCTGTGCGTTCACAAGATACTCACCATTGAACAGGTTCTCACCATTGGCTGCATCGCGGCTGAAGCAAACACCAGTAGCTGAGGTGTCACCCATGTTACCGAATACCATTGCCATCACGCTAACGGCAGTACCCCACTCGTCGGGAATACCTTCCATCTTACGATAGAGGATAGCGCGCTCGTTCATCCATGAACGGAACACGGCACAGATAGCACCCCAGAGCTGCTCAATAGGATCGTTGGGGAAGTCCTTGCCAGTGCGCTCCTTGATGGCGGCCTTGAACAACTGCACCAGCTTCTTCAACTCGTCAACGCTCAGGTCCTTGTCCAACTTAACGCCACGCTCGGCCTTCACCTTCTCAATAATCTCCTCAAACGGGTCGATGTCGGTCTTGTTGACAGGCTTCATCTCGAGCACCACATCACCGTACATCTGAACGAAACGACGATAAGAGTCGTAAACGAAGTGAGGATTATTGGTCTTCTTCACCATACCCTCGGCCACTTCATCGTTCAGACCCAGGTTCAGAATGGTATCCATCATGCCGGGCATAGAAGCACGGGCACCCGAACGTACAGAGACGAGCAGAGGATTCTCCTTGTCGCCGAACTTCGAGTTCATCAGACCTTCGATATGCTTCACGGCTGCCATCACGTCGTCGTTCAGCAGCTCCATGATTTTCTGCTGGCCAACCTGATAGTACTCGTTGCAGCAGTCGGTTGTGATTGTGAAACCTGGAGGAACGGGGACACCAATCAGGTTCATCTCGGCAAGGTTAGCACCCTTACCACCCAGTTCCTCACGCATCTTTGCATTACCCTCGGCTTTACCATTGCCGAAGAGGTAAACTCTTTTCTGGCTCATAAAACTAGTTTTTATTTACGATTAACAATTAATATTAGGTTATTATTTCGAATTGCGCAAAGTTACGCGATTTTCTGCACATTACCAAAGAAAATGTGAAAAAAATGACAGAGAGTAGTAAAAAATTTTGTTCTGTCAGCCTCGCGAAGACTTGAATCCGTCCAGATTCTCATGTTTGCGTGCCATCATGCGACGGTAGATGTTCTGCAGCCAAAGCGGGTGCAGAAGGGTCAGCAGGGCCCCGAGAACTATCATCACAGAATATGCCGTTGTCTCGTCGAAAGCAATCAGCAGAATGGCGACAATCAATATGGGAGAGAGCATTCCTACCATCTCCAGAATCAGCTGCAAGCCATTCTCCATATTCCCCTTTCCCGTCAGTTTCTGGTCAAGCGGCAGAGTCTGCTTATTGTAAACAGCCAGCTGGAACAGAATGAAATAGAGTAAACCGCTCGACAGGAAGAAATAGGCCAGCATCATCAACCAGGAGAACTTACCGCTAATAACTGCTGGTAACATAACGAGGAACGGAACAACCAGAATGGCACAATGGAAATAGTACTTGGCCCTGAGCAACAGGAAGATATTTCGCTGGTGCACCATCAGCAGGTCAATATAGTTACCTTCAGGTCCCATCACCTTCACCAATGCAGTCATGCCGTAGATGGCAAAACAATAGTAGCACCAGAAGTTCAGCATCATGAAACCGTCGTACATATCGGTGAACGTGATGAGTGCAGAAAGCATGACGACCAGTCCCAGGCTCATCAGTACTCTGGAGCGGATGGCTTTGTTCCGCATGATGCTTTTGATTTCGAGCTTCAGATATTCACCGACGAGGCCGAACCGCTCCAGGAACGAGAACTCAGAGACGGTCTTGATGGCCTGTGGTGCCTTTTGTTCGTGCGACACTTCCTCATAGACAAAGCGATACTGCAGAAAGCGGTTCAAGGCAAGCAGTCCTAATAGCAGTGCGGCGCAGAAAAGCAACACAATCGGCGAGCCGCCTTCTTCGCCTGCAGCATCGAAGACATGCTCAATCACCTTGTAGTCTTCAGAGAAGATGAGAAGCGCAAAATAGCCAGCATTGACAACTGCTGGCAGGCACCACCACAGTAGCGACCGTCCAGTTAGCGTACGTATCAGAAGATACCACTGGCTGTTGGCCAACACCAAGAGCATGCCGTTCAGCAGAACGAGCATCGCCGTCACGAAAGGCGTTCCGCCGGCTACGGTAATAATCATGTATGGAATGAAGAGCGACAGCCACACCCAGTTCCAGCCACGCAAGAGCGAAGAAAGCAGGAAACTGTCGATTACAGACTTGCGCGGAATGGGGAGAAGAAAATAGGGCTTGGCCTGCATCAGGGGTGTCTGCTGAATCATGAAGCGTAAGCCAAAGTCGCACAGCAACAGAAACGGCATGATCACCAAAATGAACGACGGCATGTCCTCCTCGTTGGCAATCACGGAGAACATCACGCCGTAGACAATCAGGAAGAAAGTCATTACAGCCGCACCAAATAGCATCATCACCTTAGCCACCATGCTCTGCTCAAAGATTGGTGAGCGGCGCATGTCAAGCTTATTGTTGCGGCGAAGCAGCAGAAAAAGTTGCAAACGGTTCACGGGCTTATCTTAAATCAATGACCTCAGCTGTGGGGAAGTCTTTGGAATGGAAAGAGAATACGCTGTCATCAAGTTT
Source organism: Prevotella sp. (assembly GCA_017458225.1). Classification (GTDB taxonomy): domain Bacteria; phylum Bacteroidota; class Bacteroidia; order Bacteroidales; family Bacteroidaceae; genus Prevotella. Next base: position 27,239 of record JAFTFX010000024.1, on the reverse strand, counting down.
GGTCGTCTTGAGATCAGTGACATGAAAGGTTGTCCACTTCTGCCCTTGCAGCATCTTGATTTCTGAAGGATGATAGTTTTTCTTTTCGATGGTGACAAAGATTTCCTGAATCTTGTGTTTTGCGTCTTTCGCTGTCAAGTGAACGATGCAAGCGGTAGCATTCTTCGCCATTGCTGTCTTGAATCCCTGCTTATACATATTTATAAAATTATAAGGGTTGAGGGCCTGCAACTGTGACTCGGTAGGCGTGATGACACTCACCTCGTTGTTGTGTTGCAGATAGGTCCACTGGGTAGTACCGTCGAACCACATCGTGGCTTGCGGAGTTGCTGCGTGGAACTTCTTGCCTTTGATCTCGATGGTGCCGCTGGTATTACCATACTGGGCACTCTCCATGGTGAAAGAAGCCTTAATGCCGCCTTTTGCACCCACCACTTCAGCACACTTGTCGAGCACTTCTTTAGCCGTTTGGCCAACACATGTCATCGATGCCGAAACCATCAATGCACATAACAACAATATTTTTTTCATATTTCCGATTTTCAAAATTCTTTGTTTTGATTACTATTTTCTCAAACTACTCAGCAGCTGCTCTAGGCTCATCTCGTCCTGAATGAGCACTTCACGCGGCTTACTGCCATGGGCAGCCCCTACTACCCCAGCCTTCTCCATCAGATCCATCAAACGGCCTGCGCGATTGTAGCCAATGGAGAACTTGCGCTGAATCAAACTTGTAGAGCCACTGCCGCTTTGCACAATCAGTCGGGCAGCATCTTCAAACATCGGGTCAAGATGAGAGAGGTCCACATCAGATGCGCCACCGCCCATCTCATCACCATTTTCCATGATAGGCTCAGGCAATTCAAACGGAGACAGATAGCCTTGCTGTTCGGCAATAAAGTTGTTGATATCGACAACTTCGGGCGTGTCAACGAAGGCACACTGCACACGAATAGGATCGTTACCCAACAGATAGAGCATGTCGCCACGGCCGATAAGTTGCTGAGCGCCCATACGGTCGAGAATGGTCTTCGAGTCAATACCTTGACTCACCTTGAAGGCGATACGGGCAGGGAAGTTGGCTTTAATGGTACCAGTGATAATATTCGTCGTAGGACGCTGAGTTGCAATAATCATGTGGATACCCACAGCACGTGCTTTCTGAGCAATGCGGGCAATAGGCAACTCAATCTCCTTGCCTGCCGTCATGATTAGGTCGCCGTACTCGTCGATGACAACCACGATATAAGGCATGTACTTATGGCCTTTCTCAGGATTCAGCTTCCGGGCAATAAACTTGCGGTTATAGTCCTTAATGTTACGCTCGCCGGCTGCCATCAGCAGTTCATAGCGAGCATCCATCTCCACACAAAGACTTTGCAGGGTGCGAACCACCTTCGAGGTGTCGGTAATGATGGGATTCTCAGCCTCGTCGGGCAGACAAGCCAAGAAATGCTTATCGATATTCTTGTAGATGCTGAACTCCACCATCTTCGGGTCGACCAAGACAATTTTCATCTCAGCTGGATGCTTTTTATATAATAAAGAGGTGAGAATTGCGTTCAGACCGACAGACTTACCTTGACCGGTTGCACCGGCAACCAGCAGATGGGGAGCCTTGGCCAGATCGAACATAAACACTTCGTTGGTAATGGTCTTACCCATGGCACAGGGAAGGTCCATCGTTGTTTCCTGGAACTTCTTAGAGTTTAGGACCGACTCCATAGAGACCACATTCGGCTTTGCATTCGGCACCTCAATGCCAATAGTGCCCTTGCCGGGAATAGGAGCGATAATACGGATGCCTAGTGCTTTCAGACTCAATGCGATGTCGTCTTCCAAATTTCGTATTTTCGAGATGCGCACGCCCTGAGCCGGCGTAATCTCATAAAGGGTAATGGTAGGGCCTACCGTTGCCTTGATGCTGCTGATCTCAATACCGAAATTTCGCAAAACTTCCACAATACGGTTCTTGTTGGCCGTCTGCTCAGCCATGTCAATATAGGGCTTACCGTCGGTCTCGTAGATTTTCAGCAGGTCGAGTGTGGGATAATGATAGTTCTCCAGATCACGCTTGGGATCATAGGGCTTCATGTCTAGGTCGCTCACCTTCACCAACTCGTCGCCTTTGGCTGCCTCTTCTTCCTTCGCAACCTCAATGTCCATGCCAACCTCTTCTGCACCGTCCCTTTTTACTTTAGGCGTGTCTGAATTGTCAGCTGGCATTTCTTCAATATCATCGGCGACTTTGACAGGCATGGGCTCATGATCGAATTCAACAGTTTCCGAAACGGGATCGTCAAAGACGGTTGGGTCTTCAGTGATCATCTGCTTCTCATAGCTGTCTTCGGGGGCAACCGGCTGTTCTGAAGTGTCGACCACCTTAAACTTGATACGGTCGAGGAACTTCGATGGATTCAGAATCTTCCGAATCAGATAGACGGTCTCAGTACTTATATAAATAAGGAAAGCAAGAGCTATGAGTGACAAAATGGCAATAAGGCCGGGAGCACCGACGTAGCCCTCTATTAACTGGCAGATTGCCAAACCATGGTCGCCGCCCGGACAGAAATGACTATCCTCGAAGAGTGGAGACAACAACTTGGCAAACATCACTGAGAACCATATCATCAGTAGCATCATGCACAGGAACCACTTCAGTAGGTTCACTCGATAGGCTCGCATCAAATGCAAAGAAACGAGGAAGAGGAAAGCTGGAATGAAAAAGGCAGGCAGGCCAAAGCATTGCTTTACGAAGAAATAGGCTGTAAACGCGCCGATTGATCCGCAATAGTTTGAAAACTTACCGCCTTCATTTGCCATTTCCCCTTCGCGTAGATTCTCTATCAGGCTTTGGTCAGCCTGTCCTGTCATAAAGAACGACACGAACGACAGCACAAAATAGAACGCCAACGCGAAAAGCATCATTCCCAGGAAAAAATTCAGCTTTTCATTATGAAATATGTTGACAAAGCCCAATGTCTCAGCAAAAGACGGCTTCGGGTCAATCTCCTTTCTTTTTCTCTTAGTAGCCATTTCCAGATAATTCTTTTTTTCTTGTTAAACCTGAAATACTGTTCCCTGTTCAAATTAAAGCTGAGCGTCACTCAGGTCAAACGTATTGCCGCGACGGATATCGCCTGTGGTGAAACCCAGTTTCAGCCATTTCATGCGCTGAGCGGAAGTGCCATGCGTGAACGACTCTGGCTGAGAGTAGCCGCGCGCTTTCTCTTGCAGATAGTTGTCGCCGATTTTCTTGGCACAATCTATTGCTTCTTCCAAGTCGCCGTCTTCGATGGAACCGAACATTTCATTGTCATGATGAGCCCACACGCCGGCATAGAAATCTGCGAGCAGTTCCAGACGTACACTGATCTTGTTAGCGTTAACCTTGTCTGTCTGCCCCATAGCCTGATGGGCTTTGTTCAACGTGCCCAACAAATATTCAACATGATGCCCCACCTCATGGGCTATGACGTAAGCATAGGCAAAATCGCCGTCAGCGCCCAATTGCGACTTCATCTGCGTGAAGAACGACAAGTCAATATAAAGTTTCTGGTCGCCAGAGCAATAGAACGGACCAACAGCTGCTGATGCCGAACCGCAGGCTGAGTTCACTTGATCAGTAAAAAGCACCAGTGTGGGAGAGACATATTCTCCCAAGCCATTTTCCTGAAATATCTTTGTCCAGACATCTTCCGTTCCGGCAAGAATGATACGGGAGAACTTGGCCAGTTCCTTTTCCTCGGCCGTAAACTCGCGCTGTCCTGCAGCTTGTTCTTCTTGAACGGTGCCCAATCCACCCTGCTGAACTACATTACTGACAACATCGCCTAGGTTACCACCTTGAAGAAGGGTAAACAGAGCTATGATGATAATACCGCCAATGCCACCGACACCAGCTTTTGTACCTGTGCTCATGCCTCGGCGATCTTCCACATTGGAACTTTCTCTTCTGCCTGTTAGTTTCATATACGATAAAAGTGTATAATTAGGTGCAAAAGTACAACTAATTTTCGAAACAGCCAAGAATTGGCACGACATTTGCACAATTAAAAATGCATAATTATCGTTATTAAGAAAGAATCAGTAAAGGAATCATAGATGTCAAGTCAATTTTCCCCGAAAGTTTCAGAGATACTTGCCTATAGCCGTGAAGAGGCTGCACGACTGGCTAGTTCGTCGGTCGGCCCCGAACACCTGCTGCTGGGAATGATGCGTATGCAGGAAGGTCCTGTCATTGACGTATTCAGAAGACTGCGGCTCAATCTACAATCCGTGAAAACGGAATTGGAGCAGAAAGTCAGACAAGATGAAATAGGCATGCCTATCCAGACACAGGAACTGGTGCTGAACGAACGCGCCTCCAATATTTTAAAGTTGGCAGTCCTTGAAGCTCGCACACAACACATGACAAAAGTCAACGAACAGCATCTGCTATTGGCCATTCTACATGACCAGACAGCCAATGGTGCTAAACAAATTCTTGAATTCAACAACATGAACTATGAAGATGCAGTGAGCCTGTTACGCTCACAAAAGACAGAACTTCCACAAGGCGGAATCGGACTATCCGACGAAGACGATGAGGAGGAAGAATACGAATCGGCAAACGGCCAAAGAGTCGCTTCCAGCGGCAGCAGCCAGACGGCTACCCAACAGAAGAAGGACTCTAACACACCTGTGCTGGACAATTTCTCGACAGACCTAACCCAAGCTGCCCGTGAAGGCAAGCTCGATCCCGTCGTAGGACGCGAACGAGAAATGCAACGGGTAATTGAAATCTTAGGACGCAGAAAGAAGAACAACCCCATTCTGATTGGTGAGCCAGGCGTGGGCAAGAGTGCCATCGTGGAAGGTCTGGCGCAGTTGATAGCCCAACGAAAGACAACGCCGATGTTCTTTAACAAAAAACTTGTATCGCTCGACATGACTGCCATTGTGGCAGGCACCAAATATCGCGGACAGTTTGAAGAGCGCATACGCGCCTTGCTGAAAGAAATAGAGGACGATCCAGATATCATCGTTTTCATCGACGAAATCCATACGTTGATTGGTGCCGGTTCTACTCCAGGATCCATGGATGCCGCCAATATCATGAAGCCTGCCTTGGCAAAAGGCACCATTCAGTGCATCGGTGCCACCACACTCGATGAATACAGGAATTCCATTGAAAAAGACGGTGCGCTGGAGCGTCGTTTCCAAAAAGTGCTGGTCGAACAGACCACGCGCGATGAAACCTTACAAATTCTACACAATATCAAAGACCGTTATGAGCGCCATCACCATGTAGAATATACTGACGATGCAATCATGGCATGTGTCAAACTGACAGAACGCTATGTCACCGACCGCGCCTTCCCCGATAAAGCTATCGATGCAATGGATGAGGCTGGTTCAAGAGTTCACCTGTCAAATGCCCAGATTCCACCGGAAATCATCGAGAAAGAAAAAGAACTCTCAAAAGTTCTTGAGAAGAAGAAACAAGCCGTTCATAACCAGAACTTCGAGTTGGCTGCCAGCTACCGCGACAAGCAGACAGAGCTGGAAGCTAATCTGGCCATGCTCCGCAATGACTGGTCTAGCGGTTCGATGGAAAGCAGACAGAGCGTAGATGCCGACACCATCGCCAACGTTGTTTCCATGATGACAGGAGTGCCCGTTCAGAAAATAGCCAACGAAGAGGGCATCCGCCTAAAAGGCATGGCACAGGAGTTGAAAGGAGCGGTCATCGCCCAGGATGCGGCTATCGACAAGATGGTGAGAGCTATCCAGCGTAACCGTGTAGGGCTCAAAGACCCCAACCACCCCATCGGTGTCTTTATGTTCTTGGGCCCCACTGGCGTAGGAAAGACCTATCTGGCCAAGAAACTGGCAGAGTTCATGTTCGGGTCGAGTGATTCACTCATCCGTATTGACATGAGCGAATATACAGAATCATTCAATGTGTCGCGACTGATAGGAGCACCTCCGGGCTATGTGGGCTACGAGGAAGGCGGACAATTGACTGAGCGTGTACGTCGGCATCCCTACTCTATTGTGCTACTCGACGAAATAGAGAAAGCCCACGGCAATGTGTTCAACCTGTTGCTGCAAGTACTTGACGAGGGGCGACTGACCGATGGAAACGGGCGTTTTGTCGACTTCCGCAATACAGTTATCATCATGACATCGAATGCAGGAACCCGTCAATTGAAAGACTTTGGCAGAGGTATCGGTTTTAATGCTGGTTCACTGAGTCTGAACATGAACGACAAAGACAAGGAACATGCACGATCCATTGTACAGAAAGCTCTGTCGAAGCAATTCTCGCCCGAGTTCCTTAACCGTCTTGACGAGATTATTACCTTCGACCAACTGGATATCAATGCCATTAAGCAGATTGTTGATATCGAGCTCAACGGACTCTGGAAACGCATTGGCGAGATGGGATATCAGGTAGAGCTTACCGATGAAGCCAAACAGTTTGTGGCTGAACGAGGCTACGATGTGCAGTTTGGTGCGCGTCCTTTGAAACGAGCCATCCAAAACTATATAGAAGACGGTATAGCCGAAATGATTGTCAATGAGGATCTGCCAATGGGAACAACAATCCGCATTGACAAGGAGAAGGAAAAGGACGAGTTGAAGTTCGAAAAATTTGGTGATTCCAAGATTATTTCGTAATTTTGCTGGCGAAACGTGAAGATATTCATGAAATAGTTAGGATGAATACGGAAAACATCAGACAACGATTGAAGAATAGTCCACGGCTGAAGAGGCTTGTGGACTTCTTTGTTATGAATCAGACAGAGACTCGTCCGCGCTGGTATATACGCTTGTTGGCTCCTCTGTATCAAAAAAGAGGACGGGGTTCGGTCATTCACAACTCCGTTAGAATGGACACTCCTCCTTACCGTAGGTTTGCCATAGGGCAGAAAAGTGTGATAGAATCTTTTTCATGCATCAACAATGCCGTAGGTGATGTTATCATTGGCGACCATACCCGTATCGGAATCCACAACACCATCATCGGTCCTGTCACGATTGGTAATCATGTCAACTTGGCACAAGGTATTGTTATCACTGCATTGAATCACAACTTCAGCGATAAAGAGCAATTTATTGATGAACAGGGAATTAGTACTGAAAACATTGTTATAGAAGACGACGTTTGGATTGGAGCTAATGCAATTGTCCTACCCGGAGTAAGAATTGGCCGCCACTCTGTTGTTGCTGCAGGTTCTGTTGTCACTCGCGACGTTCCCTCAGGCGTTTTAGTAGCTGGTGCCCCTGCTGTTGTCAAGAGAGAGATCTGTTGATTTTTCAGTAAAAATTGGCATTTTATTTTGCTATTTACATTTTTTGCCGTACCTTTGTCCAACAAAACATCTACTTAATACAGAAAACTAGCAATGAAAAAGAATTTACTGACCCTACTGACTGTAGTGCCAACCATGTTGTGGGCACAGACATTTGACTTTGACCTTACCAAGCCACAACCCGTTTATAATGATAATGACGGCTATGGCTATGATGTTCTCCCCGCTCCCACTAAGGAAGCACCTACAGAGCCTTTCTACTTTTCGGTAAAGGTTCCCGACGGAAACTATCTCGTAAAAGTGGTTTTGGGTGGCAAGAAACGTGGCAATACAACAGTTCGCGCTGAAGGTCGCCGTCTGATGATGGATAACATCCTGACACCAAAGAAGAAAGACGAACAGGTTGTAACGTTCGTTGTAAACAAACGCTCCCCCCAGATTGACGACAAGAACCGCGTAAAAATCAAGGAACGCGAAAAGACCTATTTGGCTTGGGATGACAAACTGACGTTGGAATTCAACGGCGATCTGCCTGCCGTGAAGAGCATTCATATAGAACCAGTTGATGTTCCCACCATCTATCTGTGCGGTAACTCTACTGTTGTAGACCAGAACAACGAGCCGTGGGCATCGTGGGGACAGATGATTACCCGTTGGTTCGGACCGGAAGTTGCTATTTCCAATCACGCTGAAAGCGGACTGACAGCACGCACTTTCATCGGAGCCAATCGTCTGGACAAGATTCTCTCTACGCTGAAGAAAGGCGACTACGTCTTTGTGGAGTTTGGTCATAACGACGAAAAAGAGAAACGCCCTGGCGACGGAGCATGGTATCACTATCAGTATCAACTGAAAATTTTCATCGACCAAGTACGCGCCAAAGGGGCAGAGATTGTGTTCTGTACGCCTACACAACGCCGTCAATTCGAGAAAGACGGAAAATCAATTCGCAACACACACGGTGATTTCCCTGCAGCCATGAAGATGGTTGCTGAGAAAGAAAATGTGCCTCTTATCGACTTGAACAAGATGACCACCGACCTCTATCTGGCCTATGGCCCTGAAGAATCGAAACACATGCTGGTACACTATCCCAAGGAGGCATACGGTCGTGAGCTGGCCGACAACACCCATTTCAACGTGTTTGGTGCCTACGAAGTGGCCAAATGCGTAGTGATGGGCATGAAGCAACTGAATCTGCCTATTTTGAAGTATCTGCGTAGCGACTGGCAGGACTTCGATCCAAAACATCCCGACAACTGGCAAGACTTCAAATGGGCTCCCTCACGCATCGTTGAGAATACTAAGCCTGACGGAAACTAAGCGTACTGCCCCAAATGATAGATGACAAATGATAAATTAATCATTGACGAATGTAATATCGTATGACGAACAATAACAGAAATGACAGGAAAGTGTGGCTTGTGATAATTTTATCATTTATCATTTGTCATTTATCATTAAGCCCGGCAGAGGCGCAGTCATGGCCTACACCGACCACAGAATCGAAAGCTGGTGCCCGTTGGTGGTGGCTCGGTTCTGCTGTTGACAAAGAAAATCTGCAATGGAATATAGCAGAATATGCCAAACACGGTATTGGTGCCTTGGAGATCACTCCGCTCTATGGTGTTCAAGGTAATCAGAACAATAATATCGATTTCTTATCGGACAAGTGGATGGAGATGTTGCGCTATACCCAAGAACAAGGTCAGCGCAACGGTGTTGAGATTGACATGGCCACTGGTACAGGATGGCCTTTCGGCGGTCCTTGGGTACCACTGAAGGAGTCGGCCTGTAAAGCTGTATTCGTGGAAAAAAACATCGAAGGTAACGAGGCAAAAGAGATAGACCTTACAATCCCATCTGAGAAAGAACGAAAAAATTCCTTCCTTGACAAAGCAATGGCCTATGATGCCAACGGACAGGCTATTGACTTGACCGAATATGTCAAAGATGGGAAGTTGTCTTTTGACAAATCTCAAATTCCAGGCATTAAATCTCAAATCAACAAGGTTGTCGCCCTTTATATAAAATATGGTGTAATGAAAGTGAAGCGGGCTGCTCCCGGCGGTGAAGGTCTTGTCATCGACCACTTCGACCGCAAGGCTGTTGCCAACTATCTGAAACATATTAGTGATGCCTTCGACCGTACCAAGACACCCTACCCTCACACATTCTTCAACGACTCGTATGAAGTAGAGGCTGCCACATGGACTCCTACGCTCTTTGACGAGTTTGCCAAGCGCCGTGGATACAAGTTGGAAGAACATCTGCCAGAACTGATGGCCTTCGAACCGAAAGTGTTATCCGACTATCGAGAAACACTGGGTGACCTGCTTTTAGAGAACTTTACCGAGCAATGGACAGCCTGGGCACATGCCCATGGAGCCATCACCCGTAATCAGGCTCACGGTTCGCCAGCCAATCTCATTGATTGTTATGCCGCTGTCGACATTCCCGAGATTGAAGGCTTCGGACTAAGTGACTTCGGTATTAAAGGTCTTCGCAAAGATCCAGGCAAGACACGCAAGAACGACTCCGACTACTCTATGTTCAAGTATGCTCCCTCTGCTGCCCATGTCTGTGGAAAGCCCTATACCAGCAGTGAGACTTTTACTTGGCTTACCGAACATTTCCGCACATCACTTTCACAACTGAAGCCCGACATTGACCTGATGTTCTGCGCTGGTGTGAACCACATGTTCTTTCATGGCACTTGTTATTCACCGAAAAGCGACGAGTGGCCGGGATGGAAATTCTATGCCTCTATCGACATGAGTCCCACCAACAGTATTTGGCGAGACGCTCCATACTTTATGGAATATGTGGAACGCTGCCAGAGTTTCCTGCAGTGGGGCGAACCTGACAACGACTTCTTGGTATTGCTGCCAGTTCGTGATGCTTGGAAGAAGCAAACGGGAAAGCTGCTCATGCAGTTCTCTATTCATGCCATGGGTACGTTAATGCCCGAGTTCCGCAATGCTATTCTCGAAATAGACAAGGCTGGCTTTGACTGCGACTATATCTCTGAGCGTCTGCTGATGGACGTTACCGTTAAGGATGGAATACTCGTAACCAAAGCAGGAACCAACTATAAAGGTCTCGTTATTCCTGGCAAGGGTGAGTTGCCTGCTGCTGTAAAAAAGCATATTGACGGTTTGAAAGCGCAGGGAGCGCACATCATCTATGGCATTGATGCCACTGAAATGGCAAAGGTAGCAACGCCAGAGCCGATGAAGACTGCTTACGGACTGAAAGCTATTCGCCGCAAGAATCCTACAGGACACCATTATTTCATAGCCAACTTGACTCCTAACGACATAAATGGCGTTTGCGATGTAGCTGTAGGAAAGAGCGTCGATGCCCTTTGGTTCAATCCTCTCACTGGCGCTATCACGCCCGCCATCTGCGACGACTACGGCTTCCACATTAACTTGCGCAGTGGAGAGTCGATGATTCTTCAGACTTTCGACGTGCCTTTAGCAGCAGAAACTGCTTTTACAACCACAGAGAATAATAGTCACCCGAGTGAGGTCGTTCTGCAAGGCCCCTGGTCACTGTCTTTTACCGAAGAGGCTCCGAAAGTTGAAAAGACCTATCAGTTGGACAAAATCCAGACATGGGAAGGATTGGACGAACAGACCAAGGTTACCATGGGTACAGGCATCTATACCACGAAGTTCAAACTTTCGAAGAAGGAAATAAATGGCGGCAAGTGGAAGATAGACCTTGGTGATGTCCGCGAGAGTGCCCGTGTCTACATCAATGGTCAGTTCATCGGTTGTGCCTGGTGCGTGCCGTTCATCCTTGACACTAAGGGTGCACTCAAGGTTGGCGAGAACGACCTGGGAATTGAAGTTACCAACTTGCCTGCCAACCGAATTGCTGAATTAGATCGACAAGGTGTGAAATGGCGTAAGATGGAAGAGATTAATGTCGTAGACATCAATTATAAGAAAACACTATATTCAGAATGGGATGCCGTCCCCAGCGGACTAAACAGCCCCGTTAAACTATTACATTATTAAAACACATGGAAGAGACAACGAATCAGGAACACCACACCCAAGACCACCACAGTCAGGAGCACCATCATCACCACCATCATCATCACCATCATCACCATGAGATGGATGCTGCCAGCCAATTCAAGTACGATAGTTTCCGTTCTATCGCGCGCAGAAAGAAATTGGCGAAAGTAGCCTATAAGATTGTTATCGGCATAGCTGTCTTCATGGCCGTGCTGACTTTGGCTGCCTATACGATAGGATAACTCCCTACGACGTAGAGGGTAATTCTTTGTAATTACTGACACATATCACGGTCGGCAAGAACTTTGAATCGTTTTCTTGCCTCGTTGAGAGAATCCATATTGAGCCGACCTGTTAGAGTCTGCTCAGTATGGGTTTCATCGACTATCACATACCGACCTAACGGGTCGATTAGTGCTGAACCGCCTGAATATTGAGTTTTGGCATCTGTTCCCACTCGGTTGATGGCTATCACATAACACTGGTTCTCTATCGCTCTGGCACATGTCAGCACATTCCATGCATATTGTCTGGAGGCTGGCCAGTTGGCAACATAGATGATGGCATCATACTCCCCAGCTATGCCATATCTTGACCAGACTGGAAACCGCAGGTCGTAACAGGTGAGCAACAAAAATCGACATCCCTTCCATTCCACAACCACATGCTGACTGCCAGCAACATAAGCATCGTTTTCATGTCCATGCGTAAATAAATGATGCTTATCGTAGAAGAACACCTCGTCGGGTGTCACAAAATAGTGGCGATTACGATAATCACCTTCCGACACCTTGACAGCCAGACTGCCACTGATGGCACAGGAATGCACACGGGCTTGTCGTTTCATCCACTCAAGGGCGAGATTATGCTCTTCGTCTTCAACAACATTATTAGGCTTCGTCATAAAACCGGTAGCCCACATTTCTGGCAATACATACAGGTCGGCATCTGGCTGAGCCGACATCAGTTGTTCTGCATGGCGTATGTTACGCAGGGGAGATTCCCATAAAATGTTTAATTGAAGAAGTGCGATGTTCATCGTTCGTGTCTTATAAATTTGTATGCTGCATCTCTGTCTATAAATAGAAATCTTGGGTCAGTGCCTGATACCAGGCTGACCGTCGTTTAGGAGCATCTTCAATGACCCCTTCCGTTCTTTCCACCTCATCCACTCTGTGCTTACGAAAAGCCATCAAGTAGCGTTTGGGCTGTTTTGTCGGTGTGGTCTTCACAGCACATTCCCGTGATTTGAAGAATCCAGTCAGTGCGGCTTCCTCCTCTATGCGACCTTTGCTCTCCGTAGGGATTACGATTGACAGTTCGCCGTCATCAGCCAACAAGCTCCAAGCGTGCTGCATCAGATGATGATAGCTGAGGGATGCTGTATGTCTGGCTAACGTCCGTTTGTCATCGGGACATTCCAGTGAAGACTCGAAATAAGGCGGATTAGAGACGATGGACTGATAGCAACCATCCACTTCCAAGAAATCACGATGCATAATGGAAACCCGAAAAGACGAAGCATCCACATTTTCCGATGCTTGCCTGTATGCCATCTCGTCAATATCAACACCCGTAACCTGAGCCATAGGAAAACGTTGTGCCATCATCAACGCGATCAGTCCTGTACCTGTACCCACATCAAGGATTGTCTTCCCTCCATGGGCCCAAGCCCCCAGCAAGGTTCCGTCGGTCCCCACTTTCATGGCACATTGTGATTGCCAAATAGTGAATTGTTTGAATCTGAAATAGTCGTTTGCCATAAATTATGGGGCAAAGATACTAATAATTTGTAAATTATTAAATCTTCATTCTTAATTCTTAATTAAAATGCGTAATTTTGCAACCAATTATGCAGTTAAAAATCGAAATGAGTGAAAATCAGAATAACAAAGCTTTCTCAATGATAGCTGACATTGATGGAGATTTCAAAGATCTCATTGAAGTAGAGACTCCCAATGTCCTTCCCATTCTCCCCGTTAGGAATCTCGTGTTGTTTCCCGGTGTGATATCTCCTATTTTAATCGGACGGGAATCCAGTATGGCCTTGGTCAAAAAGGCTGAAAAGAACAATAGTCTGATTGGAATTGTGTGTCAACGTGATCCAGAAGTAGAACTTCCCGGACGTGAAGACCTCTATGAATATGGTGTCTTTGCCAAGGTCGTCAAACAGTTGACGTTGCCCAATGGCAATGTGACAGTCATCATTCAGGGCTTTGGCCGTCTTCGTCTTCTGGATATCATCAAGACATCGCCCTATTTGCAGGGTGCCGTTGAGGCTGTACCTGAGATTCATCCTGAGAAGCGTGACAAAGAATGGAAGACCGCCATTGAGGATTTGCGCAAAATGGCTGACGACTATGTCACAGCTGCCGATGACATTCCCGACGAGGCCACCTTTGCTATCCACAACATCCATAACGATATCATGGCCTTGAACTTCATCTGCACCAACATGCCGTTCAGCATCAAGGAGAAGATTCACCTGTTGAGTGCCGAGACCATGAAGGAGCGTCTCTTTGAAGCCATGAGGGCCTTGAACAGGGAAATCAACCTACAGAACCTGAAGGCCGACATCCGCAACAAGACTCGTGAGGATATTGACGAACAGCAGAAGAACTACTTCCTCCAGCAGCAGATTAAGAACTTGCAGGCCGAGATGGGCAATGAGACATCGCCCGAGAAATCGGAACTGGTGGAGAAAGCCCTCCATAAAAACTGGTCGGAAGAAACGGCTAAACTATTCTACAAAGAGCTCGACAAACTGGATAATCTCTCAGCACAATCTCCAGATTTCAACGTACAGTTGAACTATCTGCAGACATTCATCTCCCTGCCTTGGAATGAGGTCACGAAAGACGATCTCAACCTGGCAAGAGCCCAGAAGATTCTCGACCACGACCACTACGGCATGGAGAAGGTCAAAGAGCGTATTCTTGAATATATGGCAGTGCTGTCACTGCGTGGCGACCTGAAGAGTCCTATTCTTTGCCTCTATGGTCCTCCTGGAGTCGGTAAGACTTCGCTGGGCAAATCAATTGCAGAGGCCATGAAGCGCAAATATGTGCGAGTCTCCTTGGGAGGCATTCACGACGAGGCAGAAATCAGAGGTCATCGCCGCACCTATATAGGAGCCATGCCCGGCCGCATCATCAAGAGTATTCAGAAAGCAGGTTCAAGCAATCCCGTCTTCATTCTCGACGAGATCGACAAAGTGACGCAAAACACCATCAACGGCGACCCTTCATCGGCACTCTTGGAAGTACTTGACCCCGAGCAGAACACGGCATTCCACGACAACTATCTGGATGTCGACTACGACCTGTCGAAAGTGCTCTTTATCGCTACGGCCAACAACCTCTCCACAATACCTCGTCCATTGCTCGACCGCATGGAGATTATCGAGGTGAGCGGCTATATCACTGAAGAGAAGATTGAGATTGCCAAGCGTCACCTCATCCCTCGTGAGCTGGAGAATACTGGTCTGAATACTATCAAGCCCAAGCCGGCTTTCAGTAAGAGTGCCATCGAGAAGGTCATTGAGCAGTACACCCGTGAGAGCGGTGTCCGTCAGTTGGAGAAGCAACTGAACAAGGCACTGCGTAAGATTGCCTTCAAGCACCAGATTGCGCCGACTGAAGAGCTCAACCCCAAAATTACTCCTGACCGTTTGGAAGAACTGTTGGGCACGCCGCCTTTCTATCGCGATATCTACCAAGGCAACAGCTATGCAGGTGTAGTGACAGGTCTGGCTTGGACCAGCGTAGGCGGCGAGATTCTCTTTATCGAGACATCGCTTTCCAAGGGCAAGTCGCAAAAGCTCACTCTGACTGGTAATCTGGGCGATGTAATGAAGGAGAGTGCCGTGCTGGCTTTGGAGTACGTAAAAGCTCATGCCAGTGCATTGAACATCGACTATCGCATCTTCGATAACTGGAACATCCATATCCATGTGCCTGAGGGAGCCACGCCCAAAGACGGTCCCTCGGCAGGCATCACCATCGCCACCAGCATTGCCTCTGCCCTCACCCAGCGTAAGGTACGCAAGAACACGGCCATGACCGGCGAGATCACCTTGCGTGGAAAAGTGTTGCCCGTAGGAGGCATCAAGGAGAAGATTCTGGCAGCCAAACGTGCCGGCATCACCGATATTGTGATGTGCCGTGAGAATGAGAAGGATATCAACGAGATTCCAGAGATCTACCTCAAGGGAGTCACCTTCCATTTCGTTGAGAATGTTCAGGAAGTGTGGGATTTTGCCTTGACCGACGAGCTTGTTGACCATCCACAGAAGTTTGAGATTGAGGAAAAGACTGAGAAAGAAGAAAAGTGATGACATTCGAATTACAGAAGACTGATCCTTATAGCGATGCCCGTACAGGTCTGATCACTACTGATCACGGTGTGATCAAAACCCCTATTTTTATGCCTGTAGGCACCTGCGGCAGTGTGAAAGGCGTACACTTCTCCGAGTTACGTGAGCAGGTGAAAGCACAGATTATTCTGGGTAATACCTATCATCTCTATCTACGCCCTGGATTAGACACTCTGCAGAAAGCCGGTGGTCTGCATAAGTTCAATACGTGGGATCGTCCCATCCTTACAGATTCAGGTGGTTTTCAGGTGTTCTCGCTGACAGGCATACGCAAGTTGAAAGAAGAAGGTTGCGAGTTCCGTAGTCATATTGACGGCTCAAAGCACATCTTCACCCCTGAGAACGTCATGGACACCGAGCGAATTATCGGTGCCGACATCATGATGGCTTTCGACGAATGCCCTCCCGGACAAAGCGACTATCAGTACGCCAAGAACTCACTGAAACTCACTCAACGATGGCTGGACCGTTGCATCAAACGTTTCAACGAGACGGAACCTCTCTATGGTCATCATCAGGCACTGTTCCCCATCGTTCAGGGTTGTACCTACAAGGATCTGCGCAGCGAGGCTGCCAAATACGTAGCCGATAAGGGAGCTGAAGGAAATGCCATTGGCGGATTGGCTGTCGGCGAGCCTACTGAAGTGATGTACGACATGATAGAGGTGGTCAATGCTATCCTGCCCAAGGACAGACCCCGCTATCTGATGGGAGTCGGCACACCCCAGAATATTCTTGAAGCCATCGAGCGCGGTGTCGACATGTTCGACTGTGTGATGCCAACGCGCAATGGGCGCAATGCCATGCTCTTTACCTACGAGGGAACGATGAACATGCGCAACAAGAAGTGGGAGCAGGACTTCTCCCCCATCGACCCCGACGGCTGTGAGATTGACCGTATTCACACAAAGGCCTACCTGCATCATCTGTTCAAGGCACAGGAACTGTTGGCCCTTCAAATAGCCTCCATCCACAACTTGGCTTTCTATCTGCGCCTGGTCACCGATGCACGTCAGCACATTGAGGCAGGCGATTTCGTGCAGTGGAAACGTTCTGTAATTGACAATCTTGGTAGAAGACGATGAAAGAAACGATATTGAAGATAAAGGAAATACTCATGAAGGTCCCAGCCACCGTCTCCGCATGGACTCGGAAGTTGCTACTGGGACGCATCAGTCTTCTTGACATGTATATCATCAAGAAGTTCATTGGCACGTATATCTATGCCATCGCACTCATCATCTCCATTTCCATTGTCTTCGACTACAACGAGCACATGTCGAAGTTTGCCACCAACCACGCCCCGTGGAAGGCCATCATCTTCGACTACTATGCCAACTTCATCCCCTATTTCTCCAACCTTTTCTCACCGTTGTTTGTCTTCATTGCCGTCATCTTCTTCACTTCGAAGCTTGCTGGCAACTCCGAGATCATTGCCATGCTGGCCAGCGGAACCAGTTTCAGACGGCTCATGCGGCCCTATATGATTTCAGCAGCCCTCATTGCCGTTGTCAACTTCTATCTAGGTGCCTACGTCATTCCACACGGAAACATCATCCGCCAGAACTTCGAAGTGCTCTATAAGAACAACAAGAAGGTGACGACAGCCCAAAACGTTCAGTTGCAGGTGTCGCCCGGTGTGATTGCCTATATCCAGACCTACGACAACAAGACCAAGCGCGGCTATGGCTTCTCCCTCGACCAGTTTGAACAAAAAAAGCTGGTTAGTCACATGACGGCAAACGTCATTCAGTATGACACCATCTCCGATGAGCGTTATCATTGGAAGGCCATTAACTACAAGATTCGCACGTTGAAAGGTCTTCGTGAACATATTGAAACTGGTGTCGAGTTGGATACAGTCGTAATGATGGAGCCCATGGACCTGGTATTCTCGCGTGGACAACAGGAGACGTTCACCTCCCCCGAATTGTTGCGTTACATCTCCAAACAGAAAGACCGTGGCTCGTCGAATGTCGTACAGTACGAGGTGGAGTATCACAAGCGCATAGCCACCTCGTTTGCCTCGTTCATTTTGACCATCATCGGTGCCTCGCTGTCGTCGCGAAAGCGTAAAGGCGGCATGGGCATGTACCTCGGCATTGGTCTGGCCCTGTCCTTCACCTATATCATGCTACAAACCATCAGTGCCACCTTTGCCATCAATGCAGGAACACCGCCAATGCTTGCCGCATGGATTCCAAACCTGCTATACGTTTTCATAGCCTACTTCTGCTATAGGCAGGCACCAAATTAAGTTGTAAGTTTAAATTATTTTGTTGTGACATTTGAAGAAACATATTTGAACGACAATATCCTGGATGCACTTTATGACATGCATTTCGAGGATATGACCCCTATACAGGAAAAATGCATTCCTGAGATACTTGACGGCCATGACGTGCTGGGAGTGGCACAGACAGGAACTGGCAAGACGGCAGCCTATCTGTTGCCCATCCTTTCCCTGCTCGATGATGGCGGTTTCCCCGACGATGCCATCAACTGCGTCATCATGTCGCCAACCCGCGAGCTGGCCCAGCAAATCGATCAGGCCATGGAGGGCTTCAGTTACTATCTCGACGATGTGTCTTCGATTGCAGTCTATGGTGGCAACGACGGTTCACGTTTCGACCAGGAGCTGAAGAGCCTGCGTGGCGGTGCCCCTGTGGTGATTGCCACGCCGGGCCGCCTGCTCAGTCATATGAAGGTGGGTAACCTCGATCTCTCGCGCACCTCTTTCTTTGTACTCGACGAAGCTGACCGTATGCTTGACATGGGGTTCTCCGACGATATCATGCAGATCAATGCACTGTTGCCAAAGAACTGTCAGAAAATCATGTTCTCAGCTACGATGCCTGCCAAGATTCGCGAGCTGGCAGTCTCTCTACTTCACAATCCCGTTGAAGTGAAGATCGCCGTCAGTCGGCCTGCCGAGAAAATACAGCAGTCGGCCTATGTCTGCTACGACACCCAGAAACTGGGCATCATTCAGCATCTGTTCAAAAATGGCGACCTGAAGCGTGTCATTCTGTTCTGCGGAAAAAAAGACCGTGTGAAAGAGATTGCACGCGAACTGAAGCGCATGAAGATTAACTGTGCCCCCATGCACTCCGACCTGACGCAGGCCGAACGCGACGAGGTGATGTACGGGTTCAAGGCAGGACATATCGACGTGCTGGTGGCTACCGATATCGTGGCACGTGGTATTGACATCGACGACATTAGTATGGTCATTAACTACGACGTACCCCACGACACTGAAGACTATGTGCACCGCATCGGCCGCACAGCCCGTGCTGATCGCGACGGCGTGGCCATCACCTTTGTCAACGAGCGCGACATCAGCCGTTTTATGGCCATTGAGCATTTCCTACAGAAGGACATTCTGAAGAATCCGCTTCCTGAAGGTCTCGGCGAAGGTCCTAAGTATATCGGACGTAGCGGCCGCAAGTCGAGTCATCATGGCCGAAGAGGTCATCATGCGGGACATCCATCCAAGAAACGCTCCTCATCATCCAAGAAGAATCATGGAAGAAATCAAAATAACTGATACAGCCCTCCGACAGGCTGCCACTGAAGGCATGGATGCCTTTGTAGGCGTGTTCGTTCAGGCCATCCGCCAAGCCATTGGCGGTGAACTGACGGCCGACAACATGTCGCGTCTCAACAACGACCAGATCACGCTTTTGGCCTGGGACATCCTACATGAAGAAGTGATGGACGGCGGCTTCGTCCAGCTCATCCACAACGGCTACGGTCCGTTCATCTTCAAGAATCCCTTTGCCAAAGCGCTCAATAAACTCTGGGGCATGCGCGAACTGTCGAAGATGATCTACGATGCCCACACCTTATATAATAAATATGGTGTGCGGATTGAACAAGACTGCACCGACGATGAGTTCATGGCCCTCTTCGAGCAGTTTCCCGAGTTCGACGATTTCGACGATCAGTTTGTGGAGAACGAGGAACAATGGACTGAACAGATAGCCCGTTATATTGACGAGCATATAGACAGGTTTGCAACTATCGAGCAATGAACAAAGAACAAGAACAGATCAGGAAGAAGAGTCCTGTACAGATAAAGAACAAAAAGGCGGCCTTCGAATATTTCTTCATCGAAGAGCTGACGGCCGGCCTTGTGCTGACGGGTACTGAAATCAAGTCTATACGCGCAGGCAAGGCCAGTCTGGTAGATACCTACTGCACCATCATCAATGGCGAACTGTGGGTGAAGGGCATGAGCATTAGCCCCTATTTCTATGGCTCCTACAACAACCACGAACAGAAGCGCGATCGCAAGTTGCTGCTCACCAGCCGTGAGATAGCCCGTCTGGCCAGTGCTACCAAGCAGACCGGCTATACCATTGTGCCTACTCTGGTCTTCATCGACGAGAATGGACGGGCCAAGATGGACATTGCCCTCTGCAAGGGTAAGAAGGCTTACGACAAGCGGCAGACACTCAAGGAAAAAGAAGACCGTCGCGAAATGGATCGCGCGATGAAAGTATACAAATGACACAAACACTTAACGAGATTGTAAACGAGCGTATTCTGATTCTCGACGGTGCCATGGGTACCGTCATTCAGCAATACGACCTCACTGAACAGGATTTCCGCGGACAGCTGTTTGCCGACAGAACCAACCAACTGAAAGGCAACAACGACGTGCTTTGTTTGACGCGCCCCGACGTAATCAGCGATATTCATGAACGCTATCTGAAAGCCGGTGCCGACATCATTACCACCAACACGTTCAATGCCCAGCGCATCTCGCAGGCCGACTATCATCTGGAAGACTATGCCTACCAGATGAACTTGGAGGGTGCACGTCTTGCCCGTAGCGTGGCTGACCGATACTCTACACCGCAGCAACCTCGCTTCGTGGCTGGATCGGTAGGTCCCACCAATAAGACCTGCTCCATGTCGCCCGATGTTAGCAACCCTGCTGCACGTGAACTTACTTACGACCAGCTCTTCAAGGCCTATATCGAACAGATGGAGGGCCTCGTCCGTGGTGGTGTCGATGCCATTCTCATCGAGACCATCTTTGATTCGCTGAATGCCAAAGTTGCTATTGATGCAGCCATGCACACGATGGAGCGGCTGGAACGCCAACTCCCACTGATGCTCAGTGTCACCGTCAGCGATCTGGCCGGACGCACGCTCAGCGGACAAACACTCGATGCCTTCTTGGCATCGGTCAGTTGCTACCCCATTTTCTCTATCGGACTGAACTGTTCGTTTGGTGCTAGGCAGATGAAGCCTTTCTTGAAAGAGTTGTCTCTGCGTGCACCTTATTATATTAGTGCCTATCCCAATGCCGGTCTGCCTAACTCCATGGGGCTCTACGACGAGACTCCCGAGACGATGGCACCCCAGATTGCCGAGTTCATCAACGAAGGACTGGTCAACATCGTTGGCGGTTGCTGCGGAACGACACCCGACTTCATTGCACAGTATGTGCCTCATGCCCTTGGCAAACGTCCTCACACGCCTGTCGAGAAGCCGTCAACACTTTGGCTCTCAGGCATTGAAGCCCTGAAGCTATCACCAGAAAAACCCTTTGTCAACGTAGGCGAACGCTGCAATGTAGCTGGTTCGCGCAAGTTCCTGCGTCTCATCAAGGAGAAAAACTACGACGAAGCTATCAGCATTGCCCGCAAGCAGGTGAGCGACGGTGCACTGGTCATTGATATCAACATGGACGACGGACTGCTTGATGCCCGTCAGGAGATGGTGACCTTTCTGAGCATGATTGCCGCCGAGCCTGACATTGCAAAGGTGCCGGTGATGATCGACTCCAGCGACTGGCAGGTCATCACTGCCGGTCTGAAGTGCGTGCAGGGCAAGAGCATCGTCAACAGCATATCGCTCAAGGAGGGCGAAGAAGTGTTTGTCAGTCATGCACGCGACGTGATGCGCTATGGTGCAGCCGTCGTTGTGATGTGTTTCGACGAACAGGGACAGGCCACCACCTACGATCGCCGCATTGAGATTGCCCAACGAGCCTATCGCATACTGACCGAACAGGTGGGCATGCAGCCGCAGAACATCATCTTCGATCCGAATATCTTGGCCATTGCCACGGGCATGGAAGAGCACGACAGCTATGCACTCGACTTTATCCGGGCCACCCGGTGGATACGCGAGAACTTGCCTGGTGCTCATGTCAGCGGTGGTGTCAGCAACCTGTCGTTCTCGTTCCGAGGCAACAACTATATTCGCGAGGCCATGCATGCCGTGTTCCTCTATCATGCCATTCAGGCTGGTATGGATTTCGGCATCGTGAACCCTGCAACCAAGGTGCTCTATACTGATATTCCCCAAGCCCATCTTGGCATTATTGAAGATGTGGTATTGAACCGTAGAAAGGGAGCCAGCGAGAGTCTCATTGAGCTGGCAAGTGCGCTGGCTGCAGAAAGCAATCAGAATATTCAGAATAATCCGAATAATCAGAGTACTCAGAATATTCAGAATATTCAGAAAACTCAGAACTCTCAGCCCTCTCAAACAGTTGAGGAGCGTCTTCAGCAGGCTCTCATTCGTGGCATCGGCGACCATCTGCAGGCCGATCTGGAGGAGGCGCTGCAGAAATATCCGCGTGCCGTCGACATTATCGAAGGTCCTTTGATGGAAGGCATGAGCCGTGTGGGCACTCTCTTTGGCGAAGGCAAGATGTTCCTGCCGCAGGTGGTTAAGACTGCTCGCACCATGAAACAGGCCGTCAGCATTCTTCAGCCGCATATTGAAGCGCAGCGCACCGAGGGTTCCACCAAGGCAGGCAAGGTGCTGTTGGCCACAGTCAAGGGCGATGTCCACGACATTGGCAAGAACATCGTGGCCGTGGTTATGGCCTGCAATAACTACGAGATCATTGATATGGGCGTAATGGTGCCTGCCGAGCAGATTGTGCGCAAGGCCATTGAGGAGCAGGTCGACATCATCGGTCTCTCAGGTCTGATCACTCCCAGTCTGGAGGAAATGGTCAATGTGGCCGAGGCCTTGAAGAAAGCAGGTCTGCATATACCCATCATGATTGGCGGTGCCACCACAAGCCAGCTGCATGTGGCTCTGAAGATTGCGCCTGTCTACGGCGGTCCTGTTGTGTGGATGAAAGATGCCTCGCAGAACTCACTCACGGCAGCACGTCTGATGGCCGACGGTCCCCAAGTGGCGAAAGAGCTGGAGGAGGAATATGCTGGCATGCGCCGACAGTATGAGGCCGAGCAACAACAGTTGCTGTCGCTGGAAGAGGCACGCAAGAACAAGTTGAACCTGTTTTGAACACTCAAAAGAATAGACTATAGAAATATGATAAAAACTGTTATGTTCGATCTCGGTGGAGTCATCTTCACCCTTGATCAGCAGGAGGCCATACGCCGACTGAACAATCTGGGCATTGCCGATGCCGCCCAACGGCTCGACCCCTATCAGCAGGGGGGCATCTTCGGCGAACTGGAGAGTGGTGCTATCAGTGCCGATACATTCCGCGAAGAGCTGAGTAAACTGGCCGGACACACGCTCACCTATGAGGAGTGCCGACATGCCTGGCTGGGCTATGTTAGCGAAGTGCCTGCCCGTAACCTTGAACTGCTGCGACAGTTGCGTAGCAAGGGCTATCGGCTGTTGCTACTCTCCAACACCAATCCCTATATGATGTCGTGGGTGAACAGTCCCGACTTCGACGGCAACGGCCATCCACTGAGCAGCTATCTGGACAAACTCTACCTCAGCTACGAGATGAAGCTGATGAAACCTGCCGAGAGCATCTTCCGCCAGGTGCTCATGAGCGAGCAGTGCTTTCCCAATGAAATCCTGTTCGTCGACGACAGTCCGCGTAATGTGGCCGTCGCCAGTCAGATAGGCATCAAGACATTCTGCCCCGAGAACGGCAAAGACTGGACAAAAGAAATCTTCAGCTATCTATGAGAAAACACCTGCTTATCCTATTCCTGCTGGCTGTTGCCCTGACAAGCACAGCTGCACCGAAACGCGAATTCCGTGGCGCATGGATACAATGTGTGAACGGACAGTTTGAGGGCATTGGCACAGAGAAGATGCAGCAGACGCTCATCTACCAGCTGGATGAACTGCAGAAGGATGGTGTCAACGCCATCATCTTTCAGGTGCGGCCCGAATGCGATGCCCTCTATGAAAGCAACGTCGAACCGTGGAGCCGCTTCCTCACTGGTCGTCAGGGCACGGCTCCCTACCCTTACTGGGACCCCTTGCAGTGGATGATTGAACAGTGCCACAGTCGGGGCATGGAGCTACATGCATGGATTAACCCCTACCGTGCTAAGACAAAGGGCACCAACGAGCTGGCCATCAACCATATTGCCGTCACCCATCCCGAGCGTTGCTTCGACTACGACGGGCTAACCATTCTTAATCCTGGCATCCCTGCAAACCGTAACTACATCTGTCGGGTGGTGCTCGACATCATTAACCGCTACGATGTCGACGGACTGCACATCGACGACTACTTCTATCCCTACCCGGTGGCTGGTCTTGACATTCCCGATGACAGCCAGTTCCGGCTCTACAACAATGGCATCACCAACCGGGGCGACTGGCGACGCCACAACGTCAGCCTGTTCGTCAAGCAACTCTACGAGACCGTTCATGCTGCCAAGCCTTGGGTGAAGGTGGGCATCTCACCCTTTGGCATCTACCGAAACAAGAAGAGTTCACCCATCGGCAGCAACACCAACGGACTGCAGAACTATGACCAGCTTTATGCTGACATTCTGCTCTGGATAAACAACGGATGGACGGACTATTGCGTTCCGCAGATTTACTGGGAGATAGGAAACAAAGCTGCTGATTATGAAACGCTTATACACTGGTGGAGCCAGCATGCATCAGCCCGTCCACTCTTCATTGGTGAAGATGTAGAACGGACAGTAAAGAATGCCGATCTGAAGAATCCCGACAAGCATCAGCAGGCAGCCAAATACCGTCTCCATCAAGAACTGCCCAACATCGACGGCACCGTGCTCTGGTATGCCAAGGCCGCCGTCGACAACATCGGCAACTACGGCACTATGCTGCGCAAGCATTATTGGAACACTCCTGTGCTGCAGCCTTCCATGACCTTCATCGACAAGCGTGCGCCTAAAGCCCCCAAGAAGCTGAAGCCCGTATGGACTCCTGACGGCTACATCCTGTTTTGGACTGCTCCAAAGGAGGGCAAGGACTGGGTCGCTAAGGCTTACCGATATGCCGTCTACCGTTTTGCCAAGGGTGAGAAGATCAATACCGACAATGCCGACCACCTTGTGGCCGTCACCACCAATACGTTCTACAAGCTGCCCTACGCAACAGGCAAGGACAAATACACCTATGTTGTCACCGCCCTCAATCGCATTGACAACGAGAGCAAGCCGGCAAAGAAAAAAGTCAAGTTGTAATTGCATAGCAATTCCAAGAGAATTTCAATGAAATACCAAGAGAATTGCAATGCAATTCAAGCAGAATTTCAATGCAATAACAAATTAGTAGCAATTTTTTTTGCTACTAATTTTATTTTCATTACCTTTGTACACAAAATAGAAACTATATATTCTTTGCGAGATGACAACGGCAAGAAGAAACAAAATCATGGATGAGATTGGAAGGACGGCAAAAAACATTGCCCCAAAAGCAAAACGAGTCTTGCTGTTTGGATCTCAGGCTCGTGGCGATGCCAGAGAAGACTCAGACTGGGACGTTCTGGTATTGCTGGATAAGGACCGTATTAGGCTGGAAGACATAGATAGCATCTCCTATCCCCTACGCGAACTAGGATGGAAGTTTGGCGAAGATATCAATACAATACTTTATACCGTAAATGACTGGAACAACAATTCATTTACTCCTTTTCACAAGAACGTAGAAGCAGAAGCTATTTCACTGTATGAGTCTTAATCAAGAAGAAAGAGTCGCAATAGTTACCTATCGGTTGGAAAAAGCTGACAGAGCACTTCAACAGGCAAAGGCAAATCTGCCGTTGCAGACTTGGGAAGTTATTGCCAACAGAATTTACTATGCAGCATATTATGCGGTATCGGCATTACTGATAGCCAGTGGACACCCCACAGTTAAGGGGCATGACACAATCGTTCGGATGTTCGGACTGAATTTTGTAAAATCCGGAATGTTTAGTTTTGAACAAGGAAAACTATATAACAAGTTATACACTCTTCGATTGACGGGCGACTATAACGACCACTACAATCTTGAGGAAGAGGATGTCCTGCCGCTTGTATCACCAGCTGAAGAACTCATTGCAAAAGTGTCTGTTATGACAAAACAGATCTTAGAGAATCAATCCGATAATCATTAACAACTAAAATAAAACTATTATGACAAAAAACTTTACTTAATCTCTGGCTCCTGCTACTCTGTTTCGTAGTGGTAGGAAGTAGTGTTGCGTAAAGGAAGCTCATGATAGAAGAACAACAAACAAAATGACATGAGAAGACCTGAGATCGTTGAAAGAATAAAAGGAGCCGTCCATAAGACAGACCCACAAGCCACAGTGATACTCTATGGTTCTGAGGCGCGTGGCGATGCTCGCAGTGACAGCGACATAGACCTGCTTGTACTGGTTGATGAAGACAAGATGACTTGGGCTATAAAAGATAAGTTCCTTTCGCCATTGTTCAACATAGAATTAGAGACAGGCACTACAATAAGTCCAACCATCATGCTAAGAAAGAACTGGGAGAACAGGCCATTCAAAACTCCCTTTTATATAAATGTAGTTAATGAGGGATTTAAGCTATGAAAGAAGAATTAGATGAACAAAGTCGTTCTGCGCTTGTAGCATATAGGATTCAAAGAGCAGATGAGACGATGATTGAAGTTGAGGCCATGGCAGACATCGCTCATTATAATGCAGCATTTAACCGTATGTATTATGCATGCTATTATGCTACTGTAGCATTACTTTTGAAACACAAAATTTCTGCTAGCACACATTCTGGGGTAAAGACCATGCTTAGTTTGCATTTTGTGTCAACGGGCAAGCTCTCAACTGATGACGGAAAACTTTTTATTAGTCTTTTCGAAACTCGCCATAGTGGTGATTACGATGACTTTGTATACTGCGACCGTGAATTATATGATGAGTATTTACCTAAGGCAAGAAAGTTTATTGAAGACATAAAAGACCTTATTAAACAGGATTAATTAACAATTACTTTAAATATTTTAACAACTAAAATAAAACTATTATGACAAAAAAAACTTTACTTAATCTCTGACTCCTGCTACTCTGCTTCGTAGTGGGAGGAAGTAGTGCCTAAGTAAAGAATATTGACATAAATTAAAAAACAGGAAAAACTTAGTAGCAAAATTCTTTGCTACTAAGTTTATTTTTACTACCTTTGTACACAAAATAGAAACTATATATCCTAAAATCCGCAGATAATTTTTCAACGGTCTAGTCTTGCCGTCATTTGAGACATGCCTGTCTGTTTTTTTTGCCATACAAGCGCGTAATCCGACGGGACATGAACTAGTTCCCCCTTACCCCGTAAGGTCGAG
>JAFTFX010000005.1 GCA_017458225.1 Prevotella sp. | reverse complement strand
GACAGGAGAATTGCATCCATACAGGCCAAAATCAACCGAAGGCCAAGGGAAAAACTAAACTTTCTCACACCAAATGAAGTCTTTTTCAAACATTATGCCTAACTTTGCACACAACTTGCACTTGCTGGTTGACTCTATACACATTTTTTTTGTCAGTTTCCGATGCAAATATGTCAGAAGCATTGGTAGTATTATGAAAAAAAATGTGTATCTTTGCACACAACAAACTACTTGATCAATACTAAAACGACATGACAACATCAGCAGGCAAAGGGGGAAAGTCGTTGCTAAAGGCACTGACTGAGCAGATAGATGCCTGCATAGACCAGCAATTGAGCCATTTGCCTCAAGGCTACGAAATCCGCGCGCTGTTGTGGCATCAGGGCGAGAAGACCGGCAACACACGCTATGCCACCCTGCCAATAGTCTGCGGAAACTTCGCCAAAAACAGCCGCCAAGGGTCGGCCAAGGTTGCTGCCGCACTCAGTCAACTGGCACAGGAAGACAGAAACTTCCACGTGGTCGATGCTAACGACCTGACCTTGCAGCGTGACCAGCTGCACTTCGACGCGAAGGGCGCAGAGATGCTTGGCCGCAGGTTCTATGAGAAATTAGTGGAATTGCACATAGAAAAATGAATAACGGATTAAGCCCTAAAAATAACCACATGAGCTATATGCATCTACTTCTGACACTGTCTTTTTGCCTGTCGGTAGTTGCATCTTCAGCACAGATGTCCCGTAAGCTGCAGTACCAGCCCGATGGGCGCGACATTGTGTGCTACGATGGGCAGAACCGCTATACTCGGGCCATTTATGGCGGCTATACCGACTTCCGCGTGGAGACCAGCGACCGTCCCATCTTCGCTACTTATCGCAGTCGCTCCTGCCGTAACATCCGTTTCTGGCTGACCATGAACGGAAAGAAGACGGCACTGGAACAGACCACACATGCCGAAACGCGCTACAACTCAGGTAAGCGCGAATACATACTGACAGATGACGCATGGGGCAAGAAAGCCAGCTTGCGTGTGACGGTGTTGGCTCAGGTAGACTCCGAGTCGGCCATTTGGTGCTTTGACCCACAGGGACTGCCACAGAATGCCGTGTTGTCATGCACTGTCTGCGACATCCTGCATCCCAACTTGAAGCGGTGGGGCGACATGAACTCCGACCCTGCCGATGCCTTCGACCCTGCACCTGCCGAGACCCATAAACTGACGGCAGAGTGGCAGGCTGGCAACAGTAAGACATACGCTGTGCTCGACTGCGACCCAAAGGGCGTTTATAAGCTCAGTACACCGGCTGCAGCTACCGCCGAACCGCTTTTCGCCAAGGCGATGAAGCACCACGAGTGGCTGGCCACAAACATTGTTTTCAATACGCCCGACCCCTACATCAATACGCTGGGCGGTGCTTTGATGGCTGCCAGCGACGGCGCATGGGACGGCGAAGTGTGGCTGCACGGAGCCATTGTGTGGCGCATGCAGCTCAATGGCTGGCGAGCCGGCTATCTTGCTGACGTATTGGGCATGCCAGAGCGAGCCAAGAGTCACTTCACGGCCTATGCCAATAGTCAGATAACCGATATTGAGCCCACCATTCCCGGACCTGCCCTTGACCCTGAAAAAGGATTGTCGCGTGCAGCAAAAACTTGGGGCACCAACATGTACTCCACTGGCTACATAGGCCGCTACCCAAACCGTACAGACATCATGCATCACTACGACATGAACTTGAACTACATCGACGAACTGCTGTGGCACTTCGAGTATGATGCCGATACTGTCTATCTGCGCAAGATGTGGCCCGTGCTGACACGCCACTTAGCCTGGGAGAAGCGCAACTACGACCCTGACGACGATGGTCTTTATGATGCCTACTGCTGCATCTGGGCTTCGGATGCGCTCTACTATAATAGCGGTGCCGTGAGCCATTCCACAGCCTACAACTACCGAGGTCATGCACTTGCCGCCCGTATCGCCGAGATTATCGGTGAAGACCCCACATACTATAAAAAGGAGACAGAGAAGACACTGAAGGCCATGAACGAGCGGTTGTGGCTGAAGAAGCGAGGCCACTGGGCAGAGTATCAGGACTTCATGGGATTGAAACGTACCCATGAGCACGCTGCCCTCTGGAGCATCTATACCCCCATTGATTGTGGTATGGCAACGCAGGAACAAGCTTTCCAAGCTACGCAGTATGTGGATAGCTGTATTCCCCATATTCCCGTCATTATGGCTCAGGCTGACCGCAAGGCATCACGTCTGCAAACCATCAGTACCACCGACTGGCTGCCTTACGATTGGAGTATCAACAACGTGGCAGCTGAGGAGGTGATGCACACCGCCCTTAGCTATTTTCAGGCTGGTCGTCCCAACGAGGGCTACCAACTCATCAAGGCCAACATCATGGATCAGGCCTATCTGGGCGGCAGTCCCGGCAACTTCGGACAGATTAGCTATTACGACAAGGCCCGTGGCGAACTCTACCGCGACTTCTCCGATAACTGCGGCATATCGGCTCGTGCCTTTATCCAAGGACTCTATGGTATTATTCCTAATGCCCTTGATGGACGCTGTCTCTTGCGTCCTGGGTTTCCTGCCGATTGGAAAGAGGCCAGCATAGAAACACCTTATTTCAAATATACCTTCCGCCGTAAGGGTGGCAAGGAAATTTACGAGGTGGAGCAGAACTTTGCCCAGCCCCTGCAAATCGTGTTGTGCCAGAATACGGGCGATGGTGGTTATGTGGAAACCATCGGCAGCAGCGAACGCAAGCAGACCTTCGTGGTGAGCCGTGTCAAGCAGAAGAAGGCCCCGAAGCCCATCATCACGGCAGAGCGCATCGATGGACACGCCTGGGGTAACAACTTCGACGACGTGCAGCGGGACCGGCTGGAACCCGTCACGATGGATGACCTGTGGAATAGCGAGGTAAGCGATATTTTCAAGAACTCCTACCTGTCGCCTCGTTCGCCCTATACAACGTTGCAGATTCCTGTTCACGGCATCGGAGAATGGTGTCATCCTGAAACGATGGCCGACATCGACGACTACACGCTGCGCAAGCAAGTCTCGCGTGACGGTCTGCTCACCCTCGACTCATTAGGCATCCCCTTCCGCTATGCCGCCAAGGGCAAGAACATCGCCTACACCTCGCTGTGGGACAACTACCCTGACGCTGTCAGCATTCCACTCGATGGCACGGCCTCTCATGCCTACCTGCTCATGGCGGGTTCTACCAACTACATGCAAAGCCATATTGACAACGGTCTCGTCATTGCCCGTTATACTGATGGCACCGCCGACACACTGCGCCTTCAGAACCCACACAACTGGTGTCCCATTGAGCAAGACTATTACGAGGAC
Source organism: Prevotella sp. (assembly GCA_017458225.1). Classification (GTDB taxonomy): domain Bacteria; phylum Bacteroidota; class Bacteroidia; order Bacteroidales; family Bacteroidaceae; genus Prevotella. The sequence goes on along the minus strand of JAFTFX010000005.1, from coordinate 3,407 downwards.
GGGCTTGCCTTCCATGCATCCTCTCCGCGTCCCTACCGCATCGACTTTGCCACTGCTCGCGTCAGTCGTTGTCTGATGCCGATGGGTGAGCACTACGGTCGCCCAGCCGCCAGTGGCGTGGCCGGCAGCTACAACGACCGTTCATTCAAAAAAGGAGCCGGCATCATCCTTGACATGCCGCTCAACAAAAACAAACAACTGCGCGACCTCACCGTCCGCACGCTGTCGAACGATGTTGTCATTGGCTTGATAGGAATCACCCTACAGCGTCAGTAATAGCAGGACTATATAAAAATCACTCACTATGAAGAAGATTATTCTTATTTCCCTTTTGATAGCCTACAACATACAGATGCTGGTCAGTGCCCAGACGGTAGTACAGCCTCTAACGAATCCCATTCTGCCGGGCTTCAATCCAGACCCGAGCATCTGCGCCGTTGAAAGGCAACGGGTTCTTGCAGAGGCAAGCGAACAAGTTCGAGCGGGCGAACAGAGCTTGGGAATTAGCGACTACTATCTTGTCACCTCGTCGTTCGTATTCGTACCCGGCTTGCCTGTGTACCACAGCCGCGACCTGGTGAACTGGGAACTCATCAGCCACGGCATTGACCGAAACAACATCAGCCAGTTCCATTTTGAGAATCTTAATGATAACGACGGCATCTGGGCTCCAACCATCCGCTACCACGACGGACTGTTCTATATCGTATGCACTATGCATCGTAGTGGTGGGCGCTCGGCCAAAGGACGCTCGCCTGGCGAGAACTTCTTCATCACTGCCAAAGACCCACGAGGGCCGTGGAGCGACCCGGTGTGGATTCCCGGTGCACAGGGCATTGACCCCACGCTGTTTTGGGACGATGACGGACGATGCTACTACATCGGCAACCGCTACGACTTCAAGCAGCAGTGGCAGGGACAGGTGGGCGTATGGATTCAAGAGCTAGACCTCGACCACGCACAGTTGAAGGACAGTCCCACCATGCTCACCTACGGTCATGCCAACAACGCCCGCTATGGCGAGGGACCGCATATCTACAAGGTAGCTGGCACCTACTATCTGCTGATGGCCGAGGGTGGTAGCGGCAAAAACCATGCCGTAACTATCCACAGTAGCAGCAAGCTGACGGGGCCGTACAAGGCGCAGCAGGTGAACCCCGTGCTGTCACACCGCCAGATGGGCAACACCTATCCCATACAGAACATCGGCCATGCCGACCTCTTCCGTGCAGCAGATGGGAATTTATACGCCGTCTGCTTAGGCAACCGTACGCTGAGGGATAACAACGGGACATGGCACAGTCCGCTGGGCCGCGAGACCTTTCTGGTGCGTGTAGAGCAACAGGGCGACCAGCTCATCTTTGCCCCAGGTGTGGGCCATGTAGAGACAGAGATGGAACGCCCCCATCTGCCCTGGCATCCTTTTGGGGAACAGCCAGAGCCGTGGTACGCACTGCGCGGACTGCCACAGGCTTATGCCGCCGTGTCCGACGCATCTCCTGCCGCCGTGTCCGGCGCATTTCCGTCGGATAATCCCCGCGACTACCGGCTGGCACTCTCGCCCATTGTTCTCGACAGTCTCGCCACTCCCGTCTGTCTGCTGCAAAAGCTGCACGGTTTCCAGTGGACATTCAGCCGCGACGTGACCTTTACGACGAAGAAGAATAACGAGTGGGCAGGTCTCACGCTCTATCGCACCGCCAACAGCTATTACACCTTGCTAAAAGGCAAAGACTGCATCCGCCTGACCAAGCGCGAGAAAGGTCAAAGCAGCGTTGTGGCCGAACGTCCCTGCAAAGAGAAGACCGTCAACCTTACCATTGAGGCCGACTCCTTGCGTCTGCGCTTCTGGGTGAATGGAGAGCCTATTGCGCCCGTACAACTCATGCATCCCCTCTGTGACGACGGCAAATATAACAAATTCAACGGCCTCGGCGTAGGCATCTATGCCACCTCCACAGGAAAGAAGTCAAAGACTATCGCAACATTCAAATGACACAAATAACATTCAATATGTTTAAGAAGATAATGATCATAGTAGCCCTCTGCGCGTCGCTGACCGCGTGGGCCATAGAGATACCCAAGGCCGGGCCGCAGTACATGCCCGAAGTGATGGAAACGATCGTAGCTCCGTTCGACGTGAGCGGCATCCACATGCCCACGTTTGCCGCCAGCACCGCAACGGTGAAGATGGCAAAGAAAGGTCTTTCCACGAAGCCCATCAGCGAGCGCATCTGCGACGGTCAGCAGGGATGGCCCGTGCTGCTGCCCATGATGGTGGCTCCCGTGAACTGCAAGAACATCCTCATCGAAAGTATTACCATCGACCAAGGCCTGTTCTGGAACATCGTGCCGCAGTATTGCGACAACGTCATCATTTGTGGCGTGACGGTGAACAGCGCTGGCCACGGCCAACGTAGACGACTGCAAGAGCGTGATGCTCCTCGATGTAGACTTCTGCGGCAAACAGCTGAAGCAGAACATCAAGAACACCACGCTCTACGTGTCGGAGAAAAAGTGATGTAAAAAAGTTCCCCCTTAGTCTTTCAACGAGTAGGTGACGGTGGTGACCACGCGCACCTTCTTGATCCAGGGCGTGTTTTCGTCGCGGTTGTCGATGGAGAACACGCCCTGATCGGCGCTTACAATCTTGTTCAGCGCAGAGTGGCTGTTCTCGGCAAACTGCTGGGCCGTCTTCTCGGCATTCTCGATGGCCTCCTGCATCATCTTCGGCTTCATCTCCTTGAACGACACAAATTCATACTTCACTGGGTTCTCATAGCCGCCGTCAACGATGGCCACGCCCTCCTTCAGCAGATCGCCCTGCTTGGCAATGATGGCGCGCACTTGGTCAACCTGACTTGAAGTCACCGTGATGACCGATGTCACAATGTAGCGGTAGGGCTGGTTGCGATCGCCATACTCACGGGCATTCAGGTCTATCACCTGTGGGGCATTCACCGTCAGTTCTGCCTCCTTGATGCCATTGCGCAACAAGAAGGATTTAATTTTGCCCTGTGTCACCCCAATCTTGTTGTACAGTTCAGGCAGGTCGTTGCCCAGTTCTTTCGACACGATGGGCCACGTCACCTTGTCGGCCTCCACCTCCTGTTCGGCCAGTCCTTTCACGTTCACCTTGCGGTCTTTGTTGGCAAAGTTGTCAATGCCTCCTTTGATAAACATGCCCATTGCCATAAGCCCCAAGGCCAGGATGGCAGCTGCAATAATCGAGTTCTGTTTCATACGTCTGTAATGTTTTTTTTGATTAACCTAAATTCCGCAGCACTTTAGTTTAACTTTCTTTATAAGTACCTGAGCAACTTTTTGTTGCTCAGGATTTGGCCATGTCAGATTTTTCACTTACCTTAGTGCTGCAAATCAAGACAAGCAAAATCATCAATGACATG
>JAFTFX010000042.1 GCA_017458225.1 Prevotella sp. | reverse complement strand
TGCTCGACATCTGGGGCACGTGGTGCGGCCCCTGCAAAGAAGCCCTATCCCACTCTACCGAGGAATACGCCCGTCTGAAGAACTTTGACATACAGTACCTCTATCTTGCCAACCACAGCCCACAGGACTCGTGGGAGAACGTCATTAAGGAGTACAACGTCAGCGGTCCTAACGTAGCGCACTACAACCTGCCCGCCGAACAGCAGTCCGCCATCGAGCGTCACTTGAACGTCCACGCCTGGCCCACCTACAAACTCTTCAACCGCGACGGTGACCTTCTCGACTTAGAAGTTGACCCGCGCGACATCGAGACCCTCGCCCGCCTGCTGGAGCAGATGAAGTAAAAGCCTAAATAAGCATAAAAGAAATACAGCCACAGGGTAAGGGTTATCACTTTATTGCTCCAAGTCGGCATTAACCACATCCTCAAACAGGATATCAGGGCGCTCGTCAGGGCGCATCAGTTCGAACTTCACATTCCGCAGTCGCAAGCCGTCGACGTGGCGGGCATACAGCCCATAGGCCGGCGTGGGTCCAGCCCAGCGCGGCTCTGGATAGTTCGTGCCCTGTTCGCGATAGGGTTTGTCCACCTTCTGTCCCCCGCCCCGGTACTGGATGCGGATATTACTCAGCGACACATTCTTGATAGGTGTGCCGGCCATTCCCGTCAAGGAAGGTGCCGAGTTTATAGCCCGTCACGATGCAGTTCGTAATCAGGATATGTTCGCAAAGCACGGGCCGTTTCAGTGCATACGAACTCTTCAGCACGATGGCATCGTCGTTGGGGGTATTCACCTTCGTATTGCTGACGGTCAGATACTTGCAGCAGTCAATGTCGATGCCGTCGCGATTGGTGGCGATGGTCACATTGTCGATGGTGCCGATCTCACAGCCTGTAACGATGATGGCGAAGTGGCCGCCTCGGAAGATGGTGATGTCGCGGATGGTCACGTTGCGGCACTGCTTCAACGCGATGGCCTTGTCGCCCGTACCAATGGAACCGCCCTGCACGTTGCCCGCCTTCTCCGTGTCGCGTTTCGTCAGGCCTTCGCCGTCGATCATGCCGCGCCCCGTGATTGAGACTTTCTGCTGGCCACCGTCCTCCTGTTAGTAGTGACCTTATTCTGACTTCCTTACAATTATACTTTTACATTTATCACTTGTGATAACTGCAGAATTAAAATTTTGTTAGACTAGTCCCCCTGATTGTGTGGGCGAAATCGTGAAAATGAGTGAAAAAGGCTGAGAGTCGTTGAGAAAAATGTGTTAAATTGATCGTTTTTCATTTGAAAAAGTGTATCTTTGCAGCAGAAAGTCGTTGAAAAAAGTGAAATACGCTTATAAAAAGTCGTTCAGAAAAATGCTAAAAAGGAAAATTGAAGATACACTGGTACAGTGGAAAAACACCTTAGGTCACAAGCCTTTGGTGATTATGGGCATCCGCCAATGCGGAAAAACATTCATTGCACAACATTTTGCCGTCAATCATTACAAGACGGTTGTTTACATCAATTTTATCAAGCAACCAGAGCGCATCAATGCGTTCGTGGAGAGCAAGGCCGTTGACAACATCCTGCTCAATCTCTCTTCGCAAATCAAAGATGTTACGTTTACGCCTGGCGAAACCTGTTTTATCTTCGATGAGATACAGGAATGTCCTGAAGCACGTACCTCGCTCAAATTCTTCAAGGAAGACGGACGATTTGACGTGATTGCCACAGGCTCGCTGCTGGGTGTTCATGGGTATGGTGATGAGGAGAAGAAACACCATCGCAAACTGATCTCCCAGAAAAATCCAGGGATAAATTCCGTTCCTGTCGGCTCAGAAGACATCGTGGAGATGTACCCATTGGATTTCGAGGAGTTCCTTTGGGCAAACGGTCTCAGCACAGAAGTCATCGATGCACTGGGGAAGTTCTATCGGGAGGAAACACCTGTGCCTGCTGGCATTCATGTAGCGATGAAACGACTACTGAACCTCTATGTAGCCATCGGTGGACTACCTGATGCCGTCAACGCATTCCTTTCAACCAACAATTTAAACGAGGTGAGCAAGGCCCACAAAGCCATCCTGAAGGAGTATCGTGACGATATGATTAAGTATGCTCCCGACAAGGACAAACCGCACATTCGCGAGTGTTTCAACTCCATTCCCAAGCAGTTGGCCAAGGAGAATAAGAAATTCCAATATAATAAGGTAAAGCCTGGTGGCAGAAGTGAAACCTATCTGGGGGCGCTGCAGTGGTTAGAAGATGCTGGTATCATCTGCCGCTGCTACAACACTGACATCACAGGCTTGCCGATGGAGGAAAATGCCAAGGCCAATGTGTTCAAGGTGTATGTGGCTGATATCGGACTGCTCATCGAGATGCTGGGAACAGGTACTCGTGCAGACATCCTTCAGGGTAATCTAGGTGGATTCAAGGGCGCTATCTTTGAGAATTTAATGGCCGACACTCTTCACAAGAAGGAGCAAAGTCTATATTATTTCCAAAAGGATTCTGGCCTAGAGTTAGACTTCTTGGTTCGGATGAAGGGAGAGTGTGTGCCCTTGGAGGTTAAAGCAAAAACGGCGCAAGCCAAGAGTTCGAAAACCGTGTTGGCACATCCAGAGAAGTATCACGTCAAACAGATAATCAAGTTTGGTGACTACAACATCGGTCGCGATGGTGGTTTATTGACGCTACCCACCTATATGCAGTTTCTGTTGGACTTGGAACCAGAGGAAATTATCTTAGACCCCATTGACATAGATTCTATCAACTCACTGGCAAAGGAGATTCTCGGGTAAAAGCATGGGGCGCATCGCTGCAGCCCATGCTTGTCCCGGGTTCTATTATTTACTAACTCGTTTTTAAACTCATTTATTTCTTCTGGAGCCTTTTGGCTGCAAGCATCAACAGGTCGTAAACATATTGACTGCGGCTTTGCAGTTTTGTGGCCACGTCTTTCAGACGGGCAGCACAAATGTCTTTCTCGTCCTTGTCCAAGTCAACGGTGTCCTCGCACATGTCGAGGAGGATTCCTGCTGCTACCACCAAATCCTCAGTCGATTCCTTGTCGGCGCGGTCTATCATCTTCTGTGTCAGCATGCCGAAGAGACGCATCCAGTCAGAACGATTCAGGTTCGCCGGGTTGCTCATTGCCTGACGCATCCAGCCTTGAGGATTTGTGGAAAAGTCTACATGATTACCAGGAAAATGAATCTTCATAATACTGTCAGCACGGTTCATATACTGCTGAACATCAAACTTGTCAGTGCCTGCTATTCCCCAATTCTTGTTTTTGCCCAGCTGGTCTATGAGAGATTTACCCCTTTCTGCCGTGGCAGAGTAGCTTTGCATGGCCGGCTTCTCGCCATAAGAGACCAGGAGTACCCCTTTGCGGATGTCCTTGTCGTCAGTGTTCCACCACTCAGCGGTATAGACCAAGCGATAGCCTTTGCGCTGCGGGTCATCAAAAGTGGCAATGGCATAACTGGAACCGCTTTTCTGCCCCACTCGGAAGTCCCCTCCCCGCTTCAGCTTCACGGCCCATTGCTGACGATAGCTGTCTTCCAGCGGACCGAAACAGGTATAGACACTTGTCTTGTAGTCTTCATCAGCAAGGAAAGCTTCTTTCAACTCGTCGAAGAGCTTGAAATTGGCCCGTCCGACTATTATATTGTGGATGACGGTCTTTTCCTCCACGGTGCCCGTGTCTTCACGGTGCTCATCGCGAATGGTAGAATGGGATACGCCTTTGGTGTTCAGAACCTTTTCGAAAGCCTTGCTGATGATTCCTTCGTAGTTCTGACTGTGCATCGTCTGGGGCAGTACCAACAGAACAATGGCTAATAGTTTCATTGTCGTTTTCATTGTCTCTATACTTTAAATGGGTTTATAATTCGATAATCGTAGGCTGACTGTCATCAACGACCATGTAGTCGCAGCTTTCGCTAACCACCAGTTGCAGGGGGTGTGGCTTGATGGTAGACAGGAAGGCTGCTTCAACGATGTTGTTTCTTTGTATCTGCTCAGCAGCGGCTTCACATTCTGCCAGCATTTGCAGTGCCAACACTACATTTTCCTTTTGTTTCCAAATCCCATCGCCAAGCGTGTCGTTTTTTTCCGATGGGGGCTTTTGCCTTTTGGCAACTTTCCTTGGCACGTGCTTAGTCTTTCGCGCAGTAGGATTTTGCACATTCTGTACATTGGCTATGCACGGAGCCTCATCGCTTACCGCAGACATCGGCTTATCTTGTTGTTGGGCTATTGGCTGAATGGTTGTCTCTTGCCGATTGAACAACAGCGTGATTCCTACTCCAACGATTGCCAGCAGACAAGCGGCAGCACTCCATTTCATGATTGTCCTCCTGTACGAACCGTATGGCTTTTGCTCATACTGCCTGATGCCCCTGAACAGGACGGAGAAGTCTTGCCATTCAGCCGGGATATCGCGGTGGGTGCTGAAATAGTCGGAAAGAAGATGTTCTTCCTCCTTGGTCGTTTCGGCAGCCATGTAACTGTCGAGCAGTTTCTGTATGTATTCTCGTTCCATCATCTTGCCATTTTGTTGATTAGTTGTAACATCCTCTGGCGTGCTTTCGACATCATACCCCGACACGACGATTCGCTGGTTCCCAGCACCTGGGCTATCTCTGCAAAGTTCATATCCTCCTGTTCGCGCATCTCCACGATTCTTCTCCAGTTGTAGGGCAGTTGGTTCATGGCGCGTTGGACGATGCTGCCAGCCTCCTTGTCCTCTACATAATGCTGTGGCGTGAACGAATCGGGTATGTCGGGCGTGTTGCCCGTTTCTTCGTCATCATCCCCTTGCCGATAGAAGATGCGCAGAAAGGGATGCCGCCGTCGGTGGCGCAACAGGTCAAGCGCAAGGTTCCTTGCCATCGTGTCGGCCAGATGTCTCACTTCATCGGCATTGTCTCTCAGGTAGCTGTGCCTTTCCCACAACCTCAGCAGTACTTCACCGGCCACGTCCTCAGCACATTCCTTCTCGCCGAGCAGAGCCAATGCTCTTGCCACAGCAATCTGCCGTAGTTCCGCTACCAGCGATATGTATTTCAGACGTTCCATACTTATACTACGATGAAAATGCCAAAACGCTACGCAGAATCTCCACTTTTTTTCAAAAAAATCTTCATTTCATGCTTAAGCAAAAAAAATCGCGCTGCAAGTGCTACCTGGTCGTGTATCTTACTGATTATCAGAACGAATGATTGGTGCAGGATAGCCAAAAATCGAGCTACCATCCTGCACCTATCGAGCTACCTGTTAAACCAGTCGCACTACCTGCGAACCTACGGAGTGGCGGTACGCAGGCGGAGGTAATAGCCTCGGATACCGTGGTGGGCACCCTTGGGCCAGCGGAGGGCTTTGATGGAGTTGGCGAGCGCCTTTAGGTTCGGTACATCGCTGGCTTTCAGGTGCTTGGCGAGTTCCTGCTGAATGTCGATGACCCGCCAGAGACACTCCCGCGTACGCTCTGCCGTCGGCTCGAAGAGACTGGGCAGTATGCTTTCAACCGACGATTCCTCCATAAACGACTGGTTGTGGCGACGGATCTCCTGCTCATCCTCCGTAGTGAACCAGTAGAGGCAGTCGGGATCCTTCAGTTCCGTGACGGCCTGGGCGAACATCTGCTTATAGGGCACGCGCTCCGACATATCAATCTCGCCCTTCACCTCGATACACAGATAGCGGCGGTTGCCCTCGGCGGAGGATAGCGGCGTGGGGTCGTTGGTGGTGGCGATGAACGAGCAGAGGCGGGGCGTCATCGTGTACTCCGACGAGCGCATCTTGCGCGTCTGCACGTCCTTCTCCGTCAGCAGCCGCTTCACCTTGGCCTGTTCGCGGGCAGTCTTCGAGTTGAACTCGTCGATGCAGACCAGCCACATACGGCCCAGCACACGCTCCACTTGTTCGGCGTTCTGCATCTTGATGTCGTCCATATAGTACTCGCGCATCGAGGGCGGCAGGATGTTCTTGCAGAAGATGGACTTCTTGATGCCCTCGCTGCCGATGAGCATCGGCACCATCGAGTTGCCGTAATCGCGGTTGATGTTCAGGGCCTGCGCCACCATCGCCAGGAACCAGCGGTGGAAATACTTCGGCCACAGTTCGTAGTCGGTGGGCAGTCGGCGGGCGAACTCCTCGATATAGTTGGCCCGTCCGTCCCAGTTGCCGCAGCCAGCAAGGAACTCGAGCACGGGATTATAGTCGGGGATGTGCGCCGACTCGATGTAGATGCGGATATCGTTCATCCAGCTCTCACCGCCCTCCTTCATCTGCTCCACCACGATTGACTTCAACTGGCGGTCCGTCAGCGGCTGCCACTCCTTGAAACTCAGATCGTTAGGCCGGAACTCCGTCAGTTGCTTCACCACATTGTAGCGCAGTTGGTAGCGGCGGGCGAAGAAGTCCTCGATGAAGCGGATGATGCGCTCCTTCTCGTTCATCTGCGAGAGCGTCCGTCCGTTGTAAGGTTTCTTGTAGGCCGTGCGGAACGTCTTGCGGATCAGGTCGTTGCCCAGTTGCTTGAAGCGGATGTCCCACTGGGTGCGCTTGATGCAGGCTTCCTCCTCGAGACCGGCCTTCTGACAGTAGCCCGCCAGTTTCACCAGACATTCCTCCGACTCGGCAGGGTGGTCGTCGAGGGCTTTCGACAGACAGGTGTAGTACTCCATCTGAGTGCGCTCGCGCTCATCGAAGTCGGGATACCAGATGACGGTGCCGTCGTCGTCGGCCTTCGTGCCCTCGTAGGGCTTCAGCGCATCGCTCCCTTCGCGGATGACGGGCAGCGGCAGCGCCTCTGGATTATAATATAGTTGCGGGTCGTGACTCAGCCGACAGCCTCGCACGAGCGACGGCTCGCCCACCGTCAGGTTGCACATCGCGAGTGCCGTATAGATGCGCCCCGCCGTCTGCTGCGCCTCGTTGAGGAATCGGAGATACGTCTCTGCGTCGAGGCTCTTCTTTCTCTTTTCACCTGATTCCCAAGGTGTTGCGCCGCCACTATACGCACAGCGCACGACCACCTTCAGCGTTACGCCGCTCACGCCCGCAAAGGCCAGCAGCGTGTAGGGCACCTGGCTGACGCGCTGTTTGAGTTCCTCCACCTGCCGATAGCCGTCGGGACAGGGGATGTTGAGCAGCAGCAGTTGGGTGAACCCGTTGGGATGGTCGATGCCCTTCTTGCCGAAGGT
>JAFTFX010000023.1 GCA_017458225.1 Prevotella sp. | reverse complement strand
GAGACGACCCAGACCGGACTGGTAAAACGCTTGCAAGAGAGATAAACGCTCTTCTTCACTGTAATTCCTTCGACTTTTACTCATAATTGTTACACATTTAATTGGTTATAAATGTGTCTACCTATATCAGTATAAGTCATTCGTACCGTAAAGCTTACGTTCTTGTACCTCGATTCATATGCTTTTGTACCTCAATTCATATGCTCTTGTATCAGTATGCCTACAACATAGATAAAACAAAATATATAAAAAAAAATGTATATACGGTATAAATTATTGATTTTTTTGTATCTTTGCATTCGATTTTTAAGTAAAAACGAAGAGTGATGGATAACAAAAGGCAACGCCTGCGGACAGACCGCAAGGGCGAAGCCAACATAAATACACCGGAGTTGGGGGGGGTAATTAAGGGCCCCTCCCCAACTTGCGTTCCTGAGGGAGAGCAAACGCGACCACAGGTCTCGAAAGCTCGTGACGGACGAATCGATTCCGTTAAGTTTTGGTTGGTGGTTCTTGTTATCACAGCGCATGTGATAATGAGAAAGGAATTTGCCGGTTCTGCGGCTTGCGCTGTGCTTTGGAACTGGCTTCTCGTGTTCGCCATGCCGCTGTTCGTCTTTATTTCCAGCTCTTATTCGCGGAAGAAAGAGTGGCAAGCATTCTGGCCTAGCATCTGGAAGTTGGCGGAGCCGCTGATCATCTTTCAGGTTATTGGATTGGCGTTCTATGTCAGCAACCCTATTTCCGTCAGGACTGTCCTCACGCCCTGGTACATGCTGTGGTATCTGCTCAGTCTTATATGCTGGCGGCTGATGCTTCAGGTGATTCCTGACAGGATATTGAAGCACAAGAAAATCGTCCTGATCACGATGTTTTGTGTCAGCATTTTAGCGGGGTTTCTGCCCTTTGACCGATTCCTGTCCATACAGAGGACGCTGGCATTGATGCCTTTCTTCTTTTTAGGTTATTACATGAAGGGCAGGAATCTCTACCTGCCAGACAAATACAAACCGTACTGTGCGGTGTTCTTGATTGTGATTTTTGCAATTCTGTTATTCTACCCTCATCGCATCACTTATCTACTCTACGCTACCCCCTACAAGCACATCATTGGTGCAGCGATTCGCATGACCGCCTTTGGTCTTGCCATCCCGATGTCTGTTGCATTCATCAACGTATGCTATCATACACCTTGGACTGCCCGGCAAGGCAGAATGTCGCTGCAATATTACATCTATCACGCTTTGTTAGTGCCGCCGAAATCAGCACTCATCATGCCACCGCTAATAGTGATAGCAGAAAAGTTGAACGTTCCTATGACTTTCGTTACCGCTGTTATCATCATAATGTGTACAATAGCCCTAATAGCCATTGTCTTGAAAGTACCATATTTTAAAATGTTGACCAATCCGTCACAATTCTTCGTGAAAAAGAAGTCGTAACTTAATAATGTATAGATGTTAAAGTCAAGATTAAAGAAAGTAGTATCTTTGTTGCTTCACGGCAAACCAAGACCTATATATGCAAGAATAGTTTGTTTGGAACCTTCAAAGAAGTTGGAGGGCAAGAAAGTTATAGTTACCGGTGGCGGCTCAGGGTTAGGCTATGCCATGGCCAAACGTTTTGTAGAAGAGGGTGCGGAAGTGCTAATCTCCGGGAGGAATATGGAGACGCTTTCCAAAAGCGCAGCAGAAATAGGATGCAAATACCTGCAGCTTGACGTTCAAGACACATCGGCATACGACGCGTTTTTAGAGAAAGCAGACGGTATGCTTGGTGGGATTGACTGTCTGGTCAACAATGCAGGCATATCACTTCATGAGAAAAACATCTTTGATGTCACAGAGGATACATTCCGCCAGCAGGTTGACACTAATCTTATTGGCACATTCTTTCTGACGCAGCATTTCGCGAAGTACCTGCTGAAGAAGCAAACAGGTGGCAATATATTGGTCATTTCTTCAGAAACTGGGATTACGTCAGACATACGCCCATACGGCTATACAAAGGCAGCATTAAACAGTATGGTAGAAGGGGCAGCCTATATGTTTGCCAAACATGACATCAGGATAAATGCCATAGCTCCAGGCCTTACTGCGTCCAAAATGACAGGTAAAGATCCGAATGGAGATATTTCTTCAAAAAAAGAAATGCTCGGACGAGTGTACCTGCCCGAAGAGGTAGCAGAAATAGCAAGTTTCTTGTTGTCTGATGCGTCGTCGTGCCTCACAGGACAGATTCTTGTGTGTAATAATGGTAAAACGATAAATGCAAGAAAAAAATGAAGTATTCAAATGATAAAAACGCCCAAATATTGTTGTCTTTGTTGAAGGCACATCACATCCGCAAGGTAATAGCCTCACCGGGGACTAAGAACATTGCCATAGTCGGCAGTATGCAACATGACGAATACTTTGAGATGTATTCGGCGGTTGATGAACGCGGTGCCTGCTACATGGCTTGCGGTCTGGCAGCAGAGAGCGGCGAACCTGTCGCCATCGTATGCACCGGCGCAACAGCATCGCGCAACTATTTCCCCGGTCTGACGGAGGCATATTATCGCAAACTTCCCATACTGGTCATAGCCGGCTCTCATGGTGATGAACATATCGGTCATCTGCATTCGCAAGTCATCGACAGGACGCAGTCGCCGAAAGACACCGTCAGGTACAGGGCGTATGTCAACAAAATAAGTGACAGCAAGGATGAACGGCACAATGCCACCATCATCAACAAAGCCCTGATAGAGCTGAAACGGCATGGCGGAGGGCCCGTGCTCATAGATATTGTCGCATCGGCACGTGGCTTCGACACCGAGACGCTGCCGAAGGTCAGAGCCGTCAGCTATTACAACAAAGAGGTCTCTTTCCCTGCCATTGAAGAAGGGAACACAGCCCTGTTTGTGGGTTCCCACGCTCGCATGACAGATGAGTTGTCGGAGGCCATAGACCGCTTTTGTGCCATTCACGATGCTGTGGTCTTTTGCGACCACACCAGTGGATACAGTGGTAAATACAGAGTCAACTTCGCACTGGTATGTGCACAGAAAGACTATAAAAGCAAACTGGTATCTCCCGATGTGCTGATACATATAGGTGAGGTGTCGGGTGACACCTATACGACAAAGGCTCTCACGCCCAAGAAAGTATGGCGTGTCAGTGAGGACGGGGAACTCAGAGACTTGTTCCATGCACTTGACAGCGTTTTTGAAACAGACGAGTTCACTTTCTTCAAACACTATGCTACGGGTGAAGGTGATAATCAGTCTTATCTGAACAGGTGTAAAGCGGAATACCAAGAATGTCTTTCCCTCTTCCCCGAGATGGAATTTGGAAACATCCTTGTAGCCCGGCGGCTCGCATCGTGCCTACCCAAGGATTCCGTCATTCATTTTGGCATCTTCAATTCTCTGCGTTCGTGGAATTTCTTTGAACTGGACGCTACGATACACAGCAGCTGCAATGTAGGAGGATTCGGAATAGACGGTGCCCTCTCCACGCTGATTGGTGCATCACTGGCAAGTCCTCGGAAGCTGCACTTCCTAGTCGCAGGCGACCTGGCTTTCTTCTACGACTTGAATGCTTTAGGCAATCGGCATGTTGGCAATAATGTCAGAATCCTGCTGGTGAATAACGGACGAGGAATAGAATTCAGGAAGAAAGACCATCCGGGCTATCAGTTTGGTGAGTCGGCTGACTTGTATATTGCTGCCGGTGGTCATTTCGGGAATATGTCGAAAACACTGGTGAAGAGTTTTGCCGAGAATCTGGGCTTTGAATATCTCAGCGCCTCCAACAAAGAAGAGTTTGAGGCCTCTTACACCCGTTTTGTATCTGAAGAACTGACAGACAAGCCTATGGTTTTCGAGCTATTCCCCGAGGCAGACAGCGAAGTGAAGAATCTGGATGCTGTCCGGCATATCAAGGCCGCTAATGCCCCAATGATGGAGCGGATAACTGACACGGCAAAATCAGGAGTAAAGGCTTTCCTAAAAAAGATGAAGTAAATGGCCCAAAGGATATCTGCATCGAGCAATAAACGTCTTGCCAAGAACACGGTACTGCTGTATATGCGTACCCTTGCGGTGATGATTATTTCTATCTTCACCTCAAGGGTTATACTCCAGTCCTTAGGCATAGAGGACTATGGCACGTACAATGTCATTGGCGGTTTTGTCGCGATGTTTTCCTTGCTTGGGGGAACGCTGGTGACAGCCACACAGCGTTTCATCAATGTGGAACTGGGAAAGAAAGAAAACGGAAATCCCAATGAAGTGTTCTGCACGGCAATGGGTATTCATCTCATCCTCGCCGCCATCCTCTTCATCGCTCTGGAAACATTCGGGCTATGGTTCCTGAACTGTAAGATGAATATTCCGGAGGGGCGGATGTTTGCTGCAAACGTTGTGTTTCAGTGCTCTGTATTGGCTTTTCTCCTGAACATCATCTGCATGCCGTATAATGCCATCATCATTGCCTACGAGCGGATGAAAGCCTTTGCCTACATCAGTTTGTATGATGTCATCGTGAAACTGCTCATCAGCTACGCGCTGTTCCTGTTCCTGTACGACAGGCTTATTATTTATGCCATTCTATTGTTGTTATTGGCCATTTCCGAGCGCTCCATATACAGCATCTATTGTCGGAGACATTTCCCCGATGAGTCAAAATTCCATATTGTAAGAGACAAGCAGGCCTATATACGGCAGACAAGCTTTGCCGGCTACACCTTTTTAGGCTCGTTTGCATCTATCCTGTCCAATCATGGTGTCAACATCGTCTTGAACCTCTTCTGTGGTGTTGCTGTGAATGCAGCTCGGGCCATCTCGATGCAAGTCCTGCATGCCATTACCAAATTCGTATCTGATTTCACCGTTGCGCTGAATCCGCAGATTGTCAAGACATACGCATCAGGAGAGACCGGCAAATCGATGGAACTGGTGTACCGAGGTGCCAAATTCTCCTATTATCTGATGTTCGTGTTTTCTGTCCCCATCATATTCTTTACACCAGAGATTCTGAAACTATGGTTGGGACATTACCCAGAACACACAGTTGTCTTTGTCCGGTTGACATTAGTATATGGCCTTGTAACTGTTTTAAGCAAGACGTTGACGACAGAGATCCTTGCAACAGGCGTGTTGCGGACCAATGCCTTTATCATAGGCGGACTGAGAATCTTGATTCTGCCATTGAGCTATTTAGTTCTGTGGATGGGCTATGAGGCATATACGGTTTATTATGTCCTGATAGCGATTGACAGTATTTCCATTTTTACACGATTATATATTCTGAGAGACATCACAGGAGTCAGAATTTGGGAATTTGTGAAGCATGTGTTGCTGCCTGTCTCATGGGTTTCTGTCGTGTCTCTTGTGCCATGCTATATCATACAGAGACTAATGCCCAGTGCATATTCTATCCTGTCGGTATTCATCATCGTTGCCGTTTGTGTTGGCGTAATTGCTGCCATCGGAATATCTTCAAACGAGAGAAAGATGATCATATCGGCAATCAACAAAATTATGAAGAAAAAGAAACAATCATGAAGATAGGAATCATCACCTTTCACCGTTCCACCAACTACGGAGCACAGTTGCAGGCCTACGCCCTGCGGCGTTTCCTGAACCTTGCTGGTCATGATGCATCTGTCATCGACTATTGGCCAGACTATAGGCGAGAGCGTGAACAGCTGTTCTCGCTGAGCGAACTGCGTGAGCTGAAAACAACAGCAAAACTCGTATATATTCTAACCCGCTTATTGACATGCATTCGATTTATGAAGCGTCGTAGTGTAGCACGCACATTTGCCAATAAGCAGATGAATCTCAGCAAAGAAGACAGCTTCGATGTGGTGGTGTATGGCAGCGACCAGATATGGCGCAAGTTTCAGCGCACTACCTTTAAGGGCTACGACCCTGTTTATTTCGGACAAGGTTATGTTGTGGCAAAACGCCGCATCACCTACGCTGCCAGCATGGGGCCAGTGGCGTTTGACAATGAGAGCGACAAGGCATTTTTCAGGAAGAGCATGCAGAACTTCGATGCCATCAGCGTGCGCGAGTCTGGGTTGCAGGCCATGCTGGCAGATGAGTTTGCTGTCACTGCCGCCAAGGTGTGCGACCCCACCCTGCTGCTTTCTGCGGAAGAGTGGTCGAGTCTTATTGTCAATCGGTACGTTCCAACCTATCCATATATCCTATACTATAGGCTCAACCCCAATGCAGATGCCGACCGCTTCGTGGAGCGCCTGTCTGCCGCCAAGGGAATCAAGGTCATTGAAATGAGAGGCAAGATACCGGTGATGCACTATGGTAAGCGCTATCATTTGGCAGCAGGTCCACAAGAGTTTCTTTCGCTCCTCAATGGAGCACAGTATATAGTCTCCACCTCCTTCCACGGTGTGGCACTGAGCATTCGCCTGCGAAAACAGTTCTATTTCGTTTCCAAAGAGAAAAACGCCAACCGCGCAATGACCCTGCTTACCGACCTGGAACTACAGGACAGACGGGTGACCGAAGCTAAACAACACGATTTGACGAAGACGATAAACTATCGAGACTGCGAGTTGCGCCTGCAGCAAATGGCTGACAGTTCCAAACAGTGGCTATTAAAGCAATTGAACTATGAACACTGAACGTTGAGACGATGAAATTCAGTACGGCTTTAACCCTTCTGCTTTTGTTTCTGCTACCAGGAACGTTCCTGATAGTGACACTGCCGTACTATGGGTTAGCCTGGCTGTCTTCCATAATTGTCTATTTGAAGATGTTCCTGCTGATGACATGTATATACTTTGCAATAAAATATCAGCATCGGGCATCAATCAGTAAGACGTTCAAATATTTCTTGCTTTTCTATATCGTCTATCATTTATTCGCCTTCAAAGACATTTTCGTGTCTCCTGCCATGCCCCATTATCTCATGGCCGACGTTCCGTTAACCAGTTTAGAACTATACCGCGACTTTTTCATTCAGACAAGTTCTGTACTTTTAGTGGGAATGTACAGGAGATACATCAATTTCAAACTTCTCGCCAAGATAACACCATTAGTGGTTTTTGTCCTTTTCTTTGCTTACTATTCTAAGGTAGGTTTTACTACATACGGTATAGTGGATGTTGAGGAAAGCTCAGCCATCAGAGAAGAAGGCTACGTTGTCTCGTTCACACTGGCAAGGTTTTTTGCCATTGCGTTCTTTTGCCATCTTGCCTTCGGTAAGAATCTGTTCCGTGACAGGGAACTGAGTGAAATGGCATATATTTTTATCAGCCTCTGTTTGGCCATCGGTCTTATACTCACAATTAAACGAGGCCCGATTCTGTCATTTCTTTTCACTTATTTATATTGCTATTTCATCAAGACAGACAAAAGTCGACTTGCTGTATCGGTCTTCATATCTGCCATTGTCATATTCCTTTTTGGCAACTTCCTTCTTGATTTTGTCGAGGCCAATGCTTCAGGCCTTGTCGAACGATTTCTCTCCATATCAAGTGGCGGCGGGTCGGGGCGTTTTGGCGACAGCAACAGTGTATATGACGTTTCGCTCAGGCAGATTGCGGAATCTCCTTTGTTCGGCTCTTATTTCAGAATCCTTTCAGGATCTTTTAGAGGGGGCTATCCTCATAACTTTTTCTTAGAGATGTTGATGACATTCGGCATTGTCATTACATGTGCCTTTGTCCCTCTTTTTTGGCGAGGGATAAAACTCGCCAATCAAATCCTTAAGTCGGGAGGCTGTCAGGCTCTGTCTGCCATGTGTTTCATCTATATCTTCTGTGCCCTCATGACTTCCAGTTCCGTGTTCTTGAAACTTGAGTTCTGGTTGTTCCTATCTATTGTATGCAGTTATAAACTAAATAGAAAACCGAAAAAATGGAGAAGATAGTATCTGTCCTCATTCCCACCTATGGCGGTGGCCAGTATCTGCAGCGCACGGTTGACAGTGTGCTGGCACAGACCTATCCCCGCATTGAAGTCATCGTGATTGACGACAATGGCGTGGGAACGGAAAACCAGAGGAAGACCCAAGCTGTCATGGATGCCTACAAGGACGAAAGTCGTGTCAAGTACGTATGCCATGAGGTGAACCGCAACGGTTCCGCAGCCCGCAATACTGGCTTTGCCCACTCCAAGGGTGACTACATCTGTCTGCTTGACGATGATGACGAATATACGCCCGAGAAACTGGAACGACAGGTGGCCGGCTTGGAGCAACATCCAGAGTGCGGCCTTACCTACTGCTCCCGTGAGATGTATGTGGATGGTAAACGGACAAGCGTGAAGCGGGCATTGCCCAGCGATGATTTCTTCTTCGACCTCGTCACCCACCGCAGAGGCATCAGCAGCGGCACGCTGATGGTGAGGCGCGAGGTGTGGCAGCAGCTTAACGGTTTCGACGAAAGCTTCCTCCGTCACCAGGATTATGAGTTCACGGCCCGTGTGGCCAGCAGATACCCTGTATTACCTTTGGACTTTGTCGGTCTGAAGAAATATATGCTGGGACGAAACATGGCCGGTGAGCCAAGGAAAGTGTTTCCAATCAAAAAGCAATATATGGCTACAGTAGAGCCGCTCATGTCACGCTTCAGCGAAAAACAGCGCCGAAAGGTGATAGAAGCCAACTATCTCGCACTGGCCATGAAAGCCTTCTTCAAGGGTGATATCAGGACGTGGTGGACCATCTATCGGTATGCGAAACCTGGGCTATGGGGCTATATTTATTTTTTTAAGTATTTATGGAAAGCCATCAAGAATAAACTCTAACTGATGAAGATTCTGATAGTATCATTCGGGTATCCAGACTGCAAAAGAAGCCATTATCCTTTTGTAAGGCAGTTGGCACTGCAGTTTTCTTCGCTGGGGCATGAATGTTGTGTTGTCTCGCCATACAATGTAATAGGAAATAAGGGAACACATCCATTCTGCACAGTCGATAATGGCATTACGTTGCTCCGTCCCAATTACATTGCAATGTCTAATCTTAGCATTTTGGGATTCAAGCCAACCATTATGCTGCGTAAGATAGCGCTGAAAAGGGCGTTGCGACATCTACCATTCCGTCCAGATGTCGTTTATGCCCATTTCTGGAAGACTGGGAAAGAAATCTATTTCTATGCCAAGTCGAAAGGGCTGCCACTGTTCGTGGCATCGGGCGAGAGCACCATTGATGTAAAAGCATTTAACGCCAAGGCTCAATCGTTCTTCAATTACGTCCGTGGGGTGATTTGTGTGTCGCAGAAAAACAAGGAGGAAAGCATCTCGTTAGGACTGACTACTGGCGAGAACTGTGTGGTACTTCCCAATGGTATCAATCCCGAACTGTTTCATCCGATAGACCGTCTGACCTGTCGTCGAGAGCTCGGTTTTCCAGAAGATGCTTTTATTGTAGCTTTCTGTGGCCAGCTAAGTCATCGGAAGGGCGTGAAGGTACTGTCAGATGCCATTGATAGTATAAGCGAAGGAAAGCCTATCCATGTTCTTTTCATAGGACAGCCCATGGGAGAACAACCAAACTGCCGCCACATCCTTCATTGTGGTCCTGTGGCACATGACAAGGTTGCCATATATCTGAATGCCGCTGACATTTTTGTGCTGCCAACGCTACACGAAGGCTGCTGTAATGCCATTGTGGAGGCTATGGCCTGTGGACTCCCCGTTGTATCTTCTGACAGGCCGTTCAATCATGACATTCTATCTGCTGACAATGCCATATTGATTGACCCCACAGACTCCCATCAAGTTGCCAATGCTATTGTGAGGCTACGCGACGATAAGAAACTGCGCCAGTGTCTGTCAAAGGGAGCATTGGCTATGGCACAGAAGTTAACCTTGGAACGGAGGGCAAACACAATTGTAGAATTCATGGAAGAAAGAATCCAACAAAAAGTATAAAAACTATGATAAAGTCAAGAAAAGACCTTCACGAGTACCTTGAGGCCGACAAAGCCCAATTAGGTCGCCCGTACCATTTGTTCAAGAAATGGCTCATACAAGCCGAAGACTACCATTTACGTCTCTTCATGGTGACCCTGCGCTATTTTGAGTATTACAGCAACAAAAAGCGCCACCTTTGGGACTACATTCCCTATTTGTACTACTATAGGAAATTTTATCGGCTTCAGCAGAAGACCGGTCTTTATATCAGGCCCAATACTGTTGGAGCAGGATTCTGTCCTTTGCACCCGGGCTTCGTCAGGATCGGGCATTATGTGCGTATCGGAAAGAACTGCACCATACTGCCTATGGTGCTTATTGGCAAGAAACACCCAGGCCCATGCACTATAACCATCGGTGACAACTGCTACATTGGAACTGGTGTCACCATCTTGGGTCCGCTGACCATCGGCAACAACGTGACCATTGCAGCAGGAGCAGTGGTAACGACAGACGTGCCCGACAACGCCGTGGTGGCCGGCGTGCCGGCAAAGATAGTTAAGATGAAAAGTTGAGGATGGAAATGAAGCAGACGAAGTTAAAGAAGGAACTCCTCCACATTGGTGGGCGTGACTACCTGGAACGTGGCATCGGGATAGGCCGTGACGAAGGCGGCGGGCGGACGGACACTGCCTTTACGCTCGTTCCATTTGAACTCAAAGGCATGGAGCTGTCCGTTTCCCTCTTCTATGTAGTCAATCTCCTTCTGCTGTTGCGTGCGCCAGAACCAGCTGTGGGCCAAACTATCGCGATAGTTCAACTGCTTCATACGCTCGGCGATGCAGAGGTTTTCCCACAATGCGCCTACGTCGGTGCGGCTCTCCACCTGCGCAAGGTTGCCGATGACAGCGTTGCGGATGCCCAGATCCCAAAAATATATCTTGCGGCTCTGCTTCAGCTCGTTGCGCAGGTTACGGCTGAAGCTGCCCAAACGGAAGACGACATACGACTTTTCCAGTATATCGACATAACGCTCCACAGTCTTAGGGTCGAGACCAATGAGTTGCCCCACTTCGTTGTAGCTTACCTGACTGCCTATCTGGTAGGCCAGGGCCTGCACAAGGCGCACCACCTTGTCAGGCTTGCCGATGCCGTCGAGCGAAAGGATGTCGCGGTAGAGATAGCTGCTGGCCAACTCTTTCAACACTGCGTTCTCGTCGCCTGGCGTACTGACAACCTCCGGATAGTAGCCATAGACCATGCGATGGGGCAGCAGACGCAACTCGTCGAGCAGGTTGGTGTGGGCTACCATCTCTGCAAAGGTGAGCGGAAACAGCGTGAACTCACGCTTGCGCCCAGTGAGTGGCTCGCTTACCTTGCCTGCCAGGTCGAAGGAGCTGCTGCCGGTGGCGATCACCTGTACGTCAGGCACTTGGTCGGTGATGAGTTTCAGACGGAGTCCAACATCGTTGATGCGCTGTGCCTCGTCGATGACAACAATGCGGTACGTTGCAAGGAGGGTGCGCAAGCGCGTGGAGGTGATGCTTTGGAAGAGCGTCTGCGTGTCAGGGTCGTCGCCGTTCAGCCACAACACATCGTTGCGCTCCGACAGCATCTTGCTGAGAAGTGTGGACTTGCCTACCTGGCGGGCTCCCATAATGATGATGGCCTTTTGCGAGTGAAGCAAGGGTGCGATGCTCTGTTCGATGGTTCTGTCTATCATAGCTGGATATGTCTTTTTGTGTGCAAAGATAATCAAAAAACTTACAGAATCCAAAAATCTTATAATATTTTTGGAATCAAATCCAAAAATCTTATAATAATTTTGGATTTATGGACAGAAAAATGAAAAACTTGAGATTAAACAGATGAAGAAAATACTACATATCAGCAACGACTTCTGCCTGACGAAGGTTCACTCCATGCTCTATCAGGAGCTGGACCGGATGGGCGTGGGGCAGACGGTGTTCAACCCCGTGAGAGATGCCGCACACGTGGGGCGCAACCAGTTCGAGGGACAACACACCTCTATTATATACGCACACGTAGTAAGACCTTGGCACAAGTATGCCTATCACTTGAAGAGGAGGCATGTGTTCAACGAGATGCTGAAGCGCATCAACCCTTCGGAGTACAGCCTGACACATGCCACAACACTGCTGACCGACGGTGGGTTGGCTTATCAGCTCTATAAGCAATTCGGTATCCCCTATATCGTGGCAGTGCGAAATACGGATGTCAACGAGTTTCTGAAGTTTATGCCCCATACTTGGATGGATGCACGAAAGATACTGTTGCATGCCAAGAAAATTGTCTTCATCAACAAGGGACTGCGTGATGACCTTGTGCGCCACCCTGTCATTCGTGGCATCGCATCAGAGATTGAAGACCGCTTCATGCTCATGCCCAACGGCATCAATGACTACTATCTGGATCACATCAGCCATGGGCCACGAACAGGACACGGCATCGTCTATGTAGGACGATTCTCCACACGCAAGAACGTGGTGCGATTGGCAAAAGCTGTATTGAAGTTACGAGAGCAACAACAGTTCTCCGACTGCACACTAACACTTGTGGGTGGAGGGCGTGCCTATACAGACGAGATGGAGAGACTGATAGCGAACCATCCCGAGGTTTTCACCTTTGTGGAGCCAATAGCAAAACCGTCGAAGATGTGCGAGGTGTTCTCTAACGCGAGATTGTTCGCCATGCCGTCGCTGCACGAGACCTTCGGGCTTGTATATATCGAGGCTCTAACGCAAAACCTGCCTGTACTCTACACAAAAGGACAAGGTGTGGATGGTCTTTTGCCCCCCTCGGCAGGCATAGCTGTGAATCCTTACTCCATCGATGATATTGCCAACGGTCTCGAAACGTTGCTTACCAACGAGAAAGCAGGCAACCAAGAGGTTGACTTTGAGCAGTTCCGCTGGAGCCGGATAGCAGAAAAATACAAAGTGATATATGAGCATTAAATCAATCATAAAAGCCCTGCTTGGTATCAAGCAGAAAGAAGACTTGAGCATGCGTGGTTTCCTGCGTTGTTGGCACCGTCGCTTGGGGCCGTACTTCTACAAAAAGAAGTACTCCCCAGATGATGTGGTGGCGGCCATGCAACGTGCAGGAATGAAGCGGGGCAGTACGATACTGATACAAAGCTCATGGGGTGAGTTCTACAACTGTACGGGCACACCGCAACAGTTGATAGAGGCTATACTCCATGCCCTTGGTCCTGAGGGTACGCTGTGCATGGCGGCTATGCCTGTAGCCTTGCATGGAGAGCCTTTTGATGTGGCCAACACACCGACTCGCGCTGGATGGTTAGCAGAGTGTTTCCGTCGCTATCCCGGCGTGAAGCGTAGCATCAACGAACGACATTCCGTATGCGGCATAGGTCCAAATACTGATTATCTATTGGGCGAACATCACCTTGGCGAAACAGCGTGGGACGAGAAGTCTCCTTACTATAAACTCTCACAGGCCGGTGCGCTATGCTTTGGCTTGGGGCTTGGCGGCTATTGGATAGGCACGATTGGCCATTGCGTAGACTCTCTGTTGCGAGGAAAAGTACAGTATTTCACCGACCTGTGGAATGCGGAACCTACACGATATGACTACATTGACTATGACGGGCAGCAGAAGCACTACTACAACTACAGTATGCCGGAGACAGGCCCGAAGATGAGAATCCCCAGCTACTTCAAGCAACGGCACATAGCGAACAAATACCTCCACCGCCACTACGAGCAGGTGAGCAACCTGCAGATATGCTGTGTTGAGGCCAAAGAGGTGGTGGATGCGCTAACAACATTAGGCCGAAAAGGCATCACTACGAACCTGCTACCGCTGGCATGGGGCTATAAATTTAAGAAATAATTATGATGGGAATATTAGAGATATACTACAGGCTGACGCATCCGGGGAAAACAAACATCCCCTATGCTTATAAGCGATCACTGCTGGGTGAGGCATGGCACATCGTGCGTAAGTTCATCTGCCAGAACATTGCACCCAACTGTGTCACCAACTTCATGCGCATCAGGCTTTACAGACTGTGTGGTTTCAAGATAGGTAAGAATGTGTTCATCGGCATGAAGTGCTATCTTGACGATGTATTCCCAGAGAATCTGATTATAGAGGACAACGTGGGAATCTCATACGGGGTGTATTTTTCCTGTCATGGGCGCAAACAGAACGCTCACACCATAACAATACGAAAGAACGCACATATTGGCTTCCGAGCTGGCATACTGGCTCGTCAGGACATAGAGATTGGCGAATTGTGTATGATTGGTGCCATGAGCTTGGTAAACAAGAGCATTCCTGCTGACACGACAGCTGTTGGCGTTCCTTGCAAGGTGGTGAAAGACATCGGCTATCGCTCTGCTGCCGAACTGGCCAAGTTGAAGGTATAAGAAGATAATCAAAAGGTATTAGATAATGAGTAACAACGAACTGGTATCCATCATCATGCCGTCGTACAACTGCGCACGGTATATCGAGGCGAGTATCCGCAGCGTGCAGGCACAGACATACAGCGATTGGGAGTTGATCGTAGTAGATGACTGCAACACCGACGGTTCATATGAGACGGTCCTGTCGATTCAACATGACGACCAGCGCATCCGCGTGCTGCGACAGGAGCGACGCCAAGGTGCCGCCACAGCTCGCAACAGGGCATTGCGAGAGGCGCGTGGCCGCTGGATAGCCTTCCTTGACAGCGACGACCAGTGGGAACCGGAGAAGCTGGAACGGCAGATCGCCTTTATGAAGAAGCATGGCTACGCCTTCAGTTACACCGCCTATCAAGAGATGAATGAGCATCTGCAGCCTACAGGTAAGTTGGTGACAGGACCACGGCGCATTACCACCGTCGGTATGTATGCATTCTGCTGGCCTGGCTGCCTGACGGTAATGTACGATGCCTCAAAGGTAGGATTGGTGCAGATTAAGCCCATCCACAAGAACAACGACTACGCACTGTGGCTGAAAGTCATACGGAAAGCCGATTGCTACCTCTTGGACGAATGTCTGGCACGCTATACACGCGGACGCAGCGGGTCCATCACCACCCACGGCTACGGTGCACTCATCAAGTGGCACTACTTCTTGTTCCGTCATGCAGAGGAGAGGTCAGCCCCTGTGTCGTTCTTGCTGATGTTCGGCAATCTGATTTTCGGTGTGCTGAAGAAACTAATGTACATAAAGAAGCTATGATACTGAAATATCTATTTGACAAGAGTGCTTCGTTTGTCGGGCTATTGCTGCTATGGCCTGTGCTGCTGGTGGTGGCAATACTCATCAGGATAAAGATGCCGGGCGGACCAGTGTTGTTTACACAGCTGCGTATTGGGCGACATGGCCGTGTGTTCAGCATCTATAAGTTCCGCACGATGACGGTGGACCACGGTGGCTCATCGGTGTCGGTGCGAGGTGAGAGCCGCATCACACCGTTAGGCGTACATCTGCGGCGGTGTAAACTCGACGAGCTGCCAGAGCTGTGGAATGTGTTGCGAGGCGACATGAGCTTCGTGGGGCCGCGCCCCGACGTGCCCGGCTATGCCGACCAGCTGCAGGGCGATAACCGCCGTATGCTGGAGCTAAGACCAGGCATTACCGGCCCCGCCACGCTGAAATACCGCAATGAAGAGGAACTGCTGGCCCGTGTCGCTGACCCTATCCGGTATAACGATGAAGTACTCTTCCCCGACAAGGTGCGGCTGAACCTGTACTATCTGGACCACTACTCGTTCTTGAAAGACTTGCAAATGATTGTCTGCACAGTACTGGGAAAGAAAATGTACTATGCTGGAGAAGAGATATAAACGGATAACAAAAACAATGACGAAAACGGCATGTCAAACAAGATAAATCTAATTATCATTTCATTACTGACGGCTTTCTGCCCGATAGTATCCGCTCCCGCCAATGGTGCAGGGATGAAACAGAGCTATACACTCAAAGAGGGAGTAAACCTCTCTTCACAAATCAAGGCGGAGAATACTATATACAAGGTGAACAGTAACTTCAATCTCAAAGGAGCAGAACTTGTCGTTCCGAAGAACTGCGTTCTAATGTTCGACGGGGGAAGCATTGAGAATGGAACTATTTGCTTTACAAATACCGAGCTTTGCGGTTATCCGCAGATTGACTGTAAGCTAAAGGGTAGCATTCCTCAGGCTGACATCACTTGGTTTGGCGCAAGACGAGACGACCAACTTGCTGACGTGGGAGCAGTCATCAATCGTGTTCAAGCTATCACACAACACATCACTATCCCTGCAGGTGTTTTCTATCAGACCGCAGAACCGATAAGGATTGAGGGCAACAAGCATGTTGACTGGATTGGGACAATCGTATGTGTCAGCAACAAGAAACAATTCGACGCTTTCACCGTCTCCTCAGGAGTGGTGACTTTGGACATGAAAGGAAGCTTGGAATGTAAGTCAAAAAACATCAACTTCTCGAATGTCGGCAAGACCGACATCAACGGCCTGGTGATAGAGAACATTAAGAACAGCAAGCTGAATATCGGCAACATCACGGGATTCAACACAGGTCTGAAGATATTCGGATATGGTGGCGGTTGTGCGTATAACACCTTTTGGCTCGCAGCAATCCGCAACTGTAACATCGGACTGCTGATCACACAGCGTGACAAGGACGGAAAGCGAGGCTGGGCAAATGAGAACACATTCATAGGTGGCCGCTTCGGGTCTAACACCTCGTGGCTTAAGGATGACAGGGAAATACACGCCGTGGTGGCGAAGGGCATCTATAAGGATGATTCATACAACAAGGTGAACAGCCTGTACTTTCTGCGCCCTTGCGCTGAGGGTGAGTATGTGCCCTTCGTGTTCCACAATGCTGCCATTATCTCAGTGATAGACTGCAGGACGGAGGGGGGCGTGGTGGGAGCCAAGCTCTCAGGAAATACAAACAGGGTGCTGCTCACTAATTCCTACGGCACGTCATTCAGCAATCTGGATTTGTCGGAACTGAACCGCAAACAGAAATGGCCGATTTTCCGACAACTGACAAATAAGAACATAACCCCCGAAAATTGAGATAGATAATTATAGACAATATGAAAAGGATTTATCTTTGTTTGGCACACATAAGTGAGGCTGGTGAGGAACTGAAGTACATCAAAGAGGCATTCGACACAAACTGGGTGGTGCCATTGGGACCCAATGTGGATGCATTTGAGAAAAGTTTAAAGGCGTATTGTGGACAGGACAAGCACGTGGTGGCTCTGGCTTCTGGCACAGCGGCGGTGCATCTGGCACTGCTCACCCTCGGCGTGGGTCCTGGTGACGAGGTGCTGACGCAGAGTTTCACTTTCTGTGCCTCGGCCAACCCTATCGTCTATCTGGGGGCGACACCTGTGTTCATTGACTCTGAGCCCGACACTTGGAACATGGACCCAGTCCTGCTCGAACAGGCCATCATTGACCGCATCGCCAAGACGGGCCGCAAGCCCAAGGCCATCGTGCCCGTCACGCTCTATGGCATGCCCTACAAGATAGACCAGATCATGGCCGTGGCCCGACGCTACGATATTCCCATTGTTGAGGATGCTGCCGAAGGGCTTGGCTCGCGCTATGGTGGAAGGATGATGGGCACGTTCGGTGACTACGGTGTGCTCAGTTTCAATGGCAACAAGATGATCACCACCAGTGGCGGCGGTGCCCTTATCTGTCCATCGGCAGAGGCACGCGAGCGCATCCTGTGGTATGCCACACAAGCACGCGAAGCCTATCCCTACTATCAGCACGAGGCCATAGGCTACAACTACCGGCTGTCGAATGTCAGTGCCGGCATAGGCCGTGGACAGATGACCGTGCTTGATGAGCATATTGCCCATCACCGCCATGTGGCTAAGCTCTATCAGGAGGCTTTTGAAAATATTGACGGTATCACCTTCCACGGAGAAACTGATGGCATGGAGAGCAACTTCTGGCTCTCAACCATCCTACTCGACGAGGGGCTGAAGGTGAAGGGAGAGGAACAGGCCTACACCAAGTCCATACAGGGGGCTGTGGGCGGTGCTGCTGGTGTAGTGCGTGGCGGCGATGCCATCCACACCGACTGTGAACCAAACCGCAATGTGGAGGGACTGCGACTGATGCTGAACGAGGCTGGCATAGAGAGCCGCCCACTGTGGAAACCTATGCACAAGCAACCTGTCTATCAGACATCAGTGAAGAGCGTGGCCTACGTCAACGGCATCTCAGAGAGCATTTTCCGCCGTGGCCTGTGCCTGCCTAGCGGCCCAATGGTTAGTGATGCCGACGTGGAACGTATTGTGAGAATCATTAAGTCAAATATAGGAAGTCACCTCAATGGAATGGCAGCATCGTCTACCGGTTCCAAGATTTGATGCGCTCTAAGGCTTCGTGGGTGCGTTCGTGGGTACCGAAGGCGGTGAAGCGGACGTAGCCCTCGCCGGAGGGACCGAAGCCGACGCCGGGGGTGCAGACGACATTGGCGCCGTAGAGCAGGGCCTCGAAGAAGCTCCAGGACGACATGCCGTCGGGGGTGCGCATCCAGATGTAGGGGGCGTTCTCGCCGCCGTAGCACTCGTAGCCGAGCGAGCGGAGGGTGGCGAGCATGCGGGCGGCGTTGTCCATGTAGTAGTCGATGGTGGCCTTGATCTGCTGTTTGCCCTCGGGGGAGTAGATGGCCTCGGCGGCGCGCTGGCTGACGTAGCTGGTGCCGTTGAACTTGGTGCACTGGCGGCGCAGCCACAGCTGGTTGAGGGGGATGCGCTCGCCCTCAAAGGTGGCCACGCTGACGTCCTTCGGGACGATGGTGTAGCCGCAGCGGATGCCGGTGAAGCCGGCGGTCTTCGAGTAGGAGTGGAACTCGACGGCGCACTTGCGGGCGCCGCGAATCTCGTAGATGCTGCGGGGAATCTCCGGGTCGCGGATGTAGGCCTGATAGGCGGCGTCGTAGAGGATGAGGGCATCGTTTTTCAGGGCGTAGTTCACCCACTTGCGCAGCTCCTGCTTGGTGATGACCGTGCCCGTGGGGTTGTTGGGGTAGCACAGGTAGATGACGTCGACGGGCCGGCCCTTGGGCAGTTCGGGAATGAAGCCGTTCTCGGCGGTGGTGGGCAGGTAGCGCACGTTGGTCCAGCGATCGTCGCGATAGGTGCCGCAGCGACCAATCATCACGTTGGAGTCGATGTAGACGGGGTAGATGGGGTCGGTGACGCCGATGAAGTTGTCCCAATGGAGCAGCTCCTGGAAGTTGCCGGTGTCCGACTTGGCACCGTCGTTGATGAAGACCTCGTCGATGTCGAGGTGGATGCCACGGGGCAGGAAGTCGTTCTTCAGGATGGCCTCGCGCAGGAAGTCGTAGCCTTGCTCGGGACCGTAGCCGCGGAAGCCCTCGGCGGTGGACATCTCGTCGACGGCCTTGTGCATGGCCTCGATGACGGCGGGACAGAGCGGCTGGGTGACGTCGCCGATGCCGAGCGAGATGACGTCGGCCTTGGGGTGCATCACCTTGAAGGCGTTCACCTTCTTGGCGATGTCGGCGAAGAGGTAGTTGTTCTGCAAGTTCAGGAAGTGGATATTTACTAATGCCATATTTACTATTTGACGATTTACAATTTACGATTTACTTGTCAATTGTGCTATTTGTCAATTCTATTTCGCCGTCGAATACGAAGGCGGCGGGGCCGGTCATATAGACGTGGTCATCGGATTCGCGCCACTCGATGTGCAGCGTGCCGCCATCCATGATGATGTCGCTCTCGCGGCCGGCACGGCCGGTGAGGCAGGCGGCAACGGCTGTGGCGCAGGCGCCGGTGCCGCAGGCCTGGGTGATACCGCTGCCGCGCTCCCAGACACGGACACGGAAAAGCCCCCTCCCATCCTCCCCCCTGGGGGAGGTGTCGTTAGCATGACTATCCGTCTTCCCCCCAAGGGGGGATAAGAGGGGGGCCGCAAACTCGATGTTGCAGCGCTGCGGGAAGGCGGGGTGGTGCTCAAGGGCGCGGCCCGTCTCGCCGACCTGGTCGACGTCGTCGGTGAAGATGACGTAGTGGGGGTTGCCCATGGAGACGAAAAGGGCAGACCCACCCCCTTGCCCCTCCCTGTGAGGGAGGGGAGTAGATAGACTGGCGGCGAGGCTTGGTCGGAAAAGGCGCTCGTCTTCGAGGACGGGCTCGCCCATGTCGACGGTGACGCTTTCGACGATGCCTTCGATGATGCACAGATAGAGCGTCTTGATGCCAGATTTTGTCAGAAGACGAATCTTGGTTTCTTGGTAACCATTCCCCTCCATGACAGGGAGGGGCCAGGGGTGGGTCTTCTCGTAGAGGTACTTGCCGATGCAGCGCGAGGCATTGCCGCACATCATGGCCTCTGAGCCGTCGGCGTTGAAGATGCGCATGGAGAAGTCGGCCTCGGGCACGGGACTGCGGTCAATGAGCACTAGCCCGTCGGAGCCGATGCCCTTATGGCGGTCGCTCCATGCGATGGCGCAGGCCTGCGGATCGGCTATCGGGTGCTGCATGGCGTTGACGTAGATGTAGTCGTTGCCGCAGCCGTGCATCTTGGTGAATCGTATTTTGGGCATATTAGAGGTGAGAGGTGAGGGGTGAGAGGTGAGAGGATAGATAGGCGTCGACTTTCTTCGCGGTGTCGAGGCCGCTGGCGAGGGCGCGGACGACGAGGGAGGCGCCGTTGGCGGCGTCGCCGCAGACGAAGACGTTGTCGGGGTACTCGGGGTGCTCGGGCTTGAGGAAGCCCATCGCCAGCAGACAGAGCTCGGCCTTGATGATGAAGGGCTCGCCCTTGGGGACCATGACGGGACGGGCGGGCTTTCCCGCTGGAGCGCTCGGGGTTCCCGCCGGAGAAGCGGCGGGCACGGGGGTGGCGGGCTGCTGCCAGTCGACTTCCTGGACGCGGACGCCGGTGAGACGGCCGTCCTTGCCGAGGAATTCGAGGGTATTGATGTTCCAGCGGCGGGTGCAGCCTTCTTCGTGGCTGGAGGTGGTTTTGAGGGTGCGGGGGTAGGCGGGCCAGGGGTTCTGGGGGTCGTCGGGGCCGGCGACGGGGCGGGGCATGATCTCGATCTGGGTGACGCTGCGGGCACCCTGGCGGTGGGCGGTGCCGATGCAGTCGGAGCCGGTGTCGCCGCCGCCAATCACCAGCACGTCCTTGCCGCGGGCGGTAATGAGGTCGGACTTGGGGATGTCTGCGCCGGCGAGGACGCGGTTCTGCTGGGAGAGGAGGTCGAGGGCGAAGTGGACGCCTTTCAATTCGCGGCCGGGGATGGGGAGGTCGCGGGCGGTGGGGGTGCCGGTGGCGAGGATGATGGCAAACCCACCCCCATCCCCTCCCGAGGGGAGGGGCGTTTGGTTACCAAGTGCCTTGTTGAAATCGTCAATGGTGAGGTATCCAGACTCTCCACCCTTCGGGGGGAGTTGGAGGGGGGTGCCGTAGCGGAACTCGATGCCTTCCTGTTCGAGGAGGCGGATGCGGCGGTCGATGATGGCTTTGTTGAGCTTGAAGTTGGGGATGCCGTAGCGGAGCAGGCCGCCAGCGGATTCGTTCTTCTCGAAGACGGTGACGGTGTAGCCCATCTCGTTCAGCGCATTCGCAGTAGCCAGTCCCGCCGGGCCAGCGCCGACAACTGCCACCTTCTTGCCATTACGTTCGATGTCAGTCTTGGGAGTAATAAAAGCCTCGCGGAAGGCGGCCTCGGTAATGGCGGCCTCGTTCTCGCGGTTGGTGGTGGGCTCGTGGTTGAAGCGGTTGAGGACGCAGGCCTTCTCGCAGAGGGCGGGGCAGATGCGGCCGGTGAACTCGGGGAAGGGGTTGGTGGCGGCGAGGAGGCGGTAGGCCTGCTCCCACTCGCCGCGGTAGAGGGCGTCGTTCCACTCGGGGGCCTTGTTGCCCAGGGGACAGGCCCAGTGGCAGAAGGGCACGCCGCAGTCCATGCAGCGGGAGGCCTGTAGCTTGCGCTCGCGGGTGTTGAGGGTCTGTTCTACTTCGCCGAAGTCGTGTATGCGGTCGTGAATCGGTCGGTAGCCGGCTTCCTGCCGGTGTATCTCCAAGAATGCTTTCGGATTTCCCATTTTTATCTGTTCTTTTTGTTGGTTTCTGTTTTGTTGGGGCTCGCGAAGCCTTCGCGAGCAATGCGAAGAAGTTTTTCCGAGCGTCGGGCGGCCCGACAGAGCGACTTTTTGACTTTTCCGAGCGTCGGGCGGCCCGACAGGGCGTCCTGCGACGTTTTCCGAGCGTCGGGCGGCCCGACAGAGCGTCCTGCGACGTTTTCCGAGCGTCGGGCGGCCCGACAGAGCGTCCTGCGACGTTTTCCGAGCGTCGGGCGGCCCGACAGAGCGTCCTGCGACTTTTTCCGAGCGTCGGGCGGCCCGACAGAGCGTCCTGCGGCGTTTTCCGAGCGTCGGGCGG
This sequence comes from Prevotella sp., assembly GCA_017458225.1. Lineage (GTDB taxonomy): Bacteria > Bacteroidota > Bacteroidia > Bacteroidales > Bacteroidaceae > Prevotella. The sequence continues at coordinate 325 of JAFTFX010000023.1, read as the reverse complement.
CCCGACAGAGCGTCCTGCGGCGTTTTCCGAGCGTCGGGCGGCCCGACAGAGCGTCCTTCGACTTTTTCCGAGCGTCGGGCGGCCCGACAGAGCCGCTCAGTACTCTCGCTGCATGTCGGCAATCTTCTCTCTTAATCGCGCCATCTGCTCCTCCTGCAGGACGCGCTTGTACTCGATGGGCACCACCTGGACGAACTCCTCGCAGTAGCGCGGCCAGTCGTCGAGCATGCGGCCGGCGAGGGCGGAGCCGGTGTGCAGGTAGTGCTGGCGGATGAGCTCGAGCAACTCCTTGCGCGAGACGGTGTCCTCGACGAGGTTGAGCTCG
>JAFTFX010000022.1 GCA_017458225.1 Prevotella sp. | reverse complement strand
TTTATTTGCATTGCTGATTGATTTTTCCTCTCCGCAGGACTCAGACAACCTCGTCGCTACGCTCCGAGAACGTCTGAGTCCTGCGGAGAGGGAGTCTATTTATGCTCCCAAGAAATTGCACTTCTATCTTGAAAGTTTATGCAATAATCTGAGCAATTTATGCAATAATTGCCGCAATTTTTGCAAAAATCCAACCCCATAGACTTGCTGACTGTTGATTTTTTTGTACTTTTGCAGTCATAAAAAGCAAACAATCTATGGGCAGCATCACGAAAATCGTTCTCACAGGAGGCCCCTGCGCCGGCAAGACATCGGCACTGGTGCGCGTTATTGAACACTTCTCCAGCCTTGGATTCAAGGTGTTTACCATCCCCGAAGTACCCACGCTCTTCACCCAGGCAGGCATGGACTACCTGACAAAGAACCGCGGCTTCTTCTATCAGGGCGAGAAAGCCACGCTCGAAATACAGATGGCACTGGAGGACAAGTTCACGCGCATGGCACAGGAGTTCCAGGAGGACTGCATCATCGTGTGCGACCGTGGCACCATGGACATTTCAGCCTATATGGCCCCCGAGACCTGGGAGGACATCACGCGCGCCGTGGGCACGTCGACCCCCGAACTGCGCCAGCGCTACGATGCCGTGCTCCACCTGGTGTCGGCGGCCGACGGTGCCGAGCAGTACTACACCACGGCCAACAATGCCTCGCGTAATGAGTCGGGCGACGAGGAAGGCCTGCGCATAGCCCGGTCGCTGGACAAGAAGGTCATCGCCGCCTGGACGGGGCACCCCCATCTGCGCGTCATCAACAACGACGAAGACTTCGACAAGAAGATGAACCGCGTGCTGAAAGAGATCAGCGACGTGCTCAGTCTGCCGCAGCCCATCGTAGACGAGCGGAAATACATTGTGAAAGTAATAGGCCAGCTGCCCGACGACTGCACTGAGAGCGAGATTACGCAGTGCTACCTGACGGGCGACCCCGATGCCGAAGTGCGCCTGCGCCGCCGCGTGTGGCTGGGACGCACAGCCGCAGGGAACCTGCAGAGTCAGAAGGTGGTGAACGTGCACACCACGCGCAAGCGCATCTCCCCCACCGAGGAGATTGTCACCGAGCGACAAATCAACAACAACCTCTACGAGATGATGCTCGCCCTGGCCGATCCCGAGCGGATGCCCATCCACAAACTGCGCCGCAGCTTCATCTGGAAGGGACAATACTTCGAACTCGACTTCTACAAGGATCAGCTTGACGGCCTCATCATTCTGGAGACCAAGGGCATCACCGAGCATAAGAGCGTGAAGTTCCCACCCTTCATCCAGGTCATGGAAGACATTACGTGCAGCACTCACTACTACAATTATAATTTGGCGAAGAAGTTATAGATGCGCTTCAAAAAGCGGTTTATAAACTGAAAAACATGGAAAACAGCGGAAAAGTTTCGCTGTTTTCTTTATTTTTTGTAATTTTGTGGCCAAATTGCAATTTACACATTGATCATGATACTTGACAAGATTGACCAACTTCTGAAAGAAGTACAGACGCTGAGCGCCAAGAATGCCGACGAGGTGGAACAGCTTCGTTTGAAATACCTCAGCAAGAAGGGCGAGATCACTGCCCTGATGAACGATTTCCGCAATGTGGCAGCCGACGAGAAGAAGACCGTGGGCATGAAGATCAACGAGCTGAAAACGCTGGCCACCGACCGCATCAACCAACTGCGCGAGGAGTGTCAGACGCAGGAGACGGGTGACGAGGCCATCGACCTGACACGCACACCCTACCCTGTCCGCCTGGGCACACGTCATCCGCTGACCATCGTCACCAATGAGATCATCGACATTTTCTCGCGCATGGGCTTCGTGCTGGCCGACGGCCCCGAGGTGGAAGACGACCTGCACATCTTCACGAAGATGAACTTCGCCGCCGACCATCCTGCACGCGACATGCAAGACACATTCTTCGTGTCGCAGCATCCCGGAGGCGACGTAACGAAGAATATCCTGCTGCGCTCGCACACATCATCAGTACAGGCACGCATCATGGAGCAGATGCACACCGAGGACGGAAAACTGACTGCCCCCATCCGCGTGATCTGCCCAGGTCGCGTCTATCGCAACGAGGCCATCACGGCGCGCGCCCACTGTTTCTTCCATCAGGTGGAAGGCCTGTACATCGACAAAAACGTGTCGTTCACCGACCTGAAGCAGGTGCTCTTGAGCTTTGCACGCGAGATGTTCGGTGCCGACACGAAGATTCGCCTGCGTCCTTCCTACTTCCCCTTCACCGAACCCTCGGCCGAGATGGACATCTCATGTTTCATCTGCGGCGGCGAAGGCTGCGGCTTCTGCAAGCACACCGGCTGGGTTGAAATTCTGGGCTGCGGCATGGTGGATCCCAACGTGCTGGAGCAGTGCGGCATCGACTCGAGCATCTACAGCGGCTATGCCTTCGGCATGGGCGTTGAGCGCATCACCAACCTGAAATACCGCGTCAGCGATCTGCGCATGTTCTCAGAGAACGACCAGCAGTTCCTGGAAGAGTTCCAGGCTGCCGACTGAACCAGTCATGAAGATAGGCATCGAGGCACAGCGCATCTTTCGCGCCAACAAGCACGGCATGGACTATGTGGTGCTGCAAGAGATTCTGCAACTGCAGCAGATAGACAAGGAGAACGAGTACTTCGTTTTCGTAAAACCGGGGCCAGACCGCTGCGTGCAGGAATCCAGCAATGTGCACATCGTGGAGATAAGCATGCCCACCTATCCACTGTGGGAGCAATGGGCGTTGCCACGCGCTGCCCGGAAGACCGGCGTGCAACTGCTGCACTGCACCAGCAACACAGCACCCATCGGTTGCCGCATTCCACTGGTACTGACACTCCACGACATCATTTTCCTGGAGCCGCGCGACAAACGGAACCGGTCGCTCTATCAAAACATGGGATGGCTGTACCGCCGACTGGTGGTGCCGCGTGTGCTGCCCCACTGCCGTCGCATCATCACGGTGTCGAACTTCGAACGGCAGAACATCGTGTCGAAACTGCACATGCCCGAGGAGCGCATGGCCATGATCTACAACGGCTATAACGAGTGGTTCCGCGTGCTCAGCGACACGGGCAACACCTACAAGAAATATATCGATCAAAAAGGCTACATCTTCTTTTTGGGCAACACCGACCCGAAGAAGAACACCGAACGCACGCTGGTGGCCTATGCGCACTATCTGGAGCGCTCGGCAGTGAAACGGCCGCTGCTGATGGCCGATCTGGACCGCCAGTATCTAAACGACATCATCAGCCGCAACCACATTGAGCACATACGCGAGCATCTGCACATGCCCGGCTATATTCCCAACAGCGACCTGCCCAGCATCTATAACGATGCCTTCTGCTTCCTCTACACCTCGCTGCGCGAGAGTTTCGGCATCCCTCTGCTGGAGGGCATGGCCTGCGGCACGCCGGTCATCACCAGCAACACGTCGTCGATGCCCGAGATAGGCGGCCCCGAGGCCATCCTTGTCAATCCCGAAAATGCTACCGAGATTGCTGACCAACTCATCCGTCTGGAGACCGACGAGCAGTTCTACAACGAAAAGCGCGCCGTAGGATTACAGCGCGCTAAACTCTTTTCGTGGAAGCAAACAGCCGAACAGCTGCTTGCCCTCTATCACGAAGTGGGACAACAGGCATAATAAAAAGAGTCCTTGCAATTGCAAGGGCTCTTTTTATCTATTCAGGCACTCATTATTTGCCCTTCTTTCCTATCATGTTGTCGACGGCATCGGCAGCCTCGTCGTTGAGGTTGATGTTGCGTGTGGTCTTGGCCTCGATGGTGCCTGCACGCATAATGTCGGCCATGTCGACACCCGTTGCCGACTTCAGCACGTCAAAGGCCTGCTTGATGGCGATGGGCACACCGCCGCTCATGGTAGCCACGCCGGCACCAGTGTCCTGACCGCCGCTGTAGACGTGTACGTCCTTGATGGCCGAGATAGGCTTGGCCACGTTCTCCACCACCTGGGGCAGCACCTCAATCATCATCTGCATCACAGCAGCATTGTTGTACTTCTTGTAGGCCTCGGCCTTCTTATCCATAGCCAGAGCCTCAGCCTCACCCTTCTTCTGAATGGCGTAGGCCTCAGCCTCACCCTTGGCCTTGATACCGGCAGCCTCCTGCTCCAGACGATAGCGGGTAGCATCTGACTCGGCATTCTGAGCCAGTGCGCGCTGCTCGGCCTCATACTTCTGAGCCTCAGCCACACGCTTGCGCTGCTCCAGATCGGCGGCAGCATCAATCTCCACCTTATATTTATCGGCATCGGCTTTCTTCTCCACCTCGGCAGCCAGTTGGTTCTGTTTGATCTCAATCTGCTCCTTCGAGAGAATTTGCTCGCGCTTGGTCTTCTCAATCTCGGCCTCAACAGTCTTGATGTTGATGGTCTTCTGTTGCTCCTGCTGCTGAATGGCGTAGGCAGCATCAGCATCAGCCTGGGCGGTGTCGGCCTCCTTCTTTAGGGCCGCACGGCGCAGGGCCAGTTCGTTGTTCTTGATAGCAATGGCCGTGTCGGCATCCACACGGGCATCGTTAGAAGCCTTGTCGGCCTTCGACACCTCGATCTTCACATCGCGCTCAGCCACAGCACGGTTGATGGCAGCATCTTTCTTGATCTTGGCAGTGTTATCAGCACCCAGGTCACGAATGAGGCCTTCGCGGTCGGTCACATTCTGAATGTTGCACGAGATGATGTTGATGCCCAGCTTGGCCATATCGGGCGTGGCCTTCATCATCACCTGATCGGAGAAGCCGTCGCGGTCGGTGTTCAGCGAGCGCAGGTCGAGCGTACCGATAATCTCACGCATGTTACCCTGCAGCGAGTCCTGCAACTGCTCGGCAATCTCGTCGGGAGTCATATTCAGGAAGTTCTTGGCTGCCAGTCGGGTTCCGTCCTTGTCGGGCAGCACCTGCACCTTGGCCACGGCATCCACGTCTACGTTGATAAAGTCGTTGGTGGGCACGCTCTCCTCAGTCTTGATGTCAACAGTGATCTGTCCCAGGTAAACGCGGTCAAGTCGCTGGAAGAAAGGAATGCGAAAACCACCCGTACCGATGAGCACCTTGGGCTCCTTCCAGATACCCGAGATGATATAGGCAAACGAGGGCGGAGCCTTCACATACGAGATAAAGATAAACACGGCCAGTACGGCAACGCCAATGGCAATCCAAAGATACATTTCATTCATTTCCATAGTTCTTTTTCGTTTATAATTTATAAGAAATCAAAGTTTTAAATTGCTCAAATCTTTGTAAAGACTATACTCCGTGAGTTGATAAGACTTATACTCCGTGATAGTTGACGAGACCCTCCATCGGGCTCTTCACAACGCTTCCCACACGGAAGCCCTCGGCCTCAGCGGCCTGCAGCAGCAACGTCTGGTAGTGGTGGGCCATGCTGCCCACAAAGTGGACAGGCAGGTCGGGACGCTGATAGGGCACGATGTTGCTGCGGAAGAACTGGCGGAAGTTGCTCAGTACCAGATCGCTCAGCAGGGGATTATCGATGTGCTGCGATATATATAAAGAGGTAGAAGCCAGAAAGCGGTTGGCCATCGGCTCACGATAGACCTTGTTGATGATGTCGGCCTGGGTGAGCTTCGTCTCTTTCAGATAGCTGTCACGAATGTCAGCATATGCAGGGTTCTTGAAGATGGCATTCAGAAACATGCGCCCCAGCACAGCACCGCCGCCTTCGTCGCCTAAGATATAGCCCAAAGCTGGTGTGTTCTGCACAATGCTGCTGCCGTCGTAGAGGCAACTGTTGGCACCAGTGCCCAGAATGCAGGCAATACCTGCCTCATGCTGACAGAGGGCACGGGCAGCAGCCATCAGATCGCTGTAGACCTCAATCTTCTCCAACGGGAAGAACTGTGCCAGCATCTGCTTCATCATAGGAGCATGGACTGGTGTGCAGCCGCTACCGTAGAAGAACACATCAAGCTGGGAGAGCAGCGGTTTCTCTAACATTTGAGCATTGAGAAAAGCTGCACGTGAGAAAGTTGACAGCTGAGAGACAACTTCCTGACCGATGATCTGCCTGATGGCATCGGGAGTCTGGTGAATGGGGTTGATGCCCTGCGTCTGGAACGACGCTACAATCTCCCAGCGAGTGGGATAAGGTGAATGGAGGAGCGTCCAGTCGGTCTTGGTTCCTCCGCTATCGGCAATGAGAATCATTTCTTTTCCTTTTTTCGTTATTACGTTATAACGGTATTTCGTTATTTCGACATTTCGGTATTTCGGCCCGTCATTATTTCCTTCCTGCATATTTCGCTGGGGTGGCAGGTTTCTTCAGCGCGTCGGCAAAGTCCTGCGGTCTGAGGGCGACGGGACCGAGCATGAATTCGGGCACGTTGTAGCTCTTCATGAACTCGCGGTGATAGTTGGGATCGTCGGTAGGCAGTTCGAAAGGCTTTGTGGCACGGCCGTCCTTGTCCACATGAGCAAAGAAGGGACGGGTGAAGTTGCCATCGTAGCGGCGGCTGCTGAGCACAATCCAGCGGCCGTTGCTGCTCCAGTTGTGGAACGACTCCACCGAGGGGCTGTTCACCTCGTCGAAGGGGCGGATATGGTCGGTCTGCAAGTCCATGATCCACAAGTCGGCATCGCGGTGCCAAATGTGGAACGTGCCCCACTCGCCCACAGCCAGCAACAGATAGCGCCCGTCGGGCGAGATGCGCGGCAGCGTGGCGCTAAGCCCCAGCGTGTCGGCCAAGAAAACTGGCTCGCGAGGGCCGAAGGTGCGCGTCTGCTCGTCGAAAGCCTTGCGGTAGATGTTGTAGCGGATGTCTTTATAGCGCAGAATGCACTCTGCTTCGTCAGAGATGGTGTCGCGTTTCTCGAAATGGGCCGAGCTGTAATAGAGCCACTTGCCGTCTGGACTCCAACAGGGGAAGGTCTCAAACTCGTCTTTCGCATCCTCGATGATGCTCACCTCGTTGGTCTCGGGATCGTAGAGAATCAGGTCGCTCTGCTTGTCGAACACCTCAATCTTGTTCTCGTCGAGGGTGTGGAAACTCTGCATGGTCTGGTTGGTGGAATAGGCAATGATATTCTGCCGAGGATGCCATGCAGGGTAGACACCGGCCGAGAGGGTACTGTCAGTTTTCAGGTTGATCTTTGAGAGCTGGCCGTCAATGTTGAGCAACGTGCCGCCCAGATTCTGACGGGCATGGAACTGCGTACGACGGGGATTGCCCAATTGACTGTAGTGGCAGTTGATGCACTGGCCTTCCTGTTCGGTGGAACAGAGCATGTTGTCGTAGATTACTCGCTCCTCATAGTTTTCCAGACAGCGCTGGTTAATGGTCAGCTCTTCATAGGTGACATAGCTGGGGGAGATGAGTCGGTAGGTTAGCCACGGGTCGATGCTGTCGGGCGATACATAGATGGCGAAAGGCTGATAGCGCTGCCACTTATCGCCCTTACGGGCAAACACCTCGACAAGAATACTGTCGCTGACGGCCTTGGCCACCAGTGTCTGCCAGTCGTCGGCATCAGGACACACCTTCTCTCCGCTCAGCACCAGTTGTTCATCATCGGCCTGCAGGCGTGTCACCACCTCGTCGCATTCATCAGTAAACAGGAAATGCAACGGAGCAATGTTGGCAGGCACAGTGACATCTACATAGTCGGGATAGATTGCCGGCTGAACATCAAGTTGCTCGTAATCGGAGGGCACCTGCTGTTGGCATCCAATCAACAGGCAGGCGTACAACAGCAACAAAGAGGTAGCAGTCTTATTCATAATTTTGCATAGCAAATTCTTCATTCTTCACTTAATACGTCTTCATTCCTCGCATCAGGAAATAGTTGTAATAGAACGTTCCTCCGAAACGTGGACGGAAGTAGGTCTTCATCTGCTCTTCGGGCATGCCCCGATACTGACCAGCCATCTGCATGAATTCAGCATAGTCACGCTTCACAAGCTCGTCGAAAGGCATGTGGCTGATGTCGACATTGTTCTCTAAATGGCCATAGAGATAGGCAGCCTCCTGAAAATGGCGCGGCATGGGCTGACCCACATGCAACTGGGCATACTGGAAGAATGCAGGCCAGAAGGTAGGGATATCCTTTAGTTGCATGGCTGCCAGCAACACCAGTTCGGAAGTCTTGGGATTGTCGGTAGAGCGATAGGCCAGCATGTTCAGCAGGAAGAGTTCGATGAGCGACTGGTCGGAGCCCAGCACATCTTTTCCTGTCAGCAGCGGCAAGACAGAGCCCAACTCAGGGTGGGCTGCCACAGCGTCAGCACTTTGCGCAACGGCCAGCGGCTCGAATTGCTCTGCCCACTGACGGTGATAGCGCGTCTGCTTCAGAATGTCGATGTATTTCCGTGCCACCGTCCACTCCTGGTTGAGCAGCGCACAGCGCACCATATATTTCAGATACTCGGCACGCCAGCCATACTCCACACCGTCTTCCAGACACCAGCGATAGCAGTAGTTGGGTAGACCATAGTGCAGATAGATGCGCTTGCCGCCCAGCTGGGCCATGCGTACCTCGAATGATGTGTCAAGTGCTTTCGAGCCGTCGGCATAGGTGTACATCTCATCGCCGGCACGTCCCAGTTTGAAGAGTGCCAGGTTCTTGTTCATCACCATCATGCGTGTGGGCTCATCCTTGTAGCTGCGCATCTCGCTAAGCACACCTTCCCAGTCGCAACGCTCCATGCAGGCATCCATACGAATCTCCACATGAAAAGCCTCGTCCTTATACCACCAGTTCCAGCAACTCCACAAGGCTGCAACGGCCAAGATTGCAGGGACGACGCTGACCATCCACGCAGGGCGCACCCATTTACGAAGGTCGATGTCGGCCCTGTAGAATGCGGCCAAGATGAACAGCATGACGAAGATGACCACATAGGGAAGATGCATGGTGGAGAACTCGTCAGTGTTATGATAGATGGGAAGGGCCTGCCACAGGATATAGTCGCTGCCTGTCTGATAGTACACCCAACGATAGTAAAAACTGGGAATGAACCACATCATGACCAGGAACATGAATGTCAGGGCAGACTTCTGCATTCTCGACAGTTCACCAATGCGCCAAGTGATAACAGCCATGAGGCCAAGGGCTATAATGCCGTAATAGCCTCCAAGGGGGTAGGCAACGAGCCCTGCAGCAATGGTGAACAGCAACAGCAAGGCGAAGCTCACGTTGCCCTTCACCTTAGCGGCCAACACACGGTAGAGCCAAGTGAGACTGACAGCCATCGAAACGCCTATTACGGCCACGAAAAAATGTCCGCGCAGCTTCAAGTAGTAGACCCAATAGCCCAGATCGAAATCGGTGAGCAGCACCATCGCCACCGGCACCAGCAACACGAATGTCCACTGGCGACTGACGGCGAAGGCTCGCTGCATGAGCCACATCATCAAGGCCAGCCACAGGCAAAGCAGCAGACTGCCTAACCATGGATAATAGAAAAACTGGGTGAAATAGGTGCCCAGCCAGGTGAGCAGGCCACCGGCCACCACCAACTGCTGCTTGAAGAACAGCGGCGTGTACAGGAACAGATTGAGTTCCTGTACACGGAAAAGATAGTCGCTCTCAAAGACTGTCAGGACAACGAAGACAGCCAGCAGCACAAGAGCGCAGAGAGCCGTTTGCTTACTGAGCTTTAGCTTTTTCATTTTGTGCATCCGACCACTTCTTCAGTCGGTTATATTCTTTCTTGGTCAGCCGCATGAACGAGCCGTGCTGCGGACCAGTAACGCCCTTGATGTCGACGGGATCGTGGAAATTGCGCAGGTTCTCATCGGCCTTGCAGATGCGATAGTGCTTGGGGTTGTCGCTATATTGAATATAAGCCACGCGCCAAGTCTTGTCGCCAATCAACTGGAAGGCACTCGAGCCCTCGCAGTTCTTCTTGCCCTCGAAGCTCACGTAGTCGTCGGCAACGGGCTCGCCCCAGCCGTATGACAGGTGGTCGCTCGTAGCGGTGAAGATGCCACGCTGTCCGCCCTCTTTCTTGATGAGCATGTGGTATTTACCGTCGCTGAGCAGATTGATATCGGCATCGATGGTGGCATAACCCCAGTCGAAAAGCAACTTCGGCTGCGTCAGACGGGTGAACGACTTGTCGGCATAGCTGTAGTACATGCGGTCGTAGCCTTCCTCGGGACGGTTCAGCATGGAATAGTAGATGAAGTAGCCGCCCTTGTCGCCATTGTCCCACACGTAGTTGGGATCCCAGAAAATCTGAGGTGCCCATACGCGGTTGATGGTCGACCAATCCTTGTAGACGCTCTCGGCCTCAGGGTTGCAGAAGATGCTGGTGCCCTTGCGGTAGTCGAAGGTCACAGAGGTCCAGTGGATCAGGTCGTCGCTTTTCAACAGGTCGATGCCGTAGTTGTCCCACTTGTGCGACTTTGCCACGCACATGTCGGTGGTCACCATCACATAGCCCTTGCCGTTCCAAGCACGGCAAACGTAGGCATCGCGCTGTCCGCCCTCAATGCGGGCATGTTCCTTGGGGTCCATGATGGCATTGCCCTCCAACAGGTCTTCATAGTTGTAGCCGTCGCGGCTCAGGGCATAGGCGGTGTACTCACCGCGGTCGCTCATGTGGCAATACAGGTAGCCGTAGGTGCCCTTCTGAAGGTTCTGGGCCTGGGCCGACATCATCTGGGTGAGGAAAAACGCAAAAAAGAGTAGTTTCTTCATAGTGGTTAGTTATTTTTTATGAGTAAAAGAGCCTCGCTCCCCTGTTTGCGGGGGAGGAGGCTTTTGTTAGTTATTTGTCGGCAGCAGGAGCCTTGCCGATGAGTTCCATGAACTCGTCGAGCTTCGGCGTGATGATGATCTGCGTGCGGCGGTTGCGCTGCTTGCCCACCTCGCTGTCGTTGCTCTCCAAGGGGTTGTACTCGCCACGACCGCCAGCCGTCAGGCGCTTCGGGTCTACGCCATACTTCGTCTGCAGGCACTGCACCACCGACGAGGCGCGCAGACAGCTCAGGTCCCAGTTGTTGCGGATGTTAGTTTTCGAGATGGGCACATTGTCGGTATTACCCTCGATGAGCACGTCGTAGTCCTTATAGTCCATGATGATTTTGGCAATCTTCGACAGTGTCTCAGCGGCACGGTCGTTAATCTCGTAGCTGCCGCTCTTATAGAGCATATTGTCGGCCAACGAGATATACACCACACCCTTCAGCACCTGCACGTCGACCTCCTTCAGCTCTTCCTTCGAGAGCGAACGGGTCAGGTTGTTCTGCAGCACCAGGTTCAGCGAGTCGCTCTTCGACTTCACCTCCACCAGATGGCGGATGTAGAGGTTCGACTCATTGATCTGGTCGACCAGTTTCTCAATGGAGATATTGTTCTGCGAGGCATTGGTCAGGCTCTTGTCGAGCGATTTCTGCAGGCTAGCCACAATTTTCTTCTGCTCGGCCAGTGCATACTTTTGGGCAGCCAACTGCTCCTCCAGGCTCTGCACACGTGCATTCTTGGCGGCCAAGTCCTCACGGGCCGTCTGCAGCGATGCGGTCAGCGACTTATTCTCTGTCTGGCACGAAACCAGATCTTTCTTACTTGCACAGCTACTCAGCAGCAGACCTGCTGCGAGTGCAACAAACAACATGTTTCTTTTCATTGTCACTTCTTTTGTCGTTAATAATTTCTTAATCTTCTGCAAATTTACAGATATGACGGCCAAAAACACAGAAAGTTCACGGGAATTAGATTATTTTAACCTCACAAACGGGGATGTTAAAAAAAATTGGGGGTATCTTTGCCGCTAATTATGGAAAATCAATACATCAAACAGTTCCCCGACCTCATGTCGGGCAAGACGCTTCTCTACGTTCATGGCTTTGGTTCCTCAGGCCAGTCGGGCACCGTCAGCCGACTGCGTCAGGTACTGCCCAGCGCCCGGGTGGTGGCTCCCGACCTGCCCATCCATCCTGAAGAGGCCATGCAACTGCTGCATGACATCTGCGAAAAAGAACAGCCCTCGCTCATCATCGGCACGTCGATGGGCGGCATGTACACCGAACAACTCTACGGCTACGACCGCATCTGCATCAACCCTGCCCTCCAGATTGCCGACACCATGCAGGCCCACGGCATGACGGGCACGCAGACCTTCCAGAACCCACGACAGGACGGTGTTCAGCAGTTCTATGTAGACAAGGCGCTGGTGAAGGAATATCGGCTGGTGTCAGAGCAACGCTTCAGCGGCCTTAGCGACGAAGAACGCCGCCGCGTGGTGGGCCTGTTCGGCGACAAAGACGACCTGGTAGACACCTTCGATATGTTCGCACAGCACTATCCGCTGGCCACCCACTTCCACGGCGAGCATCGCATGGACGACCGTTCGTATATGCACTCGGTGATGCCGGTCATCCGCTGGATTGACGACCGACAGGAGCATCGCGAGCGTCCTATAATATATATAGGTATAGAAACACTTGTCGACGGATTCCAAAAGCCGACCAGCAGCAGTCAGAAGGCCGTCAGACAACTCATTGAGCACTATCAGGTGTACTTCGTGGCACCTGTCGACCACTGCGAGCAGACGGCTGCGTGGTTGGAGGAGTACATCAATGTGCCTGCCTGGCGCCACACGCTGTTCGCCTATCAGCGCCAGTTGCTTCTGGGCGATTACTTGATAGAGAAAGAGCAAACCAAAGACGCAATGACCACCCGTCTGGAATATGGCAGCGACACCTTCAAAACCTGGGAAGACCTGCTTGACTACTTCAACCGCTTAGGAGGTCAATAGCCTCAAGTCTAAATTATAAATTATAAAATCTAAAGTCTAAAAAATGGCACTTATCAAATCATATAAAGGACTTAGCCCAAAGTGGGGCAAAGAGTGTTACTTCAGCGAGAACGCCACCATTGTAGGCGATGTCACGATGGGCGACGAATGCTCCGTGTGGTTCAATGCCGTAGTGCGCGGCGACGTGGCCCCCATCACCATCGGTAACTGCACCAATGTGCAGGATGGCTCGTGCATCCACGTCACCCACGAAACGGGGCCCACCCACATCGGTAACTACGTCACCATCGGTCATAATGTCACCGTGCATGCCTGCACCATTCACGACCATGCCTTGATCGGCATGGGTTCCACCCTACTCGACGGCTGCGAGATTGGCGAGGGAGCCATCGTGGCAGCTGGTGCCCTGGTACTGCAGAACACCAAGATTCCCCCTCACGAGATATGGGGCGGCGTGCCAGCCAAATACCTGAAACCCACACGTCCCGGCCAGACTGACAATGCCGAGCACTACGTCGCCTATTCCAAAGAATATTTGCATGACCAAACGTTAGGTTTTTCGGAGTAACGCTCCCGACCTTTTGGAGTAATACTCCGAGTATTCCGGAGTGTTACTACATGACGTTTGGAGTAATACTCCGCGACATTTGGAGAATCACTCCGAGCCTTTCGGAGAATTACTCCGAGACGCTCGGAGTAATTCTCCCAAACGAAAGAAAATTTTTGGGAGAAGTAACGTATTGTTATACAAGCAGATACATCATCCTTCGAATTAGAGACAATAATACAAAATCCGCTGAGCATGCCCAGCGGATTTATTCAAATATTACAAAAATTCTATTATAAAGCAAGAATCTCGTCGGGTGTCAATCCTGTGCTTTGTGCTATGACTGTATTCTCGATGCCCAGTTCCTTTAATCTTTTGGCTACAGCCAGAGAATTAGCACGTTCTCCTTCAGCACGACCTTCAGCACGACCTTCAGCACGACCTTCAGCACGACCTTCAGCACGACCTTCAGCACGACCTTCAGCACGACCCTCAGCACGACCTTCAGCACGACCCTCTATCTTTGCAGTCGTCAGTACGTCTTCCTGAACCATGATAGCATCCAAATGGCGGTCATAGGCCATACGGTCATTTTTGTCCATCGTCAGATATTGAAGCCGTTCTTTGGCTTCCATCAGTCCTGGAGCCGTCGTGTCATCCTTGATATGGCCATTCTTCAGATAGTCCAGCCACTCTTCAAGCGGTGTGGTCGCAACATCATTGAATTCGTTAACCCGAATGATGAAATACTCTGGAAAGACTTCTTCGGGTGTTTTCATCTTGATGACATCGCTCTCTTTGGTCGAAATCTTCAGTGTATCGCCACTGTGTACACCAATAAAAGACGACTGCCCATGATACAAATAGTCATCGCCCTGACCTAAGTCGAAATAAACAATACTGATGGAATAGACTTTCTTTACTTCATTATAGAGCCGTCCCAACTTGATGTGCTCAGTCAGCGTCTTTGCAACGCCATAGAGGATGCGCTCCAAATAATAGAGCTGGCGTGTCAATTGCACTTCAACAATGAATATCTCGTCCTTGTCGTTCTTTGCTTTGACATCCACACGATTGAACTTGTCGTCCTCTGTTTCCTGATTACCTTCACTTTCCAGTATCTCAACGATATGCACAGGCTCACCCAGCAGGACGGTTATGAGACCTTCCAACACACCAAAATTCGCCTTGTTGCGAAGCATGCGCTTCACGGCCCAGTCGAAACGAACATATTTGTTTTCTACATTCATGGTTGATTACAATTCAATGATATAGTTCAACGTTGTACGGGGCAAAGATACGAAATAAATGTTTAATGGGCAAAAAAAGCTAAAATTATTTTGTCGGTTAACAAAAAAGCGTCACCCATCCTAATTCATCCGCTACTGGATGTACTCTTAGAACTTCACGGCTGAAAGGACTTTGGCTGTTGAGCCAGCTTTCCCTTTCACGTAGTCGCCTGCCCGCTGTCCAGCCTCTTGCAAGAAATCGGCATCGCTCTGGAAACGATTCATCAAGCGTTCGAAGTCTTCATAGCCATTGATTTCAAAGCATCCGCCAACCTTCAACAGTTCCTGCGCTTCCTGGAATTTCTTGTTATTGGGACCTATGACCACAGGAACATTCCATACGGCAGCTTCCAGCACATTGTGGATGCCGACACCGAACCCTCCGCCTACATAGGTCACCGTTCCGTAGTTGTAAATGCTGGAGAGCAGTCCGAAACAGTTGATAATCAGAACATCATAAGAGAAGAGAGAATTCCCAGCATTTGTATAGCGCACTACCTTGCGACCGGCAAGCAGAGCCTCAATCTGCTGCAGATGGTCTTCACCAATGACATGAGGGGCAATGATGAGCTTCCAGTCAGGATGTGCATTGAAATACTTGATGAAGATTTCTTCATCGGGCTGCCACGACGAGCCCGCCACGAACACCTTCTGACTATCGCCGATGAACTGCTCAACAATAGGCAGCTGCTTGGCGGCATCTTTAATCTGAAGCACACGGTCGAAGCGAGTGTCACCCGTTATTGAGACATTGGTCAAGCCAATATGTGCCAGCAGTTCCTTGCTCGTCTCGTTCTGCACAAAGAAATGGGTGAAGCACTTCAGTACGCGGCCATACTGACGACCATACCACTTGAAGAACACTTGTCCCTCGCGGAAAATACTTGAAACGCTGTAGACGGGCACCCCACGATGCTTCAGGATATGCAGGTAGTTGTACCAGAACTCGTACTTGATGAAGAAAGCTATTTCCGGCCGAATGGTGCGCAGGAAACGGCGTGCGTTAGTCGCCGTGTCAATGGGCAGATAGCAGATAATATCGGCTTCCTGATAGTTCTTCCGCACCTCATAGCCTGATGGAGAGAAGAACGTCAACAGAATTTTATATTCCGGATGGTCCTTGCGAATCTGTTCGATGATGGGACGCCCTTGCTCGAACTCACCCAGCGAGGCTGCATGCACCCACACATAGTGTGCGTTGGGGTCTACTTTCTGACGAAGCACGCTGAACGCTTCGCGCTCACCCTGTCGCATCTTGCGCACCTTTTCATTGAAAAGGCTCACAACGATGACCCCCAGCTGGTACAGATACATGATGATGTTATACATACCTAACCCAATATTTCAATGGCTTTCTTTGTGCGACGGATAGTCTCTTCCTTGCCCAGGAGAGCAGAGATATCGAACATGCCAGGACCCTTGCCTTCGCCTACGAGTGCCAGTCGCCAGGCATTCATCACATTGCCCAGTTTCAGTCCCTTGCTCTCTATCCAATTATGAACGATCTGCTCTTGATTCTCCAGCGAGAAGTCGTCTATGCCTTCCAGCACAGTGCATAGCTCGCTGAGCGTCTCGGCAGAGTCTTCCTTCCAGCGTTTCTTTGCCGTCTTCTCATCGTAGGTTGTAGGAGCTTCGAAGAAGAACGAACACAGCGGCCACAGTTCTTTCACGAAGTTCACACGGTCTTTCATCATGCCGACCACCTGTTCGATGCGTGCGAACGGTTCCTGCACACCGTGGGAACGGCAAATAGGCTCAAAGAGAACGGCAATTTCTTGGGCCGACTTCTTCAAGATATACTCGTGGTTGAACCAGATGCCTTTCTCGTAGGCAAACTTAGCACCAGCCTTCGAGCACTTCGAGATATCGAAAGCCTGCACCAGCTCGTCGAGTGTGAACATTTCCTGCTCGGTGCCGGGGTTCCAACCCAGCAGAGCCAGGAAGTTCACAACGGCCTCGGGGAAATAGCCCTGTTCGCGATAGCCTGTAGAGGTGACATTGCCAGCCTCGTCCTTCCAGTCGAGTGGGAACACGGGGAAGCCCAGACGGTCGCCATCGCGCTTGGAGAGTTTTCCTTTTCCATCCGGTTTCAAGAGAAGGGGCAGATGGGCAAAGCGAGGCATGGTGTCCTGCCAGCCAAAGGCTTTGTAGAGCAGGACATGTAGGGGAGCTGACGGCAACCACTCTTCACCACGGATGACGTGGGTGATTTCCATCAGGTGGTCGTCAACAATGTTGGCCAGATGATAGGTAGGCAGCTCGTCGGCACTTTTGTAGAGCACCTTGTCGTCCAAGATATCGCTCTTCACGCGCACCTCGCCACGAATCATATCGTCGACCAGCACCTCTTCGCCGGCATCAATCTTGATGCGTACCACATACTGCTTGCCCTCGGCAATGAGACGCTCCACCTCGTCGGCAGGCATTGTCAGCGAGTTGCGCATCTGTAGGCGCGTCTTGTTGTCGTATTGGAAGTTCTGAATCTCGGCACGCTTGGCATCCAGTTCCTCGGGCGTATCGAAAGCAATATAGGCTTTGCCTGCATCAAGCAGCTGCTTTACATATTTTTTATAGATGTCACGGCGCTCACTCTGACGGTAGGGGCCATACTGTCCACCGAAGGAAACACCCTCGTCGAACTTGATGCCCAGCCAGTTGAAGGCCTCAATGATATAAGCCTCAGCCTGGGGTACAAAACGTGTAGTATCGGTATCTTCAATGCGGAAGACCAAATCGCCGCCATGCTGACGGGCAAACAGATAATTATACAGGGCGGTGCGCACGCCGCCAATATGCAAAGGTCCGGTCGGACTTGGTGCAAAACGCACTCTGACTTTTCTCTCTGTCATGACGTTAAATGAATTTTGGCTGCAAAGTTACACATTTTTTTTGGCAATCTGCAAAATTATATATAAATTTGCCACTGATTTGATATTAATCACTTGATTCTGACCCAAAATGAAGCATATAGACCTCAAGGTAAACCTCACCTGGCGCGACATTGTCATGCGCATTTCACTCATTCTAGTCACCGTAGCTGTCATCGTCTGGTTCATGCCACGCGACACCCAGCAATCCTTTAAGATAGAACTGGGCAAGCCGTGGCGCTATGCCGACCTGACGGCACCTTTCGACTTCCCCGTCTACAAGAGCGAGGCCACGCTGAAAGCCGAATGCGACAGCGTAATGCGCGGCTATGAGCCCTACTACATCATGAAGAATGAGACGGGCGACATCAAAGTGCGTGAGTTCATACAAGACTTCAATGCAAAAGTCGTAGGCGACTACGAGGACTATAAGACAATCATTGCTAACCGCCTGCACACCATCTATGCAAAAGGCATCTATGACACTCAGACGCCATTGGGCGACGACATAGACTCCATGCAGTCCATCAGGGTCATCAACGGCAAGACCGTCATCAGCATGCGATACACCGAAGCCCACACAGCCAAGCAGGCCTACGAACTGTTGGTGAACGACCCGGCTTTTCAGCATCATCGGGAGATTTTCTCCGAACTGGACATGAATGACTACCTTGTGCCCAACCTGATCTACGACAGCGAACGAAGCGAGATCAGCAAGCAAGAACTGACCAGCACAGTGCCCAAGGCCAGCGGCGTGGTACAGCGTGGCCAGAAAATCATCGACCGAGGCATGATTGTCGACGAGCAGAAATACCTAATGCTGGAATCGTTTCAACGCGAGAGTGAGCGCATTCAGGAAGACGAGTCACAACTGACGACTACGGTCATTGGCGAAATCATCTACGTGCTGTTGCTCATCACTGGCTTCACCGTCTTCCTCAGCATCTTTCGCTCCGAGTATTTCGAGAAGACACGCTCCATCGGCATGATCTATGCATTGCTGATGCTATTCTCGGTAGTTGCCTCGCTGATGGTCAGCCACAACATTTTGCATGTCTTCATCATTCCCTTCACGATGGTGCCCATCTTCATTCGCGTGTTCATGGATTCGCGAACGGCTTTCATGTCGCACACCGTCCTGATTCTGCTCTGTGCCTGTGTGCTACAGCAGCCAATGGCTTTCATCGCCGTGGAGATGACAGCCGGTCTGACGGCCATTCTCTCCCTGCGCGACCTCTCCAGCCGTTCGCAGTTGCTATGGACGGCCGGCATCGTCATGATGACCAGCTGCCTGATGAACCTGGCCATCAATCTCATCACTGTACCCAACCTGCAAAGCATCGACCCCAGCACCTACAACTATCTGATAGCCTGTGGCTTAGTGCTGTTCTGCACCTACCCTCTGCTCTACATTATGGAAAAGATGTTCGGCTATACCTCGAACATCACGCTGATTGAACTCTCCGACATGAACAAGGAACTGCTCCGCCGCATGAGCGAGGTGGCTCCCGGCACGTTCCAACACAGCATTCAGGTGGGCAACCTGGCCGCTGAGATAGCACGCAAGATTGGAGCCAAGCCGCAACTGGTCAGAACGGGTGCTCTCTACCACGACATCGGCAAGATTCAGAACCCCATCTATTTCACTGAGAACCAAGCTGGTGGCATCAATCCGCATGAACAGCTCACAGACATTGAGAGTGCACAGATGATTATCAGTCACGTCACCGAAGGTCTGAAACTGGCCGACAAGCACAACCTGCCCGAGGTCATCAAGAACTTCATCTCCACCCACCACGGACTGGGTAAGGCCAAGTTTTTTTATGTGAACTACAAGAACGAGCATCCTGACGAGGATATCGACGAACTGCTCTTCACCTATCCTGGCCCCAACCCCTTCACCAAGGAGCAGGCCATTCTGATGATGGCCGATGCCGTAGAGGCCGCCTCGCGCTCGCTGCCTGACTACACCGAGCAGAGCATCCGCACGCTGGTAAACCGCATCATCGACTCAATGGTCGACGACGGTTTCTTCCGCGACTGCCCCATCACCTATCGTGATATTCAGTATGCCAAGACGGTGCTCATAGAAAAACTGAAGACCATCTATCATACTCGCATCAGCTATCCGGAACTGAAGAGTTAAAGGAGGAGAGTGAAGAGAGAACAGTTTGAATAACAAACAAATTGTAATATAAATATGAAAAAGCTACTGACACTACTGATTGCCCTGATGGGCATATTGACCGACAGCCACGCCCAGAACATCGTTGCCGACGAGGGAGCTTGGTGCTGGTTTGCCGACCCGCGAGCCACCCACTATGAGAATGCCGACGGCACCATCAACGCCACCTACATTGGCTATATTGATGTGCACGGCAACGTAAAGGCCACGCAATACGACTGGCTGAAGCATCGCAAGACCGACGTGCTGGTGCGCAGCTACTTCCAGCCCGACGACCACAACAACCCCACGTTCATCGTACTGCCCGACGAGCGCGTCATGATTTTCTACACCCGTCATACCGACGAACCCTGCATTTGGTATCGCGTGTCGACGAAGCCTGGCGACATCACAGCCTTGGGCGAGGAGAAACGACTGGCCACTTCGGCCAACACCACCTATCCGTCGCCCTTCATCCTGAGCGACGACCCTCAGCACATCTACCTCTGCTGGCGCGGCATCAACTGGCACCCCACCATTGCCCGACTGACCATTCCCGATGCCAACGGCGACTGCCAGTTCGACTTCGGACCGAAGCAGATTGTGCAGTCAACAGGTGCGCGTCCCTATGCCAAGTACCAGTCGAACGGCAAGGATAAGATCTACGTGAGCTATACCACCGGCCACCCTGACAATGAAATGCCTAACTGGCTCTACTTCAACGTCATCGACATCAACAACGGCAACGGCCCCATCCTGCGCGACCTGAACGGCAAACAACTCTCTGTTATTAATAATGGTGTGTTCAATGTGAACAAGACCGACAGCTATGCCAACAGCTATCCTGCCACGGTGATTGACAAAACGGCCAACATCCGCAACTGGGTGTGGCAGATCACGCTCGACAAAGACGAACACCCTGTGGTGGCCTATCCGCACATCGACAATGCGAAGACCAGCCATGTGTACTGGTATGCCCGATGGAACGGCACAAAATGGGTGAACACCTGGGTGCAATACGGTGGCCATGCCTTCCACCAGAACTGGAACTCTACCGAGCTCTGCTACAGCGGCGGACAGGCCATCGACCCCGAGAACATCAACGACATGTACCTCTCGATTCCCACCAAGAACGGTGCCTACGACAAGGATGGTGTCTATGAAATCTGGAAATACACAATTGATGACGAAGGCAAGGTAGCCGGTTCGGAGCAGATTACGAAGAACTCTGCCAAGAACAACATCCGCCCGTTCATCATCCCTGGGTCGAAGAACTCACCCATGCGGTTGGTATGGATGAACGGCGACTATTATTACTGGATTGTGAAGCAAGGCTTCCCCTTGGGCTATCCCACCGCCATACACTGCGACTACAACTGGCAGGAAGAGCTGACTCCAGAGGACGAGGAGGGGGAACGCCCCAACTGCCTTTGCTTCGGCATCGGCAAAACCCTTAATCTGGCCTTTGCCATGAACGCCTCGAAGTACGAAGGCAAGCTCTTCACCATAGGCAATATGACCTACACGCTGGGCACTGACAACTACCCCGTGGTGACCATCAACGGCAAAACCTATAAGAGTCAGAACCGCCTGCTCACCAGCGACGACTGGGCTACGCTGAGCAGCGGTACCAGCGGCGACAACCACCCCACAAAGTTCACGACTTGGGTGCTCTCCATGACCTACGACGGTCACATCTTGACCACCTACCGCAACGGCCTCGTCGACCAGGTCATTGCCATCGAGACCCTCACGGGCGGCACGGTCTTTGCCGAGGGTGACGAGTACAATCATTCCATCATTGCCATGAGCGACTACTACGCCGTGGCCTCACCCATCACTATTCAATCAATGGTGAAGCAGATGCAGGCCAACATCGAGGCACAGCTGGCAGAGATTGCCCTTCAGACCATCAGTCTGCCTGCCGAGACACGCACCGACCTGGTGTTGCCCACCGAGGTGCTCGGACAGAGCGTGCAGTGGAGCTCATCGAACGAGAAAGCCATCTCGTCAACAGGCGTACTGGCCTCGCTGAAGGCCGATACCGACGTGACACTCACCGCCACCATTGGCACAAAGAGCCGCGACTTCCAAGTGAAAGCCTTGGCTCGCGACATTACGAAGAACCTGCGCTACACGCTGCCGGAGCCCCTCAACCAGACAACCAATACCGCCACGGGCTTTGCCTCCAACAAGTACGGTCTGGCTCCAGAAGGTCTGCTCAGCGGTCTGCGCTCCTACACCGTGCTGGTCAGCTTCAACGCCAAGAGTCTCACCGGTCAGCCACGCCTTTACGACTTCGGATCGGGTTCGGGCAACAGCCTCTTCCTGCGTGCCAATGCGCTGGCCGCCGGCATCAAACATAACGGCGGCACCACGACAATGGTCAGCGGCAAGACCACGCTGAAGGCCAATACCGACTACCAGATGGCGGTCACCTTCGATGCTGCCACGCGCACCACGCGCATATATATAAATGGTGTAGAGGATGCATCGGGCACGCAGAACCAGAACGAGCCCTACCAGCTCTACGCACTGGCTGCCGACACGCGCAACTACATCGGCCGCACCCAGTGGTGGGACGGTGCCTACGCCAACGACAACCAGGACTTCTGCGGCACCATCAGCGACCTGCGCCTCTACGACGTGGCCCTCTCGCGCAAGGAGATCTGCCAGCAGCAGAGTCTTGCCTACGAACAGAAAGAACTGCCCACGGCCTTGCAGAATGGCGACTTCGAAGATACGTACACGAAGATGACGGGCAGCGGAGTGAACAGCGATCGCGCCATCTATCAGCCCAACGGCTGGAGCATCGACATTGCCAATGTCAATGAGAACGACTTGACAGCCATGAAGAGCGGTGACCTCTATTTCTCCAACTTCTTTGCTTCACTGCCCAAGCCGTCGGCAACCAGCAACCAGACCTACTGGGTGCGCCAGAACTGGGGAGCCTCGACCATCACGCTGAAGCAAGAGATACGCCTGCCTGAAGGTGTCTACAAACTGACAGCCGATGTCTACCAGAGTGGTAACGGCGGTCAGGCCGCCGTTAGCGTCAGCACGGAGAACGGTGCTACGGTCAGTATGCCAGCCTTTGCCGACAAGAATGAGTGGCAGCAAGGCACCCTGGATTTCGAGAGCGATGGCGACGCTTCGACCACCATCGCCCTTGCCGCCATCCACACCACCAACGGTCAGATCAAGATTATCGGGTTCGACAACCTGCAGCTCACCTACATCACCTCTACCGGTATTCAGACCATCTCCAACCATGCGAATGCCTCAGCCACCAGCAACCTCTACGACCTGCAGGGCCGTCAAGTCGGCCGTCAGCCCGTATCGAAAGGCATCTACATCCACAACGGGCGGAAAGTGGTGAAATAGTCTGCCATCTTGAATTTATGCAAAAATCGGAGCAATTTATGCATAAATTGCTCCGATTTTTGCATAAATGCGTTTGAGATAAATGCGAATTTCGTGGTGCAAGAACTGCACACAATTGCACATTTGAGCAGTTTTTGTGCGAATTTTAATTAATTTTTGTTAAGTCCGTGCGCCTTAACAGCACTATTCAGAACAATCGTCTTAACTTTGCAGCCGAATTTTTTAAGATTTGTTTTAAAGGATATGAAAAATTTTAAAGTTTGCATCGTCAGCGCACTGCTGACAGCAACAGCAACCACAGCCACAGCAGGTGGCATCTTAACCAACACGAACCAAAGTATCGACTTTCTGCGCAACCCCGCACGCGACGGTGCCATCGGCCTCGATGGTGTCTACAGCAACCCTGCAGGTGTGGCTTTCATGCCCGAAGGCTTCCACCTCGGCATCAACTGGCAGTATGCCCACCAGACACGTACCGTGACCTCCACCAATGAAGTGTTTAAGTATGGCCGCAAAAACAATGGCAGTGCCACCAAGACCTTCGAAGGCGTGGCTGACGCGCCCGTAATCCCCTCAATCCAGGCTGCTTGGAACAAAGGCAACTGGAGCATGCAGTTCAACTTCTCAGTGCCGGGTGGCGGCGGCAGCTGTGAGTTTGCCGACGGTCTGGGCTCTTTCGAGAGCGTTGTAGGCGGCATTGCTCAGAAGTTCATGTCAATGGATGCACTAGCAGATGGTCTGAACACTGCTACTGGTGCAGGTATTCCTCTCAACGGTACAGAGGGCTACGACATGAACAGCTATATGCAGGGACGCCAGTATTATTTCGGTTTCCAATTGGGTACCGCCTACAAGGTTCTTGACAATCTATCAATCTATGGCGGTTTGCGTTTGCTCTATGGTACCGCGACCTACAAGGCCCGAATCAGCAATATCATGGTTAAAACCGATGGCGTTTATGTATCTTTCGAGAATGTATTGCCCAAGATTGATCCTCAGGTCAAACAAATTCTCACCGTTGGTTCAGCTGTCCTTCCCGGACTTAAAGCGAAAGAAGCTGCTGGCATCCTTAGCCTAGACGAGGCTAAACTGATGGCAGGTTTGGAAAATCTAGCTGCTAGCAAGGATGAGTTGGCCAAACTTTCCAAATATTCTGAGGGTGTGAACCTGCTCTGCAACCAGACATCGGTAGGCATTGCCCCCGTCATAGGCATCGACTACAAACTGAACGACCAGTTCAACTTTGCCGCCAAGTACGAGTTCAAGACCCAGATTCGCATGACGAACGAGTCGACCGTTTTTGAGGCCAGCGAGATTGCTGCTGTCAACAAATATGTGGATGAAGAGAAGGTGAACGAAGATATCCCTGCCCTGCTGACGGTAGGTGCTCAGTGGGCTCCCATCCAGATTGTCCGCATCAACCTGGGCGGCCACTACTACTTCGACAAGGATGCCCAGTGGTATGGCAACGCCCAGCAGAAGCTGAAGAGCAACACTTGGGAGGCACTGGCAGGTGCCGAATGGGACATCAATGATCGCCTGACCATCTCGGCCGGCGGACAGATTACCCGCTACGGACTCAGCGACGAGTATATGAACGACATCTCGTTCGTCACCAACAGCTACAGCTATGGCTTCGGCATTAACTATCAACTGAAGGAGAACGTCAAGCTGAAGGCAGCCTACTTCCAGACCGACTACGACAGCTACGAGCGCACCACCGCCACAGGCAGCGACTCGTTCACCCGCACCAACCGCGTACTCGGCATCGGCTGCGACATCGACCTGTAAGCACGTATTTGGGCCATTTCATAGTCAACATGAACGCCAATCAACAAAAAAACAGACATTTTCTTGCTTGTTTCACGAAAAAGCACTAAATTTGTCAACAGAATTCTAATTATTACATAAACAGTATGATTGACGTAAAAGACACCCTGCAGAAAGCAGAAGAGAGAATGGAAATGGCCGCCATGTTCTTGGAAGAAGAGCTGAACCGTGTGCGTGCCGGTCGTGCCAACGTAGCCATCCTCGACGGCGTGAGAGTAGAATCCTACGGTAGCCGCGTGCCCTTGAATCAAGTAGCCAACATCTCGACCCCTGATGCCCGTACCATTGCCATCAAGCCATGGGACCGCAAGCAGATTCGCGACATCGAGAAAGCCATCATGGACAGCGACGTAGGCATCACGCCCGAAAACAATGGTGAGATTATCCGTCTGGGCATTCCCCAGCCCACCGAGGAGCGCCGCCGCGACCTGGTGAAGCAGTGCAACAAGATCACGGAGAAGGCCAAGGTGGAAGTGCGCAACGTGCGTGCCGACATCAAGGAGAAGTTGAAGAAGGCCATCAAGGACGGACTGAGCGAGGACAACGAGAAAGATGCCGAGGCCGAACTGCAGAAGGCTCACGACAAATACATCAAGAAGCTCGATGCCCTGATGGAGGCTAAGAACAAGGAAATCATGACCGTGTAGTCCATGAAAGGACTTGTTGTTAAGAATACGGGAAGCTGGTACACCGTCCGCACGGACGATGGCCAGCTTCTTGATTGTAAGGTGAAAGGCAACTTCCGCCTGAAGGGCATCCGCTCAACGAATCCCGTGGCCGTGGGCGACAGGGTAGAAATCTCCCTAACCCTCTCTCAAGGGGAGGGGACTGCGTCATCAGACAAGTCAAGTGGGAGCGAGCAAGGGCAGACGGGTTGGATTACCGCCATTGAGGACCGCAAGAACTACATCATCCGCAAGAGCATCAACCTGTCGAAGCAAAGCCATATTCTTGCCGCCAATGTCGACCAAGCTTTTCTGGTCGTTACGGTCAGCCATCCACAGACCAGCACCACATTCATCGACCGTTTCCTGGCCTCAGCCGAGGCCTATCGCGTGCCCGTGTACCTTATATTTAACAAGACCGACCTGCTTGATGACGATATGCGACGTTATCAGGAAGCAATGGTGAACCTCTACGAGACCATCGGCTACGAGTGCCGCCAAATAGCCGCGACCACAGGTGACGGTATAGAGGAACTGCGGCCTCTTTTGGACGGAAAGATCACTTTGCTGAGCGGTAACAGCGGCGTGGGCAAGTCGACCCTGATCAACCAACTGGTACCAGGAGCCAACCTGCGCACCGCCGAGATCAGCGATGCCCATAATACCGGCATGCACACCACCACATTCTCAGAAATGATTGCAGTATCCCCTTCCCCCTCATCTTCTTCTCTCTCCGCTCTCCCCTCCTACCTCATCGACACTCCAGGCATCAAGGGGTTCGGCACCTTCGATATTGAAAAGGAGGAACTGACCAGCTACTTCAAGGAGATTTTCCACTTCTCAAAGGAATGCCGTTTCAGCAACTGCACGCACACCCACGAGCCTGGCTGCGCCGTACTGAAAGCCCTTGAAGACCACTACATTGCCGAGAGCCGCTACCAGTCGTACCTCTCCATGCTGGACGACAAGGACGAAGGAAAATACCGAGAGGGATACTGAGAATGGAGAATGGAGTATGAACAATGGAGAATGGACAATTGAGAATTGATAATTGCAAAAACATAATGGCCCGGTAACAATGTTACTGAGCCATTTGTTTTTGCCAGAAGCGGTAGGTTATATCCTCAAATTCGCCATCGGAACGTTGCCGATAGAGTCGCTGATTGGTGGTTGACTGCTTCAGCGGCCCCAGATGGCGGATGTAGGGGCCAATCTTGATATAGTCAAAATCGGTCTTCGTGATGCCAGCCGGAATGCGCAGCCGGCCACTATACCACGCCACTTTGAACTGAGGATGGGTCTCATGGATATACTGGGCCAACAGGTTGATACCCTTGGGATCTGCATCGCCCCCCATGAACGACAGACAGGTGATGTCGCGGCCATATCGCTCAATGAAGGCATCAATGGCATCAGTATCTAAGGGAAGACCGATGTCTTCCCAAAGATAATGACTATGACACCCCGGACAGCGACACGGACAATTAGAAATATTGATGGCCAATGTCACCTCGTCGGGTATCTCCTGAAAAACAATTCCTGTGTTAACGTACTTAAGCATAAAGACGGAGCGGTGGAAAATCTTTACTCTTCACTTAGTCCGCATGAGCGTAATAGCGGCGTGCGGCTTCTTCCTGACGGGGCTGTGAGAAGTTGCTGACGCGCTTCAGATAGCCGATGATGCGAGTCATGTAGTCAATATTCTTCGAGTGGCAGTGGGGGCACTCGTGCAGGTAGCGCTTGTCGATGGTGCCACAATCGTTGCACACGGTGTTTGGAATATTGAATGTGAAGTAGTTGCAGCCCTCCTGTGCAGCCACCTTCAGCAACTGCTTGTACTGTTCTTTTGACAGATGCTCTTCAAGGTTCATGTGCAGAGCCGAGCCGCCCGTCAGGTGTTCTATGTAGGGAGCACCATGCAGTTTGAACTTATCAATGACCGAAAGCGAGTCGTCTTCAACCACATAGAAATAGCTATTATAACAGTCGCGTGGCACGAAATAGCCGTCCTCACGATCCCACTTGGCATGTTTCACACCGACGTTCTCGGCAGGGATCATCTCGCAGTTGAACATCACGTCCTTGGTGCGATACTGCTTGTTGTACTTCTCAATGAGTCCCAGAATGCCCTGCACGAACTTCTTGTAGTCATCGTTGGGTGTAATCTTCAAGCCCATGAACTCGGCAGCCTCCACCAGGCCGTTGATGCCGATGGTGAGATACTGGCGGCCAATATTGATATAGCCTGCATCGAAGAGCGGCAGCATGCCATGGGCCTGCAATTCCTTCAGGTTCTCGTTATAGGCCAGCTGCACCTTGTGGCAGAGGTCTATGATGCCGCCCAGATACTCCAGATAGTCCATCTTGTGGTTGACGGCATACTGGATGCAACGGTTC
Organism: Prevotella sp.; assembly: GCA_017458225.1. Classification (GTDB taxonomy): domain Bacteria; phylum Bacteroidota; class Bacteroidia; order Bacteroidales; family Bacteroidaceae; genus Prevotella. Next base: position 127,310 of record JAFTFX010000022.1, on the reverse strand, counting down.
AGGTTGATGGTGAGCACCGATTTCGAGCCTGTCGACACACCGCCGGCACCCAGCGTATAGCTGAAGCCATTGTCGGTAATCTCGTTGCGCAGGCGGCAGCAACTCGACAATGAGTCGGCATTGTCGCTCATATAGGTGAAGAACGAGTGACCTTCGGCATACATCTCTGCCGTGAAGTCGCCCCACTCCTTGTCCTTGCACTCACCATTCTCGTCAACGAGCAGGGCCATCGTCTCAACGGGGAAGGTCAGCAAGGTCTTGGTGCGCTCTTTGTTGAACCACTTCATGAAACGTTTCTGCAGCCAGCTGAGGCCGTCCCAGTCGGGCTGTGAGCCGTCGGGGAAGTAGAACTCGCCGAAGATGCTCTCGAAATAGTAGCGGTCGTAGTAGGCCACATTCCAGAACACTGCCTGATAGTTGCGTGCACCAGTAGGCTGGTTCAGCGTATAGACGATTTGCTCAAAATAGTCGGTGATAACCTTGTCGATTGAGCGTTTCTTCAGTGACAAGTCGGCCTGCTGTTCAGGGTGCTGCCAGTAGTCCTTGCCATACTCCTTGCCAATGAAGTAGTTCATATACATCAGGAACTCGGGCGTGGCACAGGCACCACTCAACATGGAGCTGACCATAAAGACCATGTTGACAAAGCCACCGGCAAACGACTTCAGGTTGGTGGGAGCTGTCGAGTTGCCGCCGATGGCCGTCGTACCTCCGATCAACCAGGGGTACATGGTGATCGAGGCACAGTAGTTGGCCAGCGAAGTCTCGTCATTCTTATATATAAAGTGGTGGGTCAGCATGTCGATATATTCATCGGCCAACTGTTTACCATACATTTTCTTGATGCGGTCGGTCAGCAAGCGACGGTTCAGACGAATGAAGTTCGACTTCGGCAATTCGCCAATCAGTGTGGCGATGTTCTTGTGCTCCACGTTGGCATTGGCATCATATTTCGAGCCCGTGGCAGCATTGACACTTTCCATGTAGTCCGACAGGAACTGCATCTTCTCCAGCGTCTCACGATCCTCAGTGTGCTGCTGACGATACAGAATAAACGACTTGGCCACCTTGTAGTAGCCCTCGCGCATCAAAGCCTCTTCCACCTGATTCTGAATATCTTCCACCTTGATGTCGTCATGCATGTCAAGATGACTCAGAATCTTCGAGATCGTCGACAGATCCGACGGTTCACCCACACTCTCGAATGCCTTGATGATGGCATTCATGATTTTGTCCAACGAAAAACGGTCCTTCGAACCGTCGCGTTTCGTAATGGTAAAATTCTTAATTTCCATTGTCTTTATTGTCAGCTTTTAGTTATGTTCCCGAATAAAAAGTTTTCCGTTTTGGAAAACTTTTTTATTTTTTGAATCGAAAAAGTTTTCCATTTTGGTCAACTCGAATCGTTTGCAAAGGTACAACAATTTTCCGATTCACCATCAATCAGTATGTAAAAAATATATAAATCTACATTTAGACTTGAAAATGAGTTTCGGAAAAAACACTAATTAATTTGGATATTCGCCCACTTAATCGTAACTTTGCAGCGAAAAGACTGTAATTATGGCAAATTTAGTAGCGATTGTGGGCCGTCCGAACGTGGGCAAGTCCACCTTATTTAATAGATTAACCAATAGCCGACAGGCAATTGTGAGCGACGAAGCTGGCACCACGCGCGACCGTCAGTACGGCAAATGTGAATGGTGCGGTCACGAATTTTCAGTAGTCGACACTGGCGGCTGGGTGGTCAACAGTGACGACATTTTTGAAGAGGAAATCCGCAAACAGGTGATTATCGCCACCGAAGAGGCCGACCTGGTGCTCTTCCTGTGCGACATAAAAAACGGAGTAACCGACTGGGACATGGATGTTGCCCAGATTTTGCGCCGCAGCAAACTGCCCGTCATCCTTGTCGCCAACAAGGCCGACGACGGAAAAGACCTTTACGGACAATACGACTTCTATAAACTGGGCCTGGGCGATCCCTTCTGTGTGAGCGCTGCTACTGGCAGTGGCACCGGCGATCTGCTCGACAAAGTTGTTGAGACGCTGCCCGAGAAGTCGAAAGACGACCTGGAAGAAGGCATTCCCCGTTTTGCCGTCGTGGGCCGTCCGAATGCTGGCAAGTCGAGCATCATCAACGCCTTCATCGGTGAAGACCGCCATATCGTGACCGAGATTGCCGGCACCACACGCGACAGCATCTACACGCGCTATGACAAGTTCGGCTTCGACTTCTACTTGGTCGACACGGCCGGCATCCGACGCAAGAACAAGGTGACCGAGGATTTGGAGTTCTACTCTGTGATGCGCTCCATCCGTGCCATCGAGAACAGCGACGTGTGCATCCTCATGATTGATGCCACCCGAGGCATTGAAGCACAAGACATGAACATCTTCCAGCTCATCCAGAAGAACAACAAGTCGCTGGTGGTAGTGGTCAACAAGTGGGACTTGGTGGAAGACAAGTCACAGATTGTCATCGATACCTTTAAGAATGCCATCCGCGAGCGCATGGCTCCGTTTGTAGACTTCCCCATCATCTTCGCCTCGGCACTCACCAAACAGCGCATCTTCAAGGTGCTCGAAACGGCCAAGGAGGTCTATCTGAATCGTAAGGTGAAGATTGGCACGTCGAAACTCAACGAAGTGATGCTGCCCATTGTGGAGGCTACTCCCCCACCCTCCATCAAGGGTAAGTATATCAAAATCAAGTATGTATCGCAGGTGCCCGACACGCAGATTCCTACGTTCATCTTCTATGCCAATCTGCCCCAGTACATCAAGGAGCCCTACAAGCGTTTTCTGGAGAACAAGATTCGTGAGAACTGGACACTGACGGGCTCACCTATCAACATCTTCATCCGACAGAAATAGTTCTTCCATCACTAACGGCTTTCTGAATCCCGTTCTTGAAAATGAAAAATCAGCGATTGCACATCATACCCTCATCGAAGACAGCCCTGCTGCTCTCGATGTGGGTATTTCTATTCTTGGCTGCTGCCTGTTCCGACCAGCGTTCCGACGCAGAGAAAGCCCTTGAGGCTGCCCGACAGGCGGCTAAAAACAGCTATCAGACACTGCTCGACGGCCACTACGACCAGTTCCTTGCCAACCGCGCCGGCGGCGACAGTCTGCCGGAGAGCTACCGCGAACAGCTCATCACCACCTACAAGCAGTTTGCCGCCACCCAGCAGGAACAGCATGGCGGCATCCGTTCGTTCAACGTCAGCAATGCACGCATCGACTCCACCCAGCAAATCATTCAAGTGTTCCTCATGCTGAACTATGCCGACTCTACCCGTGAAGAGATTGTGGTACCGATGGTGGAGCACAACGGAGAGTGGAAAATGAAATAGCGCAACACATGGAAAAACTTTACTATACTTTACTCTGCATCCTGCTTTCACTGAACATAACGGCACAGGAGCAGCTTTCTGACTGTGACACGCTGGCGCTGCCCTGGCCGCTCAACCTGCAGACACGGCTCGACTCCATCTTGGCTGCCGAGCCGTTGCCACAGACCACCCAGCTGGGACTGATGGTCTATGACCTGACGGCTGACTCCACGCTCTATACCAGTCATCACCGACAGGTCATGCGCCCAGCCTCGACCATGAAGCTCGTCACAGCCATCACCGCCCTCGACCGCTTGGGCGGCGACTATCAACTGAAGACATCACTCTACTACTCTGGCGAGATTGCCGACCACACCTTGCGCGGCAACCTCTACTGCGTGGGCGGCATGGATCCCCTGTTCGACATCAACGATCTGCGCGACTTCATCGAACGGTTGCGACGACTCCAAATCGACACCCTGCGCGGATCCATCGTCACCGACCTCTCCATGAAAGACGAACTGAAATGGGGCGAAGGCTGGTGCTGGGACGACGACAACCCCACGCTGTCGCCCCTGCTGATTGGCCGCCGGCCTAACTTCGCCGAACGGTTCATCAACGAGCTGACCGCCGCAGGCATCGTACTCGACAGTCTGACTTGGTTTGACGACTACACACCTTCCGATGCCACGCTTGTGGCTACCTGCTATCACAACATCGACCAGCTATTGCTGCGCATGATGAAAGAAAGCGACAACCTCTATGCCGAATGTCTCTACTATCAGTTGGCCGCCCACTTCGGCTATCGTCCTGCCCGTGCCAGCTATGCCCGTTCACAGGAGAAGCAACTGGTTACCCATCTGGGCCTCAACGCTGGCGACTATCGCTTTGCTGACGGCAGTGGACTCTCGCTTTATAACTATGTATCGCCCGAGCTGCTGACCCTGTTACTACGCCATGCCTGGCGACAGCCGGCCCTTTACAGCCACCTGTTGCCCTCACTGCCTGTTGCCGGCGAAGACGGCACCTTGAAAAAACGCATGAAGAACACGGCAGCACAGGGCAACGTGCGCGCCAAGACTGGCACATTGACCGGCATCATCTCGCTGGCAGGCTATCTGACGGCATCCAACGGCCACGAGCTCTGCTTCGCCATCATCCATCAAGGCGTATTGCGCAGCAGTGAGGCTCGCACACTCCACGACCGCCTCTGCATCACAATGTGTGGCGGAGAGATTCTACAAGAGACGGAAGCGAAGACGAAAACGAAAAAACGAAGAAAATAAAATAGAAAAATGGAAAAGATAAAGATCTATGTTGAAGAGCTGATCAACCTCTGTGGGTTGACGGGCGACTGGGTGCCCTACGTGCGCCATCTGGTATTGGTTCTGGTAGCCGTCATCCTGTCGTTTCTGGCTGGCTACATCTGCCGGAAGTTCATACCGCTCATTCACAAACTGACAGCACGCACTTCTTCCCGATGGGACGACGCACTGCTCAACGACCGTGTGCTGCGCTCAGCCTCACGCATCGTGCCGGCCGTCGTCATCTGGCAGCTGCTGCCCCTGGTGTTCTACGAGTTCCCCACCGTCCGCGAGGTGCTGGCCCGTCTCACCGCCATCTATATCACCGTGATGATGGTGCGCACGGGCATCGTCTTCATCGACTCGTTCAAACTGCTCGAAGGCGAACGCCGCACGGCCACCCAGCAGTATCTCTACTCCTTCTGCGGCGTACTGAAGATTGTCTTGGTGGGCATCGCCGTCATCGTGGTCATCAGCATCCTCATCAACCAGAGTCCTGCCACGCTGCTGGCCGGACTGGGTGCCGCCTCGGCTGTCACCATGCTCGTCTTTCAAGACACCATCAAAGGTCTTGTTGCCGGCATCCGTCTCACCTCCAACGACATGCTGCGCAAGGGTGACTGGATCACGGTGCCCTCAGCCGGAGCCAACGGCACCGTCGAGGAAATCTCGCTGACCGTCGTCAAGGTGCGCAATTTCGACAACACCATTGTCACCGTCACGCCGCAAGTGCTCGTCGACGGTTCATTCCAGAACTGGAAAGGCATGAAGGAAGGACCTGGTCGCAAGCAGACGCGCAAGATTTATTACGACTTCGGCTCCGTGCAGCTGGTCGACGAAGCCACCAAGCAACAACTCATCGCCAACGGCTTTGCCACTGCCGAGGAGGCCGAAGGGAAAGTCTCTAATGTCACCCTTTTTCGCAACCATATTGAACGCTGGCTGGCCACACAGCCCAGTGTGCTTAGCGACATGACCATCCTGGTGCGTCAGGCCGAAGCCACCCAAGCCGGCATGGCCCTCGAGTTCGTGTTCTGGCTCAAGGAGAAAAGCGGGCCCGACTACGAGCATGCCACCTCCCTCATCATGGAGTACATCTATGCCGCCAGCCGCGAGTTTGGGCTGACTATCTATCAACAATTTCCCAAACAATAGCTCGTCGCCGTAGGACTATCTTACTGTATGCTATTACGGTATTCGCTGGGGGCTTGCCCCGTCATCTTTCGGAAGAAGCGGCTGAAGTAGGCAATGTCGTCGAAGCCGCAGGCACGGGCCACCTCACTGACATTCATATCACCCTCTGCCAAGAGCTGACAGGCCTGTTCCATACGAATGCGATTGGCGTGGTCGCGCATATTCTCGCCCAACAGCACCTTGACTTTCCTGTTTAGTTGCTGTCGGGTGATGCAGAGTTCAGAGGCAACACTTTCCAGGCTGACGCTACAGTCACGCATCTGACTCTGCAAGAGCGCATCCACCTTGTTCAGGAATTCCAGGTCTTGGTTAGTAATGATCTTGCCGCTACGCTCTTCGCGCAGAACTTGTTGCAGTCGGCTGGTCTGTACCTTCTTCCGCTGTGCATATACCAACAGCAGAATAATCATCAGCAATACCAAGATGGCAATGGAACCTCCCACGACCAGATACCGGTTGTTTCTCCTCATCTCCTCGTTCTGCAAGTTCAGCTTGTCATTCTCATAACGGGCATTATAGTCGGCTCCCATCCGTGCCACCTCGTCTTGATAGAGCGAGTCTTTCAATAACGAATAGCTCTCCATATATTGATAAGCCTTTTGGGCATCAATATGGCTGTAGCTATGCCACAGTCCCCACAGCGTGGTCAACTTGCTGGAACGGTCGCCAGTCCTATCATATATAAGGTACGCACGACTATAGTAGTCGGCAGCCTGCTTCCACTGCTTATTGTTGTAAGCCACGTAACCCTGTTGGTTCAGACAGATGGCCAGCGACACCAAGTTTCCTCCCTCGTTCAAAACAGGATTAGCCGCCTTCATCAACTCGTCGGCTTTCGCAAAATCGCCCGTTTTCGTCAGCGCATTGGCCATCTGCACCTGTCGCACCGCCATCTTCATCCGGTCGCCACGCAAGGAGTCGAGCATGAAAGCCTCATGGGCATACTTCAATGCCTGAGGATAGTTGCCATTGGTTTGCTCCATTTCAGCAAGAGTCCCTAAGCGCACGGCAATTTTCACGCTGTCGTTCAGTTCGCGAGCCAGTTGCAAGGAGCGCCGCGTGTACTTTTCTGCCTTCTCCGGCTGCTTGGCCATCAGGTAGATACCGCCCAGATTGTTCAGCGAATACATCTGCCGTTCCTTATCGTCCAGTTGTTCGTCCAATCGCACCGTTTGCATAGCAGCAGTCAAGGCCTGTGAGTACAGACCTTCGCGAGCATAGCTGATGGAGAGGTCGTTCAGGCAGTCGCTCCTTCTCTCCACGTCTTCATCAGGAATCAGTGCCAGCGCCTTCTCGAAGTACGCTGCAGAGCGCTTGAAGTCCATATCATCGAAGAACTTGTTCTCTCCCACCCAAAAATATACCTCAGCCGCCACAGTAGCATCCTTAGCCGAATTGTCGAACTGAATGAGGGAGTCCACCACCTCTTTTTGGTACAATACATTCATGATATGGTTCGCCAGTTCTATGCGCTGCCGAGCCTTGGATTGTTCAAACTGGAGTGTCAGACTATCAATACTCGTCTGGGCGCTTAATGACAGCGCCAGACTCCAGACACACAGGAAAAGTATTTTTCGCATTTTTGCATCTTTTCTGCAAAGATATAGATTTTTTTGTCAAAAAACGCTGACTTAGTGGTCAAAAAGTGCGTTTTGTGTCCAAATATAACTGATTTTGCTTGTTTTGTCCAACCTTTAAACTCTTTTGTCCAAGTGCAATTCATGCATTTTATCGTATCTTTGCATGCAACAAATAATTCTACAACATACATGGAAAAAATGGTTGTTCCATCTCTGTTGCTTTGCGCCTTCGAGCTATTGATCATAGCTTATCTGTATCATACGGTGCACAAGCTGCGCAAAAACCAGTTCGCTGTAAAGACGAACGAGGTACAGCCATATTCCATATCGCCCACACTTCCACATCTTGAGAGAAAGATACCGGTCATTGACCAGCACGACTCCGGCACGCTACAAAGTGAGAAAATGCCGGTCTTCCCAGTCGTGAACGAGTACGACCAGCGCTTCATGGAGCGCCTGCGCAGCATCATCAAAGAAGAGATGACACACGGAAAGGTAGACATTGAGACGCTGGCCGACCGGATGTGCATCAGTCGCTCGCAACTGAACCGCCGTGTGAAGGCCCTGACGGGACTGTCCACCTCTAACTATTCCATCCAGTTGCGACTGATGTATGCCTGCGAACAGTTGATTAACACCCCCGATGTCTCCGTCAACACCATTGCCCTGCACTGCGGATTCGACGATGCCGCCTACTTTGCGCGCATCTTCAAGCAGCGAGTAGGCATGCCGCCGAGTGTCTTCAGAAAGAACAAGAACGCGATAGAACAAATGAAAGTCAATCACAATGAATAGAGAAAAGATGACAAACTTACTCATTGCCGCCGGAGTCTTAGCGCCGCTCTTCATGCTCGCAGCATGCATAGCGATAGCCTTCGGCATCGTCAAGGACAACACGCTGCTGCAGAACATCGGCACCGTGCTGGCCCTCGTGAGCCTGGCGAGCATCGTGGCCGGCATGATTGCAGCCTTCATGTCCAAGAAGATCATCATAGGACTGGGAGGCCTGTTAGGCATCGCCATCTGTCTGGGCATAGGCTTCTACACCGCCATCGCCATCGGTGCCGGTCAGCACCATCCGCCACGTCAGGAGCAGATTGAAGCCGAGAATATCACTTTCCTCGATGCAGTGCAGACGGCAGAGCAGCTCAACAACCAGCTGGAGAAAGACAGCTGGTGGACTAACGGCCATCGCTATTTCCGCGTAATTAAGACAGGAGCCGCCTACTCATTAGAGGGCATGACCCTGCACGAGGGCGGCATGGAAGCCCTGCTGGAGACCCGCGGCGACTCGGCGACCTTGTGGGTGGCCAAGCCTCGCAGCGGCATGAGCAGCTTCGCTTCCATCGGCTGCAAGGTGGAGCACTATCGCTATCTGCTGTCTAATGCCGACTCGACGGCCATCGAACTGCTCATTGCCTACGACAAAGACAACGAGGAAACACCCGTTGACGCACTGCAGCGCTACGACGGCGACGAACTGAAATTTGAACTGGCAGGCATCTATGCCCTGCTTGAGGGCACCTTCACCGACGGCAAGACCGAGTGGACACTGTTGCCCGACGGCACTGTCAAGCTCGCACAGAACGAACGGGCCAAGCCCTACACCGTGGAGCTCTTCTACCACATGCCGACCAATGTGGTGAAACTGCCCGACGGCCGCCATGTAGCCCTGCAGCTCAGCAACGACGACGAGCTGCTGGTGCTCGCTGCCGCCTACGATGATGACGAGGAACAGTGGGACGAGGCCCAGCCGCGCAAGGTGCTGTTGCGACTGCCGCGCAAGGAGCAGACCCCGCGGCGCGACATGTACGTGCTGGAGGAAGAACGACTGGTGACCCCTGCCATGCTGACGTTCATGGACGGCGATATTGACGAAGTGGTGCGCCGCTACAACACCATCGACTTCAACGGCAGACCCATCGGCGTGCTCAACAAGGCCCTGCTGCGCCACTGGCAATCCGTGCAGAACAACGACATAGAAGAAGAAATGTAACAATACAAATAATAATAAGGTACGCGCACATGAAGAAACTCACCACCCCATTCCTGCTGACCCTCCTGCTGCTGACAGCCTGCACAGGACGGCAGACGAACAACACGACAGCCACCCATACAGAAGACTTCCCACTGGCGGTCTGCATCGACAGCATTGGCATCAGCATGACCCTGAAGTCGGACCTGCCGCAGGACACGCTGCTACAGCGCACACTGGCACAGTTTGTCTGCGAGCAGATGTTCTTCGACACCGATGACAACGACCGTCCGCTGAAGCCCCTTCCCGCTTTCCAAGGCGACTTTGAAAGTTTCGTCCGCAGCTGTGCTGCAATGAAATGGAACGAGCTGGCCGAGGCTACCTTTGGCGGATTCCCCACACAGGAGGAACTGGATGCCAATCCTGAGATGGACGGCATTGCCCGTGAGGACATGCAGCAGCAGGCAGCCGAGCTGGCCGCTACCGACAGCATCTACGAGACAACCTGTCTGATGACCTTCCGTCGCGTTGCCGATAACGACACGACAGAGACGTGGCGGAACGAATACAACATCTTTGTAGCCAACACGGCCCATCCCAGTATGGGTGCCGTCCGGCTGACCCTTCGCAAGAAGGACGGCAGCATTGTGAGCCGTCAGGAAGAAGAGCCTGAAGACTCTGAAACCGGAGTAGAAACTGAAGAACCCTAAAAAAACGATACATGATGAAGACAAACAAAATCCGAACCACATTAGCCGTCCTTTTGGGCATGATGGCACTGACATCGTGCCACGAAGTGGCTGATGAGATGCTCGACTTGGCTGGTGCCAATTCGTTTGACAAAGACGACACCATCATTGAGCAGAAGACACAAAAAGACGTACAGTCATCAACCATCACCGGACATATAGGCGACCGGATAGTGCTCTACATCGCCAACATCAACGACAAGATAGGCAAGGGCTACAGCAAGGCCAAGTGGGCCAGCGACGATACCAGCGTGGCTACCGTCAGCCCCGACACGGGCAACGCAACCGCCGTCACGTTGCATGCTGAGGGCATTGCCATGATTACAGTCACTGATATTGACGGCAATATGATGACTGTCAACGTCTCTTGTGTAGCGTATGACGACGACAGCGGCTATGACGATGGCGGCGGTGACAACGGAGGCTATGACGATGGTGGTGACGATGACGGCGGCTATGATGATGGCGGCGGAGACGACGGAGGCTATGACGATGGCGGCGGAGATGATGGTGGATATGATGATGGCGGTGGCGACGACGGAGGCTATGATGACGGAGGCGGAGACGACAATGGCGGAGACAACGGCGGCTACGATGACGGCGGCGATCCAGACATATTCGACACCAACGACGCTATTCTGGACTGAGATACCGAAGCTGTGGTCAGCGGCACTACGGTGCGCGGCAGCAAGGGCGGAAGCATGAAGGTGTTCATCGGCGACCGCAACAGCAAGCAGCCCAACTACTTGCGCAACATCACCTGGTCGCGCAGCCGTCCGCGTGTCTGCTCGTTCGGCGAAGACAGTGGCTACTCCATCAAGATCTACTTCGACCAACCGGGTGAATGCCTCATCACGGCAACCGACGAGGAGGGCAACCAGCGCTCGTTCACCGTCAACGTGTCGTACTAAGCATGCGGAACGTACACAACCTGTTTTAAACGAAAACTGTTTTAATCAACAATTTATATTAACTTCAAAACATTATCACTATGAAAAAGAATCTATTTCTTTTGGCCCTGGCCATGATGGTGTCGCTGCCCATGATGGCAGCCAAGACGCTGAAGACAGCTGCTAAGATTCCCGATCTTAATGGCTTGGTTTCCATTAACGGCAATTCCAATCTGATGTACAAGACATCTTCTGAGTTTGCTGTCACTAGCACGTGTGACCAGACGATTCGCACCCAGCCTGACCGCGGTGCAAGAGCAAACTACAAGGAGGCGAAGACATCGGCAGAGGGTACCTTCTACCGTGTTGAGGGCCAGACTGGCGTATGGATTAACCCTAAAGACTGCATCATTTTGCTGGATGCTGCCAAAATCACGGCTACAGGTAATAATGCCGGTATTCGCATCAACAACAACAGGAGCGATTGGCCTTGGCAGATTATCTTTAACAGCTCGGCATACATCACCTGCGAGAGCGGTGACTGCATTTCTGTCGGCTATCCCTCCACCAGTGTGAGAATTTTCCCCGGTTACAAAGCTATCAAGCACTCTGCCCCTTCGAAGGGATTTCTCTTCCTGACAACAAAGGGTGGAACTGCTATCGAAGTAGGTCAATTGGGGATGACCAACTGCTCGGTTATTGCCTCTACTCGTAGCGGCGATGTCGGTCGTGTGTTCTATGGCAAGAACTATGCTGGTAAGCTTACTTTGGACAACTGCAGTGCCTCTAACGGTGGCGGCGGTGAGCTGTTGGCCGGATTCCAGAAAGGTATTATCACCATGAAGAACTGCGGCCTCTCTAAGAGTTATATTGATAAGCTTAAGAAGGTTGTATACTTTACGCCGGCTGATGGTCGTTTCCTCTATCACCCCTATCTGAACCCTCAAGCAAAATTTGTTACTTCTGGCGGTAAGACCATTCATAGTAAAGACTTCGCTATCGTCAACACTCCCGGCCAGTACTATGCATTTGGAACATGGGGGGAAAACTACAGGTATAAAGACGACAACAACAAGGATTTCTATACGCCTGACGTTGCATATCAAATCAATCTCCCTGCCACGATTGACGGAACTGCTGCACATCAGTTCAAGTTCGCCAAGAACAAGCTGGTCTCGCCGGAATATAAAATTGAAGGCAGCGTGACGGCTTTCGAGTTGGTCAGCCTGAAAGGCAAGTCGGCAGGTTCGGTTTACTATCTGCCTTCAGTCACCACCCTGTACCTGAAGAATGTCCGCGTCAGTCCCACAGTTTCCTCTGCTTGGGTCAATACCAGCAAGTGTCTGTCTGTAGCCGTTGAGGGCACCAATACCGTCAATGTGAATAAGACAGCTTTCTCGGGCGATTTCCACTTCTGGGGTACAACGACCTCTGCTCGTCTGGATGTCACCGCCAAGGAATATGCTTTCTACCCAACTTCTAGCCTGACATTCAACAACTTCAATCTGAACGCCACTTCTCCCAAGACGTGTATCTATGCTCCTAAGGGTAGCACGGCATTCAACGCAATGGAAGCAACGCTCCGCACCACTACAAATGGCACACCTGTATTCAAGGCTACTCCCGGCACAAGCGGCGCCTTCCGGACCGCTAACTGTGGCTTCAAGAAGGACAGCTCTACCCAGAACTTCAAGTGGGACAACAGTGCTGGTTGCTTCAAGAACGGCACCTCTATTGTTACGTCGATGGTGATTACGCGCAGCAACTACATGCGCGTGTTCTTCTCCGGTACAACTTGGAGCATGCAGAAGGCTCTGGAGGATGCCAGCAAGCCCAAGACCCCTGTTGCCCAGTAACAACACCCCACGCAGCTCCTATTGCTGTGTAAACTATCTATCCGCGCCGGCACTGCCGCCCACAACAGAAGGGCCAGTGCCGGCGCTTTCAAGAAGTTTCTACATAAAATGTAAGTTTTTATCACTTTATTCGTTTATTTCAGAGAATTATTCTAAATTTGCACCTAGAATTAGATAGAACAAGACATTGTATGGAAGCAGCAACTTTACGAGCAAAGCCGTTCACCCCATTCCAGATTGAGATGCTGGAATTGGTGTCTAGAGTATCCTCAGAAATAGAGATGCAAGACATTCGCAGCTTGCTTGGCCAATATTTTGCCAAGCGAGCCGAAGATGCTATCGACCACCTTTGGGATGAGGGCGTACTCAACGACAACGTGATGGAGGAGTGGAAGTCTGAACACATGCGCACACCATACAAGCAATAATGAACATCGTCCTTGACACCAACTGCCTGCTAATGTCGCTTTCGCGACGCAGTGCCTACTATCCTGTCTGGCGATATTTTGTCGACGGCAAGTACACACTCTGTGTCACCAATGAGATTCTTGCTGAATACGAGGAGATTCTTACTCAGAAAGTTGGACATGAAATTGCATCCAACGTTATAACTGCTATTCTTGACTTGCCTAATACCAAGATGGTACAAGTGTACTATCATCTTCGTCTCATTACGACAGACCCCGATGATGACAAATTCGTAGATTGTGCTTTCAAGGCCAATGCTCGCTACATCGTTACAGAAGACCATCACTACGATATTCTCAAACAGACACCTTTCCCATACATTGATGTGGTGGGCATTGACGACTTTGTCAAAGTTCTGCGAGGATAGAAACTGGGTACCCCCAACAGGAGGGCTAGTGCCGACGTTTATATTCATAATGAGGAATCTTTTTAGTTGATAAGTACAAAATATCATACTTTTGCTTGTTTGTTTCAATAATTATTGCTATCTTTGCACCAAAAGTACGATAAATCATACTCTTATGGATATCGGTAATATCATCAAGGAGCGGAGAGCACTGTTAGGAATCTCGCAGCAGGATTTGGCAGATTACTCCGGTGTGAGCATCTCAACCGTGAAGGATCTGGAGCGAGGAGTGGGTAACCCGTCGCTGCAGACGCTACAGAAAATGCTCGACGTGGTGGGTATGGAGATGGTGCTGCAAGTGAAACAAACTGTATAGTGTATAGGAGGATAAGGCATGAGAAAGGTGGGAGTCTATTATGGTGACATCTATGCCGGGCAACTCACGGAGTTGGCCAGAGGCAGTTATGAGTTTGCCTACGATGAAGCCTATCTCACGAACAAGAGCCTGCCGCCCGTTTCCGTCAACCTGCCCAAGACACAGCAGGTGTATCATGCAGAGCGAATCTTCCCCGTCTTTACCAACATGTTGCCGGAAGGTGCCAACCGCAGGGCCTTGTGCAGAGCCAGGAAGGTAGATGAACAGGACTTCTTCGGAATGTTGGAGATGATCTGTGGGATGGATGCCATCGGTAAGTTTGTTTTAAAAAAAGCTGAATGATGAAAACGATAAGAGTTTGCCCTTCAACCCTGCGCCCTGGATTCGATACTTATTCGCCTCAGGCCATCAAAGAACTCTTTGACGGTCAGCAGGTATCACCCTACATCGACATAGACTTTGAAAAGGAAAGTGACCAGCGACAGGCGATGGAGAACATGAACAACATGTCTATCTCCGGCGCACAGGAGAAGTTCTCGGCCATTATCGACAATGGAAAGATCCGTCTGACACATGATGGAGAACAGGCTACCTATATCCTAAAGCCGTCGCCTTTTAACCTAAGTCTTTCCACGCGCAAACAGATTCCGGCCAACGAGCACGTGACCATGCAGATAGCCTCTCAGGTGTATGGCATACGCACTGCCCTTAACGGTCTCTGTTTCAGCAGCAGCGGACAGCCAGTATACATCACCAAGCGCTTTGATGTAGTGAACGGCGTAAAAGAGTATGCACAAGAAGACTTTGCCGCAATTTTGGGAATGACGGAAGAGGGCAGCGACAGTAATTTCAAATATAGTGGCAACTACGCACAGATTGCCGGTGCCATCCGTCAGTATGTACCGGCCTGGATGCCACAGATGGAACAGTTCTTCAGGCTGGTGGTGTTCGACTATCTCTTTGCCAACGAGGATGCCCACATGAAGAACTTCTCACTCATCAACAGAGACGGTGAGTATTTCCTGGCACCAGCCTATGACTTGATCAACACTTGCATTCATATTCAAAGCGGCAACGACCTGGGACTAAAAGAGAGACTCGCACCCGACATAGAAAAGAGCGATGACTATGACAGGACGGGCCACCCCTGCCGTCTGGACTTCGAGCGTTTTGCCGACAGGATAGGACTACCCAAGAAACGTGCCGCACAGGTATTAGATATGTTTATGCAGATACCTCAGGAGACCTACGCCCTCATTGAACGCTCGTTCTTGAACGACAAAATGAAGCGCACTTACAAACGAGTGATTGAAGAACGGCATACACGATTTATTCGAAAGTCTGAAAAGTAGTCAATAAAGAGTAGCGAATTCTGCTGAAATTAATATTGAATTCTGCTGCAATTAATATTGAATTCTACTGCAATTAATATCAAACCTCGCTGTAATCTGACGTTAGTTGCAGCGAGACTTGACGTTAATTGCAGCGAGACTTGACGTTCATTGCAGCGGAACTTGACGCTCGTTACAGAATCAACCACATTATCGTTGATTTTTATTTTTCGCAAATTTGCCTACACTGCTGTCACTCCGACCGTAACAGCCTGATAATCTGAATATCAGCACGATGCAAGCGGAGTGACAGCAGTGTAGGCAAAAAAGCCAAAAAAAATTATCATCACTTCCACATCAAAAAGTTGAACTTTCAGGGCATTTGGACTGAACATCGTTGCCCGTCATGCCAACGGAATGAAGTATCAGAGCGTCATCTTCGAGTCGGTGAAGGGAGTGCTGAGGGCTACAGAGCACCTATTCCCCAATGCCGACATGCTCTCCAAGCACAACCAAGAAAAAATCATCCAGTAAGAAATGACAACATTCATCCGTATCATTATTCCACTACTAAGCGTCCTTTTGCCCATGAGTGTTTATGTGGCCGACTCCGGCGAGGTATAAAGCAGGCGCTCTCCTGACAACTCTCTTGAGAAGGAGGCTCTGCGCCGTCTGCCTGCAGAGACGCTCCAGCAGATGCGCGAAGAGCTGTACACAAGAAATGGCGGCAAGTCAGCTAAACTCACCGCCATTGAAACTATCAACCTCCAGCTGATAGAAGCTTATCTACGCAGGATGACCAATCTATAGCTTGGCCAGCTCAACCACTTTGTCGACTGCGGCACTCAGTCCATCAACGCTCTTGCCGCCGGCCTGAGCGAAGTGAGGCTGACCACCGCCGCCACCCTGAATGAGTTTGGCGGCTTCGCGCACCATCTGACCGGCATTCAGACCGTGGCTGGCCACGAGGTCGTCGCTCAGCATGATGGTGAGCTGGGGCTTGTCCTGATGCTTGGTGCCTAGAACACAGAGCAACGAGCCATCGACAGCAGCACGCACCTTGAAGGCCAGATCCTTGGCAGCGGCCGGCTCCATGGGCAACACGGTGGTGATGACCTTCACACCGCCCACCACACGGGCTTTCTCCACCAACTGCTTGGCAGCACGCTCCACGGCCTGTGCCTGAAACGACTCTATCTCCTTCTTCATCGAGTCGTGCTCGTCAATATACTTACGGATGACACCCTGCAGGTCCTTGGCATTGTTGAAGAACGACTTCACTGCTCTCAGCGTGTCCTCCAGGTTATAGAGCAGTTCCTCGCACTCCTTGCCAGTCTTGGCTTCGATACGACGGATGCCGGCAGCCACCGAACTCTCTGATACAATCTTGAACATGCCGATGCGACCAGTGCTCTTGGCATGGATACCGCCGCAGAACTCGCAGGAAGGACCGAAGCGAACCACACGCACCTTATCGCCATATTTCTCGCCGAAGAGGGCGATGGCCCCCATCTTCTTAGCTTCCTCGAACGGGGTGTCGCGATGCTCGTCGAGCGGCAGGTCCTGACGAATCATATCGTTGACGATGCGCTCCACCTGGCGCAACTGCTCGTCGCTGACCTTCTCGAAATGCGAGAAGTCGAAACGCAGTGTGTCGGGGCTGACGAACGAGCCTTTCTGCTCCACATGGTCGCCCAGCACCTGCTTTAATGCATAGTCGAGCAGGTGGGTAGCCGTATGGTTGGCAGCGCTGGCCTTGCGTTTGTCGGTGTCGACGCAAGCCATGAAGGGAGCAGCAGGATCCTTAGGCAGCTGCTTCACAATGTGGACAGTCTGGTTGTTTTCGCGCTTGGCATCAATGACCTCAACGGTCTCGTTCTCGCTGACAAGCACACCGCAGTCGCCTACCTGTCCGCCCATCTCGCCATAGAAAGGAGTGGCCGAGAGAACCAGCTCGTAGAACTCGCTCTTCTTCTGAGTAACCTTGCGGTAGCGCAGAATGCGGCATTCATATTCGGTGTAGTCGTAGCCCACGAACTGCTGTTCTTCCGACGGAGAAGCACCGGACACGATGACCCAATCGCTGTTCTCAACAGAAGCGGCATTGCGGGCGCGGTCCTTTTGCTTCTGCATCTCCTCGGCAAACTGCTTTTCGTCGACCGTAAAACCGTTTTCGCGGCAGATTAGCTCAGTGAGGTCGAGGGGGAATCCGAAAGTGTCGAACATGCGGAAAGCCTGTACACCGTCGAGCTCGGTCTTCTTCTCCTGACGCAGCTGTTCCATCGCCTTGTCGAGCAACTGGATGCCCTTGTCAAGGGTGCGCAGGAACGAGTCTTCCTCTTCCTTCATCACCTTCGCGATGAGCTGCTGCTGAGCCTTCAGTTCAGGGAAAGCATCGCCCATCTCCTCAACGAGCGTGGGCAGCAGTTTATAGAGGAACGCCTCTTTCTGACCCAGGAACGTATAGGCATAGCGCACGGCACGGCGCAGAATGCGACGGATGACGTAGCCGGCCTTTGCATTCGAGGGCAGCTGGCCATCGGCAATCGAGAAGGCCACAGCACGCAGGTGGTCGGCGCAGACGCGCATGGCAACGTTGATCTGCTCTTGAGAAGAACTCGTTGCATTAGTCGTACTAGTTGAATTAGCCAGACTAGCCTCTTCCTCGAAGGTGTAGTACTTCAGACCTGTTATCTGCTGTTCAGCCTTGATGATGGGCTGGAACACGTCGGTGTCGTAGTTGGAGTGCTTGCCCTGCATCATGCGGACCAGACGCTCGAAGCCCATGCCCGTATCAATGACGTTCATAGAGAGTTTCTCCAACGAGCCGTCGGCCTTGCGGTTATACTGCATGAACACGAGGTTCCATATCTCGATGACCTGCGGGTCGTCCTGATTCACCAGCTCACGACCGCTCTTGCCGCTGGCAGCCTTCTGCTCAGGTGTGCGAGAGTCCACATGAATCTCTGAACAGGGGCCGCAAGGACCCGTGTCGCCCATTTCCCAGAAGTTGTCGTGTTTATTACCGTTGATGATATGGTCGGCAGGCACATGCTTCAGCCAGTAGCCAGCAGCCTCATCGTCGCGCTCCAGTCCCTCTTTGGGGTCGCCCTCGAAGACGGTGACATAGAGATCTTCAGGATTCAGTTTCAGCACGTCGACCAGATATTCCCAGGCCATATCAATAGCACCCTCCTTGAAGTAGTCGCCAAACGACCAGTTGCCCAGCATTTCGAACATGGTGTGGTGATAGGTGTCGTGGCCTACCTCTTCCAGGTCGTTGTGCTTACCGCTAACGCGCAGGCACTTCTGAGTGTCAGCAC
Organism: Prevotella sp.; assembly: GCA_017458225.1. Taxonomy (GTDB): domain Bacteria; phylum Bacteroidota; class Bacteroidia; order Bacteroidales; family Bacteroidaceae; genus Prevotella. Next base: position 108,580 of record JAFTFX010000022.1, on the reverse strand, counting down.
GGCGGCGCGGCTCAGGGTCGCGTGTGCCGAGGATAATGTCTTTCCACTGGTTCATGCCGGCGTTGGTGAACATCAACGTAGGGTCATCCTTGATAACCATCGGTGCAGAAGGCACAATGGCGTGTCCTTTCGACTCGAAAAACTTCTTGTAGGAGTCGCGGATTTCTTTTGCAGTCATCATTCTTAATTTACAATTTGACTATTTATTATTTATAATTTGGCCGCAAAGGTACACATTATTTTCTGAATTCAACAAAAAAACAGGGTGTAATTTGCGTCAAATGACAACTGAGGACCGTCAGCGAGCCTTCCACATCAGTACCGCGAACACCAGAACGACAATGATGATTACACCGGTAACCACGAAAAGGGGCCACAGGGTGTAGGGAGGCTTCATGGCTCCGAAAGCGATGGCTATCGTCAGCAAGAGGAACAACAAGGCCGTGATGCGCAGCAGGCGCTGCCCGAGGGCTGTCTGCCGCGGAGTACGAATCTCGAAAGGCATGCTGATAGTGCTGGGGAAATAGGCACCAAGGAGCATGAGGAAGCCGAGAATCGTCATCAGTCCGCAGACGGCCAGCATGTTAGACGGATGGCCCCATGCATCAGGATTGCCCAAAGCATTGAAATGGGTAGGTACAGACTCTGGTGCACGCACATAGAGCCATGCGATGAGCCCCCACACAAGTGCAGCCAGCACCAGAAAGGCCACTTCAAAGACGGTGCCTTCCAGCGTTCGTCCTTGTCTATTTTTCATCAAGTTTTTCATTGTTCAGTTTCTTTTTGGGCAGACGATGAGCCTTGCGCAGGGCCTCGGTGATGATCCATTGCAGCTGGCCGTTGGTTGAGCGGAACTCATCAGCGGCCCAGGCTTCAATGGCATTCATCATGTCGGCATCCATGCGCAGGATGAAATTCTTCGTCGGTTTTGTCATATTATCAATGGTTCAGGGTTCCAGTATTCACAACAGGCTGTGCCGAGTCGTCGCCGCAGAGCACCACGAGCAAGTTGCTCACCATGGCAGCCTTCTTGTCGTCATCGAGTTCGACGATATTCTCGTTGGAGAGCTTGTCGAGAGCCATCTTCACCATCGACACGGCACCCTCCACAATCTTCTCGCGTGCAGTGATGATGGCCGATGCCTGCTGGCGACGCAACATCACAGCGGCAATCTCAGGAGCGTATGCCAGATAGTTGATGCGAGCCTCAACCACCTCGATGCCGGCCATCGCCAGACGTTCGGTCAACTTGGCCTCCAGTTGCTGGTTGATTTCGTCGCCGCCATCACGAAGGGTCAGCTCGTTGGTCTTCTCGTCGGTATCGTCGTAGGCATACTGACCTGCCACCTGACGAAGGGCGGCATCGCTCTGCACCTTGACGAAGTTCTCCAGTGCCTTCATCAGACTCTTTACGTCAGTGCCTATCTGGCCCTGCGCCGTGGTTGCCATCGTCTGCGAGTCAACCTCGAAGATAGCCTTATAGGTGTCCTTCAGTTTCCATACCAGCACAAGACCGATCATCACCGGATTGCCCACCTTGTCGTTCACCTTGATAGGCTCGGCATCCAGGTTGCGTGCACGCAGCGACACCGTCTTCAGCGAGTAGAAAGGGTTGATCCAGTAGTAGCCCGTCTCGGTGAAGGTGCCGGCATACTTGCCGAACCAGTTGATGACACGGGCCTCATTGGGTTCCAACATCATAAAGCCGCACCACATGATAATGGTCACTACAAGCAGCACCAAGCCCCCACAGAGCAACGACGAGCCCAGTGCGGTGCTGCCAGCCTCGTCGGAAAGAACAACGATACCCCAGATGGTCCCTGCAAGGCTGACCACCGTCAGAATCATACACACAAACAGCATCAGGAATCCATTCCAAACGCTACCGTCAAATCTCTTCTCATTTGTTTCCATATTCATAAGCATTTAAAAATAAAATAATATCATTTTGATATCGCAAAGATATGTATTATCCAGCATACGACAATGAGTACTTTGCGAATTTAACATTAAATTAACAGTCAATAACTATTGGATTAGCTTTTTTTTCGTAATTTTGCCATCAAACAATACGGATATGGCACTGAATCTGAACAAGAACTTGAAACTCTACTACTCCATCAAGGAGGTGGCTGAGATGTTTGACCTGAACGAAAGTACGCTTCGCTACTGGGAAACCGAGTTTCCCTACCTGAAGCCTAAGACTGCCGGCCCCAGCAAGGTACGCCAATATACGGAGAAAGACATTGAGCAGATCAAACTGATTCACAACTTGGTGAAAGTGCGCGGCTTTAAGCTGGCTGCCGCCAAGAAAATGATCAATGCCAACCGCGATGGTGCCGACCGCCGGGCCGACGTGCTGACGCGGCTGATTGGTGTGCGCGACGACCTGCAGGCACTCAAGAAGCAGTTAGACTATATACAATGAGACTGTTAGCTGTTGGCATCGCGCTGTTGGCATTCAGTTTCTGTGCAGTTGCTCAGAAGCGCGACAAATATGAGTTCACGCGCAATCTTCCCGTCTATGCCGACTCGCTATTAAAGGACCTCACCTACCCTTTAGCATGGGGCAATAGCAGCATTAGCGACTTCGATGAGTGGCGACAAGCCGCCCGACAGAAGGTGTTCGACTGCATGTTGATGCCACCACCTCGCTTAGAGGAGAGTGGCGAGGGAAAAGAGGAGAAAGGGAAGTTTGTCTATACTACCCTACTTGAGGAACAACGCGAGGGCTACAGGGCACTGAAGTTGGAAGTGCGTCTGTCGCGCTACTACACGGTGCCTGCCTATGTGCTGATACCCGACGGCGAGGGCCCCTTCCCTGCCGTGAACGTGCTACATGATCATGGTGCCCACCTGTTCATCGGCAAGGAGAAAATGATCCGGCCCTTGGCCTGCGAAGACTCGCTGGTGAAGGTCGATGCCGAAGCGTGGGCAGCAACGCTCTACGAAGGCCACTTCGTGGGTGACGACCTGGCACGTCAGGGCTTTGTGGTCTTCTCGGCCGATGCCCCCATGTGGGGCGAACGCGGCCAGCAGGAAGGTCCTCGGCGCGACCGCTATGACATGATAGCCGGCAACATGATGATGTATGGCATCGACCTGAGTGCCTACATGACCTACGACGACCTCAGCGGCACGGAGTTTCTGGCCACCCTGCCCCAAGTAGATGCCAGCCGCATCGGATGCATGGGATGTTCAATGGGAGCCTATCGGGCATGGATGCTGGCAGCCTTGAGTGACCGCATTAAGGCCGGAGCTGCCATCTGCTGGATGGTGACCACCGACGAACAGATGTCGCTGAAATACAAGCGGACGGAGAACGGCGGCTTTGCCAACTGCCTGCCAGGCCTGCGCCGCTGGCTCGACTATCCACACATAGCCTCGATGGCCTGTCCGAAACCCATGCTCTTCATCAACGGCAGTCAGGACAAGCTCTTCCCCAAAGCCGGTGCAGAGAAGGCGTTCAACATCATGCACGAGGTTTGGAAAAGCCAGGGAGCCGACGAGAATCTGGAGACAGAACTATGGGACATGCCACATAGTTGTCCGCTAAAGGCACAACAGCGCGTATTAGAGTTCTTCAAAAAGAACCTGTAGCCAAAATCAATTATGGCCATAATTCAAAAAAAAATGGCCATAATTTATCAACGAGGATTCCATCCATCGGTACGCTGGAAGACACGCTCACGGGTAATGGTCTTAGCCTCCTTCTTAGAAAGCTGACGGCTCCAGGCGACACGCTGGCTGGTATCGGCACCTTCGCCAGTGTTCTCGAACTCCATATAGCGTGCAGTCTGCTCACGATGTTTCTCCCAGTTGTGCCATCCTTCAGGACGTATCTGCTTAGGCAGCGTGCAATGCATGAACAGCGTGTAGCCATAGTCGCGCCAGGGACGACCCAGATAGAGCTTGGTGACATTTTCAGCCGCCGTAATCGTGCACTGGTTGAACACGTAGCCGAACTCAGCCTCCTGCGGTGTGGAGGCAGCTGTGATAAAGCTGTTCAGCTTGCAGTGAATGGTGCACTGCTCGAACCAAACCGTAGCGGCGCCAAAGATAAAATCGGTAGTACCTTCTATATAACAGTGGTCAAAGAACACACGGGTGTTTGGCATGCCGGTATAGACGGTATCCTGATTGCCCAGCAGACGACAGTTCACAAACACGATGCGGTCACCTTGCGTATGTACAGCCACTGCTTGTCCCAGTCGGGCGGCATTGTTCTCGATAGTGATATTCTTGAACGTGACATCGTTGGCATCGACACGCACCGTGAACGAACGGAACGTGCCCAGTATCGGACGGTTGCCCATGGCCAGCAGCTGCTCTTTCAGCTGGGCCGACCAGTAGTAGCCATCCATGCTGAGGTTCGCATGGTCGTCGTAGGTAATGATGGTCTCGTCGCAGTCCTCACCACATATCTCAACATTCTGCAGCCACTGTGGCATGATGACCTTCTCCTTGTACGTGCCTTTCTTCACATAGATCACCTTATGATAATCCATGAAGGCACGACACACCTCGATGGCCTGGGTAACGGTACGAAATTCGCCCGTACCGTCGCGCGCCACCACGATGGTATCAGGATTGTCGTACTTGCTGGCAGCATGAACAAAATGGCTGCAGCACAACAATAACAAGGTCAGGAATATATTGTATTTCATATTATAATATTTGTGAAATCTCCTTCAAATCACTCACGTGTTTCAAACTGTCCATAATTGATTTTACATCCTCACGGTCATGAACGCGCAAGTCAATGGTCCCGTCAAAAACACCATCCTCGGTTGTAAACGTCAAACGACGGATATCGACAGACAATTGTTGAGAGATGATGCTGGTCACCTCATGCACCAGACCGCGACGGTCGATACCGCCCAAACGGATGGTGGCATCGAAGAAGAGTTTCTTGTGCATGTCCCACTTGGCATCAAGGATGCGGTTGCCGTAGCTGGTCTTCAGTCGGTTGGCCACCGGACAGGCACGCTTGTGAATCTCTATCTGGTTCTTGTTGTCGATATATCCCAGCACGTCATCGCCCGGAATGGGATGACAACAAGAGGGGAACTTATACTGCGTGAGATTATCGTCAGTAATATAGATGGGCTTCTTGCGGTTGAACTTCTCGGGCACCACGAACAACTCGGGCTGCTGTTCTTCCTCTTTCTTGGCCTTCACAAAAGGCACGTATTTGCGCCAGCCGCCGCTGCTGGTCTGCTTCTTGCTGGTGCCTTTCAGTTCCTCCAGGTCTTTCTCGCCCAGCAGGATGGTCTTTTCGCCCAGCGCCTTGTAGAACTCTTCCCTACGCTGCATGTCGTGGAAAGCCACCAACTGGTCGGTCAGGGTCAGCGATGATTCCAGTCCGTTCTGTCGCATCCACTCCTGAAGCATAGTCTCACCCTGCTTCAGCACTTCGCGGTTATCGTGGCGCAGAATTGCCTGTATTTTCGCCTTGGCCTTGGCTGTTGAAACGAAGCCTATCCAAGAGGGCGACACGTGCTGCGACTTCGAAGTGAGAATTTCCACCTGATCGCCGCTCTGCAGCTTATGGCTCAGCGGCACCAGCTTATGGTTGACCTTGGCCCCGATGCAATGACTGCCCAAGAATGTATGGATGGAGAAAGCGAAATCGAGCGCCGTACAGCCGGCTGGCATTGTCTTGATTTCTCCCTTCGGCGTAAAAATGAATATCTCGCTGGCGAAGAGGTTCAGCTTAATGGCATCGAGGAAGTCCATTGCGTCGGGCTGCGGATCGTCCAGAATTTCCTTGATGGTGTGCAGCCATTCGTTCAGTTCGTTCTCATCCTCGGTGTACTCGCCGCCCTCTTTGTATTTCCAGTGGGCAGCCAGTCCCTGCTCGGCTATCTCGTCCATGCGGTCGGAGCGTATCTGTACCTCAATCCAATGTCCCTCTTTTGACATAAGGGTTACATGGAGTGCCTGGTAGCCATTCGACTTCGGGTGGTTCACCCAGTCACGCAGGCGATCAGGATGGCTCCTGTAAAGCTGGCTCAACTCCACGTAGATATTGAAGCACTCCTTGGCCTCCATCTCGCGGCTGGAAGGCGTAAAGATGATGCGGACAGCCAGAATATCGTAGATTTCATCGAACGACACGTGTTTGTTCTGCATCTTCGTCCAAATGGAGTAAGGGGTCTTCACACGCTCACGAATCTCATAGTGCAGCCCCATGCGCTTCAGCATTTCTTCGATGGGGGCCGTGAACTGGTCGAACGACTGATGGCGCGAAACGCGAGTAGCCTCCAGTTTGCGTTCGATATCAGCATACTCCTCAGGATGCTCAAAACGGAAACTAAGGTTTTCCAGTTCCGACTTGATCTTATTCAGTCCCAAGCGGTGAGCCAGCGGAGCATAGAGATAGAGCGTTTCACCAGCTATCTTGTACTGTTTATTGGCCGGCTGGGAGTCGAGTGTGCGCATATTATGCAAACGGTCGGCAATCTTGATGAGGATGACACGGATGTCCTCGCTCATCGTCAGCAGCAGTTTCTTGAAGTTCTCGGCCTGTGCCGATGCCTGCTCACCAAAGATGCCGCCGCTAATCTTGGTCAGTCCGTCCACAATCTGCGCTATTTTCGGCCCGAAGATATTCTCGATATCCTCGACGGTATATTCCGTGTCCTCCACCACGTCGTGGAGCAGTGCCGAGCAGATGCTGGTCGAGCCGAGCCCGATCTCCGAACATACAATCTGTGCCACGGAGATAGGATGCATGATATAGGGTTCGCCCGACAGACGGCGAACGCCTTTATGCGCCTGCTTGGCAAAGTTGAAGGCTTTCGTAATCAAGTCGGTCTTCTTTCTGTGACGCGAGTTCAAGTAGTTATTCAACAATTCCTGAAACGCATCGTTGATCATTTTCTCGTCGGCTGCTTCCCGCTGTTTCTGCTCTTCGTCCATAGTCGTAAAGGATTTTTGTTGGGGTGGACCTGTTCTGCTATTTCACTCTCAGTTTCTTTCCTGCCTGGATATTATTGCCTTTGATGCCGTTCAACTGGCGTATCTTGGCAACCGTCGTACCGTTGCGCTTAGCTATGGCACCAAGGGTGTCGCCGCGGCGAACAGTAACCGAACTGGCACCACGCGACTTGCTCCTGCTGCGCGCCTTGGAGTTGCGCGACGAGGCAATGGGCACTTCGACCGGCACCACATCGCGCTTGGGCAGCATTGTGGCTGTATTATAATTATAGATAGAGTCTTGCTGATCAATGAAGCGCACAATATCATCAGGATGCATACGAATGGGCAAGGGCTTGGTATCGCCTGGCACCACACTGCGCCGATAGCTGGGATTCAAGTCGCGCAGCATGTCAACGTCCAGATTTAAAACAGCGGCTATCTGACCAAGATTCACATTGCGGTTCACCATCACCGTATCGGTTTTCAAAGGCAGTTCGCACCGCATCGGACAGATATTGTGTTCGCAGTAGTAAGTCATCACATAGTTGGCAGCGATGAAAGCCGGCACATAACCACGTGTTTCCTTGGGCAGATAGGGATAGATTTTCCAGTAGTCCTTCTCACCACCAGCACGGTGGATGGCTTTGTTGATGTTTGCCGGGCCACAGTTATAGGCGGCAATCACCAGATTCCAGTCGCCGAAAATCTTATAGAGGTCGCTCAGGTAGTGGGCGGCAGCATACGATGAGCGAAGCACATCGCGACGCTCGTCGACCAGCGAGTTCACTTCCAGCCCATAGTCGCGCCCCGTGGACAACATGAACTGCCACAGACCCGTGGCTCCCACACGCGACACGGCATTGGGATTCAATGCTGACTCTATGATGGGCAGGTATTTCAGTTCCAAAGGCACTTGATAGACTTCAAGGGCCTCTTCGAAGATTGGCATGTAGAAATTGGCAGCCCCAAGCATCAGGCTGACCGTACGGCGCAGACGCCCCGTATAGCGGTCAATGAAAGTCTGCACCACATCGTTGTAGGCCATCTCCATCACGGTGGGCATACGCTTTAACCGGTCGATATAGACTTCGCGGCTATAGACAGGATTCACACCCGACATCTCACAGTCGTCGTTAGCGATCAGATAGGTCTTGGCATGATAGAGTTTCAACAGGCTGTCAACATCCTCATTCATGGCTTCGGGGAATTCTATTTCTTCCTCGTCACCCTGTGAGTTGCTGATCACCACTTCATCGTCATCAACACTGATTTGGGCCTGCATCGAGCAGACTCCAGTCAGCAGCATGGCGGCTATTATCAGTCGTTTGTAGGTCATTTTCGTTTCGTTCAGTTTTAAAAATTCAAGCTGCAGTTCACACCTAACGACGCGGCATAGAGGGGATTCTGCGACTGTCCATTACTGATGACAGCCGGTCGCACCTTCATCGACAGTTCCTTCGAGATATCGAATTCCGACAGTTCTGCATCAACGTAGGCATCGATGACCGACAGTGCGTAGACACCCACCATAGCGAAAAAACTCAGGTCGCGCCAACGTCGGTACATGTCTTTACGGCTTTTGAAAATCTGCTTGTAGTGCTCCATGTTCGACGAGTCAATCTGCCGGCCCAGATGCAGGAACTTGTTATAGCTGGCCGTGTTCGGGTCGTCATCCATGATGTCCAGATAGGCCTGCTGATAGTCCTTGTACATCATACTGTTCCACGACATGGCGTAAACGCATCCGATGAAGCCTCCATAGACTAACGGCAGCTTCCAGTATTTGCGATTATAAATTTGTCCGCCCCCGGGGAAGACCAGTGCCAGCCACAGTGCCCGCTGCGGATCGGGCCGCCAGGTACTCCAGTCGCGCTGCTCGCGCATCTTCTTAAGAGGCTTTGAGGCAACCATCAGCGAGACCGACGAGTCGGCAGTGGCGACGACTGAGTCAACAATCATTTTTTCCGATAGCGAGTCGACGGCCATTTGTTCATACAACGAGTCGACAGCAGCAACAACCGAGTCGGCAGCTACTGTCTGAGCCTTAACCACGCTGCTTGCCATTAAGAACAGAACAGCGGCTGTCAGTCTCACGCGCGTATAAATATAAATAAGGTGTTGTCTCAATTTCTCAGTCGGTCTATCACGTTCATGATGCGCTCCAGTTCCTCGTCGTTGGCAAAGGGAATACTAATCTTACCTTTTCCTGTGGGCGAGCAGGTCATCTGCACCTTGGCCTGGAACAGGTCGGAGAGCCGCTTTTTCAGTACATTGAACTCAGCTGGCAACGGTGTCTTCGACGCAATTTTCTTATTGACGCTCTGCACGTCCTCACCGTTCTTCAGCATCTGAACCATCTCTTCCACCTTGCGCACGGAATACTGATTCTTCTGTACCTCCTTGAACAGCTTCAGCTGCATGGAGGGCGAGTCGACAGAGAGCAGCGCGCGGGCATGTCCCATGTCAATTTCGTGATTCTTCAAGGCCATCTGAATCTGTGCAGGTAATTTCAGCAGACGCATGTAATTAGTAACGGCCGTTCGGCTTTTACCCACGCGCTCTGATATTTTCTCCTGCGTCATGCCAGTTGTCTCGGCTAGATGTTCGTAGGCCAGTGCAATCTCAATGGCGTTCAGGTCTTCGCGCTGGATATTCTCCACCAGTGCCAACTCCATCACGTTCTCGTCTTCCACGGTGCGGATATAGGCGGGAATCGTTGTCAGGCCAGCCATCTGCGAGGCTCGCCAACGGCGTTCACCTGCTATAATCTGATAGCGGTCGGTGGCCACCTGCCGCAGGGTAATGGGGGCGATGATGCCCATGTTCTGTATGCTGGCGGCCAGTTCCTGCAGAGCCGTAGGGTCAAACTCGCGGCGAGGCTGATCAGGATTGGGTTCTATCTGCTCAATGGGTATCTCGTTCAGGTTCGACGAGCCCTGCGTCTTCACATCGCTGGTATCTATGAGTGCGTCCAGCCCACGGCCGTTGCCTATATCGTCAAGGCCACGGCCCAGCACAGCCGAGGTCTTCGTGTATTTCTTGTGTACAGCCATTACTTATTCTTATTTATGATTTCTTTGGCCAAAGCCAGATGATTCTTCGAGCCTGTCGAATCGGCATCGTAGAGAATGACGGGCAGACCGTGTGAGGGGCTCTCAGAAAGTTTCACGTTGCGCTGAATGACGGTCTTGAACACCAGTTCCTGGAAGTGGCGCTTCACCTCGTCATAAATCTGGTTGGCCAGACGCAGGCGCGAATCGTACATAGTCAGCAGGAAACCCTCTATCTCAAGCCTCGGGTTCAGTTTCGACTTGATGATTTTAATGGTATTCAGCAGTTTCGAGATGCCTTCAAGCGCAAAATACTCACACTGCACAGGAATGATGACCGAGTCGGCAGCTGTCAGCGCGTTAACTGTAATCAGTCCCAGCGAAGGCGAGCAGTCAATCAGTATATAGTCGTATTCGCTACGCAGTGGGTCAAGCAGCTGCTTAATGATTTTCTCGCGGTTCTCCAAATTCAGCATTTCTATCTCGGCACCCACCAAGTCTATATGGCTGGGGATGATGTCAAGCCCGTCGATATCGGTGGTATAGATGGCATCGCGCACATCGGCCTTGTCGATAATACATTCATAGATAGAGCAATCCACTTCCTTGATATCCACACCCAAACCGCTGGAAGCGTTGGCCTGAGGATCGGCATCGACCACCAGCACAGTCTTCTCCAGTGTGGCAAGCGAAGCGGCAAGATTAATGGTGGTTGTCGTCTTTCCCACACCACCTTTTTGGTTGGCTAATGCAATAATTTTTCCCATTTCCAATCTCTTTCCTTTAATAATCAAAATGCAAAGATACACATTTTCCGTATAAATCTATCGCTTTGCACCATTATTTCACTTTTTTTGTATGGTTTCATGCACAATGGCCTGGCGCATCTCTTTCAGCAAATCACTGGCAAAGATGAAGTCGGTGAGCCGCTTGTTGGTAGAGCCCATGATGTCGGCCGATACGCCCTGCCACTCCTTGTGTCCTTCATAAATGAAGATGATATTCTCACCGATGCCCATCACCGAGTTCATGTCGTGGGTGTTGATGATGGTGGTCATGTTGAACTCACGGGTAATGGAGTGCAGCAACTCGTCGATGACCAGCGAGGTCTTCGGGTCAAGACCACTGTTCGGCTCGTCGCAGAACAGATACTTCGGGTTCAGGGCAATGGCACGGGCAATGGCCACGCGCTTCTGCATGCCGCCCGATATCTCGCCAGGGTACTTCTGTTCGGCTCCCACCAGGTTCACACGATCCAGACAGTCCATTGCGCGCTTTGTACGCTCACGCAGCGTCATCGACGAGAACATGTCTAGTGGGAACATCACGTTCTCCAGCACCGTCAACGAGTCAAAGAGGGCGGCACTCTGGAAAATCATACCCATCTCGCGACGCATCATCACTTTCTCTTTCTTCGTCATCTTGACAAAGTCGCGATCGTCATACAGTATCTGGCCACTGGTAGGCTCCAGCAGTCCCACAAGGTTCTTCATCAGCACAGTCTTACCCGAGCCCGACTGACCGATAATCAGGTTTGTCTTGCCGTCTTCGAACACGGTGGAGATGCCCTTCAGCACATCTTTTTCGTCAAACGATTTATACAGGTTCCTTACTTCAATCATGACAGCAACTGGGTTAAGAACACATCAGAAAACAAGATGAGCGCACTCGACGACACCACGGCATCGGTCGAAGCCTTGCCCACATTCACCGAGCCGCCTTCTACCGTATAGCCGAAATAAGAAGCCACACTCGTAATAATAAAGGCAAAGAACAGGCTCTTGATGATCGACATCCACACGAACCACGACTGGAAATCATGCTGCAGGCCGGCCGTCAGGTCGTCGGGTGGCATGATATGACCGATATAGGCCGTACCATAGGCACCCACGATGCCCATCACCGATGAGAAGATGACCAGGAACGGCATGATGGTCACCATGCCCATAATCTTCGGAAGAATGAGGTAGCTGGCCGAGTTAACACCCATGATGTCGAGGGCATCAATCTGCTGTGTCACGCGCATCGTGCCAATTTCCGAGGCGATATTCGACCCCACCTTGCCGGCCAGAATCAGACACATGATAGAACTGGAAAACTCCAGCAGCATGATTTCGCGTGTGGTGTAGCCTGCCACCCAGCGAGGCATCCACGGGCTCTCAATGTTCAGCTTCATCTGAATGCAGATGACCGCACCGATAAAAAACGATATCAGCAACACAATGCCTATCGAGTTAACACCCAGTTGGGCCATCTCCTTAACATATTGCTTCCAAAACATGCGGAAACGCTCGGGCACGCTGAAAGTTCTGCCCATCAGAATCAGATAGCGGCCAAAGGCGGTCAGCCACCTATAAAATATATTTTTCTGCACAGTTTTTGTCTTTTTATCGTGCAAAGGTAGTCATTTTTCCAAAAATATCGTATCTTTGCACGAAAATTATTCAAATTATGGCTGAAGATTCATTGATACTTCGCACAGAAGGGCTCATCAAGCGCTACGGCAAACGCACCGTGGTCAACGACGTAAGCTTTCATGTGGCACAGGGAGAGATCGTGGGTCTGCTGGGACCTAACGGTGCCGGCAAAACCACCTCGTTCTATATGACTACCGGACTGGTGGTGCCCAACGGCGGGCATATCTACCTGGGCGACGAGGAGGTGACCACCTACCCCGTCTACAAGCGTGCACGTGCCGGTATCGGCTACCTGGCGCAGGAGGCTTCGGTGTTCCGCAAGATGAGCGTGGAAGACAACATCTTGTCGGTGCTGGAGATGACGGGAAAGCCGCGCGACTACCAGTTGGAGAAACTGGAGAGCCTCATCAAGGAGTTCCGTCTGGGCAAGGTGCGCAAGAACAAGGGCGACCAGTTGTCGGGCGGCGAACGCCGACGTTGCGAGATTGCACGCTGCCTAGCCATCGAGCCGCGCTTCATCATGCTTGACGAGCCGTTTGCCGGTGTCGACCCCATTGCCGTGGAAGATATTCAGCAAATTGTATGGAAACTGAAAGACCGCAACATCGGCATTCTGATCACCGACCACAACGTCGACGAGACACTCACCATCACCGACCGTGCCTACCTGCTCTTCGAGGGCCGTATCCTTTTTCACGGCTCGCCTGAAGAACTGGCAGAGAATAAGATTGTACGCGAGAAATACCTCACAACATCGTTTGTACTACGCAAAAAAGACTTCCAACTGCTGGAGGAAGAAAGGAAAAAGAAAGAGGAGGAAGAAGACAAAAAGTCGCTGTAGCACAGCGACTTTTTTTGAATCATTCACAACGACTTTCTGAGCCGAAACTACATGGCAACCTTCTGCTGTGGGAACTCGAAAGTGAACGTTGAACCCTCATCCAGTTCCGACTGTACCGTAACGCTGCCGCCCAAGCTATAGGCCATCGTGCGACAGGTGCTCAGTCCGAGACCTGCACCTGGTACGAACTCATCGACTTTGAAGAAACGTTCGAACACTCGCTCTTGATTATCGGGCGAGATTCCCTTGCCAGTATCTTCAACCCACAGGCGCACATGTTCGCTGCCATGCTGTTCGAATCCCACCTCCACATGGCCATGATCGGTAAACTTCACGGCATTCGACAACAAATGCCGCACTATTTCCTGCACGCGGTTCTTGTCGGTAACCACCATCAGCGACTGGTCTTGGAAGTTGGTCTTCATCTCCACGCCGGGCTTCAGTTTCGGGGTATACTGGTCTATAATCTCACGCAGTGTGATCGACAGGTCAAACGTTGAAATCATCAGTTCTTCCTTGCCAGCCTCGACTTTCGATATGCTCACCACATCGTCAACGATGCGCAACAGTTTCTGAGTATTCTCGTGAATCAGGTCGAGCAGTGTCTGTCGTTCCTCAGCCTCAGTAACGTCGGGCAGCACACTGGTAAAGCCCACGATGGCATTCAGCGGCGTGCGGATTTCATGGCTCATATTCGCCAGGAAGGCCGTCTTCAGACGATCGCTCTCCTCAGCCTTGTAGCGTGCCTCTACCAAGGCGTTCTCCATATCCTTACGGTCATCAATGCGCATCGACGTTCCCACAATCTTCAGCGGCTTACCTTCCACATTGCGCTCGGCGATGGTAGCATAGCTCTCTTCCCAGTAGAACTTGTTGGAGTTGGGAATCATCACGCGGTAAATCTCATGATACTCTTCGGTCAGACCCTCACAAATCTTCTTCAGTGCCTCAAAGACACGCTCGCCGTCTTGCTCGTAGAGCAGCGTAGAGCTGGCTTTCAGACCCGATCCGTCTTCCTCGGGCTTCCACAAATCGCCCTTGTCGCGGAAGTCGTTGTCGTAGGTCACGTTCATGGTTTCTGGGTCTATATGCCACGTGGAAAGTTTCATGGCCTTCAGCACGAACTCATATTCAATATTGCTCTTCTTGACCTTTTCGAGCAGTTTCAGTTCGTACGACAACTCACGGCCAGCTTTGCGCTGCCAGAAAATAAAGACAATAAAAATCAGCAGAATAAGCAGAAGCACGGTCCAAATAATATAATCCGTGAGCTCCGAGTGCTGCGAGGCATATAGAAAGAGTGATGTCATAGGTTCAGATAGTTGACATTAAGAACAACTGCAAAAGTACAAATTATTATTGAATTATGAATTATTAATTAGGAATAATTTTGTATTTTGCGTCTTTTAACGTAACTTTGCAGTCCAAATTCACTTCATTGATAATGGAACAACAAATTGACACTGTCCTGACTCAAAACGCTGAGCAGGAGTTTATCGCCAAGACGTTCATGGGACTGGAACCTGTACTGGCGAAAGAACTGGCCCAACTGGGGGCAAAAAAAATTCACATGGGTAGACGTATGGTATCGTTCACGGGCGACAAAGAACTGATGTACCGCGCCAATTTTTCTCTACACACGGCCATCAAGGTGCTGAAGCCCATTGCACGCTTCAAGGCACAGAGCGCCGACGACGTCTACAACGAAATCAAGAAAATTGACTGGAGCAACTATTTGGACAACGACCGCACGTTCGCTGTCGATGCCGTGGTGTTCTCTGAAGAGTTCCGCCACTCCAAGTTCGTCAGCTACAAGGTGAAGGATGCTATCGTCGACCAGTTCCGCGAGAAGACGGGAAGCCGCCCGAACATCTCAGTGGCCAACCCCGACCTGCGCCTGCACATCCACGTTGCCGATGCCGACTGCACGCTGTGTCTCGACTCGTCGGGCGAGAGCCTGCACCGTCGTGGCTATCGTCAGGAGAGTGTAGAGGCTCCGCTGAACGAGGTGCTGGCCGCTGGCATGATACTCATGACCGGCTGGAAGGGCGACACCGACTTCATCGACCCAATGTGCGGCAGCGGCACACTGCTCGTAGAGGCCGCCCTCATTGCGCGCAACATGGCTCCCGGTTTGTTCCGCAAGGAGTATGCCTTTGAAAAATGGCCCGACTTCGATGCCGACCTCTTCGACCGTATCTATAATGACGATTCGCAGGAGCGTGAGTTCAATCATCACATCTACGGCTACGATGTTGACATGAAGGCCGTCAACACAGCCCGGCTGAACGCCAAGGCTGCCGGCCTGACCGCCGACATCACCGTCGAGCAACAGGACTTCAAGGACTTCACACAACCCAAGGAGAAGAGCATCATCGTCACCAACCCACCCTACGGCGAGCGTATCTCAACACCCGACCTGCTGGGCACCTACCGCATGATCGGCGAGCGACTGAAGCACCAGTTCATGGGAGGCGATGCTTGGATTCTAAGCTATCGTGAGGAGTGTTTCGAGCAAATCGGACTGAAGCCCAGCATCAAGATTCCCGTATTCAACGGATCGCTGGAATGCGAGTTCCGCAAGTACACCATGTTCGACGGCAAGCTGAAGCAGTTCCGCAGCGAGGGCGGCATTGTAAAAACCGACGACGAGAAGCGCCAAATGTCCGAGAAACACCGTTTCAAGAAGGAACGCGAGTTCAAGAAGCGGATAGACGAAGAAGACGACAACGAAGACGGCGACATTCGCTCATTCACTTTCCACAAGCACGACTTCAACAGAGAAAAGACTACGGGTAGGCGAGCTTTGCTCGGGAATGAGAGGAAAGCGGAGAGAAGAGAGAAGAATGAAGAGCGGAAAGACCGGCCTTTCGGGAAACGTTTCGAGAGCAAGAACCGTGGCGGCCATGAGAACTTCGACCGAAGTGGTGGAAAGAAGCCATTCAAGAACAACAGACGTTTTAATCATGACAAATAATCAACACTGCATAAGGGCCATCATGGCCCTATGCTTTTTATGCGCAGCACCCATCCTGACAGCAATGAGAGGCCAGAATCCATCAGCAACACAGACGCAGAAAAAGCTGTTCACCCTTGAAGACCTGAACTTCGGCGGCACGAACTTCCACAACCTGCGCCCAAAGAACCTGTTCCTCACCTGGTGGGGTGAGCAGTTGATGTATCAGGATGCCGAAGAGGGGGGCACCATCGACGCGAAAGGACAGAAGAAAACGTTGTTTAGAACCGATGAAATCGGCGAAAAAGCACATTCAGCGTTCTATGCCTCCTATCCCTATGCCAACGAGCCGCTGGTGCTGCTGAAGAGTACCAAGGGGCGCATTCTGTTCAACTTTCAGGAGAAGAGCATCGCCTGGCGACAAGACGCTCTGCCCAACGAGACCGAACAGCACTGGAACAAGGCCTCACGGGCACTGGCTTTCAAACGCGACAATCAACTCTTTGTGCGCAATGCCGAAGGCAACGAGGTGCAACTGACTACCGATGGCTCGCACGAGATTGTCTATGGCGAGGCCGTCCACCGCAATGAGTTCGGCATCGACGAAGGCCTGTTCTGGAGTCCCGACGGCCAGCGACTGGCTTTCTACCGCATGGACCAGTCGATGGTAACCGACTATCCACAGGTGGACATCGACCCTCGAGTGGCGGAATACCAGCCCGACAAATACCCGATGGCTGGCATGACCTCGCACAAAGTAACCGTCGGCATCTATGACCTGACTACAGAAAAGACCGTCTACTTGCAGGCTGGCGACCCCACCGACCGTTATTTCACCAACATTGCGTGGAGTCCCGACTGTCATACTGTCTACATGTTTGAGTTGAACCGCGACCAAAACGACTGCCGACTGGTCAGCTACGATGCTGCCACAGGCGAGCGCATCGCAGAACTGTATCGCGAGACAAGCCCGAAATATGTAGAGCCGCTCCACCCCATCGTATTCCTTCCGTGGGACAATACGAAATTCATCCTCCAAAGTCAGCGCGACGGCTACAACCACTTATACCTATATAATATAAAAGGAGAAGAACAGAAGCAGTTGACGAGTGGCCCGTGGGTGGTCATGGAACTGATTGGTTTCAACAAGAAGACCAAGTCGGTTGTCATTGCGTCAAACGAGAAGCACCCGCTACAGCGCAACCTCTACAGTGTCAACGTGGCCAACGGCAAGCGCACACCACTCGACAATGGCGAGGGCATGCACTACGCAACGCTCTCGGAAAACGGCACTAAGCTCTACGACAAATACGCAACCCCCATCCTTCCGCGCAACATCGACGTGGTGAACACTGCCAACGGGAAGGGCACACGCCTGCTGACAGCAGAAGACCCTTGGAAGGATTTCGTCATTCCGCACTACGAGAGCGGCACCATCAAGGCTGCCGACGGCGTGACCGACCTATATTATAGAATGGTGAAGCCTGCCGACTTCGACCCACAGAAGAAGTACCCCACCGTGGTCTATGTCTACGGCGGTCCGCATGCCCATAACGTTGATGCCTCCTGGCACTGGGGCAGCCGCTCCTGGGAGACCTATATGGCACAGAAAGGCTATATCGTCTTCATTCTCGACAACCGGGGATCGGAGAACCGTGGCCGCGACTTCGAACAGGCAACCTTCCGACAGCTCGGACAGATTGAGATGCAGGACCAGATGAAGGGTGTCGCCTTTCTGCGCACACTGCCCTATGTCGACATGTCGCGCTTGGGCGTTCATGGATGGTCGTTCGGCGGCTTCATGACCATCTCGCTCATGCTGAACTATCCCGACGTGTTCAAGACGGGTGTAGCTGGCGGTCCTGTCATCGACTGGCAGTGGTACGAGGTGATGTACGGCGAACGCTATATGGACACCCCAGAACAGAACCCCGAGGGCTATGCCAAGACCAGTCTCATCAACAAGGCTGGCCAGCTGAAGGGCAAACTGCAAATCATCATCGGCTATAACGACCCGACAGTGGTGCCCCAGCATGCGCTGTCGTTCCTCAAGGCCTGTGCAGAGGCCGGCACACAGCCCGACTTTTTTGCCTATCCGGGCGAAGGCCACAACATGAGGGGACACAACAGCGTGCACCTGCATGAGCGCATCACCCAGTATTTTGAGGACTATCTAAAATAAGCCCAATAAGGCCCATAAGACCAATAAGACCAATAAGACCCAAATACTCAACAACATGAAAATATTACTTTTAGGCAGTGGCGGCCGTGAGCACGCCTTGGCATGGAAGATTGCCCAGAGTGAGAAATGTGAGAAACTGTTTATCGCCCCTGGCAATGCCGGCACCTGCAATTGTGGCACGAACGTGGCCATGAAGGCCGACGACTTCGAGGCCATCAAGCAGTTCGTGCAGAAAGAAAACATCAGCATGGTGGTCGTTGGTCCAGAAGACCCGTTGGTGAAAGGCATCTACGACGACCTGAAGGCTGACCCTCGCACCAGCAAGGTGCCCGTCATCGGTCCGTCTAAGGCCGGTGCTGTGCTCGAAGGCTCGAAGGATTTCGCCAAGGGCTTCATGCAGCGTCACAACATTCCTACTGCACGCTACGAGACTTTCGACGGCGAGCATCTGCAGGAAGGACTGGCCTTCCTTGAGACCCTGAAAGCCCCCTACGTGCTGAAGGCCGACGGCCTGTGTGCCGGCAAGGGCGTACTGATTCTGCCCACGCTCGACGAAGCCAAGCGGGAACTGAAGGAAATGCTGGGCGGCATGTTCGGCAATGCCTCGGCTCGCGTGGTCATCGAGGAGTTTCTCAGCGGCATTGAGTGCTCGGTGTTCGTGCTCACCGACGGCGACCACTATCAGATTCTGCCCGAAGCCAAGGACTACAAGCGCATCGGCGAGGGCGACACAGGTCTGAACACTGGCGGCATGGGCTCGGTATCGCCCGTTCCCTTTGCCACGAAAGAGTGGATGCAGAAGGTAGACGACCGCATCATCCGTCCCACGGTGGAAGGGCTGAAGGCTGAGGGCATCGACTACAAGGGCTTCATCTTCTTCGGCCTCATCAACGTAGAGGGCGAACCGATGGTCATTGAATACAACTGCCGCATGGGCGATCCTGAGACCGAGAGCGTAATGCTCCGTCTGAAGAGCGACATCGTCGACCTGTTCGAGGGTGTGGCTGAGGGCAACCTCGACCAGCACCCAGTCGAGTTCGACGAGCGGGCTGCCGTCTGCGTGATGCTGGTCAGCGGCGGCTATCCCGGAGCCTACGAGAAGGGATTCGAGATTACAGGCATCGACCAGGTAGAGGGCTCAGTAATTTTCCACGCCGGCACCGCTTTCGGAACCTCGAAAGACACAAAAAAGGCCGATTCCATCGTCACCAACGGTGGTCGCGTCATCGCCGTTTCCTCTTACGGAAAGAACAAGGAAGAAGCCCTTCGCAAGTCGTTCGAAGAGGCCCAGAAGATTCAGTTCCAGGGCAAGTATTTCCGTCGTGACATTGGCCGCGACCTGGCATAGAGAGAGCTTAGCATAGGAGGCAGGTAGCGACATGAACAAACTTCTGCAGAACCGGATAGCAGAGAGCGAGACGGCCTTTTTCGTCTCCGCTCTCTATGCCGTTCTGGTATGGTTACTGGCCGGAGCCATTCAGCACCACTGGTGGTTGCAGCTTGGCTGTATGGCCGTGGCCACCTACCTGATTATGGAGCTGAACAACAGCAACACGCTCATCCGTGTGCGCAGCCGCATGGTAGCCTGTTCCTTCCTGTTCATCACTTCGGCCTCGCCTCTGCTGTTTGCCTCGCTCCGCAGCAGCCTGCTCTACGTCTGCATCATCACCCTCTTTCGCTTGTTGTTCCGCACCTATCAGGATCCGCAATCGGAAGGCCGCATGTATTTTGCATTCATCTTCATTGGTCTGGCCAGCATGGTGGCTGTCCACGTGCTTTATTTCGTGCCCATACTATGGCTGCTCTGCGCCACACAGCTGCAGTCGCTCAACGCACGCACCTGGACAACCTCCTTCTTGGGACTGCTCACTCCCTATTGGCTGGTCACCCCCTGGTTGTTCCTAAAGGGAAGCCTGCAGCCGGCTGTCGCCCATTTCTCTCAGTTGGCTACATTCAGTCCGGCTTTCGACTTCAGCATTCTTCCTGCCTGTCAGCTGGCCACGCTCGTGCTGATAGCCCTCCTGACCTTGGTGAGCATGATTCATTTTGTGCAGAAAGGCTATGAGGACCGCATCCGCATACGTCAGATCTTCGGTATCTTTTCTACCGGCTTTGTGCTGGCAGTCCTGTTTCTGGTGGTGCAGCCGGCCCTCTACGAGACGCTCCTGCCCATCATCTTTGTCTGTGCAAGTCCGCTGATAGCCCATTTCTTCACCCTGACGGGCACAAAGGCCACCAATGTGCTGTTCATCGCCACCATCGTCATCACCGTCGTGCTCACACTTGGCAGTCTGTTTCCCACTGCCACCGACACGCTCGTTCAACTTGTCAGCAGCCTATGGAGTGGTTCATCGATCTTCTGACAGGCTACGGCTATATCGGCATGCTGCTGGCAGCCTTTCTGGCTGGCAGTTTCTTCCCTTTCAGCAGCGAGGCCGTCATGGTAGGCTTGATGGCCACAGGTCTCGACCCCTGGCAGCTCATGGTCTACGGCACCATCGGCAACGTGCTTGGCAGCTGCTTCAACTACGGCGTGGGCCGCATGGGCCGGTTGGAGTGGATTGAGAAATACCTGCACGTCAAAAAGCAGGATCTCGACAAGGCCGAGCGCTTCATGGCCGGACGCGGTGCGTGGATGGGCTTCTTTGCCTTCCTGCCCGTGCTGGGGTCGGCCATCACCATTCTGTTGGGACTGATGCGTGCAAACATCGTCATTTCGCTGATCAGTATCACTCTCGGCAAGTTGTTGCGCTACTTGATTCTCATCTACGGCGCAGGTCTTCTGCTTTGAATTTATGCGTAAATTCGTTCAATTTATGCATAAATCCGCCCAATTTATGCATAAATTTATTTTCATCGCAGGCATATTATTCTGTTAATTAATGTAGAGCGAAAGCAAATTCTTCATTCTTCATTCTTCATTCTTCACTAAAAAATAGTATCTTTGCACCTGTTTTAACGTTAAAATACAATATTCGTGATGAAACAGTACCGCATTGTGGACAACGTGGTAGGTTGGCTGACGTTCTTGATTGCAGCCTTCGTCTACTGCTCCACCATCGAACCGACAGCCTCGTTCTGGGACTGCCCCGAGTTTATAACCACCGGCTACCGTCTTGAAGTGGGCCATCCGCCCGGTGCACCGTTCTTCATGCTCACCGCCAACCTGTTCTCGCAGTTTGCCAGCGATGCTACACAGGTGGCCTACTGGGTGAACACCATGAGCGCGCTGCTCTCGGCCACGTGCATACTGTTCCTGTTCTGGACCATCACGCATCTGGTGCGCCGCCTGCTCATCGACCGTTGGGACCAGCTGACCACGGCTAAGCTCATCGCCATTGAGGCCAGCGGACTGGTGGGTGCGCTCATCTACACCTTCAGCGACACGTTCTGGTTCTCGGCTGTCGAGGGCGAGGTCTATGCCTACTCGTCGGCCTTCACCGCCGTGGTGTTCTGGCTCATTCTGAAATGGGAAGACCATGCCGACGAGCCTCACAGCGACCGCTGGCTGGTGCTCATCGCCTATATGACGGGCCTCTCCATCGGCGTGCACCTGCTCAACCTGCTGTGCCTGCCGGCCATCGTGCTGGTCTACTACTACAAGCGGTTCCCCAATGCCGACCTGAAAGGCTCGTGCATTGCACTGCTCATCTCGTTTGCCCTCGTGGCCGTGGTGCTCTATGGCGTGGTGCCGGGCATCATCACTGTGGGCGGATGGTTCGAGTTGTTCTTCGTCAACACGCTGGGCATGCCCTTCAACACGGGCGAGTACATCTATATACTGTTGCTCATTGCCGTGGTGCTCTGGGCCGTCTATGAAACGCAGAATGCCAGTGCCAAGAACTGGAAACGGCAGAACATTGCCTATCTGCTCTCTGTGGGCATGCTGGGCATACCGTTCTACGGCTTCGGCTGGTCGGCAGCCTTCATCGGCATCGTCGTGCTGGCTCTGCTGTGGTACGTGCTGACGCGCCACTACAAGCCATCGGCTGAGAGCCAGCGCATACCGCTGGTCAGCGCCCGTTTCAAGAACACCACGCTGCTCTGCATGCTGATGCTCATGATAGGCTACTCCACGTATGCCGTCATCGTGATACGTTCGAGCGCCAACCCGCCTATGGACCAGAACTCGCCGGAGGACATCTTTACCCTGGGCGACTATCTGGGCCGCGACCAGTACGGACAGCGTCCGCTGTTCTATGGACAGGCCTACACCTCGCAGGTGGCTCTGGAGAAAGACGGCGGCTACTGCCGTCCGGTCATGTCGAAGGGCAAGCCCGTATGGCAGCGCAAGGAGAAGGCTTCCGAGGACGAGAAAGACTCCTACTTCGTGGTGCGCACCAAGGACGAGTACGTCTATGCACAGAACATGCTGTTCCCACGCATGTACAGCTCGTCGCATGCACAGTACTACGAGAGTTGGATGGGCGGCGAGGTCAGCGGCACGCAGGTGCCCTACGACCGCTGCGGTGAGAACATCATGGTGAAGGTGCCCTCACAGGTCGACAACATCAGCTTCTTCATCAGCTATCAGTGTAACTGGATGTACTGGCGCTACTTCCTTTGGAACTTCGCAGGCCGTCAGAACGATATTCAGGGCCACGGCGAGCCCGAGCACGGCAACTGGCTCACGGGCATCTCCTTCATCGACAATGCCCGTCTGGGCAACCAGGACCTGCTGCCCGACGAACTCAAGGAGAACAAGGGCCACAACGTGTTCTACTGCCTGCCCCTGCTGCTGGGCCTGCTGGGCCTGCTCTGGCAGTCGGTCAGCTGTGGCCAGAAGGGTGTGAAGCAGTTCTGGGTGGTGTTCTTCCTGTTCTTCATGACAGGTCTGGCCATCGTCATCTATCTGAACCAGACGCCCATGCAGCCGCGTGAGCGCGACTATGCCTACGCTGGCTCGTTCTATGCCTTCGCCATCTGGTGCGGCATGGGCGTAGCCGCCATCTGGGAAACCCTCAAAAGACTTCTTCTGAAAAATCAGAACACTCAGAGTACTCCGAGTAATCAGAATACTCCGAGCACTCAGAATAATCAGATTACTCCGATCATTCTCGCCACCCTCGTCGCTCTCATAACCCTCCTCGTTCCCCTGCAGATGGCCTCGCAGACCTGGGACGACCACGACCGCTCGGGCCGTTACACCTGCCGCGACTTCGGACAGAACTACCTGAACTCCCTGCAGGAGGAGGTGACACTCCCTGACGGCGAAAAGCAGAAGAGCTACCCCATCATTTTCACCAACGGCGACAACGACACCTTCCCCCTCTGGTACAACCAGGACACCGAGGGTGTGCGCACCGATGCCCGCGTGTGCAACCTCAGCTACCTGCAGACCGACTGGTACATCGACCAGATGGTGCGCCCGGCCTACGACTCGCCCTCGCTGCCCATCACATGGAAGCGACTGGAGTACTGTGCCGGCACCAACGAATACTGCCAGATAGACCCACGCCTGAAGGAGACACTGAAGGCCTACTACAAGGAACAGCCTGAGCAGGCCCGTGCACAGTTTGGCGACGAGCCCTTCGAACTGCGCAACATTCTGGACCACTGGGTGCGCAGCACCGATGGCGACCTGCACGTCATACCCACCGACACCGTCTATGTCACCATCGACAAGGAGGCCGTCCGCAAGAGCGGCATGCTCATGCAGGGCGACTCGATACCCGACCGCATGGTCATCTCGCTGAAGGGCAAGGGTGCCCTCTACAAGGGCGACCTGATGATGCTCGAGATGATTGCCCATGCCAACTGGACACGCCCCATCTACGTAGCCACCACCGTGGGCTCGGAGAACTACATGAACCTAGGCGACAACTTCGTGCAGGAGGGACTGGTGAACCGCATCACCCCCTTCACCACCAACGTCAACGGCAAGGTGGTGCCCGGCATGACTAACTTCGACACCGAGAAAGTCTACGACAACGTGATGCACCGCTTCAAGTTCGGTGGAGCCAACACGCCCGGCATCTACTTCGACGAGACCGTCATGCGCATGTGCTACACCCACCGTCGACTGATGTCGCAGCTGGCACTCCACCTGGCACAGGAGGAGCAGTTCGACAAGGCTGCCGAGGTGCTGGAGCGTGCCGAGCTGGAACTGCCGCAGGCCAACGTGCCCCACGACTTCCAGAGCGGATCGCTCGACATGATTCGCACCTACATCGCCATCGAGCAGGACGACAAGGCACAGCAACTCATCGAACTGCTGTGGAAAAAGTCCAGCCAGTACATGCAGTACTACTGCTCACTCTCGCCCGGCAAGTTCAATGCCTCGCAGAGCGACTGCATGCTGCACCTCTACGTGCTGAACCATCTGGTCGACCTGTGCGGCATGATCAGCGATGATCTGGGTGCCACCTACTCACGCCAGTTCAACGAGATAGCCGGTCGCTACTCGGCACGCGGCGGTCGTTTCAACTGACCTCCGCACCCCCGTACCTCCGAAACGAAAGAACATGATCATCGAGCAACCTGCCATCTATCTGCGATGGCTCTATCCAAAGGCGCTATGGCGAATGGACCCCGACGAGAAGGCCGTCTACCTGACCTTCGACGACGGGCCCATTCCCCAGTCAACGCCTTTCATTCTGCAGACGCTGCGCGACTTCGGCATCAAGGCCACCTTCTTCATGGTGGGCGACAATGTCAGGAAGTACCCCGAACTCTATCAGCAGATTGTTGACGATGGTCACCAGGTGGGCAACCACACCCACAACCACATCAGCGGTTTCCGCCACTCGCTTCGCAAATACGTCTTCAATGTCGACAAGGCCAATGCCTACATCCACAGTCACCTGTTCCGTCCGCCCCACGGCTGGATACGCCACGACCAGTATGCCGCCCTCACCAAAGAGAAATACAAGATGGTGATGTGGGACCTCGTCACGCGCGACTACTCCAAGTGGATGACCGCTGCCGACATCGTGGCCAACGTGAAGCGCTACGCCCGCAACGGCTCCATCATCACCTTCCACGACTCACTGAAATCCATCGAAAAACTACGCACCGCCCTCCCCGCCTGTCTGCAATGGCTCAAAGAACAGGGCTACGCCTTCAAAGTCTTCTGGTAGCGCCAATTTGCCTACGGCGTCGCTCGGCCTTTGGACGCTTTGCTCCGCAAAGAACGTAAATGCTCACGAATAACCACGAATTTTCCATAAATATTTATGGCTAATTCGTGGTTATTCGTGGGCATTTACGTAGCGTCGCAGACAAACATTCCGCGCTGCGCGCGTTAACAAAAAAAAAAAAAAAACAATAATTTTAAATAAAAAGTCCCTTTTTGCATATCCACTATACATTTTTTATAATTTTGCAAGTTGAAGCCGTGAGGCCTTATCTTTTATAAATTATTTAGTTAGTTTTTACAAGAAAGATAGGATTAGCCCCATGAGGTAATCAGATTGCTCAGGATACGCAGCTACACCTTATTATATATATTATAAGGGGAAGCGAAACCGAGTTTGCAGACACAATAATTACTAACAATAAAATTCACATTTATGAGAAAACTAAAACTATTATTGGCTTGCTGCGCCCTGTTTGCAATGGGAGGGAATTCCGCATGGGCTTCACAGACTCCCACAAGTGGAGGAACATATTATTTGTACAACCCCACCACAGGCTTGTTCTTGAGTCGTGGTGCCGGCTATGGTACTGCCGCTTGGGCCGACAACTTTGGTATTCCCGTTAAGCTTGTTGCTAATGGCGAAGGTTATCGCCTGCAATACCTTGACGCTTCCACTCAGTACGTCAGCGATGCCTACTGGTCATGGGCGGATGGTGGTGAAAGCCGCGCACAGACTTACACACTCTCTGAAGTTTCAGGAGGCTATAAGCTCATCAATACGGCGCACGGTACGAACAACCTGACGCTGTATATTGCTGAAGGTGCCAACACATCTGGCTTTTCTCGTCAGATTGCATCAAATGGAAAATATGGTGACAACTGCAATGAGAACTGGGACGTGTGGCAGTTCCTTACCTCTGCCGAACGCGACGAGACAGTAGCAAGCAAAAAGGCAGAGAAAGAAGCAGCCATTGCTACTGCTTATGGTTACACCATTACTACATCATTAAAGGACCTTCTTTCAGATGCCAACACTTTTGCATCAACATCAAAAACCACTTCCATAAACAACCCTACATTATCTACAGGTTATAGTGGTTGGACCTATGCCGAAACAAGTAACAACAACGGTGGAATTGGTGCCCAGTCTGGAGTAATGGAGCTATATCAGAAAAGTGGAACATTTACTCAAGAGGTTACTGGCCTAAATGCAGGTATCTACAAAGTCACTATTAGTGCTTTTTTCCGCGACGGCAGCAACGGTAGCTGCTCTCAATACAGCAAAGATGGATGGCAAGTGTCAAATGCTTACTTGGAGGCTAATGGCACTCAAGCCATGATTGCCGACTGGGCAAGTGACCGTACCAGTGACAACGCCCCCAACGACCGTGCTGCGGCCAAGACTCTTTTCGATGCAGGCAAGTATTTAACCGAATTGTTCACAGAAGTAGGTGAGGATGGCAAACTCAAAATCGTTATTGGGCAGCCTGGTGCAGCTGTTGGCTCACGCTGGTTCTGCTTCGCAAATGTAACTCTCACCTATTATTCTGACAAAGTGTCTACTGAAGATGCTACAGCAATCCTCGCTCAGACTGAAAGCCTCCTTAGCGAGCCGATGCAAACAACAATTAAGGATGCTCTGACAAACGCCAAGGCCACTTTTGACGGTGCAAAGACAATTGCCAACTATAATATTCTTTCCGCTGCCGTAACAGAGGCTCAAGCATCTGTTACAGCTTATGCCAATGTTAAAGCATATTTGGACCGCATCAACGGCTATCTGACTGGCGAGAATACCTTTACTAACTTCTATACCACAGACGCTTACAACACAATTTATGCTAACATCAAGACGAAGTATGATGCTCGTACACTGACCACAGCAGAAACTTCTGGTCTGACAGCAGAGTCGGCTTATCAGTCGGGAACAGCATGGCATGCCGCTAACTATATCGACGACATCATGCTTTCCACATGGACAGTTAACGGCAATCAGTGCAAGGACTACGACAATTACAGCGAAAGGCTCTATGTGAACACATGGTCTATCGAAGGCAATACCGACGGCTCAGAGTTCTATGCTCCTTTCTATGAGTATTGGGTTAGCTCTGGTAACATACTGGCTGCAAGAACATTCACATCGACCATCACCGGTTTGACACCCAACGAGACATATTCTGTAACTATCCGTGCTCGCGTGCAGCCTACTGACAACGAGACCATGATTGACAATGCCATCCTGATGAAAGTTGGCGAGGGCGAGGCTGTTTGCATCAGTAATGGTGCGAAGTTTGGATCTACAAACTACTATATTGGCAACTTCTCAGCTGTTGGCCAGACTGATGCAGAGGGTAAGCTTGTAACAACTATCACCGTTGCCGACGCAAGCAATGTGAGCTGGCTGTCATTCTATAATGTTCGCTACACCGAGGGTGAAGACCTGTCTGCTTACATCGCCGACTACGAATTTGCTTTGAACACAGCTACCGCTAATTCTACCAATCCAGCTTACGCGGCCATTACAGGTAAGGAAAGAGCCGATCTGGAGGCTGCTCTTGTGACCTATGCTACTGTCGACAACACAGACAAGGCCGCCCTGATTGCAGCAAAAGAAGCCTTGGAGACCGTATCTAACACATTCGTAGCCGCAGCCACGACCTACACCACCTTTGCTGAGCTGAACAAGAACGTTGCAACCAAGTTGGGTGTTTCTCTGCCCACCATCACCAATGCTACCGTTGCTGCCGACCTTGACGTAGAGAGCTATATCGTAGACGAGTACACTGCTGCCAAAGCCTATGCTCAGAACTATACCGACAAGCTCGGTACATGGGCAAATGCTCCTGGAACAAACAAGGGCGAGAGCTGGGACGGAACAAGTGAGGACACCTATTATGACCTATACAACGCAGCTGCTCGCACAATGTCACAGACTGTAACTTTGCCCGCAGGCGACTATGCCCTGATTGCAAAGGGTCGTGCTTCTGTTAATGGCAAACTCACATTGACCGTTGGTGATGAAACCATCACATATGCTCACAAGAGCTCTGTTGGTCGTGGCATCGCTACCGATGGCACTGCGACCTTTGCCGATGGCGCAACTTATGCCAACACAACTGGCCGCGGTTGGGAGTATCGCGTAATGACCTTCACTTCTGATGGTGAAACGGCTACCACGCTGACATTCAATTGGACCACAGCAAGCAATAACTGGGTAGGCCTTGACGACATTGAGTTGCTTTGCAACCCTGCTGCTTTGGACTACAGCGCTCTGCAAGCTGCTTATGATGCAGTTTCTATTCCTACGCTCGGCTTCGATAATGCCGAATATGCTCCTTATAACAATGTTGAGAATCTGAATAATATCACTGCTGCAAAGAACATGCTGGATGCACAGGATGCAACATCACAGAGTGAAATCAATGCAGTAAAGGATGCTATTACTGGTATGACTTGGACGGCTAATGACGGTGAGCAGAGTGCTATCAAGCTCACGGCAAGCTACGATGCTGACAGCAAGGATGGTGACAACCGTCTTTTCGCTGCTGGTTGGGACAAGGCAGGAAGAGATGACGCTTACAACACCCGACTGATCAAGGGATCCACAGGCAATGCTGGTATGGCTGCTGCCGATAACGAACTTGCTCTCTTCACAAAGTATGGAACCAAATATGGTGAGGAAGAAGGCTACACAATGCCTCTGAAGGCTTCCACCGTCTATAAGCTGTCGTTCAAGTTCGGCGCATGGGGCGAAAACAAGGAGATAGTTTCTCGTCTGGCGATCGCCGATGCTAACGGTGACCCCGTGGCAATCATTCCTGCTTCGTTCACACGTGCAAACAACAGCGGACTGGCCAACGAGTCTACAGAAGCATGGTTCGACTATACTGGTTACTTCAAGACCAATGGCGCAGGCAACTATGTACTGACCCTGACTAAGGACAACAACGGCGAACAGCGCCAGATCGTAATGGCCAATATAGACTTGAAGAAGGCCGTTGCTGAGGACATCACTATCGCTGAGACTGCCGACTACACTCCTGCTGCAAAGTATGCCAACGTTACCTTCCAGCGCACGCTGGTGGAGGGATGGAACGGCCTCGTGCTGCCCTTCGATATGACAGCTACTGATGTTAAGACCACATTCGATGCTTCTAAGGTGAAAGTGTTCAACGGCATCACGTTCGACGATGAAAAGGGCGTAACGCTGAACTTTGCCGACGCTACCGAGCTGAAGGCTGGACAACCGTTCCTCGTGAAGGCTGATGCTGCTGGCACCAGCTATACCATCAACAATGTCATCCTGCCTGCCGACGCTCTGCAGAACATTACGAAGACTGACGCAACGGCTGAGTACACGATGAAGGGTACCTATGCTGCTACGACCGACCTGACTGGCGTGAGCTTCGCACTCATCCAGGGCACGAAGTACTTCTATCACACTGCCGGTGTGAACAGCTCTTCAGCCAAGGCCTTCCGTGCTTACTTCGAGAACAACTCTACCGATCCCGGTGCCGCTCGCGTAAGCTTCAACCTCGACGACGAGATGGCTACTGGCATCAGCGAGATCAGCGGTAAGACCAACCAGACGGCTGGCACCATCTACGACCTGCAGGGCCGCAAGGTGGAGAACGCCAAGAAGGGGCTGTACATCATGAACGGCAAAAAAATTATCAAGTATTAAAGAATTAGAGCACTCGACCTCGGTCGCTTTGCTTGACAAAGAATGTTTCATCAACAAAAAGAAGATTCTACTATGTGCAAGAAAACATATATGACACCCGAAGCCCTGGTGACGCTCCTTGCCACCGACTTCCACCTCTGCAACGGTTCCATCAACGGTGACGCGCCCACCGATGGTCTGGGCGAAGATCTTGGTGACGGAGGTAATGATCCTGGTGATTTCTCTCGTCGCCGTGGTCGCGGCAATGCCCGCAACCAGTGGGAAGACGACGAAATGGATGAAGAACAGTGGTAACGCAAAAAATACCATCATAACACGCTGACGGCTACAGCGGCAGTGCGACACAAGCACTGTCGCTGTAGCCTGTAGAAAAGAAACAACAACTATTACAAAATAATTTAACTACTATTTTTACATGAGAAAACTAAAATTATTTTTATTAACAGCCCTCACTATGCTTACTGGGGGGGGCAATTTGGCGTGGGGCCAACCAACGGCTTCTGAACCATCCACAGGAGAAACTTATTATCTTTATAACCCTTCCACGCAGTTATTCCTTACCACCGACGGTGGTTCTGTCCCCTATGTAAAGCCTGCTGGTTGTGCATGGACGATCGAAACTTCTGACGTAGAAGGCTACGTGAAGTTGCGCATGCAAAACAATGCCACAGGTTACTTCTGGGGCAAGTATTGGGCAGAAGTAAGTTCAAGTTTTGTTGGTCAGAGCTATGCAGGCGAGGTGAATATGCAGCTTGTAGCCACTGGTACAGACAGTAAGTATAAGATTCACAGTTATGCCTGGAACGGTACAGACAATGCCTACGTATACATCAACACATCAAATGCCAATCGCATTGCTGCTAACTCTAACGAACAGGCTGGCCTTGATGAAGCGTTGACTATTTGGCAATTTGTCACCGAGTCTGATTATAGGACCTATCTGGATGCTTACATCGCTGCAAATGGGTCTATTGACATGACCGCACATATTGCCAACCCTAATGCTGCATCTGATGGCTCTGGTTGGACTGCAGCCAGTGGCACAGTTTCTCGCAACGCGAAAAACGGGTTTGACGGAAACGCAGGTTTCTTTGAGCCAAGCAATTGGGGAGCAGCATCATGGAACCAGACATACAGCCAGACTATCAGCAACCTGCCTAATGGTTACTATCGCGTAAAGGTTGCTGCTCAGATTGCGAATTCTCCTGACAAAATTTGGCAGAAACTTATAGCCAACGGATACGAAAGTTATTTCATGGTCAACGGTGATGCCAATGGAAATATCAAGGCAGACGGATCCGTCACGACAATTGGCGGAGACGGCACTTATCAAGGATGGCGCTATAATGACGTTGTGGCTAAGGTAACAGATGGGACATTGACAATAACTATCAGTGGTGCTGCAACGGCTGAGCACCTTTGGTCTAATTTCGACAATGTAACGCTCGCTTATCTCGGCAACACGGTATCTTCTTCCTCACCAGCCAATCTCACCGGCCTGCTGAAGAACGCCAACCTGAATGCTGCCATCAGCAACGAGAACTGGACTTATGCCAATCCTGGCACTGGCAACTTAAACCGTATCACAGCAGATAAAAATGAAGATCGAGGCTATGAAATCTACCATGGTCAAGGAGAGTTCTCGCAGAGTCTCACTAACATGCCTAATGGACTGTATCGCGTTTACGTTCAAGCCGCATGGCGCGATCAGAACCAGCAGGAACTTTATGCAACGACTGCTCTTGGCGAATCCACGGCAACCGTCACACAGACAGTAACAAGCAATGCTGCCAAAGATCAGGTCGTGAATATGTTCAATGATGCAACATGGGGACGCATCTATACAGATGTTAACGTCACTGACGGTAATCTTACCGTTGGTTTCCGC
The DNA here is from genome assembly GCA_017458225.1 of Prevotella sp. Classification (GTDB taxonomy): domain Bacteria; phylum Bacteroidota; class Bacteroidia; order Bacteroidales; family Bacteroidaceae; genus Prevotella. The sequence goes on along the minus strand of JAFTFX010000022.1, from coordinate 76,560 downwards.
GAGAAGAATGCTGGGGCTTGGACTGTCTTCGACAACTTCCAGCTTTTCTATTACGGCCCCACAGTCGGCGGTGAAGCACTTGCTTTGCCTGATGGCGGAGCTATGGTCGCCGGACAGTGGTACTATTTTGATGTGGCAACTGCTGCCGACAATTACTTAGCAACTGCCACGACATTGACAAACATCGTTTATACGACCAATCCAGATATCCTGATAGAGAATGAAAGTACGGTGACAGCTCACTTCACAGCCGAAGACAACAGTCTGTCTGCTACTCGCTACTATGTAAAATCTTCTTCTTCGAACAATCTGGAAATCTCCGTGGCAGCCCACACTTATGTGGTAGGCTCTGCCTCTGCCAATGTAGCTTACATCCAAGAGGGCAACACAGTTACTGTATCCTATCCAGATGCAACAACAACTGACACATCGGCCTCTCTGACTACAGACTTTAGTGGAGTGACCTTTGGCGGCAACTCCATCTCCGTTACTCCTACTGCTAACGGCTTCACCTTCACCGTTCCCACAGTGACGGCTGCAACCGACTACACCTTGGCTATTCCTGCTGGTGCTATCGGTTATTCAGAAGGTAGCACATATAACGAAGCACAGAACATTGTACTGAAGACCCCTGCAATATTCGATGGCTATTACTTCCTCAGGACTTCTGGATACAAATACCTCAGCCGTGGCGGCAATTATAACACTCAGGCCATCGCCGATGACTATGGTGTTCCAATGAGAGTTACCACTAATGCCAACAATATCACAGAATTTATTTTCATTGACAACTGGTTCCACCTGTTTGATGGCGATGGAGGAACTTTGTTTACTGACAATAACACCTATCCGAATTTTGAGGTTGAAGCCACAGATGGCGGTTATTATGTAATTAACAGAAACACCACGGCCAGTAGCAGCTATGGCGGTAAGATGTATATTGACACTGCCGATGGTAACCGTGTAAAGTCTTCGACGACTAATTCAACTGTTTGGCAGTTTGAAGACGCGACGACAACTGCTCATAAACTGCAGATGCAAGCTCTAAAGGACGCACAAGCCGCTGCAGTGGCTACATCGGCTGGGATTAGCGCATCAACTCAGGCTGCTATGGCTTCAGAATTGAGTGCAAACTATGGAGAGACTGACATCGCTATTACAGGAACCGGCGGTACGAATAGTCAAAGCTGGAAGCAAGGTGGTGGAAAAGAGCGAGACAGTGGGCCTCTGGAGATTTTCAAAGAAACTGTTTCAGGACTTACACCTGGTTTGTATCGCCTAAGCGTGAAAGCATTGGAACGAATCACTTGGTATGGTGATGTTGCCAATGTAGGTGGCGCAGCTGGCCTAACCTACGTTTATGCCAATGATCAGAAGGTACAGTTGTATTCTTTGTTTGACTACCCTGCAGACGCTAGTCTGGCTAGTGGTGATGTTGAAATCAATGGAAAGTATTACCCTGACACACAATCAAGTGCTCAGGCTTACTTCGATGCAGGGAAATACTCAAATGATGTATATGTATACGTCACAGCAGACGAAGGAGAGACCACAGGTTCTATCACGTTCGGTATCAACAAGCCACATCGCTATGGAAATGACGGCGATCGGGGTGCATGGATATGCTACAACGACTTCTCACTGGTACGTTTTGATGCCAAGCCTACTGACGCAGAGAAAGAAGCTTTGGCTGATGCAATTGATGCTGCTGAGGCTAAGACTCTTGGTTTTGAGAATAAAGAATACGCACCTTATAACAACGTAGACGCTATTGTGGCTCTCGCTGCAGCCAAGGCCATCGTTCCCGAGACCGCATCTGGTGCCGCCGTCGTTGCTGCTACTACAGCTCTAACCACTGCAACCAGTGCCATGGTAGCTAATGATGGTGAGGTGAATGCTATCTACTGGGATTACTCAACTTTGGCAACTACGGATAAATCGAAAGCTTATGGCTGGTATGATCCTGCACTCAGTGGAAATGCAGAAGGCTCGATGTACGCTACCCGTGTGTTCAATCATGTCAATGGAATTAAAGGTGATGGAACAGACAGCAATCCTGGTCTTGCTGCTGTTAATCACAATGTAGCTCTCTTCACTAAAATCAGCACCAACTATGGTAAAGTTGAAGGTTATACGCTGCCTCTAAAGGCTAACCGCACTTATAAACTGGCATTCAAGTATGCTGGTTGGACAGAACCATCAGAGTCAACTATTAGTATTACTGATGAGAACGGTGAGAATCCTCTGGCAATAAGTGGTGTCGTTACTGTAAGTGGTACAGCTCAGAATGGCAATTCAAGTACAAAAGCCTGGGCTAATTACGAAGGCTACTTTGCTGTGCCTGCTGATGGTAATTATATTCTCAACATCAATCGTATCAATATGGGAGGACATGTTCAGCGCCAACTTGTTATGGGTAACATCGACCTCCGCACGGCTTCAGCCCTCGAATTTGCCGACGGCACTGTTCCCACCTACGCTCCCGGCACCTATCCTACGGTGAAGATTACTCGCTCGCTGACCGCTGACCGTTGGGCAACAGCAGTCTATCCGTTCGCAGTGAGCGGCGTGGACAATATCGCTGTGCTTGACAGCTATAATAAGGAGACTGGTGCTCTGGGCTTCACAAGCGCAGCTGCAAGCGTGGCTAACGAGCCGTTCTTGATGCGCTCAACTTCTGACAAGACGGAAATCACTCTGAGCAACGTAGGCGTGTCCGCTACCGCTGCCTCTCCTGCTATCACCAAGAGCGAGGCTTCGTTGAAAGGTGCTTACACCACTACTGACATCACGAATGCCGAGAAGAACTACGTGCTGAGCAGCAACAAGATCTACTCAGTGGGTACAGCCGGTGCCACCATCAACCCCTATCGTGCTTATATCCAGATTGACCAGACGGTTAATGCTCGCGCTCTGAGCTTCTTCATTGACGGTGACGAGACGACTGGCATCGAGGGTATCAATGCCGAGACAAAGGCCATTGAAGGCACCGTCTACAACCTGCAGGGTCAGCGCGTAGAGAAGGCTCAAAAGGGTCTCTTCATCAAGAATGGCAAGAAAGTTGTGATTAAGTAATTAACAAAAAATGATTTTGACAATGAAAAAGTATATCAAACCAAATACAAACATTTTGCTGGTCGAAGTGCAGTCGTTAATGCAAAGCAACTCGGTCACAGACGTTACAGGCGTTGATGGCCTAGGAAAAGGCAACGGCGACTTCGTCGGTGGCGGCGTTGATTCTCGCGGCGGCTTCTGGGACGACGAGGACTAACCTCCCCCACTCAGAACAACATTCCAATCATCCAAGCGGCAGCATCCCAGCGGTGCTGCCGCCTGATGGGTTTGAAACGTCCGCCGTTTTAAAGTCCGCCGCTTTAGCCCCCACCACTTTCCGCCTATCGGCAAAAAAACAGGGGAAAATTTGACGGTTCTGAAAAATACTTGTATCTTTGCAACACTAAAGATTTATAATTTATGGAAGCAATCACTTTTAGTCCAGCACAGGTACATGTATTTAACTTGGTATCACACATCAAGTCAGCAGTAGGATTGGAACAACTGAGGAAACAACTGGCCGCATTCTATGCTAAGCAGATAGATGACGAGATGGACCAACTTTGGGAGAACGGCGATTGGAATGAAGAAAAACTACAGGCTCTTCGTGGTTCCCATTTTCGTACACCTTATAACAAATAGACCATGCATCCTGTTGTTATAGTGACTCTTGTAGACCCCTTTTTCCGAATGAACATTATTAGTGCAGACCCCGACGACAATAAGTTTGTAGATTGCGCCTTTGCAGCAGGCGCAGATTATTTGGTTTCAGAGGATAATCATTTCAACATATTACGGGCAACACCGTTTCCACAGCTCAATCTTGTCACTCTCGATGAATTTATAAAGACATGATAACGGCAACTTCTTCTGGGACGACGAGGACTAACCTCCCCACTCAGAATACAACAATTCAATTTTTCAGGCGGCAGCATCCCAGCGGTGCTGCCGCCTGATGGGGCTAAAGAGGGAGACATCAACGGACGGCAAGTTGCGCTCTGACTAACGTCAAGTCTCGCTGCAGTTAATACTGAATCTCGCTGCAATTAACGTCAGACTACAGCGAGGTTTGATATTAATTGCAGCGAGACTTGATATTAACTACAGCGAGATTCAGTATTAACTGCAGCGAAACAAGATATTAACGAGCGAAGAGAATGCCGTTAGTGTCAGCACCTGTTTAGTGACAGCAGTGTATGCAAAATACGCAAAAAGATTTTTCGCTGCGAAAAAAGGTGGAGAAATATTTGACGGTTCTGAAAAATACTTGTACCTTTGCTGAGTAAAAAAACAAGAGAACAAATGGAAGAGAACAACAAACAACAGGGACTGCAGATTGAACTGACACCCGACGTGGCACAGGGCGAATATGCCAACCTGGCCGTTATCACCCACTCAAGCAGTGACTTCATCCTCGACTTTGCACGCATGCTGCCGGGTCTGCCGAAGGCTAACGTGAAAAGCCGCATCATCATGGCACCTGAACATGCCAAGCGACTGCTGGGCGCACTGCAGGAGAACATCATGCGCTACGAGCGCCAGTTTGGTACTATCAAAATACCCGAGGCACAGCAAGGACCACGCACCATTGCACCCTTCAGCACTGGAAGCGGTGAGGCATAAGCGCGATTTTCGTGTTTAAAAATAGTCAAAAGTCTTATATTTTGTTAAAAGACACAAAATGTAGGGCTTTTGACTTTTTATATATTAGGTGGTTTCACAGAAAGTTTGTACCTTTGCAGCCCGAAATATCCCTGTATTAGGCAGGGGTATGCCGAATTTGGATTTACACAATATTATATAATAAACAAAAAACTAAAAAATTAAAATCATGCCTACAATTTCACAATTGGTTCGCAAAGGCAGAAAGGTAATCGTCGACAAGTCGAAGTCGCCTGCGCTGGACAACTGTCCTCAGCGCCGTGGTGTCTGCGTTCGTGTCTACACGACGACCCCCAAGAAGCCTAATTCGGCTATGCGTAAGGTAGCCCGTGTTCGTTTGACTAACCAGAAGGAAGTCAACAGTTACATTCCCGGAGAGGGACACAACCTGCAGGAGCACAGCATCGTGCTGGTGCGTGGCGGTCGTGTGAAGGACCTTCCCGGTGTTCGCTATCACATCGTTCGCGGTACGCTCGATACCGCCGGTGTAGCAAGCCGCACACAGCGCCGCTCGAAGTACGGTGCCAAGCGTCCCAAGGCTAAGAAGTAAGCGGCCGGTGATGGTCTCTTTAGCCTGAAGAAGAAAAAAGAAATCAAACGTTTTGCTGGAGAATTCTTAAAAAGAAGGTTGAGTAAATGCCCGAGAGTGGGCGTTGAAGACGCAGACAAAGAACAGCCCCAAGCAGAATTTTTAAACATCAAAAAACAAAAATGAGAAAAGCAAAACCAAAGAAGCGTGTGATCCTTCCCGATCCCGTGTTCAACGACCAGAAGGTCTCAAAGTTTGTGAATCACCTGATGTTCGACGGCAAGAAGTCGAAGTCGTATGAAATCTTCTACAACTCGCTGGAGATTGTGAAGGACAAGATGAAGGATGCCGAGAAGGCTCCGCTGGAGATCTGGAAGCAGGCTCTGGACAACATCACTCCCCAGGTGGAGGTGAAGAGCCGCCGTATCGGTGGTGCTACGTTCCAGGTTCCTACCGAGATTCGTCCCGACCGCAAGGAGAGTGTGTCAATGAAGAACATGATTGCCTTTGCCCGCAAGCGCAGTGGCAAGTCGATGGCCGACAAGCTGGCTGCCGAGATCATGGACGCATTCAACAACCAGGGTGGTGCCTTCAAGCGTAAGGAGGACATGCACCGCATGGCCGAGGCTAACCGTGCATTCGCTCACTTCCGTTTCTAAATCATTAATAAGGTAAAAAGACAATGGCAAAACAAGATTTGCATTTGACCCGCAACATCGGCATCATGGCCCACATCGATGCTGGTAAGACCACCACTTCAGAGCGTATCCTGTTCTACACAGGTAAGACCCACAAGATTGGTGAGGTGCACGACGGTGCAGCCACCATGGACTGGATGGCTCAGGAGCAGGAGCGCGGTATCACCATTACCTCAGCAGCTACCACCTGCTATTGGGAGTGGAACAAGAACAAGTACAAGATCAACCTGATCGATACTCCGGGACACGTGGACTTCACCGCTGAGGTGGAGCGCTCACTGCGCGTGCTCGACGGTGCCGTGGCTACCTACTCGGCTGCCGACGGCGTTCAGCCCCAGTCTGAGACTGTGTGGCGCCAGGCCGACAAGTACAACGTGCCTCGCATCGGCTACGTGAACAAGATGGACCGTTCGGGTGCCGACTTCTTCGAGACTGTTCAGCAGATGAAGGATATCCTGGGTGCCAACCCCGTTGTGATCCAGGTGCCCATCGGTGCCGAGGAGAACTTCAAGGGTTTGGTCGACCTGATCAAGATGAAGGCCATCCTGTGGCACGACGAGACCATGGGTGCTGAATACGACATCGAGGACATCCCCGCCGACCTGCAGGACGAGTGCGACGAGTGGCGCAACAAGCTGCTCGAGGCCGCTGCTGAGTACGACGAGGCTCTGATGGAGAAGTTCTTCGACGACCCCGCCTCGATCACCGAGGACGAGATCATCGCCGCCATCCGCAAGGGCACCTGCGCCATGGAGTGCACGCCTATGCTCTGCGGCTCTTCTTACAAGAACAAGGGCGTTCAGCCTCTGCTCGACTATGTTTGCGCCTTCCTGCCTGCTCCTGTCGATGTTGAAGTCATCAAGGGCACCAACCCCAGCACTGAGGAAGAGGAAGACCGCAAGCCCAGCGAGGACGAGCCCACCGCAGCCTTGGCTTTCAAGATTGCCACCGATCCCTACATGGGCCGTCTGGTGTTCTTCCGCGTCTACTCAGGCAGCGTGAAGGCTGGCTCTTACGTCTTCAATCCCCGTTCGGGCAAGAAGGAGCGCATCAGTCGTCTGTTCCAGATGAACTCAAACAAGGAGATTCCTATGGACTCTATCGACGCTGGCGACATCGGCGCAGGCGTAGGCTTCAAGGACATCCGCACCGGCGACACCCTCTGCGACGAGGAGAAGCCCATCGTGCTGGAGTCAATGACCTTCCCCGACACCGTGATCTCGATTGCCGTTGAGCCGAAGAGCCAGGCCGACATCGCCAAGCTGGACAACGGTCTGGCTAAGCTGGCCGAAGAGGACCCCACGTTCACCGTTCGTACCGACGAGCAGAGTGGTCAGACCATCATCTCGGGTATGGGTGAGCTGCACCTCGACATCATCATCGACCGTCTGAAGCGCGAGTTCAAGGTAGAGTGCAACCAGGGTAAGCCTCAGGTTAACTACAAGGAGGCCATCACCAAGACTGTTGAGATCGACGAGACCTACAAGAAGCAGTCGGGTGGTCGCGGTAAGTACGCTAAGATGCTCGTTCAGGTAGGTCCTGTCGACGAGGATTACGATATCAAGACCAACGGCGGTCTGCAGTTCGTCAACGAAGTGAAGGGCGGTAACATTCCTAAGGAGTTCATCCCCTCTATCCAGAAGGGCTTCGAGGCAGCCATGAAGAATGGTATCCTCGGTGGCTATCCTATGGATTCGCTGAAGGTGACGGTGGTCGATGGTGGCTTCCACCCCGTTGACTCTGACCAGCTGTCGTTCGAGATTGCAGCCCAGATGGCATACAAGGAGGCTTGCGCCAAGGCTAAGCCCGTGCTGATGGAGCCCATCATGAAGCTCGAGGTGGTGACACCCGAGGAGAACATGGGTGACGTGATCGGCGACCTGAACAAGCGTCGTGGTCAGGTGGAAGGCATGGAAGAGAGCCGCAGCGGTGCCCGCGTCGTGAAGGCTAAGGTGCCCCTGTCAGAGATGTTCGGCTATGTAACCGCTCTGCGCACCATCACCTCTGGCCGTGCTACCAGCTCTATGGAGTACAGCCACCACGCAGCACTGAGCAGCGCTATCGCCAAGGCAGTGCTCGAGGAAGTGAAGGGCCGTGCCGACCTGGTGTAAATATTTTGACGAAATCTCGAAACATCGGAATCTCGAAATATCGAAATAACGAAACATCGAAATATCGAATTCAAGAAAAAATCCCGGAATCGCAATGGTTCCGGGATTTTTTTTGTTCTCACAATACCATTATCTCGTTTTTTTTCTAAACTTTGCCAACAAGTTGGCGAAGTTACTCCGTCTCGGAAGAAAAAACAAACGAGTTTGTTTTGTTCTTCTCTCGACTTTTCGTAACTTTGCACAACCATTCTACTAACAACTGCCAACAACAATGAAAAAAGCTATTATTACGAACTTGCTGCTTGCCCTTGTACTGGGAATGTCCCTGCAAGTACAAGCCAAGAAGCAGACCGTGAAACAGCCTCAGTTTGCAGGCTATCTGTTCGCCTATTTCGAGGGCGGTGGTGACAAGAACCTTCAGGAGCAACTGCGCTTTGCCGTCAGCGAGGATGCCCGCAACTGGTATGCACTGAACGGCAACCGACCCATCATCGGCAGCGACAGCATCAGCGAGAGCGGCGGTATTCGCGATCCGCACATCTTGCGCGGCGAAGACGGCTGCTACTACATCGTGGCTACCGACATGCATACCTTCGATCCGAAGCAGGGTTGGAACGAGAACCCCGGCATCGTGCTGATGAAGTCGAGCGACCTCGTCAACTGGACTCACGCCAAGATCAACTTGGGAAAGGACTGGCCGGCCTTCAGCGATGCCTACTGGGTATGGGCTCCGCAGACCATCTACGACCAGAAAGCCAAGAAGTACATGATCTACTTCACACTGCAGCGCACAGGCGACAGCCGCAAGAGCCTCATCACCTACTACGCCTATGCCAACAAGGATTTCACTGCCTTTGAGAGCGAGCCGAAACAGCTCTTCGCTGCCAAATACGGCTCTATCGACAACGATATCATCTATAAGAATGGCGTGTACCACAATTTCTATAAGGGCAACACCAAAGACGAGAACGGCAAGGAAGTGAAGAACGGCATTGAGCAGGCCACCTCGAAAAAGCTGCTGGGCCCGTGGAAAGAAGACTTCAAGTATCTTGATGCCTACGCCGGCACCAGGACGCATGTGGAAGGTTCGAGCGTGTTCCCCCTGCACGACGGCTCGGGCGACTGGATTCTGATGTACGACCTCTATGGCAGTGGCCGCTATGAGTACCAGCTGTCGAAAGACCTCGTTCACTTCAGCGAGAAGCCGCTGTCGTTCCGCAAGAACTTCTTCCCCCGTCACGGAAGCGTCATCTCGGTGACCAAGGACGAACTGGAGCGCGTTCAGCAAAAGTGGGGATGGGTGCTGACGCATGAGTTCGAGTCGAAGGGCAACCCCATTATTCGCGACAAGCACACCGCCGACCCTGCCGTCTTCGTGGAGGGCGACACGCTGTGGCTCTTTGCCGGCCACGACATGGAAGGCAATCAGAAAGGCTACGTGATGCGCGACTGGCTGCTCTACAGCACTACCGACATGAAGCACTGGACCGAGCACCCCTCGCCCCTGCATATCGACGACTTCAAGTGGGCTAAGAGCAAGCAGGCCTACGCCGGACATGTGGCCAAGGGCAAAGACGGACGCTACTACTGGTACGTGTCGACCAACTGGTGCGGCATCGGCGTGGCCGTAAGCGACAAGATTACGGGGCCCTATAAGGATGCCCTCGGAAAGCCATTGCTCACCAAGGAGGATTGCTTCGACTCGAAGCACAGCTGGTGCGTCATCGACCCGGCCATTCTCATCGACGACGACGGCACGCCCTATATCGTCTGGGGCAACCGCGAGTGCTACATGGCCAAACTGAAGGACAATATGATTGAGCTCGACGGTCCCATCAAGCGCATCGCCATCAGCGAAGACCACCCCTTCACCGAGGCTCCCTGGCTGCATAAGTATCAAGGAAAGTACTACCTAACATACGCCTCTGAGTGGCCTGAGAAGATTGCCTACGCCGTAGCCGACAACATCTGGGGACCCTACGAGACCAAGGGTGTCATCAGCGAGATTGCAGGCAACTCGAACACCACGCATCCGGCCATCGTGCAGTTTAAGGGCCAGTGGCTCTTCTTCAGCCACAACGGCGGTCTGCCCGACGGCACCAGCTACAGCCGCTCGGTCGTTGCCGAACCGATGCACTACAATGCCGACGGCACCATCCGCAATATCCCACCAACAGCCGAAGGTGTGGGATTTGCTTACAAGTGAATACCCTTCTGCTTATAACCAAAAGACCTTTTGCTTACAAGCGGAAGGTCTTTTGCTTGTAAGCAAAAGTTGTAAAGTGCGTTGTTTTGCACCTCGAAACGACTGATTTTGTACCGCAAAATGACGGTTATTGTACCGCAAAATCATAGTATTCTATTTGGCGTTTCTGCACCACGCCATTAGCCTTGCGACTGGTCCAATTACCATAGCTATCAGTAACCACATCGGTATAGGTCTCGTCGTAAGGTTCTTCAGCATCCATGCCACCCAATTCGACATGCTTCTTCAGCAGGTTTCCATTCTCATCGTAGGAATAAACATCTTCTTCAAGGCTGTCATAGAAACGGTAGTTGTATTTCAGCACCTTGCCAAACTTGCTGTAAGTGTAGTCTTCGCCATTGCCTTCATCGTCGATTTTGCCCGTTACAATACGACCGTACTCGTCGCGCTCAATACCGCTGGAATAAATCTCGCTCAGCTGCTTGCCGCCGTGGGTCAGCCAGAATCCCTGCTCGTCAAAGGTGCGCTCCACATTGCCCCAGTCGTTGATGACGGTACATTTCTTCACCGGACCTTGTAGTTCGAAGAGACCCAATTCACCCTTCACAGCGTTTTCAGCCAAAACGGACGTAGTGGCAGCATTCCCCGCTACTCTGTTGCTTGACGAACCACCGCAGGCCGTCAGTAGCGACAAGCCGCATACGACTGCAATAAAAAGACTTGTTTTTCTCATACTATTAACATTTATGTTAGACCATTATTGCAAAGGTAAATACAATTTTTCAAGTATTTAAAAGATGACACGTGCTCAAAACTTAAAAAAAATTAAAACTAATCTGCTTGGATGCAGCGGTTTTGTGTATATCGGCAATTATCCGTACTTTTGCACCCTGAAACGACTGTCGTTGAGCAAATGACTCTTTAGCGGCAGCTCGTTAAAAATTAACAATTTAAAATTTATAATTTATCATGAGTCAAAAAATTCGTATCAAGCTGAAGAGCTACGACCACAAATTGGTCGACAAATCAGCAGAGAAAATCGTGAAGGCCGTGAAGGCCACAGGTGCTATCATCAGCGGTCCTATCCCCCTTCCCACCCACAAGCGCATCTTCACCGTGAACCGCTCTACCTTCGTTAACAAGAAGAGCCGTGAGCAGTTCCAGCTGAGCGACTACAAGCGTCTGATCGACATCTACAGCTCGACAGCCAAGACCGTCGATGCCCTGATGAAGCTCGAACTCCCCAGCGGTGTTGAGGTTGAGATCAAGGTGTAGTTTTTCTCGCTGAATACGAAAAATCTGCAACAGGACAATGTCTTCTTGGGCATTGTCCTTCTTTTTTAAAAACCAACAACCATAAACCTATGAAACTAAGACTACTGCAACTTGCTGTCCTCAGCATCTTGATGCCGACGAACCTGTTGGCACAGCGTATTCAGCAACCTTTAGGACGCAGCGTCGTCGCCGTGAACCGTTCGGGCTCCACCATTCGCAGTGTGACCAGCTCGGCCGGACAGGGCAACCTCATCTCCTGGCGCAAACTGGCCCAAGAGCCAGAAGGCACCACCTACAATGTATACCGTCGTGCAAGCGGTGCGAGCGAGTTCACGAAGATGAACGCCACACCACTGAAGGTGACCTGCTACGCGCCATCGTCGCTCACCAACAATACCGAATATGCCGTGACGGCCATCAGTCCCGACGGCGTAGAAGGTGAGCTGAGCCGGCCATTCCTGTACAAGACGCAGGTCTACCCGAACGTATGGTTCAATTTCGACTTCGACAACAAGGTCATTCCACGCAACGACTATCGCACGAAATATGCCTGGCCCATGGACTTGGACGGCAACGGTGAATTTGATGCCGTAGTTGTTGACCGATTGTTTGCCGGAGCCACCAGCAGCGATGATGCCGAGGATGCACAAGACAACACTGCTGCCACAACTCACAAGATTCAGGCCTATAAACTCGACGGCACCCTGCTTTGGACCGTCGACATGGGTCCGAACGTGAACATCTGCGCCGGGCAAAACGACATGGTGCTGGCCTACGACATCAACTGTGACGGCCGCTGCGAGGTTATCATCCGTTCCAGCGACGGCACACGCTTCTGGGACAAGCAGAACGAGACGTGGGGCAGCTATGTAGGCGGCAGCAATAATCCTGACACCGACCACGACGGCATCATCGACTATCGCACGCAGAACACGTATAACCCTCCTTTCTATATCTCGGTGATAGACGGTCAGACAGGTGCCGAGTTGGCATGGAATGAACTGAAATACAACGAGCTGACTGAGCCCAACGGCGATGCCTATCGCCGCAACAACCGCAGCAACTACATGAACTTCGGCTATGGAGCCATGGAGGGCCACTATGGCATTGCCTATCTTGACGGCATTCATCCCTCGCTCATCATGGAATGTGAGGACCGCGACGTTCAAAAGTCGCACCACGGCTATATATTGACATGGGACTTCGACTGGACAGGAGGCACTGCAACCAACTGGCATCACAGCCATACTTGGGTGCGCAATCCGAAGAGACCAGGCTGTGTTGAATTCCACCAGATACGTATTCTGGACAGCGACGGCGACGGTTGCGACGAGATGTGGGCTGGCGGCTACGGAGTGAATCCTGCACAAGACCGCTTCACATCGACAGGCATCGGCCACGGCGACCGTTTCATCATCAGCGACATAGACCCCGACCGCCCAGGCTTGGAAGGCTATGCCATTCAGCAGAGTGCCCTTCTGGGACAGATTCTCTATGATGCCCGCACGGCTGAGCCCATCAAGGAATGGTACCTGCCCAGCGTCTACGACGTGGGCCGTGGTGCCTGTCTGGACATCGATGACTCTCATAAAGGATATGAAATTCTGAGCTATGCCGACGAATTCGTCTACGACTGTAAGGGCGAGAAGACCGGACAGACACGCACAGGCTCGATGTTCGAGGGCGTTTGGTGGGACGGACGCTTGCAGCGCGAGTGGCTCAACTCACCCGGCGGCAGCGGCTGGGGCACCAATGTGATGATTACGCGCGTTTTGGGCGACCGCCTGTGCGAGTTCTCGCAGGAAAGCAGCTGGGCCACCCACGGCGGCACCGGCACCCGACCAGCCTTCATGGGCGACATCACCGGCGACTGGCGCGAGGAGATTATTTTGGCTAAGCAAAATGCCGATATTTGTACGGGACTCGTGGGCTATACCACCAACATTGCCACCACTTACAGCATCTACTGTCTGCAGCAAGACCCCCACTACCGGCTCGACTGCACCACGCGCGGCTACTACCAGCACCCCAACACCTCGTTCTATCTGGGTGTCGGCATGCCCATGCCTCCCCTGCCGCCGGTGTATACAGCTGATGTGCTCAACGAGATGGCAAGTGGCAAAAGCGTGATGTTCGACCTGCAGGGCAACAATGCTGCTCCCGTTACAATCAGCACAGCAGCACAGCCCACCATCCTCTATCTGATGAATCCACGCGGACATGACTATACCTTCAACGGTCAAGGCACTACGGGCAGCGGACAGCTCATCAAGTCGATGCTGGGAACGGTGACATTCAACTGCGACCTTGCCCATACGGGTAAGAACCTGATCAGCGAAGGCACCCTTGCAGTCAATGGCACCATAGCAGGCCCCGTGGAACTGCGGGCACGCGGAACGTTGAGCGGCAATGCCACGCTGCAGGACACCATCACCTTCGAGGGTGCACTCAACTACGAGGGCTGTCGACTGATGCCTGCGGATGCTTCGAGTGTCATCACGTCGAAAAAGAGCGTGACCCTTCCCGGCAATGTCTATCTGGAAGTGAAAACCGAACGCTTAGACCCAGATTGTGAGGACTGTCCGTCGCTTTACACCTGCGGCATGCTGAAGGTGGAAGGCGATCTTACCTTCAAGAACACCAACTATATCACCGTGAACCTCACAACGAGCGATGCAGCCAACTATGTGGTGGCCGAATGTACGGGAGTGCTCACCTGCGATGTTTCCAAGCTGAAGGCTCGCGGACTTGAGGGCATTAACTACGACTTCGTGGTCGATGGCAACAAGCTCATACTGAAGATACACGCCACCCGTGCGCCACAGACCAACGTGGTGTGGACAGGTGCAGAGAGCAAGCTGTGGGACTATAAGGCAGAGAACTTCCTGCTGGGCGGCAACGCCACCACCTTCGTGCCGGGCGATGCCGTCATCTTCGATGCCAGCGGAGCCAACCGCAGCATCACCGTCAATGAGCAAATGCCTACCAGCGGTGTTGCCTTCAACGGCGGCACCTACACCTTCTCGGGCGACGGCGGTATCTCGGGCACGGGCGATGTGACGGTGAACGACGGAGCCAGCGTGACGCTCAACACGAAATACAGCGAATATACCGGCAAGACCATCGTTAACAAGGGCGGCACGCTCACCGTTCCCAGCTTCTACGACGGCGGTCAAAAGAGCCCCATCGGCATGGCAACGGCAGCCGAAGGCAATCTGCAGCTGAACGGCGGCACACTGGTGCTGAGCAAAGACAACATGGGCACCGACCGCATCATCACCCTCACCGATACCGCCACCATCCGCATCAGCCAGTCGAACAGTGCACTGTCGCTGAAAGGACAAGTGAAAGGCACAGGCTATCTGGTGAAGGAAGGTGCCGGACAGCTGAACTTCACCTACGGCGGTGCCAATAACTTTGCAGGTATCATTCTGAAACAGGGAATCATTGCACAGGGAGCCTGGAACAGCACCTTCGGGCGCAGTGGCTCACCCATGGTGCTGGCTGGCGGCGAGGTGCACCAGATTGACGTGAACAGCACATCGACCATTCCCACCCTGAACCATACAGTCACCGTTGTCGAGGGCACTACGAACAAGATTAAAGGCTCGTCGCGCGGCAAGATCAACGGCACGTTCCTTGGCTCGGGCAACCTGACCATCGAGACCAAGTATGTGCGCTGCGACGTGGGAGCCAACTTCGCCAACTTCGAAGGTCAGCTCACCGCCACGGGTGCAGGCGGCAACTTCCGTCTGATGTCGAACGTCACCGACATGAGCAAGACGCGACTGGTGGTCAGTGCAGGCACCTACGTAGCCCACTACAACAGCGGTGCCGCCTCGGAGGTGGCAGCCACCTTGAAGATTGGTGCTTTGTCGTCAGCCTCGACGGCCACCGATGCCACACTGGGCGGTTCAAGCACCTATCAGGTGGGCACGCTGAACACTAACACCACCTTCTACGGACTGCTGAAGGCCGCTCGCATCATGAAGGTAGGAACCGGTAAGCTGACGCTGCGCACCGTGGGCCACACCGCCCCCATCACCGTCAGCGGCGGCACGCTCGAACTCTACAACAGCACGTCGACAGCCTTCACTAGCGGTCTGATTACCGTCAATGCCGGAGGCACCCTCACGGGCAATGCCCTTGCAGGCAGTGTGACCGTCAACAAAGGCGGCATCGTGACAGGCGGTATCAATTCAACGGTGGGCACCCTGCGCGTGGGCGGCAACCTGACGCTGAGCAACGGCTCCATCGTGCTCTGCCAACTGTCGGCTACCAGCAATAGCAAACTCAACGTCAGTGGAAACATCCGTCACAACGGCGACACTATTCTGGTGCGTGTGCCAGCCAACCGCACGCTGTCGATAGGCGACGAGATCACCGTCTTCACCGCTGGCACGCAGACGGGCGAGTTCACAGTAAAGGTAGAGTCTGAAGGCGAAAACACTTACGAAATGGATGCCTCCACCCTGCTCACCGACGGCAAGCTGCGCGTTGTTGCCATTACGACAAGAATTCCAATGGTTCTTACCGACGAAAGTCCCGTTGATGTCTATTCAGCCGACGGCGTTAAGATTCGTACTGCCGTTCCTTACGGTGAGGCTCTTCGCGGACTGTCCCGAGGCATCTACCTCGTAGGAGGCAGAAAAGTGGCAGTGAAGTAAGAACTGCAGCTGTACAGGCAACAAACATACAGGCACAAAAAAGCAGGACAGTTTTCTACGCTGTCCTGCTTTTTTATAAAGGAATTAGTTAGTATCCGAAAATCTCCTCGGTGCTGACCCGCTTCACAGGGCCATATTGTCCGAGTGCCTTCATGTCGAGCTCTTTCTCATCGCCGAGGATGATGTAGCGATAGGGCTTGCGAGCCATGCGCTGCTGTTCGAAGCTGACGATGTCTTGCAGTGTGACAGCAGGCAGGGCATTGTAGATGCGTTCGTTGATATCGTAGTCCAAGCCACGCTGCTTTGCCACGAGCCAGGCATTGATGAGACCGAACTTCGTAGTGCGCTGACTGGCCAGACGCTTGGTGAGCGCATCTTTGGCAATCTGGAACGAAGCCTCGCTCTGGGGGATGCTGTCAAGGATGACGTGGAACTGTCGCACACAGTCCATCATCTTGTCGTTCTGCGTGATGATGTGGGTGAAGTAGTACTCCGGATCGCCCTGATAGCCAGGCTCCACATAGGCAGCATAGGCATTGTAAGCCAGTCCGCGTGTCTCACGCAGTTCCTGGAACACCACCGTGTTCATGCCACCACCATAGTACTCGTTGAAGAGTGCCACGACAGGAGCCTCATCCACATTCCAGTCGGCCAGCTCGTTGTGATACATGCGCATGTAGATGTTCTTGGCATCGAAGGGAGCCAGCAGAATCTCGTTTTCAGGTGTAGCCTGCATGGTGTAGTGTTTGCCTTCAGGTGCTTTCAAGAGTTGCGAGGCAAGAGGCTGGAGGTGAGAAGACAGTGCCTCAGCCAACTGTTTCTCCTGCATAGGACCATAATATAATATGGTGTGCTCATATTGCGACAGGTTCTGCAGCAGATCCAGCAGGTCCTGCGGATTAATGGCTGCCAGCTGCTGTGCCGTGAGGCTGTTGCGATAGGGATTGTAGGGGCCATAGATACCATACTGCACGAGATACTGGAAGTTCATGCGCTGGTCGGTCTTGTTGTCCATGCGCCCCTTTTCGCGGATGGCGATGTACTGCATGTAGGCATCCTGATCAACCTTGGCGCACTGCAACAGGTGCTCCAGCAGAGCCAGTGCCTCGGGCATGTTCTCGCTCAGTCCGTTCAGACTGACATTGATACTGCGCGCACCCACGCTGATATTGTAGTTGCAGGCCAGCTTATAGAACTGCTGTTTGATCTGCTCGTTGGTGAGCGAGTCAGTGCCCAGATAGTCCAGATAGTCGGCAGCATAGTTGTAGCGCACGTCGCTCTCTTCGCCGAAGTCATAGCGGAACGATAACTGGAAACGACCGTTCTCTTTGTTCTGCACATAGATATAAGGAACGCTCAACTCTCCAAAGGCGAGATCTTTCTTGAAGTCGACGAAACGCGGCTCAATGGGCTTCACCTCGCTATTCTGAATTTCCTTCACGAAGTCGCTCATCAGTTCGCGGTTCGAGGGAATAGGCGTAATCTGCGGCTTGTCAATCTTCTTCTGCGTGGGGTCTACACCCTGCCGCTTGTAGACGGCAACGTAGTTTTCGCCAAAGTGCTGGTTGGCAAAGCTGACAATCTGCTCCTTCGTCATGCCTTCGATGCGTTCAAAAGCCTTCACTTCCTGTTCCCACGACGTGCCGTGAATGAACGACTGCACGAACATGTTGGCACGGGCGCGGTTATTCTCCAACGCATTGTAGTACTGCAGTTTCAAGTTGTTCACCACCGAGGGCAGCAGGTCGTCGGAGAAGTCGCCCTTCTTCAGCTTTTCTATTTCGTCGAGCAGCAACTGACGCACCTCGTCGAGAGTCTGTCCGTCGCGCGGTGTTCCAGCCATCAAGAACATCGAATAGTCCATGGAGGGCTGTACTCCACCCCACGCCTGTAGCATCTTCATCTGCTGGTTGATATCCAAGTCGATGAGTCCGGCAGTACCGTTGCTCAGCATCGACTCGATGACCTGCAAGGTGTCGGTCTGCAGCGATTTGGCTGCGTCGAAGCGCCAGCCCAGCCAGATGGTCTCAGCCTCCAGACCGATAACAGTGGTGTCAACAGGCGCAGTAATGGGTTGCAGTTCAGGGAACTCTGGCTGCTGCACTTGGGCCACCTTGCCGTCGGCATCAAGAGCTGGTTGCCAGTCGCCAAAGTATTTCTCAATGGTCTCCACCACCTCGTCAGGATCGAAGTCGCCAGCCATACAGATAGCCACATTGTTGGGTACATACCACTTCTTGAAGTACTCTTTGATATTGGTGATCGAGGGATTCTTCAGGTGCTCCTGCGTACCGATGGTAGTCTGAGTGCCGTAGGGATGCGTGGGAAACAACTTGGCCGACATGGCGGTAAAGAGTTTGTCAATATCACTCGTCAAGTGGATATTGTACTCCTCATAGACAGCCTCCAGCTCGGTGTGGAAGCCGCGTATCACCATATTCTTGAAGCGGTCGCTCTGGATCTTGGCCCAGTTCTCCACCTCGTTCGAGGGGATATCCTCGGTGTAACAGGTCACGTCTTCGCTGGTGTAGGCATTCGTGCCCTCGGCACCGATGGCTGCCATCAGCTTGTCGTACTCATTGGGAATGAAATACTGGGCAGCCAACTGGCTCACGGAGTCAATCTCATGATAAGCCACGCGACGCTCTTCGGGGTCGGTCAACTTGCGATACTGCTCGTAGCGCTGTTCAATGTCGGCCAGCAGCGGAGCCTCAGCCTCAGGATCGGTCACGCCGAACTGCTGGGTGCCTTTGAACATCAGGTGCTCCAGATAGTGAGCCAGGCCAGTGGTCTCGGCAGGGTCGTTCTTCGAGCCGGTGCGCACAGCAATAAATGTCTGTATGCGCGGCTCTTCCTTGTTCACTGAGAGGTAGACTTTCAGTCCGTTCTTCAGAGTGTAAATGCGCGTCTGCGACAGGTCGCCTTTCACCTCCTCATACTTTTTCTGACAGCCCGTCAAAAGCAGTATAGAGGCTAAAAGGCAAAGAGGTAAAACAAATAGCTTTTTCATCTTTTTATATTCTAAATAATACATCACTCGGCTTAGACCATTTGGTTCAGCCAAAAGTTCTTAATTCTCATAGTCTACCTCATGGTCGAGTTTCGAGAGGAAATCCTCATAGACCTCGCGCTCAACATCGCCCATAGCAAACTCCTTCTCGGCATCCTTGCGAATCTCGGCAATCCAGGCACGGCGAGCACGCACATAGTCCTCACGAATGCGCTCGCAAGCCTTCTCGTCCAGTTCCTTCAGATGGTAGTAGTCCAATATGAGCTGATAGCTCCACGCCCAACGGTAGTCACGGTAGTGCCGGTTGATGTCGTCGAATCGGTCGAGCACCTGCGAGATGGTCTCAATATTCCCTTCCTTCACGTCACTAACAAGTCGCTGCTCCTCACTCTCCGGCAGCAGCAAGCCCGACAGGTCGGTCCACGGTCCCTTGCCCACTTCTGAAGTGGGATAGCCGAAGAACCCTTCCTTTGTGGCGCGCTTCAGCACGGCACCCATGTAGATGCGCAGAGCAATATCGTAGTATTTCAGTCCCTTGTTCAGCGACGTGGCATTGATCACGTACTCATGGTAGTTATAGGTGGTCACATCCTCACCGCTGGCCTTGCGCAGGGTCTTCAAGATGTCAATGCCCTGCATAATCTCACCCACGGTGAAGGGGCTGAGCCAGTCGAAGTTGATAATCGACTTCTTCGACTGCTTTGAGCGTTTGTCGCGCTTGGGCCACTTCTTAATGTCGCGATACAGACCCACGGTGGTGATGTTGCGACCGGGCACCAAATACATCGTTTCACCATAGGCTATCAGGTAGCTGAATGGCAGACAGCGTGTATCGGGGTGGTGCATCAGTTTGCCGAAGCACACCGAAAAGGCACCTATTGTAGCTGGCATCAGCACGTAGGAACCCGAAGCCGTCTTCGTGCCGCGCTCCAGGGTGCCATAGTGCATGGGGCCCATTTTGTAGGCGTGGTTCGAGAAGTTGGTGTTCGAGCCGGCATTGTAGAACGAGAACTGTCCGCCAATGAGCAGGCTCGACTTGTGGTGCGAGGCCGAGAACGGGCCGCAGAAGGCAGCGCAAGCCTCACCATTGGCCATGTACGAGTTGGCGAAGAACAACGAAGCCTCAGCCGTGAAGCCGTTGGTGATCTGGCAGGCCTCACCCACGAAGCAGTCCTGCATCTTCACTGAGTTGTTGATCGAGCAGCCGTCGCAGATGATAGAGTTCTCGCAGATGACACCCGTGCCAATATACACCGAGGCATCCTCCGAACTCAGAATGGTGCACTCCGAGAGGCGTGCCGCGCCGTTGATCTCGCAGTCTCCCTTCACCACCGTATTCGTAATTTCCTTGGTATTCACAATTTTTACGCGGTTGCCAATGATACCGCGTTCAGGGGTTGAAACGCGCACCTCGTCGTCGATAAGCTGGTGCAGCCGACGGGTTAATTCCTTGTCATCGTGATGCTTCACCATAAAGGCAGCCAACTGCGAGTTCAGCTCGCGGAACAGCGTCACATTGCCGTCGCCCATCTCGTTCAGCACACTGATGGTGCTGCCTGCACCGTAGGTAGCTCCTTCAGTGGTCTCAATAGTTGAGATATTCGAGATATAGCAGTCGTCACCGATGGTATAGTTGTTGATGAAGTTACCCACCTTCTCAATCAGGCAGTCGTTGCCTACCGAAACATTGCGCAGCGTGGCATCGTTAATACCTGAATGCTTCATGAAGCCCTTGCTCACCTCCACACTCTTCTCGAACGAGCCGAGGCGGATGTCGCCATAGAAAATCACACGATGGAAATTGTATGGGCGGAAATTCTCTGCCACCTCCACGCGCGTCCAGTCTTCTGCCCAGCAGGCATTCTGCTCCAACACTCCAATTTCTTCCTGTGTCAGTTGTCTGTAGTCTCTCATAATTTACAATTTGTGTTCAATAAAACATATCAACACATAATGTGTCCGACTGCAAAAGTACGAAAAAGTTCTGATTAACCCAACATATTTCTGTGTTTTGCATCAGAATATCAGTTTTTCTTCGTACTTTTGCGGCGATTTAACAGCAAAATAGCACTATGGATGAACAATTGAAACAAATAGGCGAGCGTCTGCGCGGACTGCGCGACGTGCTCGACATTCCTGCTGAAGAGGTGGCCGAGACCATTGGCATCAGCGTAGAGAAATACCTGCAGATAGAGGCTGGCGAACAGGACATCACCATTTCGAAACTGATGGCCATCGCCCACAAGTACGGCGTATCGACCGAAGAACTCATCTTCGCTGAGACTCCCCACATGCGGTCTTACTTCGTGGTGAGAAAAGGCCAGGGCGTGAGCATTGAGCGCACCAAGGCCTATAAGTACCAGTCGCTGGTGAGCGGCTTCGTTGACCATAAGGCCGACGTGTTCATCGTTACCGTGGAGCCGAAGCCCGGCGCACGTACCATCTACAAGAACACGCACCCCGGACAGGAGTTCAATCTGGTACTCGAAGGCTCCATGGAGCTCTACATTGCCGGCAAGACCATCGTGCTCGAAGAAGGCGACAGCATCTATTTTGACTCTTCGAAGCCCCACGGCATGCTGGCCATCGGTGAAAAAGCAGTGAAATTCCTAGCATTTACAATAGAATAGACTTAACTTATGGTAGAAAGATTTTTGAAACAGACCCACTTCGAGTCTGTTGAGGATTACAATGAGCATCTGGAGTTCATCATTCCCGAACATTTCAATTTTGCCTACGACGTAATGGACGAGTGGGCCAAGGAGGCCCCCGAGAAGCTGGCCCTGCTATGGACCAACGACCAAGGTGTGGAGATACGTGCCACTTTTGCCCAACTGAAAGAGCAGAGCGACCAGGCCGCCAGTTATCTGCAGACGCTTGGCATCGGCAAGGGCGACCCTGTGATGCTCATTCTGAAGCGCCGCTACGAGTGGTGGATTGTGATGCTAGCCCTGCATAAGCTGGGGGCCGTGGTCATTCCTGCCACCCACATGCTGACCAAGCACGATATAGTATATAGGAATACGCGCGCAAGCGTGAAAGCCATCATCTGCGTCGACGATGCCTACGTAACAAGCCAGATAGAACTGGCTAAGTCTGAAAGTTCCTCCGTTGAGCAATATATCGCCATCGGTGAGAACGTACCCGAAGGGTTCCGCGACTATCTGAAAGAAATAGGCACTGCTCCGCAGTTCACCAAGCCCGCCTTTGTCAATAATAA
Organism: Prevotella sp.; assembly: GCA_017458225.1. Lineage (GTDB taxonomy): Bacteria > Bacteroidota > Bacteroidia > Bacteroidales > Bacteroidaceae > Prevotella. The sequence continues at coordinate 54,128 of JAFTFX010000022.1, read as the reverse complement.
TGAGGACACGATGCTGATGTACTTCACCAGCGGCACCAGCGGCGAGCCGAAAATGGTGGCCCACGACTTCCTCTACGCCATGGGCCATCTCACCACTGGTGTGTTCTGGCACAACCTGCACGATGGCTCGCTTCACCTCACCGTGGCCGACACGGGCTGGGGCAAGGCCGTATGGGGCAAGTTCTACGGACAGTGGTTCGCTGGGGCCACGGTCTTTGTGTTCGACCACGAGAAATTTAATGCTGACACGCTGCTGCGCCAGATGGAGAAATACCGCGTAACGAGTTTCTGCGCGCCACCGACCATCTATCGTTTCATGATTCGCGAGGATCTTAGCAAGTACGACCTGTCCGCACTCGAATACTGTACCACAGCCGGCGAGGCACTGAACCCAGCCGTCTTCGAGAAGTTCTTTGAAAAAACCGGCATCCGCATGATGGAGGGCTTCGGCCAGACCGAGACCACCATGACGCTGGGCACCTTCCCCTGGATGAAGCCGAAGCCCGGTTCAATGGGCATGCCCAACGCACAATATGACATCGACCTGCTGCGTGCCGACGGCACACCGTGCGAGGATGGTGAGAAGGGCGAGATTGTGGTGCGCGTAGGTGACAGAAAGCCTGTCGGCCTGTTCAAGGGCTACTACCGCGACGAAGAGAAGACGCGCGAGGCCTGGCACGACGGCATCTACCACACCGGCGATATGGCCTGGCGCGACGAGGACGGCTACTACTGGTTCGAAGGCCGCATCGACGATGTCATCAAGTCCAGTGGCTACCGCATCGGCCCGTTCGAGGTGGAGTCGGCCCTGATGACCCATCCCGCCGTTGTAGAATGTGCCATCACCGGCGTACCCGACGATATCCGTGGCATGGTGGTCAAAGCCACCGTCGTTCTGGGCAAGGAGTGGAAAGACCGTGCCGGCGACGACTTGGTAAAGGAGCTGCAGCAGCACGTGAAGAAAGAAACTGCCCCATACAAGTACCCCCGCATCGTGGAGTTCGTCGACGAATTGCCGAAGACCATCAGCGGCAAGATTCGCCGTGTGGAGATACGTCAGAAAGACAGCGAGAAGAAGTAATAACAAACCTCCCTCAACACAATGAAGAACTGTTTATCCATTGCGCTGATGTTGTTTGTTGCCATTGTGTCACAGGCACAGTCGGCCAGCGATTTGCCAGCACTGTCGCCCATGCCCGAGGTGGATGCCCCGAAAGCTATTGGCAGCGTGCCACTGGGTGACATCAACACGTTTCGCGAGATACAACTCGACATTCCCATCACCGAGGGACCGTTCAAGCCATCGTGGGAGAGCATCGAAGCCAACTTCCCTGGCACGCCCGAGTGGCTGCGCGAGGCAAAGTTCGGCATCTGGGTGCACTTTGGTCCGCAGGCTGCCGGCGAGAGCGGCGACTGGTATGCCCGCAATCTCTACAAGGAAGACCACCAGGCTTATAAGAACCACCTGCAGCGCTACGGTCACCCATCAGAGGTGGGCTATAAGGAGGTGCTGCACCAGTGGAAGCCTGACAAGTTGGACCCTGACCGGCTGACGGCTCTCTACCAGAAGGCCGGTGCGCGGTTCCTGCTCGTCCAAGGCGTGCACCACGACAACTACGACTTGTGGAACTCGCAATACCAACCGTGGAACTCGGTGAATGTAGGTCCCAAGCGCGACCTGCTGCGCGAATGGGCCGATGCCTGCCATAAGTATGGCATGCGCTACGGCGTGACCTTCCACCACGAATACACCTGGTGGTGGTGGCAGACTGCCTTCGGAGCCGACAAAAAAGGCGACCGTGCAGGGGTTCCCTACGACGGTCACCTGACCAAGGCCGACGGCAAAGGCAAGTGGTGGGAAGGACTGGACCCACGCCTGCTCTATGGCATCGATCTGCGCGAATATGAAGATGTAGATGCCAAGGCCCACACGGGCTGGTCGCCGCCGAAGGATGGCATCATTTGGAACCATCTGGACTATGCCCGTTGGTTCGCCACGCAGTGGGCACTGCGTATGATGGACGTGACCCACAATTACGACCCTGACTTCATCTACACCGACGGCACAAAGGAAGGTCCTTTCTGCGGCACAGGCACAGGCACGCTCTATAAATGCAATGCCATGCCACTGGTGATGGCCGACTTCTACAACCACACACTGAAGCAGCGCGGCGAGGTGAACACGTTCAGCATCGTGAAGTTCCGCCACCCCACAAATGGTACGGTGAACACCGCCGAGTTCGGATGGCCCGACAGCATCAACACCGCCCAGCCGTGGATGCGTGAGGGGGCCGTGGGCGACTGGTTCTATGCCCCTGGCTTCGTCTATGATGCAGGAAGTGTTATTCGCTATATCATCGAGTCCATCAGCCGCGACGGTTGCGCTGCCATCAACATCCCCATGAAACCCGACGGAAGCATTGAGCCTGCCTGCGAACAGATGCTCGAAGAGGTGGGCCGCTGGATGGAAACGTGCGGCGAAGCCGTCTATGGCAGCCGTGCCTGGACCACCTACGGCGAGGGACCGCTCGACAATAACGGTCATCTGCGCAAACTGCCCGGCCACGCGCTGAAACAGCAACATGCCGATTTCCCCTTTACGCCGCAAGATCTGCGCTTCACCGTGGGCAAGAGCGGTGACCTCTATGCTTTCTGCATGCGGTCGCCCGAGGCTGGTCAAAAAGTTACCATCAAGTCGATGGGCAAGCAACAGGTCAAGAAGATACGCCGCGTAACAATGCTCGGCCACAATGGAAAGTTGAAGTGGAAGCAAACCACTGACGGCATGGAAATTACAACTCCCACCACCATACCTTTCACCACCGCAACCGTATTTAAAATAGAGTTATGAAGAAAACTATTCTTCTCGCGCTGACAACATGCGTCAGCACAATAGCCACAGCACAGACACTGCACTATGACCGGCCTGCCGACTTCTTCGAAGAGGCACTGGTCATAGGCAACGGCACAATGGGTGGCACCGTCTATGGAGGCACCCGTGTTGACAGAATCTCGCTGAACGATATTACTCTCTGGACGGGCGAACCGTGCAACATGCGAGTGCAGACACCCGATGCCCATAAAGCTATTCCCGACATACGCGAGGCGCTGCGCCAAGGCGACTACCAGCTGGCCGACAAACTGCAACGCAAGGTGCAGGGCCACTACACGCAGAACTACCAGCCGCTGGGACAGTTGCAGATAGAATATCTCGACACGCTGGGCCGACAGAGCGACTACCGTCGGTGGCTCGACATTGGCAACGCCACGGCGCATACCGAGTGGAAACGCGACGGCCAAGACTACAGCGTGACCTACTTCGCCACCCATCCCGACTCGGGGCTTGTGGTGCACATCAAGACCAACAACCCACAGGGACTGCACGCCCGTATATCCCTCACCTCACCACTGCGCTACGAAGTGCAAGCCAAGGGCCAACTATTGCAGGCTGACGGCTATGCTGCCTACAGCTCGCTGCCCAGCTACGCGAAGCGAGGCGAGGAGCATTTCAGCTATGACCCTGAGCGAGGCATCCACTTCCGCACAGCCATTCAGGTAAAGGCCGACCGTTCGGCAACGGCAGACGACGCTTACCAAGGCAAGACAGTATGGGCCGACAGCGCCGCGCTCGTCATCAGCGGCTCACGCGAGGCTACGCTCTACGTGGTCTGCGCCACGTCGTTCAACGGCTACGACAAAGACCCCGTCCACGAAGGCCGCCCCTACAAGGCCATTGCCAACGAGCGGCTCCGCCATCTTTCTTCGACCAGCTTTGCCGACCTGCTCAGCCGCCATGTGGCCGACTATCAGAACATCTATAATCGCGTGCAGCTCTCGTTAGGAAAGAAAACCACAGTTTCCGATGCAGCAGCCCTGTCCGATGCATCAGCAGCCGTGTCCGATACATCAGCTGCAGTGTCCGATGCATCTCCATCGGAAGCCCCCCGCCCCACCGACGTGCAGTTGCGCGAATACCTCGACGAAAACACCTTCAACCCCCAACTGGAGACACTCTATTTCCAGTATGGCCGCTACCTGCTCATCAGCTGTTCGCGCACGCCTAACGTGCCGGCCAACTTGCAAGGCCTGTGGAACGAGAAGATGTTGCCACCCTGGTCGTGCAACTACACTGCCAACATCAACCTTGAAGAAAACTACTGGGCTGCCGAGACAGCCGCCCTGCCCGAGATGCACCAGTCGCTCCTCTCGTTCATGAAAGAGCTGCAGGGCTCCGGCGAACTGACGGCCAAGGCCTACTATGGCGTGCAGCGCGGATGGTGTCTAGCCCACAACACCGACATCTGGGCCATGACCTGTCCGGTGGGCATGCACAGCGGCGATCCCTCATGGGCCAACTGGAACATGGGCGGCGCATGGGTGAGCACCCACATCTGGGAGCACTATGCCTTCTCGCTCGACCGCGACTTCCTGCGCGAATACTACCCCGTGCTGCGCGGTGCAGCCGAGTTCTGCATGAACTGGCTCGTTTCTACCCGTGACATGGGTGTCAGCGGACGCGAATATCTTATCACCGCACCGGCCACCTCGCCCGAGAACATCTACGTCAACGATGAGGGCTACCACGGTCGCACCTGCTATGGCGGCTTTGCCGATCTGGCCATGACGCGCGAGTGTCTGGCCGATGCACTGCAGGCCGCTCGTGTGCTGGGCATCGACAGCGACTTCCAGCGACAGGCACAGCAAACGCTCGCCCGTCTGCAGCCCTATAAGATCGGCAAGAAAGGCAACCTGCAGGAGTGGTTCTACGACTGGGAAGACCAAGACCCGCACCACCGCCACCAGAGCCACCTCTTCGGCATCTATCCCGGCCATCAGGCCATCGCCGCCGTGCCCGATGCACCAACAGCAGTGTCCGATGCATCTCCATCGGAACCCTACCGCCCCGAGGACATCCTCCGTGCTGCATCGAGAACCCTCGAACTGAAGGGCGACCAGACCACCGGTTGGAGCACAGGCTGGCGCGTGAACCTCTACGCCCGTCTGCACGATGCCAAGAATGCCTACCACATCTACCGCAAGCTGCTCTCCTACGTCAGCCCCGACGGCTACAAGGGCCCCGATGCACGCCGCGGCGGAGGCACCTACCCCAACCTGCTCGATGCCCATTCGCCCTTCCAGATAGACGGCAACTTCGGTGGCTGTGCCGGTGTGATAGAGATGCTCATGCAGAGCCGCTACTCCATCGACCGCAAAGGACGGCCTACGCTCGCCATCGAGCTGTTGCCTGCCCTGCCCGACAACTGGCGCGACGGCAGTGTGAAGGGCATCCGGGCCCGTGGCGCGCTCACCGTCGACATGACATGGGCCGAGGGCAAGGTGACCACGCTCACCATCGAGGCCCAGCAGCCCTGTCGCGTCAGTCTGACCGTCAACGGCAAGCAGAAAACCGTGCGCCTGAAGCAGGGTAGCAACCTAATCAGTATCACAGAATAAATTTAAAGAAAGGGGTTGACAATGAGAAACAGAATAGTTGTAAAGATAGGCTCGAACGCGCTGACGCGCCCCGACGGCCGCCTTGACGTGACGCGCATGTCGGCACTCGTAGACCAGATAGCCTGGTTGCGCCAGCAGGATTGCGAGGTCATCCTCGTATCGTCAGGAGCCGTGGCCTGCGGTCGCCGCGAGTTGCGGGCCACCCACGAGCTCGACTCCGTGGAACAGCGACAGCTTTTTTCGGCTTTGGGACAGGCCAAGCTCATCGGTCTCTACTACGACCTCTTCCGCGAGTACCACATCCACGTAGGCCAGGTGCTCACGATGAAGGAGAACTTCCAGCCCGGCGAGCAGTATCGCAACCAGCAGCAATGCATGCGCGTGATGCTGGAGAACGGGGTGCTGCCCATCGTCAACGAAAACGACACTGTCAGCGTCACCGAGCTGATGTTCACCGATAACGATGAGCTCTCGGGCCTCATCGCCCAGATGATGCAGGCCGACACACTGGTGCTGCTCTCCAACATTGACGGCATCTACACCGGCAACCCTTCCGACCCTGCCTCACAATTAATAAAAGAGGTGGCCCCTGGCACCGACCTCTCTCAGTACATCCAGACCGAGAAGAGCTCGGCCGGTCGCGGCGGCATGCAGTCGAAGTATGCCACGGCCACGAAAATACAAGAGGCCGGCATCCGCGTCATCATTGCCAACGGCAAGCGCGAAAACATCCTCGTAGACCTGCTGGAGCGGCCCGGTGAAACGCCCCACACCGTGTTTGTTCCATCGTGCGTAAATGCCGGATAGGGCCCTGTTCGCGTTGTGCGTAGGAGCACAAACAACAATGTAACTGATAGTTTTCAACTAAAAAAATAATTTAAATGATAGCACCGATATTTGGAAGTATCGGTGCTATTATTATATCTTTGCAGCATCAAACTAAAAAAATCGTTGAAAACAGTATGCAGAAGCTAACCGCAAAGGAAGAGGAAGTGATGGAGTTGATGTGGCAATTGGGCGAGTGTGCACCCAAGGACATCGTGGCGCAATACCCCGAGCCACAGCCCCACGTGAACACCGTTGCCACGATGGTGCAGTCGCTGGAGCGCAAGGGATTCGTAAGCCACCGTCCGCAGGGGCGCGGCTACATCTATTTCCCCATCGTGAAGCAAGAGGACTATGGCCGCTCGAAGCTGGGCGGCTTCGTCGACCGCTACTTCAAGCACTCCTACATGGAGCTGGTGTCACAGCTGGTGACGGAGGAAAAGGTAAGCGAGCAGGAGCTGCTCGACTTCCTCAATGAACTAAAAAAGCGATCGTAGCGTATGGCAACATTCATCATTTATATCATTCGGTGGGCCGTTGTGCTCACCATGCTCTACGCACTCTACGGACTGTTCATGAAGCGCGAAACGCTGCACAGCGTGAACCGCATCGTACTGCTACTGATTCTTGCAGCTTCGATGGTGCTGCGCCAAGACCTGCGCGACGTACACGAATACCAAGCTGACCGCAGTGTGCTGCGCAGCGGCATCGACGAAAACGAATATCAGCTGTTATTAATACGCAAGGCGACATCTACGGGACTGCAGCCTGTGGAACGCTCGAACTTGTTCGCTCTACCTCGTGTAGAGAATGCATTCAACCAAAGTCCAATTAAACGAAGATTCAAAATGATGTACCGCAAACCATCCCGACGATGGGTGGCCCTGAAAGCCGCTTATCTCCTGCCGCTGAGTGCGCTGGCAGTCGTGGCCTTCGCCCGTCCGCAAGCCATCAGCGAGATTGAAGAGAAAGTGGAAGAGGGAACCGGATCTGCCGCTTCGCTCGTCCAGGAAGTCACCAACTATGTAGCCTCCACCGTAGGCAGCCATGACGAACCTATCCCGACAGAACAGGCAGAGCCAACCGTGCTACCAGCACTGGTAGAAACGAAAGACACCGTGCAAGTGCTCTCTGATGCCAATCTGGTGAAGGCCGACCTTGCAGAATCTATCTAATGCCCTATGCACCCATCGCCTTGAGCCAGACCAAAAAAGAAGCACGAATCTTCATGTACGTATGGTTCGGCAATCAGACGGTAGCAAATCTCCTCAAAGAGCAAGACTATTTATTTAATGATTTGGCCATCGTCGACGAAAAAACGGGCGACCAATACGTGTGCCGCTCGGTAGACTATTCTTACTTCAAGTACGTAAAAGACGAAACCGTAGGCAACTTCTCACATGTTCAGACAGCGCCAAGAAGCCAGAAGAGCCAAAGCCCAAAAAGCAGGGTCGCATCATCCGTTAAAACAAATTTTATTAGCTAAATATTATTTCAAACAGTAGTCAATTTTTTATACCCGGGAAGAGCCGAGCTCAAAGACATGGGGCGCAGTGATGCGCCCCATGTTCCGCTCATGGCGGATAATAAACAACCGAACAAAACCATCACAAACAACCGAACAAAACCATCACAAACAACCGAAAAGTACTAAAATATTTGCATAGTTCAATATAAATCTGTAGCTTTGCACCCGGTGTTTATTAAGAGTAAATATAGGAATGTATAAACTGAGAATAGCCGACAGACTGCTGGCTCGAAAACTGGCTGGCAAAGGAGCTGTCTTGATAGAAGGTCCCAAATGGTGCGGCAAGACAACAACGGCCCGTCAGATTGCCAAAAGCATGCTTGACCTGGGTGATACTGAAGTGTTGAAACAGAGCAAGCAGATGATGGAGATCAGTTCGAAGACACTGCTGCAAGGCGAGATACCAAGACTAATTGACGAGTGGCAGACAATACCTGAACTATGGGATACTATTCGAAACGAAGTCGATAAGCGGAGCGCGTTTTCACAATTTATCCTAACGGGCTCTACAGTAACACCTCAGGCAGCAGAAACCGTCCACAGCGGTACAGGACGCATAGGCAGAATCAAAATGCGCCCTATGAGCCTGTTTGAATCTGGCGAATCCACTGGCAGCGTCAGTCTTCGGAGCCTGTTTGACGGTGAGACATTCGAGCCACAGCCGAACAGTTTGGAATTGCAGGACATTGCCTATCTGACCTGTAGAGGGGGATGGCCACAGGCCACACTCCTTGAAGGCGAAATAGCCTTGGATCAGGCTTTGGGATATGTCGATGACGTATGCGAACGCGACATCCAGCGCGTAGACAGTGTAAGGAGGAGTGCTGAGCGTGCCCGACTGCTATTGCGTTCGTATGCGCGTAACATCTCTCAGCAGGTGTCATACGGAACCATCAAGGCTGATATGCTATCAAACGATGCCAACACGCTGGACGAGGATACTGTGGCTGACTATATCAAGGCACTGAAAAAGCTGTTTGTCGTTGAAGACCTGACAGCATGGAATCCCAATATCCGCAGCAAATCGGCCATCCGAACCAGCGACACCCGTCATTTCGTAGATGCCAGTATCGGTACGGCAGCATTAGGTTTGGGTCCCAACGACCTGATGAACGATTTAGACTCGTTTGGACTCATCTTTGAAGATATGGCCGTGCGCGACCTGCGCGTATTCGCTGAAGTCCTTGATGGAAAACTGTATCACTACCGCGACAGTTCTGGGTTGGAATGTGACACTGTACTGCACCGCAGAAACGGCACATACGCGCTAATAGAGATAAAACTTGGTGGTGAAAAACTGATAAACGATGGTGCTGAAGCCATGAAGACCCTTGCTAAGATCATTGACACTACAAAGATGAAGGAACCGTCGTTTATGATGGTCTTGACTGCCGTCGGTTCATATGCATACAGAAGACCTGACGGTGTGTTTGTGGTACCTCTCGGCTGTCTGAAAGACTAATCGTAAAACGGTATAACAGCATGCCTGCAAATACCGAAACCCTCATACCTAATGCGCCCCATGTTCGTATTCCTATATTTAAAATGTGGATGAACATTAAAAATGCGTATCTGGATTGTTAATTATACCTAATTCTCTGCAAAATATTAGTACTTTGTATTACAAGGTACTAAATTTTTACTTACTTTTGCACCCAGAAACCCTTTAAAAGGCAGAAAGTATGAACATTGAAAATGCAAAATCACAGATGCGCAAGGGCATGTTGGAGTACTGTGTGCTACTGTTACTGAAGCACCAGCCATCGTATGCCAGCGACATCATCCAAAAGTTGAAGGATGCCGAGCTGCTGGTGGTGGAGGGCACACTCTACCCCCTGCTGACGCGACTGAAGAACGACGGGCTGCTCTCCTACGAATGGCAGGAATCGACGCAGGGGCCGCCCCGCAAGTACTACGCCCTGAGCCGCGAGGGCGAACAGTTTCTCAACGGACTCGACGGGGCCTGGACGGAACTGTCGAACACAGTGAACTACCTAAAAGAATTAAGAATCAAGATTTAACGAATCATGAAAAAGAATATCACCATCAACCTGTGCGGCCGTCTCTTCCAGATAGACGAGGATGCTTACGAGATGCTGCAGCACTACATCGACTCGCTCCGTTCGGCCTTTGGCCGCCAAGAGGGAGGCGACGAGATTGTCGACGACATTGAGGCACGCATCGCCGAGTTGTTCGACGAACTGAGGCAGCAGGGCAACGAGGCCATCACCATCAACCACGTTAAGGAAATCATCACACGCATCGGGAAGCCCGAGCAACTGGCCGGTGAGGAGGAGCGGCCAAACGGAGCAACGGACGGTCATCGCTATGACTCGTTCCGCGATGCTGCTGAAGACGTAATAAATAATGTGCGCACGCGCACTGCCGGCAAGAAGCTCTATCGCAACCCGAAGGACAAGATGCTGGCCGGTGTGCTCTCAGGCATTGCCACCTACACCAACACCGACCCCGTCATCTGGCGACTGCTGACTGTCATCCTGTTCTTCGGCTACGGGTTCGGTCTGCTGGCCTACATCGTGCTGGCCATCGTGCTGCCCGAAGCCAAGACACCCGAACAGCTGCTACAGATGGAGGGCAAAGACGTGACACCGCAGAACCTGGCCGACGTGGTGGTCGAAAAGAACGAACATCAAGAAGAACAGCCCAACCTGCTGCGCAGTTTCTTCTCCCTGCTGCTGAAGATCATCATGGGAATCTTCCTGGCTTCCATGGCGCTTGCAGGCCTCAGCCTGGCCATTGGCCTGCTGACGCTCATTGTCTCCTTTGTCATCATCTTCAGCCTGCCCAACACCACCGGTCTCGACCTGCCGTTTGACCTGGGCTACATGCAGCTGCCCGAGCTCTTCAGCGCCCATCCCCTGACGGTCGTCGCCTTCATCGTCAGTCTGCTGCTCATGCTGCTCATCCCCATCTACGCCATCGTCCACCTGCTACTTAGCAAGGCCGGTAAGATGCAGTCTATGGGCATCGCCCAGCGCATCACGTGGCTGGTACTCTGGTTCGTGTCGCTGTGCGTGTTCTTCCCCACCATGATCTCCCTCGTTGAGATGAGGGCACAGCACTACACCGTGGAGTATAACCTCACGCACACCTATCAGGGCGTGGTGACGAGCGAAGAGGATCAAGACGACTCGCAACAAGTCGACTGGACACAACTGACGGCCGAGGAAACAGACTCTTGCAAGCAATGATGAAACGCGATATTTATTCGGCAGCCCTGCTGATGGACTAATAGTCTAATCACACTGCGGTTTGCGTGGAATGAGAATATCATTCCACTTTAACCGTTTTACAAAGTCGACGAGTTTGTTAAACAAAGTCGACGAGTTTGTTGAACAAAGTCGACGAGTTTGTAACCTCATTCAACACAGAACAGAACGTGATGCAATAAGGACTGAAATCATTTGTGCACCAAAACAGATATAAAAATCGTTCCAAAACACCGTTGGGACGATTTTTTTTGCAGAAAGGGACGATTAAGGACATGAAAGTTGCAGAAAAGTGATTATCTTTGCAGGCAACATTGCAAAACTAAAAACTAAACAACATGGAGAAAAGAGTATGGACGATGGTGTGCTGCCTCTGTCTGTTGACAGCGATGGCACAGGCACAGAACGAGCATCTGAAGATGCAGTTCGATTTCAGCAATGTGCAGGGAACGAGTGTGACCGACCCCGTGTCGGGTATCACGGCCAAAGTGATGAGCACGGCACAAGTAGTGCCGATGGGGCAATACCATGTACTCAACCTGGGCAACGGAACGGGCTATCTGGACATGACGGCGCAGGCAGGCAACATCGTGCGAGAGTTGGAAGACTTCACCGTGTCGGTCTACTACCGCGTGGACAGTGAGGCATCGCTGTCGGGTGCTGGCTATTTCCTGTGGTGCTTCTCGCAGTCGGCTGCCAACACGCAGACCTCGGCCCCCTATACGGCCTACCGCCTGAACGTGCAGCGCATGGCCACCTCTACGGGCGGCTGGGGCTCGGAAACGGGCTTCGAGATGGGAACTGAGAGCGCGAAAGGCAGTTGGATACACATGCTCTACCGTCAGACTGGCAAGAAGGGCGAGCTCTATCTGAACGGCAAGCGCGCCAAACAGCTCACGACCATGCCCGTACTGAAAGAGACGTTCACGGCAGCACCTGCCTACAACTGGATAGGGCGCGCGCCATTCTCGGGCGATAACTACCTGAAGCAGACCCTCGTGGCCGACTTCCGCCTGTATGACGAGGCGGTGAGCGACGAGGTGGTGAGTACACTGGCCAGTCAGCTGACGAATCTTGAAGAGGCCTACGCCAACGGGGGCGGTGGCGACAACAAGCAGTTGCTGCAAGTCATCAGCGAGGCCGAAGGGCTGCTGACCAATACCGACGACTATCCTGCCGGAGCCGTGGTGATGCTGCAGGATGCTGTCACGGTGGCCCGCAACATGGCCGCTCAAGACATGAACCAACTGATTTTCGACAATTATACAAACGATTTGAAAGAGGTAATCGTCCTCTATAAGGCTGCCAAAGGTAAATCTTTCATCGCCCCTCCATCGCAGGGAGGGGATGGGGATGGGGCTACTGACCGTGGCTTCCGCCATCCGGGCGGACTGCACACGCAAGCCGACTTCGACCGCATCAAGCAGCAGTTGGCCGACAAGAACCCCACGGTGACAGAGGCATGGAACAAACTGAAGGCTGCCGAGTACTCGCAGTCGGGCGTGCAGACCTATCCCGTGGAGACCATCATCCGTGGCGGTGACTCAGGCCAAAACTACATCAATGCCGCCCGTGGTGCCACGATGGCCTACCAGAACGCCCTGCGTTGGAAGATTGAGGGCACCGAAGCCAACGCCAAGGCTGCCGTGCGCATACTGATGGCATGGGCACGCACGTGCAAGCTGGTCAGCGGCGACAGCAACTGGGCACTGGCCGCCGGCCTCTATGGCTATGAGTTTGCACAGGCCGCTGAGTTGGTGCGCGACTACGAGGGGTGGACAAGTGAGGACTTCGAGACCTTCAAGCAGTGGATGCTCACCGTGTGGTATCCCGGCAACATAGGCTTCCTGCGCGGTCGTAACGGCACATGGCAGAACACCGGCAACCAAGGCGGCATTCGCCCCGGCCACTACTGGAGCAACTGGCCGCTATGCAATGCGCTGGCCGTCATCTCCATCGGCATTCTGTGCGACGATGTGTTTATCTACAACCAGGGCATGTCGTTCATGAAGTACGACCAGGTGGGCACGTTCCAAGACCCACGCACGGCCAACCCTATCCTGAGCGACGGCTGCACTGAGTTCATCGGCAACCTGGTGGTGACCACCTGCGAGTCGGAACTGGAGACGGGGGCATACGGCAAGCTGGGGCAGATGCAGGAGTCGGGCCGCGACACCGGTCATGCTGCCATGGCACTGGGTCTGGCCGTAGACATCTGTCACGTGGCATGGAACCAAGGCGACGATCTTTTCTCCTACATGGATAACCGCATGGCTGCCGGCATCGAGTTTGTGGCCGCCTGCACGCAGAACGTGCAGGGACTGCCTTGGACTAATTATAAATATGTGGACTGCCGCACGGCCTGGCACAACGGCTGGCTGATGGAGGGTCCGGCTGAGCCGGTAGACGTGCGCAACTACTGGGGAACGGTCATCGGCCACTACGAAGGCGTGAAGGGTGTCAGGATGCCCTTCGCCGAACAGGCCTACCAACAGATGGGCATAGATGCCGGCGGCACGGGTGCCACCAGCGGTGCCTACGACCATCTGGGCTACTCGGTGCTGATGAACACACGCACCACGCAGCTGTGTCCTGAAGATCAGCGCCCCACCCTGCTGACACCACGCATGGTGTTCGATGGAAAAAGCATCGACCACAACGAGTTGGGCGGACTGCGCAACACCTACATAGTGCAGAGCACACAGCCCGTAGCCAAGGGCAAGACGGTGACGCTGATGCCCCAGTTGCCTGAAGGCGAAGAGGATACGGGCCTGTGGCAATGGAACACGGGCGAGCAGACGAAGGACATCACCATACAGGCCGACCGCAGCTACATCTATCGCGCCACCTACACCAACAAGAACGGCGTGAAGAGCGAACAGATGTTCTCGATAGCCGTAGAAGGCGACTGCACGCCCAGCGCCACCAACGGCAGCATCTACGCTAACGGCGAACTGGTGGGCGACACCGTGGCCACCGTGTACTATGGCGACAAGCTGTCGCTCTCGGCCAACGAGGCCTTCGGATGGTACGTCGCCATTGAATGGGACAACGGACAGACCGGCAACACTGCCAACTACGGCCACATCACCACCGAGCGCACCATTCAGGCCTACATTCTCAGTCAGGGTGAGCGCAAGGAGCCCGTTAACTTCCACATCCACCTGAAATACCTTGAGCCGCGCATCATCAAGAACGGCACCGTCTATCAGGACACCACCCGTATGGTGGTCAGCAGCGGCGATGTGGTGACCCTGCAACCCTACGTGCCCACGACCGTGGGACAGGTGAGCTATCAGTGGAGCGACGGTTCTTCCAAGTCATCACTCTCGTTGGGTGCCGTCGAGACATCGGGCATCTACACCGTCACCATCAGCTGGGCCGACCACAGCGAGACCATCACCTACGAAGTGTTCATACGCGACAACGACAGCCAGCACAGCCTGCCCGACGGCAACTACTTGGTTCGCCATGCTGCTACCGACACCTACCTGACTTGCAATGGAGCACTGCAGAAGGTCACCTTCACTGAGGGCAGCCAAGAGTCTCCGTCTGACGGGCAGGTGTGGTATATCTCTTCTGCCAACAACCGCTATTCGCTGCAGGCACTGCCCGACAGTCTGGGACTGTCGTCAACAGGTATGTGCCTGACCAGCTCTATACGCATCTACTATCTGGACGGAGCGCTGGGCATCGAGCGCTACGCCATGCGCACCGGCACAGGTTCAAGCAGCAGGTTCTGGAATACGGATAATGACGGCACGTTCTCATATACCACTGGCACCAGCCCCACCGACTTCCCCTTCGAGCTGATTCCCGTGAGTGATCTTTCGACCATCAGCCGTGTGACGCTTGGCAACACTGGTGCCCCAGCCATTTACGACCTGCAAGGCCGCCGTCTGTCTGCCGTCCCCCGGAAAGGAATATTCATTATAACCCGTGACGGACGACAAAGAAAATGCGTTTCTCTTCAAATCAACAAAAAATAACGGAGTTTCTATACAAATTTGAATGTTTTTAGGTATCTTTGCACGCAAATTGTAACCAAATGCAAGAATTGACTATGCAATTGAAGGAAACATTTGAGCGTGTGAAGCGAGCCAGCAAGGGTCTGGCACTGCTCAGCGACGCACAGCGCAACGAGATACTACTGGCTGTGGCCGATGCCATCGTTGAGAATAAGGAGCGTATTCTGAAAGCCAATGCCGAGGACCTGGCGAAGATGGAGAAGAGCAATCCGCTCTACGACCGTCTGCAACTGACGGAGAAGCGACTGGAAGACATTGCCCACGACATGCGCAACGTGGCAGCACTACCCTCGCCCCTCGGACACATCACCAAGCAGAAGACACTGCCCAACGGCCTGCGTCTATGCCGCGTCAGTGTGCCATTTGGAGTCATCGGCATGATCTACGAGGCACGTCCTAACGTCACGTTCGATGTATTCTCACTCTGTTTCAAGAGCGGTAATGCCTGCGTGCTAAAGGGCGGCAAGGATGCCGACAGTTCGAACCGTGAGGCAGTGGCCATCATCCATGAGGTGCTGGAAAAATACAGCGTACAGGAAGACGTAGTCTGTCTTTTGCCTGCCACCCACGAGGCGACGGGCGAGATGCTGAATGCCGTGGGCTATATCGACCTGTGCATACCCCGTGGTGGCCGGAAACTGATTGACTTTGTTCGCGACACGGCCCGTGTGCCGGTCATCGAAACAGGTGCCGGCGTGGTGCATGCCTATTTCGATAAGGACGGCGACCTGGAGAAGGGCCGCGCCATCATTAACAATGCCAAGACGCGGCGCGTCAGCGTATGCAACGCCCTCGACACACTGCTCATCCACAAAGACCGCCTCGGCGACCTGCCTGCATTGCTGGCACCGATGGAGGGAAAGGTGGAGTTCTTCTTCGACGACGAGAGCCGCTACGACACTGAGTTCATGGACTACAAGATGAACGTGGTGACCGTTGCCTCCCTTGACGAGGCCTTGGAGCACATCGACCGCCACGGCTCGGGCCACAGCGAGGCCATCATCACTGAGAATGAAGAGGCTGCCCGCCGCTTCCAACAGCATGTCGATGCCGCCTGCGTCTACTGGAATGCCCCCACGTCGTTCACCGACGGAGCTCAGTTCGGACTGGGTGCCGAGATTGGCATCTCCACGCAGAAATTGGGTCCTCGCGGTCCCATGGCCCTCGAGGAAATCACCACCTACAAATGGCTCATTGAGGGAGAAGGGCAAATACGCCCATAGCGCCCCATTGGCCCTATAAGGCCCATAAGCCCCATAAGCCCCATAAGACTCATAAGACTCATTAGCCCCATAAGACTCATAAGACTCATTAGCCCCATAAAAATATGAAAAGTTTTATCAACGTACAAGACCTAGGCCCACTAGACAGAGCGCTGGCCGAGGCATTCGAGATTAAGAACGACCGTTTCAAATATCAGCATCTGGGCAAAAACAAGACGCTCATGATGATTTTCTTCAACAACTCCCTGCGCACCCGTCTGTCTACGCAGAAAGCAGCCATGAACCTGGGTATGAACGTCATTGTGCTTGACGTGAATGCCGGTGCGTGGAAACTGGAGACTGAGCGCGGCGTGATCATGGACGGCGACAAGAGCGAGCATCTGCTGGAGGCCATCCCCGTGATGGGCTGCTACTGCGACATCATCGGCGTGCGCTCGTTTGCCGGACTGACCGACCGCGAATACGACTATGCCGAAACGGTGCTCCATCAGTTCATCAAATACTCTGGCCGCCCCGTCTTCGCCATGGAAACGGCAACGGTGCATCCGCTGCAGGCCTTTGCCGATTTGATTACGATTAAGGAGAACCTCCCCAACCCCTCCGAAGGAGGGGCTTCTGAAACCGCAGGCACTCCCCTCCTTCGGAGGGGCCGGGGGAGGTCTAAGGTCGTACTCACCTGGGCCCCCCACTGCCGCGCCCTGCCGCAAGCCGTGCCCAACTCGTTTGCCGAATGGATGAATGCTGCTGAGGATGTAGACCTCGTGATTACTCACCCAAAGGGCTATGAGCTCGACCCGAAATTCACAGGCAACGCCCGCATAGAATACGACCAGAGGAAAGCCTTTGAAGGGGCCGACTTCATCTATGCCAAGAACTGGAGCAACCCCGGCGTGACGAATCCTGCCGACTATGGAAAGATAACCAGCGAAGACCGCTCATGGACAGTGGACACCGAGCACATGTCGTGGACGAACAACGGCAAGTTCATGCACTGTCTGCCCGTGCGTCGCAACCTCATTGTCACCGACGACGTGATTGAGAGTCCCAACTCGCTGGTCATCCCCGAGGCTGCCAACCGCGAGATTTCCTGCTCAGTGGTGCTGAAGCGCATGCTGGAGGCACTCTGAAACAGAACACTGCTGTTTACGACGACAAGACAATCCATCAATACCAACTTCTAAAACTATCATTGTTTATGAAAAGACTACTGACTTTTCTTGCCTTTATGGCACTGCTGACCACAGCAAAGGCACAGGACGAGGTTGCCACCTTCCGCACATGGGCCATGACACCGCCCATGGGATGGAACTCATGGGACTGCTACTACTCGAGCGTCACTGAGAAAGAGGTGATGCAAAATGCAAAGTACCTGGTTGACAACGACTTGGTGCGTCATGGATGGGAGTATGTGGTGGTGGACATCCGCTGGTATTGCAACCATCCCTCGCTGGGTGGCGGCAACTACAACCAGAACGGCAATCAAGGCTACGTGCTCGACGAGTACGGCCGCTACCTACCCTCGCCCACCCGTTTCCCATCGTGTATGAAGGACGGCCAGAACATCGGCTTCAAGGCAATGGCCGACAGCATCCACGCCATGGGACTGAAGTTCGGCATCCACATCATGCGCGGCGTACCGAAGAGCGTCGTGGGCAGCTCATACAAACTGAAGGGCAGCGAGGGCACGGCCTGGAGTCAGGTGTACAACGGCACCACGTCACCCTGCACATGGTTGAAGGACAATCTGCTGGTGCGCAACAACGAGGCCGGTCAGCTCTATTATAACAGCATCATGGATCTCTATGCCGAGTGGGGTGTCGACTTCCTGAAGATTGACGACCTGAGCCGTCCCTTCTATACCGACGAGATTCACATGATTCGCAAGGCCATCGACCAGACTGGCCGCCCCATCGTGCTGTCACTGTCGCCTGGCAAGACGCAGTATGTCTATGCACAGGAATGTCTGGAGAACGCCAACATGTGGCGCATGATGGACGACCTGTGGGACAACTGGAGTGCCGTCGATGCCGTGTTCAACGAGGCTAACGAGTGGAGCAAGTATGCTCGGCCCGGCAACTATGCTGACTGCGACATGCTGCCGCTGGGACAGATTGCCATGACCATCGGCGATGCTGGCTACACCTCGGCACAGAGCGGCCGTTGGACCAACCTGACGCAGAACGAGCAGCTGACCATGATGTCGCTCTGGGGCATCTGTCACTCACCGCTGTTCTTTGGCGGCGAGATGACACGCAACGATGCCTTCACGCTCTCACTGCTGAACAACGAGGAGTACCATCAGATGCACAAATATGCCGTTGATGCCCACCAAGTGCTGAACGACGAAGACCGTGGTCGCGTGGTGTGGACATCCACTCATCCCTACAGCGGTAATAAATACCTGGCGCTCTTCCAACGTGACAACACCCGATGGATTGTAGGTGCCAAGGCACTCTACCAGAGCGAGACCGTGGCCTACACCACCGACGGACATGCCGTCGACGTGGATATTGAGTGGCCCGAAGGCTCAAAGACGCTGGTGCTCGTGGTCGACGACGGCGGCGACAACTACAACTACGACCATGGAGACTGGATCAACCCCACGCTGGTGCTGCGCGACGGTACGGAAGTGCCCCTCACCGGTACCTACAAGACACGCGACTATACTAAGAGCTACTTCAACCGCATCTACGAGAATAAGAACGTAGACAACGGCGGCAAGATGAAGGTGATGGGCACCAGCTATGACCGCGGCTTCTCTACCGATGCCAATGCTGCCATCTTCTTCACCATCCCCGATAACATGGACGTGGTGCGCTTCAAGGCGATGGCTGCTGCCGACGACTCCGGCATCAACCAGACAGGAGCCACAACATCTATCCGCTTCATGGTGTTCGACCAGAACCCACTGGCCGACGAGCAGGACGATGCCGCCGTCCGTTCAGGCCTTATCTCACGCACTGGTACGAAGTCGAAAACACTGGAATGCGACATCGAGGGTGCTGAGCAACTGAAGATTGTGGTGAGCAACTGGGGTGACGGCTTTGCCTACGACCGTGCCGACCTCATCAACCCCGTGCTTATCGATGCCGAGGGCAACGAGACATCGCTCACTACGCTGAAGCAGGCCTCTTACACTTCTGAATGGGGCTCTCTGCATGTCAACAAGAACGTGGAGAATGGTACGCTCCGTGTGGAAGGCCAGAGCTACACCACCGGTCTGGGCCTCAACGCACAGTGCACGCTCGTCTACAACCTGCCCAGCGGTCACTCGTGGAAAACTTTCCGCGCACTCTGCGGCTACGACAGCAGCTGTGATACCGACAACACCTCTTCTTCAGGCACTACGATGGAGTTCATCTTCTACGTCACCAAGCAAGACGTTTATGAGTTCGACCTCACCCAACTGGGCTTCGGTGCCGACGAGGCTGTTCCCGTCTACGACATCTGGGCCAAGGAGAGCATCGGCACCATTACGGGTACCCTCAGCACCAAAGTTCCCAGCCACGGCGTGAAACTGTTCCGTCTGGGCAACAACGAGATTCCAACCAGCCTTGAGAGCCTGCAGCCCCGTGCTGCCGCCGGACAGCAGTCGTCATCTCTGAAGGGCAAGGTCCTGTTTGACCTTCAGGGACGCGCCGTCACCACTCCTCAGCGGGGCCTCTACATTCAGAACGGCAAGAAGATTGCTATTAAGTAAGTGACTCAGATGGATGCCATCAATGACCTGTTCCAGCTGCTAAGCTCATTCCTTTGGGGGTGGCCTATGATCATTCTGCTCTTAGGCACCCACCTCTTTCTGACCTTTCGCCTGCGCATTCCGCAGCGCAAACTGCTGACTGGCATCCGCCTGTCGGTACAGAAAGACGATAAGGCACAAGGCGACGTGAGCCAGTTCGGTGCTTTGGCTACGGCTTTGGCAGCCACTATCGGAACAGGAAATATTGTTGGCGTGGCCACAGCTGTAGCACTGGGCGGTCCCGGTGCTGTGCTGTGGTGCTGGCTGACAGGCATCTTTGGCATGTCGACGAAATATGCCGAAGGGCTGTTGGCCGTGAAATATCGTGTCAAGGGAGAAGACGGTCGCACATACGGAGGTCCGATGTATGCACTGGAGCACGGTCTCGGCATGAAATGGCTGGCCGTGCTCTTTGCAGTCTTCACTGCTCTGGCTTCTTTCGGCATCGGCTGCACGGTGCAGGCCAACAGCATTGCCCTACTGGCCAGCGAGACCTTCGGCATCCCCAACTGGGTAGTGGGCATCTTTGTCTGCCTGCTCACAGCCTCGGTCATCCTCGGTGGTGTAAAAGCCATCGCCCGTGTCTGTACAATTCTGGTGCCTTTCATGGCCATTCTCTATGTGCTGGGGTGCATCGTCATCCTCTGCATGAACAGCTACTATGTATGGCCGGCCATCGAACTTATTGTCCGTTCAGCCTTCAATCCCTCGGCCGCCGGCGGCGGCTTTGTGGGAGCAACAGTCATGATGGCAGCTCGCTACGGCATTGCCCGCGGACTGTTCAGTAACGAGAGTGGCATGGGTTCGGCCCCCATCGTGGCCGCTGCTGCCCAGACACGCAACCCTGTCCGCCAGGCATTGGTGTCGAGTACGGGCACGTTCTGGGACACCGTGGTCATCTGTGCACTCACGGGACTAGTACTGGTCAGCAGTATTCTGGCCTATCCCGATATCACATATGCCGACGGAGCCGCCCTGACGAAGGTTGCTTTCTCTAAGATTCCCTATATCGGTGCGCCGCTGCTTACCTTCGGCATCCTCACTTTTGCCTTCAGCACTATCCTCGGATGGAGCTACTACGGTGAAAGTGCCGTGAACTATATTGAGAGTCGCAAGACCAACCGCTTCTATCGCATTCTTTATATCGTTGCCCTGTTCTTCGGCAGCATCATCAACCTCGACATCATCTGGAACATTGCCGACACCATGAATGCCCTCATGGCCATCCCCAATCTGGTGGCCCTTCTGCTGCTAAGTGGTGTGGTAGCCAATGAGACCAAGAAGTACCTGTGGGGCAATCGCTTAGACGAGGAGATGCAGGAAGACGCACCTGTCAACACTCCTCAGTGAGGCCTTGATATTCAGAACGGCAAGAAGGCAGCATCAAGTAGAGCCTTAGACGGAGATTCCGGAAAATACTAAAAAAACAAAAATTATACATCGATGTATTATACATTGATGTATAATTTTGTATATTTGTAGCGCAAAAAACAACGAAGAAAGGATGAATAGACCATTTGTTTATGGCGAATTAGCCGAAAAAGACAATTTCATTGACCGTGTAGAAGACCGCAAGCAACTGAAGACGTTTCTATCCAATGGTATCAGCGTGATGCTCATCTCGCCTCGCCGTTGGGGGAAATCATCATTAGTGAGGCAGACGATGAATGAGTTGTTGGCTGAAGACAAAACTGTGCGAGTATGTTATGTTGATGCATTCAGCGTCACGTCAATGTCAGAGTTTCTGAACGCTTTCGCCTCGGCAGTCATAGAAAGTACGTCGTCTACAATAGAAAAGCGGTTTGAAGACATCAAGAGATTTATCAACGTAATTACCCCAAGTTTCACGATAAAAGACGATGCCCACAATTCGTTCTCCATGGATTTAAGAATTAATCCTTTAGAGCAGAGCACCCAGGAAATATTGCGACTGCCAGAAACAATTGCTCAGGCAAAAGGACTGCATGTCATCGTGTGCATAGACGAATTTCAACAACTGGCCACACTGTCCGAATGGAAAAGTTTGGAAGGAAAGATGCGCTCAGAATGGCAGTTGCAGCATAATACCACCTATTGCTTTTATGGCAGCAAACGGCACATGATGATGGATATTTTCGGAAATGCCAGCAATCCCTTCTATCGTTTCGGACAAGTACTGTTCCTGAAAAAGATTAGTCGTGACTATTGGATACCTTACATCATAGACGGATTCCACAAAACGGGAAAGACGATTAGCGAGGAGATGGCGGCACGTATCTGTGACATCGTGAAATGTCACTCATGGTATGTCCAGCAGCTAAGTTTCTTTGTCTGGTCGAATACAGACGATGAGGTGACAGAGGAAATTTTCCGACATCAGTTGCAATTGCTCATAGACACCAATGCTCCAATGTTCATGAGTGATTCCGAGAGTCTTACTCCAGCACAAATAGGCATGCTGGCAGCGGTCAGCAACGGCGAGACAAAGCTGAGTTCAAAGGCTGTTGTCACCAGATATAATTTGGGGAACATGCAGACTATCACCCGCAACAAGCATCGGTTGCAAGAACTTGACATCATAGAGCAACAAGACGACCGTCTGCTGTTCGTCGATGCGGTCTATGAACTATGGTTCCGCCAACAGTATCAGCGACGCATCAGACCATAGCATTCAGCAGATTACTAACGAACGGGACGCACGGATAGACCGTCGACGCGACCGTAGCTGACACCACAGTACACGTCCCCAAAATAGAAGTTCATGATGTACGCGCAGAGCGGATTATTCTCGTCAAGCGAGGACGACCAGTAGTTGCCGAGCTGGCCTAATTCGTCAGGTTCATGCCTACAGCTACAGTAGCCCGCAGCGGGAAGGAACACCGCGTAACCATTACTCCCGGTAAACTTACGGCCATACAGGCCGTTCTCGGTTATCCACACAGAAGTGGTGTTATCCAACAGTTCCTGTGTCTGAGCCAGTGTGGGCATGTGCCAAGGGCCACCCCAGTTAGCCGTAGCAGCATCGTATTGAGTACCAGCAATGTCGCTGCCGATGTTTACAGCATCACCCCACGAACTTAAATGCTGATACTTATCCCAACTATACACGCTCTTCGTACTTGTCTCTCCCCATGCATAGTAATTGCCATAACCTTCAGGCGCACTAGCACCCACGTTGCAGCAGGCCCACTTTGTCCCAGAGGGCAGGCATAGATCTATAGCATGAGGATGATTATCATCTGGACAATAATGAAATTTATCTTCTTCTGTCCTAAATTGAACACTTTTGCCAACATACCTTACGCCGTTGACAATAACATAGGCCATGAACTCATAATCAGTACTTGGCTGCAATGATTCTATTTTATGGGTGAAACGCCCATGACTATCCATATTATTGGAAGCGTAATCCTTTCCATTCAAGGAAAAACCATAACTATCAATAGCCATTGATCCGTGATAATCTACAATCAGACCTGCAAGAACGGCACTGCTATTTGTTACAGAAGAGGCTGCTACAGACGAAACCTGAAGTTCCAGATTGTGACCAGCCTGGGGAGTGACCAGCATATCTGACCCACGCAAACTTACTACAGGATATAGTTCGTAGTTCTGTCCATTTCTCAGATTGCCAAAGGTATGTTCCAATACGGTAGAGCCACTTTTGTATCTATCACTACTATAATAGGTATCAACAATGGTTCCGTTTTCATCTCTTAAGGCAAAACCAACGTCTACCGGCTGAAGACAAGTACCAGTAACACTCATACTGGCATCAAGAGCATTACCAATGAAGTCATTTTTTCCGAGACTTACTAACGCTAAACAAGTCTTTCTTTTTAAATGCCTGAACACCAAATTCAAAATACACACCAACCGCAAAATTTCCATCCAACATTGCTTCGCCTGAAACATCAGCAGAAACAGGAATCAGCTGATTGATATTCCTACCAACCTCTTCTTCCCTACTGCTATACTCATTATTAAACACTGTGTTAAAACGATGCGTATATGTCAATTGTGACGAGAGTTCCACTTCTGCCTTTATGAAAAGGCCTGGCTCTATAAAGAATTGGAGATATGGACATACAGGCACCCCTCCTATAGGAATATTTATTCCAAAATCTCTTTTCCATGACAACTTACCTGTAGCGCCGAAATGCTCTGTCAGGGTATGATGTCCCACGCAGCTAACCTTAAAGAAGCGACCATACTCCCTGTTAATGAGAACTCACTCATTTCAAGTGTCGCCAACTTATCCCCTACATGGGGAACGATACTCATCGGTGTTGACAAATCGAAACGAATTGTATCACCCATCACCAATATCAAATGCTCACGCAGTAATCCTTCAAGCTTAACAACTCCAGACTTATATTTTGTCTCGGGTGTGACAAAGGCCACACTGTCAACAACTGCTAAGGGTATGCGATATACACTGTCAGCAGAATATACCACCTGCATCACAACCTCGTCGTAGAACACGCTGTCGGCATCGTAGTTGGAATAGGTTATACTATCTACTTCATCACGGAAAAAGGCATTGAACTGACCGTCGTTGCGATAGATATAGAAGGCTTCACCAATGGTTTGGCCCTTGCCTGTTACAACAGCCATGACAAACTGCAAACATAGAAACAATTTCTTCATGGCTTTGTGAATTTAGAAGTACGGCCATTGACACTGAGAACATATACTCCAGAGGGGATTGCAGAAAGAGGGAGCATGACATCACTACCCTGACGGGAGAGAGCTACGGGAACGCGGATGCCACTAGCATTATAGGGCTCAGTCCGAAAAATTCGAACCGCCAAGCGATTCGGAGGAAAAATACAGAGAATTTACTTTTCCTATCGCTCTGCCAAAATCATGTTTTCATATTTTACGTTTCGTGTTTTATGAAATGCAGACGTTATCTCTATTCATCATACGTATAACCGCCAACAAAAAATAGTGAGAGCGCAAGAAGGTCTTGTCTCTCACTATTACTTTATGCCAAAAAAGCGTGCTTAGTCACAGATCAGGCATTCGCCCGTCATATCCTTTGGCTGCTCCAAGCCCATGATGTGGAGGATGGAGGGTGCCACGTCGGCCAGACGACCGTCCTTGACGGTAGCCGAGTTGTTGTCGGTGACGTAGATGAAGGGCACGGGGTTCAGCGAGTGAGCCGTATTGGGCGTGCCGTCGGGGTTGATGGCGTTGTCGGCATTGCCGTGGTCGGCAATGATGATGGCCTCGTAGCCGTTCTTCTTGGCAGCCTCGATAACCTCGCGCACGCAGTTGTCAACGGCCCAGACGGCCTTGGCAATGGCGTTGTAGACACCTGTATGGCCCACCATGTCGCCATTGGCGAAGTTCACTACGATGAAGTCATACTGCTGGGTACCAATGGCACTGACCAGCTTGTCCTTCACCTCGTAGGCCGACATTTCAGGCTTCAGGTCGTAGGTGGCCACCTTCGGCGAGGCAACCAAGATGCGGTCCTCGTTCTCATAGGGAGCCTCGCGACCGCCGTTGAAGAAGAACGTCACGTGGGCGTACTTCTCGGTCTCAGCGGTATGCAGCTGCTTCTTGCCCTGCTGTGAGAGATACTCGCCCAGCGTGTTCTCCACATTCTCTTTGGGGAAGAGGATATGAACGCCCTTGAAGTTGGCATCGTAGGGGGTCATGCAATAGTACTGCAGGCCGGGGATGGTCTTCATGCCCTGTTCAGGCATGTCCTGCTGTGTGAGCGCCACGGTGAGCTCCTTGGCACGGTCGTTACGGAAGTTGATGAAGATGACCACGTCGCCCTCCTCGATGCAGCCGTTTACCGAGGCGTTGTGGATGGGCTTGATGAACTCGTCGGTCACGCCCTCGTCATAGCTTTCCTGCATGGCCTGCACCATGTCGGTGGCCTGCTTGCCGGTGCCATTCACAATGAGGTCGTAGCCTTCCTTCACGCGCTCCCAACGTTTGTCGCGATCCATAGCATAGAAGCGGCCCACGATGCTGGCAATGGCTGCGTCGTTGTCGGCACACACCTTTGTGACCTGCTCAATGAAGCCCTTGCCGCTCTTCGGGTCGGTGTCGCGACCGTCCATGAAGCAGTGGATGAAGGTCTGGTTCTTCAGACCATAGTGACGGCCCACCTCGATGAGTTTGAACAGGTGGTCAAGGCTGGAGTGCACGCCACCATCGGAGCACAAGCCCATCAGGTGCAGCTTCTTGCCGTTCTCCTTGGCGTATGTATAGGCGGCCTTCACCTGTGGGTTCTCTACGATAGAGTTGTCCTTGCAGGCACGGTTAATCTTCACCAGATCCTGATAGACGATGCGACCGGCACCGATATTGAGGTGGCCCACCTCTGAATTGCCCATCTGTCCGTCGGGCAGACCCACGTCCTCGCCCGAAGCCTGCAGCTGCGAGTGAGCCGAAACGGCTGTCAGATAGTCAAGATAAGGAGTAGGCGTATTGTAGATCACGTCGCCTTTGCCGTGCTGTCCGATTCCCCATCCGTCGAGAATCATCAGTAATGCTTTCTTTGCCATAATGCTTTTCTATAATATATATAATGTATTAGTAATTAATTACTGCGAAATTTCGTTTCAAAAACACTTGCGTAGGTCGCGAACGCGGACGGCCTTTTTCTCGTCGCTGGCTCCCAGGGAGCCTTTCTTGACCAGACGCACTTTGGGCGTAACCAGAATTTCATCCTTCAGCTGACGGGTGATTTCCTTGGTGAGTGCTTGCAACTGTGTGTAGTCGTCGCTGTCCAAACGGGCCAGTTCAACGTCGATGCTCATAATGTCGCCGCCATCAACGGTCTCCAGCGTGATGAGATAGTCAGTGCCCAGCTCGGGGAAGCCCAGCAGAATCTTCTCAATCTGGATGGGGAAGATGTTGACACCCTTCAGAATCATCATGTCGTCGCTGCGGCCTTGCAGACGGGCCAGACGCTTGTGGTGGCGGCCGCAGGGGCAGTCGCCGGGCAGGATGCGAGTGAGGTCGCGTGTGCGATAGCGCAACAGGGGCATGCCCTCGCGGTTGATGGTGGTCAGCACAAGCTCGCCCAACTGTCCGTCGGGCACGGGCTCAAGGGTCACAGGGTCGATAATCTCCACAATGAAATAGTCTTCCCAGATGTGCAGTCCGTTTTGTTCCTGGCACTCGAAGGCCACCCCCGGCCCCATCATCTCCGAGATGCCGTATGAGTTGTAGGCCTTCACGCCGAGTTGCTGCTCGATGCGCTGACGCTGTTCCTCACTATGCGGCTCGGCACCTATGCAGAGCACGCGCAGTTTGGTATCGCGACGCGGGTCGACACCCTCTTCACGCATCACCTCGTAGACACGTGAGGCATACGAGGGGATGGCGTGAAGCACGGTGGTGCCGAAGTCGCGAATAAACTTAATCTGCCGCTTGGTATTACCGGCGGCAGCTGGAACCGTAAGCATTCCCACCCGCTCAGCACCATACTGGAAGCCCAGACCAGCCGTAAACATGCCATAGCCTGCCGAGTTTTGGAACACGTCCTCAGGACGCGAACCGACCATCCACAGACAGCGTGCTACGGCCTTGGCCCATTCGTCAAGATCGCGCTGGGTGTGGAGCACAACGGTGGGATTGCCCGTGGTGCCACTCGAAGAGTGCAGGCGCACACAGTCTTTCAGAGGCACGGAGGCCAGTCCGAAAGGATAGTGGTTGCGCAGATCTTCCTTGGTGGTGAAAGGCAATTTCCTGACATCGTCGAGCGTACGGATATCATCGGGCGTGATGCCCAGTTCCTTGAAACGCGCTTGGTAGAACTCAGAGTTCATGCAGTGGCGTACGGTCTTTTGCAAACGCTCCAACTGCAGCGCCTCCAGCTGGTCTCTCGACATGGTTTCGAGTTCGGGCTCGAAGTAGGGGGAATACATACTTATTAAAGTTAAGAGTTTAGAATTCAGATTTTAGAGCAGGTTGTTACGCTCAATATCCTTGAAGTAGCGATAGGTGCCCACCTTCAGCTCTTCGCAGGCAGCATCGTCGGCCACAATGATGCCATGCTGGTGCATCTGCAGTGCCGAGATGGTCCACATGTGGTTGACGCTGCCTTCAACAGCAGCCTGCAGAGCGCGGCACTTAGCATGTCCGTTCACCAGAATCATCACTTCCTTGGCTGCCATCACAGTACCTACGCCTACGGTCAGCGCCGTCTTGGGCACCTTGTTGATGTCGTTCTCGAAGAAACGGCTGTTGGCGATAATGGTATCGGTGGTGAGGGTCTTTTGACGGGTACGGCTCGACAGGCTTGAACCCGGTTCGTTGAAGGCGATATGGCCGTCAGGGCCAATGCCGCCGAGGAACAGGTCGATGCCGCCGGCTTCCTCAATCATCTGCTCGTAGTGTGCGCACTCAGCAGCCAGATCAGGAGCGTTGCCGTTCAGGATATGAATGTTCTCTTTCGGACAGTCAATGTGGTTGAACAGGTTGGTGAACATGAACGAGTGATAGCTCTCAGGATGCTCTTCGGGCAGGCCGACATACTCGTCCATGTTGAACGTTAGCACGTTCTTGAACGACACACGTCCTTCCTGATAGGCTTTCACCAAGCCACGATACATGCCGATGGGGCTTGAGCCTGTAGGCAGGCCCAGCACAAAGGGCTTCTCTTTCGTCGGCTTAGCAGCGTTGATACGCTCCACCACATAATTTGCTGCCCACTGTGACATCAAATCATAATTCGGTTCAATAATAACTCTCATAATTGTGTTTGTTTTGAAAAAATAAATATAAAGTTTATTTAAGCACTTTCCTGATTGTTCCATCGGCCTGACGGACAAGGTAGATGCCCTTGCGTCCTGACAGGCTCTGCTGCTGACGACCGTTCAGGTCGTAGACGGCAACCGACTGGCGAACAGAAGGCGATGCCACCTCGCGGACCGACAAGAGTGTGCCGCCGCCCATGAAGTCGAACGACACGGTGCCGTCAGCTGCCTGCTGAATATCTGTGATGGGCATGCCCAGCAGTGTATTGCCTGCAGCATTCTTATTATACATCTGAGTGGCTGGCACGGAACTGTCGGTCAGAGAATCCTTGACAGCCGCCCCATCTACATAGGGATAGGGTGCAGTGCTCAGGTAACGACTGTTCATGTGGCCACTGTTGACATAAGTACTTAGTTTATTGGTATCCATATAGCTACCCCACGCATCATAGTTCCTATTATCGGCTGCCATCAGCGAATAGCCGCGCTGCGAAGCATTATTGTTGATGGTGTTGCCTGCCCAGCGTGAGGCCTCATAGTTCACATGGTAGATTACTAAGCCATGACCAGGTGCGCCGGCATCCCATCCGCGCTGCTGACGGTTCTCCAGAAGCAGCCACTCATTGTCGGTATGCTTGATGCGGTAGATGTCGCCGCCATCAGTCGAAGGCTGCAGGTCTTTAACCGTTGAAGGTTCCGTCAGTTCCACAGGTGTAATCCATCCCAACAACATCTTCTCCAATGGTGTATAGTTAGGGGGACACCATCCATAGTTAGTGAAGTTGCCACCGTCCATCAGGTCCCACTCGTCAAGCACTGAGAAACCGGCCGAAGACGATGTAGGATACACATCGGGCAGACCCAGACTGTGGGTGTACTCATGACAGATGGTGCCTATGCCACACGAAGCATTGTTGGGCCACAGCTCGGCACTTGCAGTATAATCTGAAATCTTGTAGCCATCAGGGGTGGTGATGGTAGTGAAAGTCGACGTGTTGGGCCAGATATATCCATAGGCAATGTCTGCACTGACATTTCCTGCATAGCCAGCACAGATGTACATCACCTGGTTGACACTGTGATTACCATTCCAGTCATATTGCGAGAAGTCTATGTCGGGATGTTCCTGCAGGAGCATGTTCGTAGCCTCCATCAGCGCAGCTTTTCCGTAATTCCTTGTATTGGCGGTCGGCTTTTCAGTGGGCTGTGCCTTCTGGCTCACCTTGTAAGGACCATAGACATCGAACTGCACATTGAACATTCCGCCCGACTGCTCACGGAAGTAGTCGGCCATGCAGCCGGGGCCTTTGCGCTCGTTATAGCCGGGTTGATTGAAGATGGCATCATAGGCTGCCTTTGGATCTTCACGACTGAACTCCACTGAGTCGCCGGCAAACGAGACCAGGATGACCAGCTGATGATAAACACGGTTGGGATCCCACTGGTTGATGATGGCCGGCAACCCACGCTTGGCTGGGGCAAGCAGCGTCCCATCGGCAGCCGTCGGTTCCACATCTGGCAGGCAGCCCTCATGCCTCACCACGAAATCATCTTGTGCTACAGCCGTAAACGGCAGGAGGGCCAGACAGAATAATGAAAGAATTTTGTTCATTCTGATTTTTCAAATCGCAATCCTCAAAACTCAATTCTTACACGGTGCCCACGGCTTCAGCTGCTTGAAGAAGTCGTTGCCCTTATCGTCGACGAGGATAAAGGCAGGGAAGCCTTCAACGTCAATCTTCCAAATGGCCTCCATGCCCAACTCGGGATATTCCACGCACTCAATCGACTTGATGCTCGACTGGCTCAGCACAGCAGCCACACCACCGATGGTGCCCAGATAGAAGCCGCCATGCTTCTGGCAGGCCTGAGTGACCACGTCGCTGCGGTTGCCCTTGGCAATCATCACCAGCGAAGCGCCATTGTCCTGGAACTCGTCTACGTAGGGGTCCATGCGGTTGGCTGTCGTCGGGCCCATCGAGCCACAGGGATAGCCCTCTGGAGTCTTAGCAGGACCAGCATAGAGCACGGGATATTTCTTGAAGTATTCGGGCATGCCCTCGCCTGCATCCAGACGTGCCTTCAGCTTGGCATGGGCAATATCGCGAGCCACGATGATGGTGCCCTTCAGGTTAACACGGGTAGAGACAGGATACTTCGTCAGTTCCTTACGCACGGCATCAATGCCTTGGTTCAGGTCTATCCCAATGCCCTTGCCACCCTCGCCGGGCTTGGCATATTCAGCAGGAATCAGCTCGCAGGGGTTCGAGTCCATCTTCTCCAGCCAGATACCGTCGCGATTAATCTTTGCCTTGATGTTGCGGTCGGCCGAACAGCTCACGCCCATGCCGATGGGGCAAGAGGCACCGTGACGGGGCAGGCGCACCACACGGATGTCGTGAGCCAGAGCCTTGCCGCCGAACTGTGCACCGAGACCAATCTTGTGAGCCTCTTCCAGCAGTTTGTTCTCCAGATCAATGTCGCGGAAAGCGCGGCCCGTCTCGTCGCCCGTGGTAGGCAGCGAGTCATAGTATTTGATGGAGGCGAGCTTCACCGTGAGCAGGTTTTTCTCAGCCGAGGTGCCGCCGATCACGAAGGCGATGTGGTAAGGCGGACAAGCAGCTGTGCCGAGGCTCTTCATTTTCTCCACCAGGAACGGCAGCAGCGTGCCCTCGTTCTGGATGGTAGCCTTGGTCATGGGGTAGAAATAAGTCTTGTTGGCCGAGCCGCCACCCTTAGCCACCATCACGAAACGATACTCGGCACCCTCGGTGGCCTCAATATCAATCTGTGCCGGCAGGTTGCAACGGGTGTTCACCTCGTCGTACATGTTCAGCGGTGCATTCTGCGAATAGCGCAGGTTGTCCTGCGTGAACGTGTTATAGACACCCAGGCTCAGCGCCTCCTCGTCTTCGAAGCCCGTCCACACCTGCTGACCTTTCTCGCCGTGGATGATAGCCGTGCCCGTGTCCTGGCAGAAGGGCAGCACGCCCTTGGCAGCCACGTCGGCATTGCGCAGGAACTGCAGGGCCACATATTTGTCGTTCTCCGATGCCTCGGGGTCGTTCAGTATGGCAGCCACCTGCAGGTTGTGCTCGCGGCGCAGCATGAACTCCACATCGTGGAAGGCCTGCTGGGCCAACAGTGTGAGTGCCTCTTTCGACACTTTCACGATTTCCTTGCCTTCGAACTGGGCGACGCTCACGCCGTCTTTCGTCAATAGTCTATACTCGGTTTTGTCTTCGCCCAGCTGAAACATCGGGGCGTACTTGAATGCTACAGGTGTTGCCATAATATAAGAATTACATTATTTATATATAAATATGGCTACAAAAGTACGCTTTTTCAGCGAAAAGACAAAATAAATGGCTAAAAATGTTATTGTTTTGTATTTGATACGTATTTTACTAAGCAGTTTGGAGGCGCATACAATGTGTTAATAAATACAAAACAAGCATAATCATCTTTAATTGGCATCTTGTTTTTATCACCCTGCTAAGTTATTTCATACCTTTGCAGTTTGAAGCCGTGAGGCCGTGTGATTCACTGAACTACTACACCATATTATATATTATAACGAAGTAGAGAAGACAATTATCGTAAACTAACTAAATAACAATTTTATGAGAAAACTAAAATTATTTTTATTAACAGCCCTCACTATGCTTACTGGGGGGGGCAATTTGGCGTGGGCTGATGATGTTACAATTGACATAACATCTACTCGCCTTATTGACGCAAACTTATCTTCTACATCAGGATGGACTATTACCAAGACTAATGTAGGAAACAATTATGGACATATCACGGATGGAGAAGTTCCCATGATTGAATTTTATCATTCTTGGTCTGCAAATCCAGGAACTTCCATTGGTTCGACACAAGAGTTTTCTATTACACAACCAGTGACCTTAACTTCAGGCACCTATCGGCTTTCAGCCTACGGATTTTATCGAGAAGGTGATGGAAATGGCACTTCAAAAGCTTCATTAATAGCAGGAAGTGAGACCACTGGTTTAGTAGGCCTAGAATCTGGAGGGCTCAATAGTTATGATGGAAATAATGACGCCAAAAAAGCAGCCGATGCATTTAACAAAGAGGCTTTCCTAAACACTTTAGAATTCACATTAGACTCAAAGCAAACAATTAATGTCGGTGTAAATGGCTCTATTAATACTTATTGCTCTTGGTGCGTTGTAGGTCCGATGACCTTGGTTAAGGTATTAGAGGATGACATTGAATTAACAGAACTGATTATTAATCCTTCTTTCGAAGCTGGTACTTATACTGGCACAAAAGATGCCTCAAGTTCGATTGAACAAAATGCCGATGGCCATAAATACGCAACAGGCTGGACTTACTTAATTAAACAAACGGGATGGAGTAATATTCGAGACATTACTGATAATCCTGCTGATGGTAATAAAGCTTTTGAAACTTGGGCTGGTACCCCTCAAGAATTCAAGGTATATCAAACGATTACAAATCTTCCCGAGGGATTATATGAAGTCAGTGCATCTGCAAGAACAGAAACATCAGCATCTAACGATATATGTACATATGCAAAAGTAAGTGGAGAAACCTCGTATTCAGCTCCCTTTGATGTATCAGATATTAAAACACCTTGGAATGGTTCTGCTAACTGGCAGACACTAACAGCCCGTTTTTCTATCGTTGGAGGTGGTAATGCTGAAATTGGTATTCATTCCACCAAATTCATGCAGTTCGATGATTTTAAATTAACCTATCTTGGTGTCGAACCACTTCTAACTGAGCTTAAGAGCTCATTTAGTGCCAGACAATCAACAGCAACTGCTCTCTTAGCAAATTCTATCTATGAAAATATTACAGGCTCTGAAAGGACTACATTGAGCACAAAGAAAAGTGTGACTCCGACAGAATCTGTAGCAGGCTGGACTACTGCAAACAATGAACTACGGAATGCCATTGACGCTTTCACTGCAGCTAAAACCAATTATGATGCTTTGGCAAATGAAATCACGAAAGCGACATCATTGGGAATAGACGCAAGTTCGTATGCTGCGACATCTTCTACTACTGCCGCGACAGCATTGACAAGCACTCAGAACTTGAAAGTTGCTGAATACACTTATGTAAGCACAACCTATGCTCATGGTGTTTCACTTGGTGAATGGACTACAACAGGCCCTACGGGCTCTCTTAGTGCACAACACTGGAGTGGTGAAGCCAACCCATATTTGGAGCAATCGAGCGAGGCTTGGGGAACAGGTTCTTGGACTATTAAATACGAACAAAACCTCGAGCTGCCTGCAGGCAATTATGTATTTAAAGTAGCAGGTCGTCAAGCTAACAGCGATGGTGTAACTTTAAGCCTTGTTGCGAAGCAAGATGAAACAACACTTGGTTCAGTAAGCGATTTCCCACGTGGTGACCGTGGATTAGGCATTACCACTAGCGGTGCAACAAGTTTCGATCCCAATGACACTTTCTGCAACACGAGAGACAATAGCGGAGCCAACTTGCAAACAAACGGTGGAAATGGTTGGGAATGGCGATTTGTGAAATTCACTTTACCATCTGCTGCAACCGTCAACGTATCCGTCAACGCTGTTGCGACAACAGAACACATGTGGGTGAGCTTCTGTGATGCATCTGTGCTTACCGATAACGAGGCTAACATTTCGCTGATTGCCTACAATATAGCAATGAATAATGCCACCTTGGCTCGCGACAATTCCACATACTCCAATGTAAAAGGACAAGAGAAGGCAGACCTTCTTGCAGCCATTGACGCTGACGGAAGTCTTGACAAGTCAGATGCTGACGCAATTGATGCTGCCAAGGACGCATTAATAAGTGCTACTACGACCTTTACTGCAGCAGCAACAGTCACGGCATGGAACCGTTTGACTTCCGCAATTGCGACTGCTGATAATATCAGTGCCGCTCACACAGATGCCACAACTGCATGGAATAGTAGTTCAACAACTGCCGCTGGAGCAACGACTGCTGCCAACACGCTCTATCAGACCTTATTGACAAATGTGCTACCTGGCAGCTACACACTAGGCTTTGAAGATGGTGAATACGCCCCCTATAATACTGCCGCAGTCAAGGCATTCTATACTGAAGATGCAGTCGACGCTGACAAGGTGGCTGCAGGCTCTTCTGCCACACTTCATTCTGCCATTACTAACTGTCAGCCCAATGATGGCAGTGTAAATGCCATCAGCAATAGTGGCAACTTCGTGGCAGACATTAGTTCCATTGGTTGGACTCATAGCGAATGGGTTGGCCAAGAAAGTAACTATGTGTGTGTCACTAGTGCTTCAAGCATTACTTACGGTGGCACCACGGGATTTGAGATGCCTCTGAAGGCAAACACGGTCTATGAACTGAAGTTCCGTCATGCAGGATGGGACAGCAGCAATGAAGATGGCGGCGGAACAGTTTCAGTTCTCAACGACGCAAGCGAAGGTCTGGCAGCCACGAACTACGATGGTAATACAGGAAATTATAAAGGTACTGACGCAAACTACAAAAATGAGACATTCCGCTTTAAGACGGGTGCTGCAGGAAACTATGAGCTTACCGTAGCAGGCCGCAGCGGCCGTTCTACCGTAAAAGGGTTCTCTCTCAAGAAACTTCCTACCGTTTCTGTTACGGTATCAGCTGCAGGCTTAGCCACATTCTGCCATTCTTCTGCACTTGACTTTACTCACCAGACAGTAAAAGCATATAAGGCTTCACTCGATGGCGACAACACTGTGCTGTTTACTCGCATCTACGAAATACCTGCAGAAGAAGGCATCGTGATAAAAGGCGATGCAGATACCTATTCTATTCCCGTCATTCCATCTGCTGATGCCATTGATGGAAACCTCATGGTAGGCACATTGTCTTCAACTGCAGTTGCTGCATCTACCACAGGCTCGTACAACTATATTTTAGCAAACGGAAGTAACGGTGTTGGTTTCTACAATGTTGCTTCGGCAACTACATCAGGAGCAGGGAAAGCCTATCTGCACTCCGAAACTGCTCTGAAGAAGGAATCTAACGGTAGCCGCATAGCCTTTATCTTCAGCGATGAAGAGACAACGGGCATTGCTGAGATAGAAAGTAAAGCTACCAGAGAGGCAAAGGTGTTCAACCTGAATGGACAGCAAGTGAACAAGCCCTCGAAAGGTATGTATATCGTAAACGGAAAAAAAGTAATTTTCAAATAAATAACAGACAACAATGAAAAAGAAATATATTCAACCCACACTTTTTGAAGTGGTCCTTAATGTTTCATCTCTGATGCAAGACACGTCATACGGTGGCGGAGACAAGGGGACTTACAATCCAGAAGGCGGCGACACGCAACTCGGCCGTAGCGGTTTCTGGGACGACGAGGACTAACCTCCCCCGCTCTGAACAACAATCCAACTTTCCAGGCGGCAGTATCCCAGCGGTGCTGCCGCCTGATGGGTTTGAAAATTCGCCGTATTAAAGTCAGCCATTTTCCACCTATCGGCAAAAAAACAGGGGAAAATTTGACGGTTTAAGAAATAAGTTGTATTTTTGCCGTCGAATAAAAAAAAACAGCATATGAACAACCCACAACAGAATGAAGAAAAGATAAAGGAGTTTTGGGAGTATTATGAAGCGACTCAAGGAAGTATCACGATTACTGACCCTATCGTTTTAGATTAATGCGACTCTTACTCGACACTAATATTTATGTTTATATGGTTA
The DNA here is from genome assembly GCA_017458225.1 of Prevotella sp. GTDB lineage: Bacteria > Bacteroidota > Bacteroidia > Bacteroidales > Bacteroidaceae > Prevotella. Next base: position 17,674 of record JAFTFX010000022.1, on the reverse strand, counting down.
ACGACCGACAGTCATTAACCAAAGATGTTTGTGCATACCTCGAAGATCCAGAAAATCTGAAATATTTGAGTATTGTAAGCCTACAAGAATTGGTAACAGCTTTCAGAACTAAGAAACTATTGTCAAACATATGGAAGACTGAGGCCGAAATGATCTCCTTTGTACTAAATGACCCTTCAGTAGAAATAGACAATACTGATATAAATGTCATACGCACATTGGCATCGCTCCAAATTAACGAGCTTCAGGAGCACAAAGATCCTTTCGACCACATCATCATTGCGCAAGCAATATCTCACAAGATGACATTGGTTAGTTCAGACACAAAATTTCCCTTTTATCGTCGTCAAGGATTGCGCCTAATTGAAAACACTAAGTAGTATTATCTAATCAGAACAACAATCCAAATTTCCAAGCGGCAGCATCGTTGGGATGCTGCCGCCTGATGGGTTTGAAAGTCCGCAGTTTTCCGCCTACTGGAAAATCTATTCATTTTCCGCCATTTTTATTTTCGGCGTTTTTGCATACACTGCTGTCACCAGATACTCACTGCCGTGGCAGCTGCGCCTGTGCTGCAAGCCATCAACATGGGCCAGCACCCGACCAAAGGTGGCCAGCGCGGTGGTGGGTATCGCCGCACCTGCCTGTTTGCGCAACTCACTGAAAATGGTGGCTGCCGTCATCCACTGTCCATCGGCCTCAGTGGCTGCAGGGGCGAAACACTCATGGAAGATCTGCTCGGCAGGCGACTGCTGCTCATACTGCTCGTTATGTTCCATCAGCGCCTGTGTGTCTTGATCGTCGAACCAGTAGCGCTCGCCCCGTTCCAGCGCATCCAAGACCTGGGCATAGAGCTGTCGCGGGTCAGGCATGGCCTGCGTATCAATGGGGCCCATCAGCTCTATGGCCATGAAACGGCGGTTGCCGGAAATATCGGCCAGCACGTCGCGCATGTTCGTCGTGGCTATGAACGAGGCCATGCGCGGCAATTCCTCTACATGCTTGCCATAGGGCCGTCGCGCCATGACGACCGGCAACTGCAGCATATTCTTCAGAAAGCCCTCCTGCACTTTGCGCGATATCTGGTTGAACTCATCCAGATTGATCAGCAGCATCTGACTCATGGCCAGCAACACCTGCTTCTTCTCGCCCAGCAGCAAACTGTCGGTATAGCCCCAGCGCAACTCGGCAGGCAGCAACTGTCGGCAGAACGTGGACTTGCCAAAGCCCTGCCCAGAGATGAGCAGCGGCACCACGCTGTTGCCATACTGGCGGTTCAGCCCCATCCACTGGGCCACCACGCCCAGCAGCCACGTGCGCAGCCACCGTGGCCACTGCTGACAACGACAGTCAACGGTGGCCGCCAAGCGACCAATGTGGTCGCGCCCGTCCCACGTGCCGCGCACGCTGTCCAGGAAAGCCCTGACGGGGTGGTAGTCCTTCACCCTGAGTGAGCCGAGATAGCGTTTTACATCGGTGCCCCAGATGTTGACACCTGCCATACGCGCCTCCATGGCCAGCGTGTTCTCCACTCGCTCGTCGACGGGTCTCCAGACGGTCTCGCCGGCGAGGTGATACTCGCAATAGCCCATGATGGTGTTGTAGCGGAAGCGATAGTGCTCTTCCAGATAGTTCATCAACTGTTTTGTTTCCCTACCCACCTGGTGCTCTTTCTGTTCGAACTGCTCAGCCAGTAGGGCCACCATACTTTTTTCTTTTCTCCACTGACGGAGTGATTGTTGTGTTTTTTTCATGTCTCTTTGTGTGTTTTTATGGTTAAATATGTTGCAATTAATAGCAAATCTCGCTGCAATCTGCGTCATTTCTCGCTGCAATCGCTATTGAATCTCACTGCAATCTGCGTCATATCTCACCGCAATCTGACGCAAATCAGAGCGGAATCTGACGCGAATCAGAGCGGAATCTGACGCGAATCAGAGCAGAACTTGACGTTTATCAGAGCGAGCCTCCTCACCTCTCTTGGTGAAATGCGCTGCAAAGTTACAACTTTTATTTCACTTCTGCAATACCTGATGTAGTTAGACATGTAGGTAGACATGTGGAGAGACATGGGGGGAGACATAGGGGGAGACATGTAGGGAGACATGTCCTTAGTGACAGAAGTGTATGCAAATTTGGCAAAAAGTTTTTTCGACCATAAAAACAGATGGCAAAAGGAAAAACTTAAAAAAGATGAAGTATGTTAAATAACTATAAATATCCATATCACAGTATTGATTATATAGAATAATATATGTACCTTTGCAGCCGCAAAATAAGTATTGCGCTGGCCCGCGTGCTAACAATACGCTAGAAAAGAGCAACTTAGCCTTCAAACAAGAAGCAGCAAGTGCCGCCTTTTTAAGTGTGTTTATGAGCATCGGGTTGAGCGCCACTTAAAAAGAAACAAAACAAAGTTACACATTATTTATTATTTAAATTTAAAACTGAAATGCCAGGATTGATTGGAAGAAAAATCGGAATGACATCCGTTTTCAGTGCCGACGGTAAGAATGTACCGTGCACTGTTATCGAAGTTGGTCCTTGTGTTGTCACCCAGGTCAAGACCGTAGAGAAGGACGGCTACAAGGCCGTTCAGCTGGGTTTTGGCGAGGCAAAGGAGAAGAACACAACGAAGCCCATGATGGGCGTGTTCAAGAAGGCCGGCACAACACCGAAGGCCCACTTGGCCGAGTTCAAGTTTGACGAGGACTACAACCTGGGTGACACGCTCACCGTAGAGCTCTTCGCTGATGCAGAGTTCGTAGACGTTGTAGGAACTTCGAAAGGTAAGGGTTTCCAGGGCGTTGTGAAGCGCCATGGTTTCGGTGGCGTAGGCCAGAGCACTCACGGTCAGGACGACCGTCTGCGCAAGCCGGGTTCTATCGGTGCCTGCTCTTACCCCGCTAAGGTGTTCAAGGGAATGCGCATGGGTGGCCACATGGGCGGCGACCGCGTGACAACGCAGAACTTGAAAGTATTAAAGGTTATCCCCGAGCACAACCTTCTGCTTGTGAAGGGCAGCTGCGCCGGATGCAATGGTTCAACTCTTTTAATCGAGAAGTAAGAAAATGGAAGTTAGTGTATTGAATATCAACGGTCAGGAGACCGGAAGAAAGGTAACTCTGAATGAGGCTATCTTTGGTGTTGAGCCTAATGACCACGTGATCTATCTCGACGTGAAGCAGTATATGGCCAACCAGCGTCAGGGCAATGCCAAGTCGAAGGAGCGCAGCGAGATTAGCGGTTCTACCCGCAAGCTCGGTCGCCAGAAGGGCGGCGGCGGTGCTCGTCATGGCGACATCAACTCACCCCTGCTGCGTGGTGGTGGCCGCGTGTTCGGTCCGACACCCCGTGACTACAGCTTCAAGCTGAACAAGAAGGTGAAGCAGCTGGCTCGCAAATCGGCTCTCTCTTACAAGGCTCAGGAAAATGCAATATTGGTGGTTGAGGACTTCAACTTCGAGGCTCCAAAGACCAAAGAAATGGTAAATATTGCTAAAAATCTGAAAGTCGACGGTAAGAAGTTGCTCTTTGTTTTGCCCGAAACAAACAAAAACGTATATTTGTCGGCTCGCAACTTGCAGCGCACCGAGGTGATGGAGGCAGCCACGATCAACACCTACAAGGTATTGAACGCTGACGTGCTGGTGATTGCCGAGAAGTCGCTGGCAGTGATCGACGGTATCTTAAACAAGTAAAAGGAGACTATAGATATGGCATTTATCATCAAGCCCCTGGTCACTGAGAAAGCGACCAAGATCACAGAGAAGACTTCGGCTGCCAAGAAGCTCCGCGCCCGCAGCCAGAAGACTATTGAGAAGAACCATGCTGTAGAGGAGAAGCTCTCTTACGTCGTGAAGCGCAGCGGCAAGGCTGACGAGACAAAAGAGAAGACCATCTACACGTATGAGAAGCCTGCTCGTCCCCAGTATGCTTTCATTGTGAAGCCCGAGGCTGACAAGACAGCAATCAAGCACGAGGTCGAGGCTCTTTACAATGTGAAGGTTGACTCAGTCAACACCATGCGTTACGCCGGAAAGCGCAGCCAGCGCTACACGAAGGCAGGCCTTGTGAAAGGCCACAAGAATGCTTTCAAGAAGGCTATCGTCACATTGAAGGAAGGCAACGAAATTGATTTTTACAGCAATATCGATTAATAAGAAATGGCAGTACGTAAATTAAAGCCCGTTACTCCGGGTCAAAGACACAAAGTTATTGGCACGTTCGAGGACATTACTGCATCCGTGCCAGAGAAGTCTCTCGTTTACGGCAAACGTTCTACCGGTGGCCGAAACAACACCGGTAAGATGACCGTCCGCTACATGGGCGGCGGCCACAAGAAGAAGTATCGTCTGATCGACTTCAAGCGAGAGAAAGATGGTGTTCCTGCCGTAGTTAAGACCATTGAGTACGATCCGAACCGTTCGGCTCGCATCGCTCTGCTCTTCTACGCAGATGGTGAAAAACGTTACATTATTGCTCCTAATGGACTGCAAGTTGGCACGACACTGATGTCGGGAGCCGAGGCTACGCCTGAGATTGGCAACAGCCTGCCGCTGGCCAACATCCCTGTAGGTACGGTGATTCACAACATTGAGCTCCGTCCCGGTCAGGGTGCATTGCTCGTTCGTTCGGCTGGTAATTTTGCTCAGTTGACTTCTCGTGAGGGAGACTACTGCGTGATTAAGCTCCCCTCGGGTGAGACACGCAAGATTCTCTCTGCTTGTAAGGCTACCGTTGGTGCCGTAGGCAACTCTGACCACGCTCTGGAACAGTCTGGTAAGGCTGGCCGCTCACGCTGGCTGGGTCGTCGTCCGCACAACCGCGGTGTTGTGATGAACCCGCACGATCACCCGATGGGTGGTGGCGAAGGCCGTCAGAGTGGTGGACACCCACGTTCACGCAAGGGTCTGTACGCTAAGGGTCTGAAGACACGCGCACCGAAGAAGCTTTCAAACAAGTACATCATTGAAAGAGCTAACAAGAAGTAAACAAGAAATCAAGAGTTAAATTATGAGTCGTTCATTAAAGAAAGGTCCGTACATCAACGTCTCTCTCGAGAAGAAAGTTCTCGCCATGAATGAGAGCGGCAAGAAGACAGTCGTCAAGACATGGGCCAGAGCATCAATGATTTCCCCCGATTTCGTGGGACACACTGTTGCAGTTCATAACGGTAACAAATTTATCCCTGTTTACATTACTGAGAACATGGTAGGCCACAAGCTCGGTGAGTTCGCACCCACACGTCGCTTCGGTGGACACGCCGGTAACAAGAAGTAATCCCAGGGAAAATTGAAAATTAAAAATTGAAAATTAAAAATGGGAGCAAGAAAACATATTAAGGCTGAAGAGAGAAAAGCAGCTCTTAAGACACAGTATTTTGCAAAGCTGAAAGGCTGTCCTTCTTCTCCGCGCAAGATGCGCTATGTCGTCGACATGATTCGCGGCATGGAGGTTAACCGCGCTCTTGGCGTACTCCGTTTCTCGAAGAAGGCTGCCGCTGCCGACGTGGAGAAGCTTCTCCGTTCGGCTATTGCCAACTGGGAACAGAAGAACGATCGCAAGGCCGAGGCCGGCGAGCTGTTCATCACTCGCATCTTCGTTGATGAGGGCGTTACTTTGAAGCGCATGAGACCCGCCCCACAGGGACGCGGCTATCGCATCCGCAAGCGCTCGAACCACGTGACGCTGTTTGTTGACGCTAAAACTAATGACGTAAAAGAATAATAGAATGGGACAGAAAGTAAATCCAATTAGCAACCGTCTGGGTATCGTTAGAGGCTGGGAATCAAATTGGTTCGGAGGCAAGGACTTCGGAGACAACCTGGTAGAGGATCAGAAAATCCGCAAGTACCTGGGTGAGCGTTTGGCCAAGGCAAGCGTCTCGAAGATTGTTATCGAGCGCACACTGAAGCTGGTCACCATTACTATCTGCACGGCACGTCCGGGTATCGTCATTGGTAAGGGTGGACAGGATGTCGACAACCTGAAGGACGAGTTGAAGAAACTCTTCGACAAGGACATCCAGATCAACATCTTCGAAGTGAAGCGTCCAGAGCTGGACGCAACAATCGTTGCCACGAACATCGCCCGCCAGATTGAGGGCAAGATTGCTTATCGCCGTGCTATCAAGCAGGCTGTTGCCAACACGATGCGTGCTGGTGCTGAAGGTATTAAGGTTCAGATTTCGGGACGCCTGAACGGTGCCGAGATTGCCCGCAGTGAGATGATCAAGGAAGGCCGCACACCGCTGCACACCTTCCGTGCCGACATCGACTTCTGCCAGGCAGAGGCTCTCACTAAGGTTGGTCTGCTGGGCATCAAGGTATGGATCTGCCGTGGTGAGATCTACGGTAAGGTCGACCTCGCCCCCAACTTCTCGCAGGAGAAGCAGAGTGGCCGTGCAAACGGTGGTAACAGAGCTGATGGCCGCAAGTTCCGTAATAAGAAGAAGTAAAACTGTTTAAAGTAAGAAGCTATCATGTTACAACCTAAGAGAGTAAGATATAGAAGACCGCAGGACGGACGTGGCAACAAAGGCAACGCCCACCGTGGTACGACGCTGGCATTCGGTTCGTTCGGCATCAAGACACTCGATGCCAAATGGATTGACAGCCGCCAGATTGAGGCAGCACGTGTTGCCATCAACCGTTATATGAACCGTGAAGGTCAGGTATGGATCCGCATCTTCCCCGACAAACCCATCACTCGCAAGCCTGCTGACGTGCGAATGGGTAAAGGTAAGGGTGATCCCGCAGGATGGGTTGCACCTGTAACACCTGGTCGCATCCTCTTTGAAGTTGAGGGCGTTCCTTTTGATGTCGCCAAGGAGGCACTGCGCCTCGGTGCTCAGAAGCTGCCCGTCAAGACCAAGTTTGTTGTAAGACGTGACTACGATAAAAACGCTTAATTAAGTATGAAGACGAAGGAATTGAAAGAGCTCGAGACCAAGGAATTGGCAGAGCGCATCGAGACGGAGGTTGACAAGTACAACCGCATGAAGTTGAACCACAGCATCACTCCGCTGGAGAATCCATCACTGATTAAGGCTGCACGTCGTGACATCGCACGTATGAAGACGGAGCTCCGTCAGAGAGAACTTAACAAATAACAATGGTCCAGATGGAAACAAGAAATTTAAGAAAGACAAGACAGGGTGTCGTGATCAGCAACAAGATGGATAAAACCATTGTTATCGCTGCCAAGTTCAAGGAGAAGCACCCGATTTATGGTAAGTTCGTCCAGAAGACGAAGAAGTACCATGTACATGATGAGAAGAATGAGTGCCAGGTAGGCGATACCGTACTCATTATGGAAACCCGCCCTCTGTCGAAGACAAAGCGCTGGAGATTAGTACAAATCGTTGAAAAAGCTAAGTAATTATGATACAGACAGAATCAAGACTTACAGTAGCTGATAACAGCGGTGCTCGCGAGGCCCTGTGCATTCGCGTGCTGGGTGGAACCCGCCGCCGTTATGCCAGCGTAGGTGACGTGATTGTGGTTGCCATCAAGAACGCCATCCCTACGAGTGACGTGAAAAAGGGTGCAGTATCGAAGGCTCTGATCGTCCGCACGAAGAAGGAGATCCGTCGCGCCGACGGTTCCTACATCCGCTTCGACGACAACGCTTGCGTTCTTCTGAACAACGCCGGCGAGCTTCGCGGCAGCCGTATCTTCGGCCCCGTGGCACGCGAGCTCCGCGCCGTGAACATGAAGGTCGTTTCTTTGGCACCTGAGGTACTTTAATATTAAAGTTTAAAGTTTAAAGTTTAAAATGAGCAAGTTACATATCAAGAAAAACGATACCGTCTATGTTCTGACCGGTGAGGACAAGGGCAAGACTGGTAAGGTGCTGAAGGTCTTGGTAGACAAGCAGAAGGCTATTGTTGAGGGAGTGAACTTCGTCAACAAGAGCTCGAAGCCGAGCGCCAAGAATCCTCAGGGAGGCTTTGAGAAAGTAGAGGCTCCCATCCATATTTCTAATTTGAGTCTCATCGACCCGAAGAGCGGAAAGCCCACACGTGTGTCAATCAAGCATGAGGGAAAGAACGTGATTCGTGTTGCCAAAAAGTCAGGGGAGGAGATTAAGTAATGGCAAATACAGCACAGTTAAAGAAAACGTACCGCGAGCAGATTGCTCCGGCACTGAAGAAGCAGTTCAACTATACGTCTGCCATGCAGATTCCCGAACTGAAGAAGATTGTCGTGAACCAGGGTCTGGGCGACGCTACTCAGGACAAGAAGATCATTGAAGTGGCCATCAACGAGATTACGGCCATCTGCGGTCAGAAGGCCGTGGCTACCTACTCGAAGAAGGATATCGCCAACTTCAAGCTGCGTAAGAAGATGCCCATCGGTGTGATGGTCACCCTGCGCCGCGAGCGCATGTACGAGTTCCTGGAGAAGCTCGTGCGCATCGCACTGCCCCGTATCCGCGACTTCAAGGGTATCGAGAGCAAGTTCGACGGCCGTGGCAACTACACCCTCGGCGTTCAGGAGCAGATTATCTTCCCTGAGATCAATATCGATTCTGTAGACCGCATCCAGGGCATGAACATCACCTTCGTAACGACGGCCAAGACCGACGAAGAGGGCTATGCTCTGCTGAAAGCTTTCGGTCTCCCGTTCAAGAACGCTAAAAAAGACTAAGAGAATATGGCAAAAGAATCAATGAAGGCCCGTGAGGTCAAGCGCGCCAAAATGGTTGCCCAGTATGCTGAGAAGCGCGCCGCTCTGAAGAAGATCATCGCTACGGCTGATGTGAACACCGAAGAGGGTGCTATGGCCGCCTACGAAGCTGCCCGCAAGCTGCAGGCTATTCCCCGTAACGCCAACCCCATCCGTCTGCACAACCGTTGCAAGGTGACGGGTCGTCCCAAGGGATACATGCGTCAGTTCGGTCTTTCACGTATCCAGTTCCGTGAGATGGCTTCAAGCGGTCTCATCCCTGGAGTGAAGAAGGCCAGCTGGTAAGAAAGAGCATTATTTTTTAATATTGTCGGGGGAGTCCCGATTAATTAAACATTTATAATTTATGACAGATCCAATAGCAGATTTTCTGACGAGGTTGAGAAATGCAATCATGGCTAATCACCGTGTTGTAGAAGTACCAGCTTCAAACTTGAAGAAGGAGATCACAAAAATCCTCTTCGAGAAAGGTTACATCCTGAACTACAAGTTCATCGAGGATGGCCCTCAGGGAACAATCAAGGTTGCCTTGAAGTATGATCCCGCTACCAAAGAGAACGCCATCAAGTATCTTAAGAGAGTGTCAACGCCAGGTCTCCGCAAGTACACTGGCTACAAGGACATGCCGCGAGTAATTAACGGACTGGGTATCGCTATCTTATCTACGTCTAAAGGTGTAATGACAGACAAAGAGGCCGCACAGCAGAAGATTGGCGGTGAGGTTCTTTGCTACGTTTATTAATTGGAGGATAGAATATGTCAAGAATAGGAAAATTGCCAATTAGTATTCCTGCCGGTGTTACCGTAGCACAGGACAAGGACGGTGTCGTTACCGTTAAAGGCCCCAAGGGTGAACTTTCACAGAAAGTCGACAAGTCAATCAACGTAAAAATCGAAGATGGTCACGTGACCTTCGAGATTGACGAGAACAGCCCTGTCAACCAGAAGCAGAAGCAGGCCTTCCACGGTCTCTATCGCGCACTGGTGAACAACATGGTTGTTGGTGTGAGCGAGGGTTACAAGAAGGAGATGGAGCTCGTAGGTGTCGGTTACCGTGTATCCAACCAGGGCAACCTCATTGAGTTCTCGCTCGGTTATACGCACCCCATTTTCATCCAGCTTCCCAAAGAAGTAAAGGTTGAGACGAAGTCGGAGCGTAACCAGAACCCCCAGATTATTCTGGAGAGCGCAGACAAGCAGCTTCTTGGTATGATTTGTGCTAAGATCCGTTCTTTCCGTATGCCTGAGCCTTACAAAGGAAAGGGTATTTTGTTCAAGGGTGAAGTTATCCGTCGCAAGTCGGGTAAGTCGGCTTCAGCTAAGTAATTAACGCTTAAAGATTAATTATCATGACAACAAAGAAAGAACAGAGACGAATTAAGATCAAATACAGAATTCGCAAGAGCGTGTTCGGCACTGCCGAGCGTCCCCGTATGAGCGTCTTCCGCAGCAACAAGCAGATCTACGCTCAGGTGATTAATGATTTGGAAGGTAAAACACTCGCAGCAGCATCTTCACTGGGTCTGGAGGCTATGCCGAAGATTCAGCAGGCTGAGAAGGTTGGTGAGCTGATTGCTGCCAAGGCCAAGGAGGCAGGCGTGACCGCCGTTGTCTTCGACCGTAACGGCTATCTCTATCACGGCCGCGTAAAGTCGCTCGCTGATGCAGCACGTAAAGGTGGACTTAATTTTTAAACGATTATGGCAATGAACAAAGTTAGAGTAAATAGTGACGTAGAACTGAAAGACAGACTGGTTGCCATCAACCGTGTTACCAAGGTAACGAAGGGCGGTCGCACTTTTACTTTCGCAGCCATCGTGGTTGTCGGTGACGGCAACGGTGTGATTGGCTGGGGCCTCGGCAAGGCTGGCGAAGTTACCGCCGCCATCGCCAAGGGTGTAGAGGCAGCTAAGAAGAACCTTGTAAAAGTTCCTGTGTTGAATGGTACCATTCCTCACGAGATGGAGGCACACTTCGGTGGTGCACAGGTATTCCTGAAGCCCGCCGCAGCAGGTACTGGTCTGGTGGCCGGTGGTGCTATGCGTGCCGTTCTGGAGAGTGTCGGTATTAAGGATGTGCTCGCCAAGTCGAAGGGTTCGTCGAACCCCCACAACCTGGTGAAGGCCACCATCGAGGCCCTGTGCCAGATGCGCGATGCCTACACCGTGGCCGGCACACGCGGTATCAGTATGGACAAAGTATTTAGAGGATAAATAGGAGGCAAAGACTATGGCAACAATTAAGATTCAGCAGATAAAGAGTAAGATCGGTTATCCCGTTGACCAGAAGCGTACCCTCGAGGCTCTCGGACTTCGCAAGATCTCCCAGGTGGTCGAGAAGGAAGACACCCCTGCTATCCGTGGTATGATTCGCAAGGTTCATCATCTGGTGGCCGTTATTGACTAAACAATCATCAACTTTTAAAAGAGAATTCAATTATGAAACTGAATAATTTGAAGCCTGCTGAGGGTTCTACCCACTCACGTCGCAGAATTGGTCGCGGTCCCGGTTCGGGTCTCGGTGGCACTTCTACCCGTGGTCACAAGGGTGCAAAGGCTCGCTCAGGCTATAAGAGAAAGATTGGTTTTGAAGGTGGTCAGATGCCTCTGCAGCGCCGTCTGCCTAAGTTCGGCTTTAAGAACATCAACCACAAGGAGTACTTCGCAGTGAACCTCTCAACTCTTCAGAAGCTTGCTGAAGAGAAGAACCTCACCAAGATCGGAATCGACGAGCTGGTAGCCGCTGGCCTGACCAACGGCAAGGAGCTGGTAAAGATTCTGGGCAACGGCGAACTGAAGGCCAAGTTGGAAGTAGAGGCCAATGCTTTCTCGAAGAAAGCCGAAGAGGCTATTAAAGCAGTAGGTGGAAACGCAACAATAATCTAAGCTTAACATGAAGAAGTTTATAGAGACACTGAAGAACATTTGGAAGGTTGAGGACCTGCGGGCTCGCATTGGCATCACGGTATTGTTCGTGGCCATCTATCGCTTTGGCTCGTTCGTCGTACTTCCCGGTATCAACCCCGGCATGCTGGACACGCTCCAAAAGCAGACGGCAGGTGGCTTGATGTCACTGTTGGACATGTTCTCTGGTGGAGCATTTTCCAATGCATCTATCTTTGCACTTGGAATCATGCCTTACATCTCGGCTTCTATCGTTATGCAGCTTCTTGCTGTCGCTGTGCCTTATTTCCAGAAGATGCAGCGCGAAGGTGAGAGCGGACGCAAAAAGATCAGCATGTACACTCGGTACCTGACAGTAGCCATCCTACTGTTTCAGGCACCGAGCTACCTGATCAACCTGAAGATGCAGGCAGGTGCTGCCCTGGCAACAGGCATCAGCTGGCCCGTCTTCATGTTCCCCGCAACCGTCATCCTCGCCGCAGGAAGTATGTTCATCCTTTGGTTGGGTGAGCGCATTACAGATAAAGGTATAGGCAATGGTATCTCGATGATCATCATGATCGGTATCGTGGCACGCCTGCCACAGGCCTTCATCCAGGAGCTCACATCGCGCTTCACTGCCATCAGCGGTGGCGGTATCGTGATGTTCCTCATCGAGCTGATCATTCTTTATGCAGTTGTTTGTGCAGCCATTGTTCTGGTACAGGGTGTCCGCAAGATCCCCGTACAGTATGCTAAGCGCATTGTCGGTAACAAGCAGTATGGCGGTGCCCGTCAGTACATTCCCTTGAAGCTGTTTGCAGCCAACGTGATGCCAATCATCTTTGCCCAGGCAATCATGTTCATCCCGTTGACCATCATTCAGTACACCAATCCGGAGAATGCCAGCTGGCTGCTCCGCGCCATGCTCGATCACCACAGTTGGATGTACAACTTGGTGTTTGCCCTGCTGATAATCGCATTCACCAATTTCTACACGGCTATCACCCTCAATCCCACGCAGATGGCTGAGGACATGAAGCGCAACAACGGATTCATTCCTGGTGTGAAGCCCGGAAAGGACACAGCCGACTACATCGACACGGTGATGTCGCGCATCACGCTGCCCGGTTCGCTGTTCATCGCCTTCATCGCCATCATGCCGGCATTCGCAAGCCTGCTGGACGTACAGGATGCTTTCTCCCAGTTCTTTGGCGGAACATCACTGCTCATCCTTGTAGGTGTGGTGCTCGACACCCTGCAGCAGATTGAGAGCCACCTGCTGATGCGCCACTACGATGGTCTGCTCAGCTCTGGCCGCATCCATGGCCGTGGCGGTGTTGCAGCCTATTAAGAAATAAACGTTTTCAAGAAGTCATGAGCCTTGCATAGGCACAGACGAGAAAAGGTGCACGAAAGTGAACATATTTCTGAAGACTGAAGACGAGATCGAACTGATGCGCCAGGCCAACCGACTTGTAGGCCGTACGCTTGGCGAATTGGCAAGATATATCAAGCCTGGTGTAACGACCCTCCAGTTGGACAAGATTGCCGAGGAGTTCATTCGCGACAACGGGGCAATCCCCACATTCAAGGGGTTCCCTAATCCATACGGAGGGCCGTTTCCCGCAAGCATCTGCACATCGGTAAACGATGTAGTGGTTCACGGGGTACCCAGCGCGAGAACCGTTCTCAAGGAGGGAGACATCATCTCCATCGACTGCGGAACTCTTCTCAACGGCTTCAACGGCGACTCCTGCTACACCTACTGTGTAGGCGAAGTGTCCGACGAAGTAAAACAGCTGCTTCGAACCACCAAGGAAGCGCTCTACAAGGGCATCGAGGTGGCAGTGGCGGGAGCAAATGTAGGAGACATCAGCTACACCGTCGAGAAGCACTGCTCAGCCAAAGGCTATGGTATCGTCCATGAGCTCACAGGCCATGGCATCGGGCGCGAGATGCACGAAGATCCTCCCGTGCCCAACTACGGCCGCAGAGGCGAAGGCCCAAAACTGAAAGCCAGTATGTGCATCGCCATCGAGCCGATGATTACCATGGGCAAGCGCGACATCTATCTCCTACCCGACCGTTGGAGTGTCTGCACACGCGACGGCAAGCCTGCCGCCCACTTTGAGCACACCATTGCCATCCGCCGGGGCAAGGCCGAGATCTTATCATCATTCGAAGAAGTAGAATCAATAGAAGGAAAACTTTATTAAACTTAAAGCATGGCAAAACAATCCGCTATCGAGCAGGACGGAACCATCATCGAGAGTCTCTCGAACGCAATGTTCCGCGTAGAACTGGAAAACGGTGTGCAGATCATTGCACACATCTCCGGTAAGATGCGAATGCACTATATCCGCATCCTGCCCGGTGACAAGGTGAAAGTAGAAATGAGTCCGTATGACCTGACAAAGGGTAGAATCGTATTCAGATATAAATAAACAATACAACAAAGCGATATGAAGACAAGAGCATCATTGAAGAAGCGTACACCCGACTGCAAGATCGTTCGTCGTAAGGGTCGTCTGTTCGTTATCAACAAGAAGAACCCCAAGTACAAGATGCGTCAGGGTTAAAAATGTTAAATAAGCATAACAAAGGTAGGAAATATCGTCTTATTTCCTTACCTTTGCATGCTTTTTAGCAGAAAATCGATTTTTATTTTATTATTTTTCATCATTTAAACAACAAATGGCAATAAGAATTGTTGGAGTAGATTTGCCCCAGAACAAGCGTGGCGAAATCGCATTGACCTATATCTATGGTATTGGTCGAAGTAGTTCAGCAAAGATCTTGGACAAGGCCGGCGTGAGCCGCGACCTGAAAGTCAGCGAGTGGAGCGACGATCAGGCAGCCAAAATCCGTGAAATCATCGGCGCTGAATTCAAAGTAGAAGGTGATCTCCGCAGCGAGATCCAGTTGAACATCAAGCGCCTGATGGATATTGGTTGCTACCGTGGTGTCCGTCATCGTAATGGTCTGCCCGTGCGTGGCCAGAGCACGAAGAACAATGCTCGCACTCGCAAAGGTAAGAAGAAGACTGTTGCAAACAAGAAGAAGGCCACGAAGTAATTTTAGAGTTAAGAATTAAAAGTTAAGAATTAAGAGTTTTCGCATTCGCGATGAACAATTAAGAATTAAGAATTACTATGGCAAAGAAAACAGTCGCTTCTAAGAAGAGAAACGTGAAGGTAAACGCCGTTGGCCAGCTTCATGTTCACAGTTCTTTCAATAACATTATCGTATCTTTGGCTAACGACGAGGGTCAGGTGATCTCTTGGTCGTCGGCAGGTAAGATGGGCTTCCGTGGTTCTAAGAAGAACACCCCGTATGCTGCCCAGATGGCAGCCGAGGATTGCGCAAAGGTTGCTTTCGACCTGGGTCTGCGCAAGGTGAAGGCCTACGTGAAGGGTCCCGGTAACGGTCGTGAGTCGGCCATCCGTGCCGTGCATGGTGCAGGCATCGAGGTAACAGAGATTGTCGACGTTACGCCACTGCCACACAATGGCTGCCGTCCCCCGAAGCGCCGTCGCGTTTAATAAAAAGACTAGTAGCTCTAGTATGACTAGTAGGACTAGTATTTCTAATAAGTAAAAAAACAAAAACACTTTTTTATAATTATGGCAAAGTATATTGGACCGAAATCTAAAATTGCCCGCCGTTTTGGCGAAGCCATCTACGGACCGGACAAAGTTTTGTCCAGGAGAAACTTCCCTCCTGGACAGCATGGCCAGAACCGTCGCCGCAAGCAGTCGGAGTATGCAGTCATGCTGGCAGAGAAGCAGAAAGCCAAGTACACCTATGGAGTGCTTGAGCGCCAGTTCCGCATCATGTTTGAGAAAGCCGCCAAGGCTGAGGGTATCACCGGTGAGGTGCTGCTTCAGCTGCTGGAGAGCCGTCTCGACAATGTGGTATTCCGTCTGGGCCTTGCTCCTACCCGTGCAGCCGCCCGTCAGCTCGTTGGCCACCGCCACATCGTTGTCGACGGCAAGGTAGTGAACATTCCTTCTTATTCCGTGAAGCCCGGTCAGATCATCGGCGTTCGCGAGAAAGCCAAGTCTCTCGAGGTCATCGAGGTGGCACTGGCAGGTTTCAACCACAGCAAGTACCCCTGGATTGAGTGGGACGAGCAGCAGAAGGCAGGCAAGTTCTTGCACCGCCCCGAGCGCGCCGACATTCCCGAGAACATTAAGGAGCAGTTAATCGTTGAGTTGTACTCTAAGAACTAAAAATCATTAAATTAATGGCGATATTAGCATTTCAAAAACCCGATAAAGTGGTAATGTTGGAAGCCAACGACAAGTTCGGCAAGTTCGAATTTCGTCCGTTGGAGCCGGGCTTCGGTGTAACCATCGGCAACGCCCTGCGCCGCATACTCCTTTCATCGCTTGAGGGCTACGCTATCAACACCATCCGCATTGCCGGTGTTGAGCACGAGTTCTCATCCGTTCCTGGTGTAAAGGAAGATGTGACCAACATTATCTTGAACCTGAAGCAAGTTAGGTTCAAGCAAGTAGTAGAAGAATTCGAGAACGAGAAAGTCAGCATCACCGTTGAGAATTCCACCGAGTTCAAGGCCGGTGACATCGGCAAGTATCTGACCGGATTTGAAGTGTTAAATCCCGATTTGGTGATTTGTCATCTCGACTCAAAAGCTTCAATGCAGATTGATCTTACGATAAACAAAGGTCGCGGCTATGTTCCCTCTGACGAGAACCGTGAGTTCTGCACCGATGTCAACGTAATAGCAATCGACTCCATTTACACCCCCATCCGTAACGTCAAGTTCTCGGTAGAGCCCTATCGTGTCGAGCAGAAGACCGACTACGACAAGCTCGTGCTGGAAGTGACCACGGACGGTTCCATTCACCCGAAGGACGCTCTGAAAGAGGCAGCCAAGATCCTTATCTACCACTTCATGCTCTTCTCCGACGAGAAGATCACGCTCGAGACCAACGATGTCGAGGGCAACCAGGAGTTCGATGAGGAAGTGCTCCACATGCGCCAGTTGCTGAAGACGAAGCTCGTTGACATGAACCTCTCGGTTCGTGCACTGAACTGTCTGAAGGCAGCCGACGTAGAGACGCTCGGCGATCTCGTGCAGTACAACAAGACCGACCTTTTGAAGTTCCGCAACTTCGGTAAGAAATCGCTCACTGAGCTTGATGATTTGCTCGAGAGTCTGAATCTGTCGTTTGGAACCGACATCAGTAAGTATAAACTGGACAAGGAGTAAGCCTATAGGCACCATAGTCCTATAAGCCCTATAAGTCCCATAAGAAAAAAGAAACAATGAGACATAATAAAAAATTCAACCATCTCGGTCGTACTGCATCGCATCGCGCGTCCATGCTTGCCAACATGGCCATCTCGCTGATCATGCACAAAAGAATCACTACGACCGTGGCAAAGGCTAAGGCCCTGAAGAAGTACGTGGAGCCCCTCATCACCAAGGCAAAGGAGGACTCTACCAACAGCCGTCGTGTAGTATTCAGCTACCTGCAGAACAAAGATGCCATCAAGGAGCTCTTCGGCGAAGTATCGCAGAAGGTAGGCGACCGTCCCGGTGGCTACACACGCATCATCAAGCTCGGCACCCGTCAGGGCGACGCTGCTCAGATCTGCTTCATCGAGCTGGTAGACTTTGATCCCGAAATGGCTAAGACCAACGAGACCAAGAAGAAGGCAACCCGCCGTTCTCGCAAGTCTACAAAGGCCGCCGAGGCTCCTGCACAGGAGGCACCCGCAGCCGAAGCCGTTGCTGAAGAGGCTCCTGCCGCTGAGGCAGAAGAAGCTCCCAAGGCTGAATAATCTCTCGAGATTGAACACAACTCTACTGATAAAGAAGCACTCACCTCAACGGTGGGTGCTTCTTTTTAGTAGAATAGCCTTACATGTTGCGTTATCCGACGCTTTTGCTTGTAAGTGTAAACTACAAATTGGCGGTATTTGTGACTTATACTGATATAGGTAGACACATTTATAACCAATTAAATGTGTAACAATTATGAGTAAAAGTCGAAGGAATTACAGTGAAGAAGAGCGTTTATCTCTCTTGCAAGCGTTTTACCAGTCCGGTCTGGGTCGTCTCTC
>JAFTFX010000021.1 GCA_017458225.1 Prevotella sp. | reverse complement strand
GTGTCCAGCATGACCGAAGCGTCAACAAAAACGGCACAGCTTTTTCGCTTGTGTCTATCAAACCAGTACGACAACATAACAACTGTCTACTGACTCAGTTAATAAAGAGAAAAAGTGTCTAGTGAAATCAGGAAAAGTCACAAAGCATGCGTTATTGCAGCTTTTGCTTACAAGCGAATGACCATTCGCTTACAAGCAAAAGACCGCTCGGTTGTAAGCAAATGAGCTTTTGCTTACAAGCAAAAACCTGTTGATGTGAATAAATATGTTAAATTAGCAGTGCAAGGCTGTGAAAATGACGAAGAATGTGTAACTTTGCAAAAAAAAGAAAACAAGCAGTCATGAACGAAACAAATAGAAAACAAGAGGGGTTGCAGCAGCTTGGCAAGAAGACCGACTATGCCACTGACTATGCTCCCGAGGTGTTGGAGACATTCGTAAACAAGCATCCCGATAACGACTACTGGGTGCAGTTCAATTGTCCTGAGTTTACGTCGCTCTGTCCTATCACCGGGCAGCCCGACTTTGCCGAAATCAAGATTATGTATATACCGGGTGAGCGCATGGTGGAGTCGAAGAGCCTGAAGCTCTATCTCTTCTCGTTCCGCAATCATGGCGATTTCCATGAGGATTGCGTGAACACCATCATGAAAGATCTGGTGAAGCTGATGCAGCCTAAATATATAGAGGTGGTGGGGCTGTTCACTCCCCGTGGCGGCATCAGCATCTATCCATACGCCAACTACGGGCAGCCGGGCACGAAGTATGAACAGCTGGCCCAGCAGCGATTGTTGCAGCATCAGATTCTTTGATGCCGCAACAATCCAAACGGGTTCTCTTGGGAGTCCCTGTTAGTCTTTTCTGGGGTAATAGTTTTTGATGCCGTCGTTGAAGCGCAGCACCAGCGTGTCGCGATCCATCAGCACGAAGCTGGCCGTGTCGGTGCTGACGGCAAAGGTGTTGCCCACTGAGTCCATTGCCACCTCGGTGAGCAGCAGCATGCCGTTGTAGAGGTGCCACTGTCCGTAGCGCTTCAGTCGCGGATAGTCGACAAGCTGTTCTTCCTCCTTTTCCTGCATGGGTCGGGCTCCGAACGATGTCACGGTGTGGTCGCTCTTGATCTGCATGGTGTATTCGCGAGGGATGGCCAGCAGCTGGCGAATGGAGTCGGGCAGATTGGCAATCATCTGTTTCTCGGTGCGCCCCACCATGTCGGCCCTGACGTGCAGCGTGGGCATGGCCTGATAGCACCACGTCTCGCGCAGGTTCTCCAGGTCAATCACGCAGTCGGCTACAGTCGAGTCCTTGGCGTTGCGCACCACGGCGATGTTGTCGCCAGTGTGTATCTTGCCGTAGATGCGTCGGCCGCGTGTGGCGTTCAGGATGTTGAAAGTGTCGGGGTTGCTGGCCACGTTGCTGGTGGGCAGCAGCACCAGTATGGTGTCGGTGCAGCCGTCGCAAGCCAGGCCGTAGACAGTCGAGTCGCCTTCGAGGGTTGTCTGCAGCGTGTCGGCTTCGGCATCAGCCTCGATGTGTACTTCTTGTTGGCTGCCGCACGAAAGTGTCAGCAGGGCACAGAGGAAAAGTGGGAATAGAACTTGTTTCATGCTCGTTTTGTTGAATTTCAGGGCGCAAAGTTACAAATTTTGCCATCAATCACACCATAAAAAGTCCATTTTTCTTGTCGATTCAAGAAAATGTTGTATCTTTGCACCAATTATATTGATTGTAAATTGTAACCAGAAATTCGAATCTATGGGAAAGAAAAAGATTAAGTTTAGCCTTGTCTATCGTGACATGTGGCAGTCGAGTGGCAAGTTCCAGCCCCGCAAGGACCAGTTAGAGCGCATTGCTCCCGTCATTATTGATATGGGGTGCTTTGCCCGTGTGGAGACCAATGGCGGTGCTTTTGAACAGGTGAACCTGATGGCCGGCGAGAATCCTAACGATGCCGTGCGCGCTTTCTGTAAGCCCTTCAACGAGGTGGGCATCCAGACCCACATGCTGGACCGCGGCCTGAACGCTCTGCGCATGTATCCCGTGCCCGACGATGTGCGCGAGCTGATGTACAAGGTGAAGAAGGCCCAGGGTGTAGACATCCCCCGTATCTTCTGCGGCCTGAACGATACCCGTAATATCATTCCTTCCATTCGCTGGGCCAAGGCTGCCGGCATGATTCCGCAGGCCACGCTCTGCATCACCACCAGTCCTGTGCACACGGTGGAGTACTACTCCCGGATTGCCGACGAGGTGATTGCCGCCGGTGCCGAGGAGATCTGCCTGAAGGATATGGCCGGCATCGGTCAGCCTGCCATGCTGGGCGCACTGACCAAGGCCATCAAGACCAAGCACCCTGACATCCTTATTCAGTATCACGGCCACAGCGGTCCCGGCCTCAGCATGGCCTCGATTCTCGAGGTGTGCAACAACGGTGCCGACATCATTGATACTGCCATCGAGCCGCTCAGCTGGGGCAAGGTGCATCCCGACATCATCAGCGTGCAGTCGATGCTGAAGAACGAGGGCTTCGAGGTCGAAGATATCAATATGAATGCCTATATGCAGGCCCGTACGCTCACGCAGGAGTTCATCGACGACTGGCTGGGCTACTTCATCAATCCTGCCAACAAGCACATGTCGAGCCTGCTGCTCGGCTGCGGTCTGCCTGGCGGCATGATGGGCAGTATGATGGCCGACCTGGGCGGCATTCAGACCATGATCAACAAGCTGCGCGAGAAGAAAGGCGAGCCCGTGCTGACGATGGACGACATGCTGGTGAAACTGTTCAACGAGGTAGAATATGTATGGCCGCGCGTGGGCTATCCCCCATTGGTCACCCCGTTCTCGCAGTACACGAAGAACATCGCCCTGATGAACCTGCTCACCATGGAACAGGGCAAGGGCCGCTATGCCATGATGGACGATGCCATCTGGGGCATGATTCTCGGCAAGAGCGGAAAGATTCCCGGCACCATTGCTCCCGAACTGGTGGAACTGGCTCAGCAGCAGAAGCGCGAGTTTACCGATGTGGATCCCCACACACTCATTCCCAATGCCCTCGACGGCTTCAAGAAGGAGATGGACGAGAACGGTTGGGACTACGGCAAGGACAACGAAGAACTGTTCGAACTGGCCATGCACCCCGAGCAGTACCGTCCCTTCAAGAGCGGGCAGGCCAAGAAGCAGTTCCTGGCCGACCTGCAGAAGGCGAAGGACGCAAAGCTGGGCGGCGGCAAGGTCTCTGCCGAAGAGATTGCAGCCCTGAAGCATGCCAAGGCCGACGCACTGGTATGCCCGTCGGCAGGTCAGATTTTCTACGAGTTCAATGGCGACGGCGAGTGTGCTCCCTGCGTGGAGCCCTTCATCGGCCAGACCTACAAGGAAGGTCAGACCTTCTGCTATCTGGTGGAGAAGTGGGGCGAGATAGTGCCCATTCCAGCAGCCCTCGGCGGCAAGCTCGTCGACGTGCAGGCCAAGCAGGGTGCCAAGGTGCGCAAGGGCGATGTGCTGGCTTGGATAGAACGCGAAGCTAAATAGCAACGGGAATGGACTACCAATCCATCATTGACAAATATTATCCAGCAGACGACGACTTGCGCCGTCTGCTGGTTCTTCATTCACGGCAGGTGGCCGACCGCTGTCTGCTGATTGTGAAAAAGCACCCTGAACTGCCCGTCGACGTGCAGTTTCTGGAAGAGGCTGCCATGCTTCACGACATCGGCATCCGCTGGTGCCACGCTCCCAGCATCTTCTGCGAGGGAACAGAGCCCTACATCAAGCACGGCCCTATCGGTGCCGACATTCTGCGTAGTGAGGGCTATCCGCGACATGCCCGTGTGGCCGAGCGGCATACAGGCACAGGGCTGCCGGGCCTGGAGCCTGAGACGCTGGAGGAACAGATTGTATGCTATGCCGACAAGTTCTACTCCAAGTCGCGCCCCGACCGCGTGCTCACGGTGGCTCAGGCGGCCGAGAGCCTGGAGAAGTTCGGACACGAGGGTGTCATGACGTTTTTAGGATGGGCAGAGCGCTTCGAATGACGCTGCCCATCCTCTTTTTCTGTTAATTAATGTAGAGCAGAAGCAAATTCTTCACGCTTCATTCTTCACACTTCACTTCTTTTTCGTAATTTTGCAGTCGTGAAACGTAAATCGGTCATCTTTCTGATGCTGTTCGTATTCCTTTTTGCTATAGGAGCAGGCTATCAGAATATACGATACGAACATTCGCATGCCGACGTGCGAAAAACGGAGCATAAGGAGCGCAAGAAACAAGAAGCGGTCCTTAGGCCTGTTTCGCCTGTTTCCGTTCTTGCTGCAGACAGCGCCTCGTTGTTGCCGCAACTTCCCACTATTGACAGCCTTGATGTCGACTCGCTGGTAGCCTTGTCGCGCTCGGGCAACGACACCCTGCACATGGACTCGCTCGAACTGGCCATCTGGAAGCACAACCGGGCTATCGACGACTCGCTGAAGGCCGACAGCATCAACCGACAGCGCAAGAACGGCATCGATGCTCCTGTCAGCTTCTCGGCCAACGATTCTTTGATCTACGAGGCAGGATCGGGCATGGCCTTCCTGTATGGCGCGTCGAACGTGAAATATCAGGACATGGACTTGAAGAGCGACCAGATCTACATGAACCTTGACTCTTCGCTTGTTCATGCCACCGGCTCGCGCGACACTGCCACCGGTGAGATGATAGGTCTGCCAGTCTTTGTGATGGGCAGCGATACCTATGAGAGCGACACGATGGCCTTCAACTTCAAAACCAAGCGCGGACTGATTCAGCAGGTGTACACCGAGCAGCAGGACGGCTTCCTGACCAGTGAACTGTCGAAGCGCGACAGCACGGGCAACCTCTACCTGCGCCACGGACGCTACACCACCTGCGACGATCCGCACCCCGACTTCTATATCGCCCTGTCGCGTGCCAAAGTGCGCCCTGGTAAGGATGTAGTGTTCGGACCTGCCTACCTCGTGGTCTGCGACGTGCCCCTGCCGCTGGCCGTTCCCTACGGCTTTTTCCCCTTCACCAAGAGTTATAGCAGCGGCTTCATCATGCCCACATACGGCGACGAGACCGAGCGCGGCTTCTACTTGCGCGACGGTGGCTACTACTTTGCCTTCAACGACAATATGGACCTGAAGGTGATTGGCGAAATCTATACCAAGGGATCGTGGGGACTGTCGGGAGCTTCCAACTATCGCAAGCGCTATAAGTACAGCGGTTCGGTCTATGCCAGCTACCAAAACACCATCAATGGCGAGAAGAACATGCCCGACTATGCCAAGCAGACCAGCTTCAAAATACAGTGGAGCCATCGGCAGGATGCCAAGGCTAACCCCTATTCGAACCTGTCGGCCAGCGTCAACTTTGCCACCAGTAGCTATGAGCGCAACAACCTCACGTCGATGTATAATCCGCAAGCTATGACCCAGAGCACGCGCACCTCGTCGGTCAGCTATAGCACGGGCTTCAGCAGCATCGGCCTTTCGCTCTCGACCACCATGAACCTGTCGCAGAACATGCGCGACTCAACCATCGCTCTGACGCTGCCCGACCTGAACATCAGCATCTCGCGTTTCTACCCCTTCAAGCGCAAGAAAATGGTGGGCAAGGAGAGGTGGTACGAGAAGATCTCAATGAGCTATACCGGTCACCTGAGCAACTCCATCAACACCAAGGAAGACAAACTGATGCATTCTAATCTGGTGAAGGACTGGCAGAACGGCATGCAGCACAACATACCCATCAGTGGTAACTTCACGCTGTTCAACTATCTGAACATCAACCCCTCGTTCAATTTCACCGACCGTACCTATACCAACAAGGTCTATCGCAGTTGGGATGCCGTTGAGCAGAAAGAGGTGAACGATACTACCTACGGTTTCTATAACGTCTACAACTGGAACCTGTCGGTCTCGGCTTCAACCAAGCTCTATGGCTTCTACATCCCTTCGCGCAAGCTCTTCGGCGACAAGGTCGATGCTATCCGCCACGTCTTCACACCGCAGGTCAGCTTCAGCTATGCACCTGACTTCAGTGCACGTCGCTATGGCTACTATGACAGCTATCAGCGCACCGATGCCAACGGCAACGTCACCCTCGTGGAGTATTCGCCTTATCAGGGCCAGCTCTATGGTGTGCCTGGCAAGGGCAAGACCGGCAGCATCTCGTGGGATGTGTCGAACAATGTGGAAATGAAGATTCGCAGCGACCGCGATACCACAGGCTTCAAGAAAATCAGTCTCATTGACGAGCTGGGTTTCTCGATGTCCTACAACCTTGCGGCCGACATACGCCCCTTGAGTGATTTGAACACTCGTTTGCGCCTGAAACTCTCGAAGAGCTACACATTCAATATGAATGCCGTCTTCGCCAGCTATGTCTACGAGGCTGACTCCGTAGGTGCCACGCCGCGTATCAGTGAGCACACCACTTACTGGCAGCAAGGCAAGTGGGGTCGCTTCCAGGGCATGTCGCAGAACATCTCCTATACCATCAGTAACGAGAAGGTGTCGAAGCTCATCAAGTGGCTGAAGGGTGAACGCGACAAGAAGAAGGACAAGGATGATGACAGTTCGCTTGAAGACGACGACTTGAACGAGACCGAGACCAACATAGACAAAGACCTTGATGCTGGCCGCCACGGAGCGAAGAAAAAGAATGCAGGCATGGCCGAGACCGACGAGGACGGCTATATGAAGTACTCCATGCCTTGGTCGCTCAGTTTCGGCTATGGCATCACCATGCGCGAGGATGTTGACAAGTCGAAGTTTAACTACTCGTCGATGCGCTATCCCTATAAGTTTACCCAGAACCTGAACATGAGCGGTAACCTGCGCCTCAGCGACGGTTGGAACATTTCGTTCTCCAGCGGCTACGACTTTGAGAACAAAAAGATATCCATGACCACCGCGTCGCTCTCGCGCGACCTCCATTGCTTCAGCATGTCGTGCTCAGTGGTGCTGTCGCCCTACACCAGCTACAACTTCTCGTTCCGATGCAACGCCTCCACACTGGCCGACGCACTGAAGTACGACAAGCGCAGTAGTTACTCTAACTCCGTGCAATGGTACTAAGGAAAATTCTTGCTCTGGCAAGCGTCCCTGCAGGCCGAGCGGAAAAATGATAATTGATAATTGAGAATTGAATCTTGAAAGAATTTGTTATATCAGAAGCTAAGACTGAGACGGCAGTGCTCGTAGGTCTTATCACACAAGAACAAGACGAGGCCAAAACCCGTGAATATCTGGACGAACTGGAGTTTCTGGCCGATACAGCAGGTGCCCGTGTGGTGAAGCGGTTCACCCAAAAAGTGGGCGGCCCCAGCCAGACTACCTACGTGGGCAGTGGCAAACTGCAGGAAATCAAACAGTATATCAAGCAGTGCCAAGATGCATATGATGACTGGTTAGACCAGCAAGATGCCTCTTTCTTTGCACAGGGACTTCTCGATGACTCGAAGGCTCCACAGCCTGTGGGCATGGTCATCTTCGACGATGAATTGTCTGCCAAGCAGATACGCAACATTGAGAAAGAGCTACAGGTGAAAATACTTGACCGCACCTCTCTCATCCTCGACATCTTTGCCATGCGAGCTCAGACCGCCGAGGCTAAGGCACAGGTGGAGCTGGCTCAGCATCGCTACATGCTGCCTCGGTTGCAGCGCCTGTGGACTCACTTGGAACGTCAGGGCGGTGGCTCTGGCTCCGGCGGTGGCAAGGGTAGTGTAGGCCTGCGTGGTCCTGGTGAGACCCAGCTGGAAATGGACCGCCGCATCATTCTGCAGCGCATCACTCTGCTGAAGCAGCGCTTGGCCGAAATCGACAAGCAGAAGACCACCCAGCGCAAGAACCGTGGCCGACTGATTCGTGTGGCCCTCGTGGGCTATACCAATGTGGGCAAGTCGACCATGATGAACCTGCTGGCCAAGAGCGAGGTGTTTGCCGAGAACAAACTTTTCGCCACACTCGACACCACCGTGCGCAAAATGACTATTGACAACCTGCCTTTCCTGTTGGCCGATACCGTGGGCTTCATTCGCAAATTGCCTTCCGACCTTGTGGAGTCGTTCAAAAGCACCCTCGACGAGGTGCGCGAGGCCGACCTGCTGGTGCACGTCGTCGATATCAGTCATCCCGACTTCGAAGAGCAGATACGTGTCGTGGAACAGACACTGGCCGAGCTGGGCTGTGCCGAAACTCCCACCATGATGGTGTTCAACAAGATTGATGCCTACCAGTGGACACCGCAGGATGCCGACGACCTGACTGAGCCCACACGTGAAAATATTTCGCTCGAAAGTTTAATGAAGACGTGGATGGCCAAGATGCAGGGCGACTGCCTCTTCATCTCAGCCCGAGAGAAGCAGAACATCGACGAACTGCGCTCTATACTATATAAAAAGGTACGCGAGCTGCATGTACAGAAATATCCCTATAACGACTTCCTCTACCCAAGCGTTGAGGAAGAGGGGACTGGGATGTAGAATGCAGTTGCATTTTACATCCCAGCCTTCAGTCCGCGGATAACGGCGGAGGTGAAACCGGCATGCTCCATTTCGTTCAGTCCTTTGATGGTGACACCGCCAGGGGTGGTCACCAAGTCAATGGCGGCTTCAGGATGCAAGCCGCTGGCCTCCAACAATTTGACGGCACCCTCTACGGTTTGCATCACGATGCGCTTGGCATCGTCGGCCTTGAAGCCCAGCTCGACACCGCCCTCTGAGGCGGCGCGGATGTAGCGCATGGCGTAGGCAATGCCGCAAGAGGCCAGTGTGGTGCCGGCAGCGAGATGCTTCTCGTCGGTGAGAATCACGCTGCCCAGCTCCTCAAAGATGCCCTTCACCTGTTGGGTGTGCTGAGGCTCGGCAGCAACAGGCACCAGGAATGTCATAGAAGCCAGCTGCGCAATGGCGATATTGGGAATGCAGAGGAAGAGGGGAGGGCACTGTTCGCCCAGCCACTCTCGGATGCTTTCCGACTTCACGCCGGCGGCAATCACCACCAGTACTTGCTTCTGCGGATTGAGCGTCTCCTTAATGCCTGTGAGTACCATCTCTACAAGCCAAGGCTTAACACACACCATCACTACGTCGGCCGCTGCTGCAGCCACGCTGTTATCGGTGGTGACGCTCACTCCCAGTTGTGCAAACTTCCGGACGACGGTCTCAGAGGGGTCGCTTACGGTGATGTCTTCGTTCTTGAAAGCCTCGCTCTTTACCAAACCTTCAACCGTAGAGCCGCCCATGGCTCCGGCACCTATCATTGCTATCTTCATAACGGTCTGTTTCTATTGTCTATAGTTCAGTCTTTCTATAGTCTAAACTCACAGTGCTTTTTTTAGTCTCTCGATGAACTCGTCAGCCAGCTCCTTCGTGAACGTGAGCGGTGGCAGCAGTCGCAGTACATGCTCGCCAGAACAGCCGGTGAACACATGCTGTTCGTAGAGCAGACGCTGGCGCACCTCTTTCTGCGATCCTTCGAGTTCGATGCCTATCATGAGACCGCGTCCGCGCACCTCTTTTATTCGTTTATCGTTTAAGCCTTTTAGTTTTTCCATCAGGTAGTCGCCCACCTCGCCAGCATTCTCCACCAAGTGTTCCTGTTCCATCACATCAAGCACGGCGAGTGCTGCCGAGCAGGCCAGATGGTTGCCGCCAAAGGTGGTGCCCAGCTGTCCGTAGACGGGCTTGAAATCGGGGCTGATGAGCACACCGCTCATGGGGAAGCCATTGCCGATGCCCTTGGCCACGGTGATGATGTCGGGCTTGATGCCCAGCCACTGATGGGCGAAGAACTTGCCACTACGTCCGTAGCCGCACTGAATCTCGTCGCAGATGAGCGTGGCATGGTAGCGCTTGGCTGCGTATGCTAATTTCTGGGCAAACTCGGGCGTGGCCATCTGGATACCGCCAACACCCTGAATGCACTCCAGGATGACGGCACAGACACCGCCGCGCGACAGTTCGCGAATCCAGGGCTCCACGTCGTTCAGTGGCAGGAAGCGCACGTGGTGGTTGTCGTTGATAGGAGCCACAATCTTCGGATTGTTGGTCACTTCGACAGCCAGCGAGGTGCGGCCGTGGAAAGCCTTCTCGCACGACAGGACACGGTTGCACGATGGATTCTTGAACGAGGCCAGTTTCAAGGCGTTCTCGTTGGCCTCGGCACCACTGTTCACCAGGAACAGCTGGTAGTCCTCGTAGCCGCTAATCTTGCCCAGTCGCTCAGCCACTTCTGCCTGAAGCTTGTTCTGCACCGAGTTCGAATAGAACCCCAGCGTCTGCAACTGCTGGCCCACCTTCTCCACATAGTGAGGATGACTGTGCCCGATGCTGATGACAGCATGGCCGCCATAAAGATCCAAGTACTCCTGACCTTTGTCGTCCCATACCTTACAACCCTCGCCCTTGACGATGTTCACGTCGAAAAGCGGATATACGTCGAATAGATTCATGATGTTTCGTTTTTTTTCGATATTTCGATGTTTCGATATCTTGCGATTTCGCCTTAGAAGGCTGATGCCTTCAGCCTCAGACCCGTCGTCTCGTCAAGTCCGAAGAGCAGGTTCATGTTCTGCACGGCCTGGCCCACGGCACCCTTCAGCAGGTTGTCGATGCACGAACTGATAAGCAGTTTGCCCTCAAAACCGTCGACGTGCACCAGTGCTTTATTGGTGTTCACCACCTGCTTCAGGTCGATGGGACTGTCGCAATAGTGAGTGAAAGCGGCATAGCGGTAGTATTCCTTATAGGCGGCAATGACATCGCTGGCAGGGGCATCGGTCTTCACCACAGCCGTGCAGAAGATGCCGCGTGCAAACGGACCGCGATAGGGAATGAAGTCGATGGAAGCCGACAGATAGCCTTGTTCCTGCATCAGCGACTGACGAATCTCAGCAATGTGCTGGTGCTGGAATGGCTTGTAGATGCTCATGTTGTCGGCGCGCCACGAGAAGTGTGTCGTGGCTCCGGGCTTCTGTCCGGCACCCGTAGAGCCTGTGATGGCGTTGACGGCAACGTCGGCATTCAGCAGGTGCAGCATGGCAGCAGGCAGCAGGGCCAGTTGGATGGCGGTGGCAAAACAGCCGGGATTGGCTACATGCTGTGCCTTCTGTATCAGTTCCTTGTTCAGCTCGGGCAGACCGTAAACGAAATCATGATGCTCAGGTGTAATGTCTGAACTCCTGAACTCCTGCACTCCTGTACTCCTCAGTCTGAAGTCCTGTGCCAGGTCGATGATCTTCACGTCCTCAGGGATGCTGTGCTCCTTCAGGAAAGCCTCGCTCTTGCCGTGACCGAAGCAGAAAAACACCACGTCGACTTTGTCAAATGGCATCTCGTCGGTGAACTTCAGTTTTGTCTCACCGATGAGTCCTTCATGCACGCTCGACACCAGATTGCCAGCATTGCTCTCGCTGTTGGCAAACACAATCTCTGCCTGCGGATGATTCAGCAGCAGGCGGATGAGTTCACCGCCCGTATAGCCTGCAGCACCCAGTATTCCAACACGAACAGACTCTCCCCCTTGCCCCTCCCTGTGAGGAAGGGGAGTGGATACTTTTGCTATTTGATTCTCCATTTAAGTCTTCTTTATTGTTCTAACTACTCTCCTCCCTCGCAGGGAGGGGTTGGGGGAGAGTCTTCTTTTATCTTTCGTTTGGATGAATTCCGTAATATACGCGCAGCGGTGTACTGCTCACCTTGATGAAGCCCTTGGCCTCGTCGGCAGTCCAGCCCGTCTGGGTCTCGCCATACTCGCCGAGTTTCGACTTCGTCAGGTCGTTCGGGCTGTCGATGCCCACGGTCTCGAAGCCGTAGGGGCGCAGTTTCAGGATGGCTGTGCCCGTCACGTTGCGCTGGCTGCTGGTCAGCATAGCCTCGATGTCGGGCATCACAGGCTCCAGATACTGGCTCTCGTGCAGGAACATGCCGTACCAGTTGGCCACCTGGTCCTTCCAGTACTGCTGCCACTTCGACAGCGTGGACTTCTCCAGCAGACGGTGAGCCTCGATGATGAGTTTCGGCGCAGCAGCCTCGAAGCCCACGCGGCCCTTGATGCCGATGATGGTGTCGCCCACGTTGGCATCGCGGCCGATGGCATACGAGGCACCAATCTCCTCAATCTTCTGGATGGCCTTGATATGGTCGTCGAAGTGCTCGCCGTTCACGGCTACAATCTCGCCTTTTTCGAACTGAATCTTCAGTAGCGACTCCTTTTCAGGATTGGTCACGTGCTTCAGATAGGCCTCTTCGGGCAGTCCCTGTGTGGGGTCCAGCAGTTCGCCGCCGCAGATGCTGGTGCCCCAGATGCCCACATTGTACGAATATTTCAGTTTGGTGAAGTCGGCAAAATAGCCGTTGGCATTCAGATAGTCCACCTCTTCCTTGCGCGTCAGGTTGCGGTCGCGGGTCAGTGTGATGATCTCCACGCCGGGGGCCATCACCAGGAAGGTCATGTCGAAGCGTATCTGGTCGTTGCCGGCACCCGTAGAACCGTGTGCGATGGCATCGGCACCTATTTCTTTCGCGTAGCGCGCGATGGCGATGGCCTGGAAAATGCGCTCACTGCTGACCGAGATGGGGTAGCAGTTGTTACGCAGCACATTGCCGAAGATCATGTATTTCAGCGACTTGGCATAGTACTCCTGCGTCACGTCGAGTGTCACGTACTTCACAGCGCCCAGCTTGTAGGCATTCTCCTCGTTACGCTTCAGCTGTTCGGCAGAGAAACCGCCCGTGTTGGCACAGGCAGCATAGACCTCGTACCCCATTTCCTTGGTCAGGTACATCACGTTGTAGCTGGTGTCCAGTCCACCGCTGAATGCTACTACTACTTTCTTCTTTGGAGACTCACCCCCAGCCCCTCTCTGAGCAGAGAGGGGAGTGGTAACTCCTGCATTCTGATTCTGATTTGTCATATTATTATCTATTATTATCTTTTTACTTTTCCATAGACTCCCCTCCCTCACAGGGAGGGTAGGGGGAGAGTCTACTCTTCTATTTCGTCAAGATAACGTATTCTTGCCAGTGTTTGTTCGTCTATCTTGGCAGGCAGATGCTCCTCAGGATCGAAGAGCATGGCGGTGCAGATGCAGTACCTGCGCTGCGTGCGGTGCAGCACGTCGACGTTGATGCAGCCCTCGCAGCCCTTCCAGAACGCCTCGTCGTCGGTCAGGTCGGCAAAGGTGGCGGGCTTGTATCCCAGTTCGGTGTTCATCTTCATCACAGCGGCACCACTGGTCAGCGAGAAAATCTTGGCATGCGGCCAGCGCGTGCGTGCCAGCGTGAACGTCAGGTCCTTGATGCGCTTGGCCAGTCCCAGTCCGCGGAAGTCGGGATGCACAATCAGACCGCTTGTGGTCACATACCGCTTGTTCTCCCAGGTCTCGATATAGCTGAAGCCAGCAAACTGGCCGTCGGCCGACAAAGCGATGACGGCCTTGGCCTCCATCATCTTCTTGGCCACATATTCGTGTGTGCGTTTGGCAATACCCGTGCCGCGCACCTTGGCAGCCTCGGCTATTGTCTCCAGGATGGTGTCAACGTAGATTTCGTGCTCCGGACCAGCCACCATCACCTTGATATTATCCTTATCCATCTTTTTTCTTTAGCAGGTTATTTTATGTTCGGAATGACGGTGCTCAGCGCATTGATGATTTCGTCTTTGGCCACGCCGTCTTTCAGAGCAACGAAAATGGTGTCGGCACCGGCAATGGTTCCCAGAATCTGCGGAATGGCACTGTTGTCAATGTTCCATGCTATCGAACTGGCATAGCCCGGACGGGTCTTGATGACCGCCATGTTGCCTGAGAAGTTAATGCTCACGAAGCCCGGCATCTGCATCATTTCGCGAATGGTAGAGGGCGTTGACACGCGCTTGTACATCGATTCGTTGGGCAGCACGTAGACGTAGTTGCCGCCCATGGTGGCGGCCTTGGCCACTTTCAGCTGCTTCAGGTCGCGGCTCAGCGTGGCCTGGGTCAGTTTGAACCCTTCCTGTTGCAAGGCGTTGAGCAGTTCCTCCTGACTGCCTAATTGCTGACTGGAAATAATCAGTCTGAGGGCTTCAAGTCGGTTGTTCTTGATTTTCATTCTGCTTTCTCTAATCAGTTCCTACTATCCTAAATAGGAATATTTATACAAAATATGGGTGCAAAATTACATATTATTCTTTCTTTATCCAAATATTTTTGCATATTTTTTAGTAAAACATGCTAAACGGCGTTCAAAGCCACAGCCTCGTACTGCCAAAATGAAGCGGCACCCATCGCTTCTATTGTGCGATGAGTGCCGCCGTCATGATTATGAATTTATAATTTGTAATTTATAATTCAGAATTACTTCACCACGACCTTCTTGCCGTTGATGATGAACAGACCCTTCTGAGCCTTGTTCACCTTCTGGCCGTTCAGGTTGTAGATGGTGCCTTCCAGAACGTTCGTCTGCTTCAAGTTGGTGATGCTGGTAGGAATGTTCTGCAGGTAGGCAATGTTTCTGATTACTGCAGGAACAGTCTCGTCGGCCAGTGTCAGACCGAAGGTGGTGTTCCAGCCGTCGCCGCCTGCCAGATAGCTCTGACCAACAGAGTTGATTTTCTCACCGATATTACCGCACTGGGCAATGTCCCATACCAGTGTGACAACACCCTGTTCGTCCTTGCGGATATGTGTGGGAGCATACGATTCTCCATTGTCGTTTTTGCCATTCAGCCACCACAGCATCGACTTTCCTTCCTCGATTGAGATGCCAGTAGCCTCAATCATGAAGTACTTCACGTCCTCAACATAGTAGGTCTTGTTGGTCTTGAAGATCAGGGCCACGTTGTTGTCGCCAGCCTTGTCAACGGTGATGGTGTTAGCATCTTCGTCAACAGTCACGTTCTCAGCCGAGATACGATCAGGATCGCCAGCAACCCACTCGCTTGCCACGAATGCATATTCATATTCCTGTACAGGCTCGGGAATGCTCTCGCGGAAGCCGATGTAGCTGATCACTGCAGGCACGGTCTCGTCGGCCAGTGTCATGCCGAATGTGGTCGTCCAGCCCCAGCTGTTCTCGCCCTTGCGATCCAGAATAGTGTCGTCAGTACCCAGCGTACCGCCTATGGCGATGGTCTTCATGTCCCATGCAAAGATGGTCATGCCGTCTTCCATGAAGATGTTGGTGGGAGCAATTGAGCTGCCATTGTTAGTGGCATTGAGCCACCACAGGTATGACTTGCCTTCCTCTGTAGACAGGCCAGTAGCCTTGATGTAGAAGTAGCGGTAGGCTGCCTTCACCTCATAGAACTTGTTGGTCTTGAAGTTCAGGGCTACGTTGTTGTCGCCAGTCTGTTGGACAGTGATGGTGCCAGCCTCGTCGTCGGCAGTCACGTTCTCAGCCGAGATACGGCCAGGATCGCCGGCAGGCCACTCAGAGGGCACGAATACATAGTCTATCACGTCGGGCTTGAACGTAACAGTTACGGTCACGGCAGCAGCAGGCATCGTGAACGATACCGTGTTGCCTTCCTCGGGCTCCTCGAACTCGGTCTTCGTGTCGCCGTAGCTCCAGTAAGCCTCGTCTACCTTGTAGCCTTCGTTAGGAGTAACGGTCACCGTCACAGTCTCGCCTTCGGCAGCCTCGGCCTTGTCGACCTGCACCTGTCCGTTAGCAGTGGGAGCAACGTTGATGGCATAGGTGTCGCCAGGTTCAGGCGCCGCCTTCTTTTCGAACTTCACGTTCTTGAACGACAGCCAGCTGATGTTGTTGTCGGCAGCTACCACGAACTGAATCTTCAGCACGCCGTCCTCAGCAACAGTACCGGTGGCAGTCACCTCCTTCAGGTAGAACTGCGAAGTGCCAACCTGTTCGCCGTCGCTTGCATTGACAGCCTCGCCCTCGTTAGCCTGCAGAGCAATACCGTAAGCAGGAGCCTCGGCACCATTCTTAATACGTACGCGTACCAAAGCGGTGACGTCATACTCACCAGCCTCCACGTTGTTCATCGTAGCGGTGAGCACCTTCTCGCCCAGAGATTCGCCGTCGCCAGTCCAGTACTCAAAGAACGGAACCTTGAACTCAGAGCCGTCGGTGTTGCCCTCGGTTGACCAGGTGTTGATGTAGTAAGGAGCATCCTGGAAGTCGGGGTTGGTATCCCAAGCAGAGAGCAGGAAGTTGTCGACAGTCACTGAAGCGTGCCAGCCAGTTCCCAAGAACGGATCCTGCAGAGCGTTGGCCTCAGTGGTGGTCAAAGTCTTTGCTTCATACTTGGCAATCCACTGTCCGTAGTAGCTCTCCAGGGCCTCCTCGGTGTAGACGTTGGTCTGCTCGGTGAGTTCCTTCATCTTCGGCAGGATAGTAGCAGCAGTAGCGTAGGCAGCAATAGAGGCCTGTGCGTTAGCAGTGGCTTCCTTCAGAGCATCGGTAGCAGCGCCCAGAGCGTCGGCATTCGTCTTGTCAAGATTTTCGTTAGCAGCAATGGCAGCATCAAGTGCTTGCTTCACCTCAGCATTCATGTCGCCCTCAACAGCCTTGGCTGCTGCAAGAGCTGCCTCGTAAGCAGCAACGAGTTCGTCAATGTTTGTGTCACCGTAGTAAACAAGTGATACGTTGTCAATACCCATCCATTGTGAAGTTGCCGTGGTTTGTTCCAAGCCAATCTCAATCTTATTGTTGGTTACAATGGTTTGCACCTCGTAAGCCGTGGGTTCGCCAACGGTGAGATAGGTCTTGTCGCTGTTGGCAAATACATACTGGCTTTCGTTAGGATTAGCCAAAGTCTGGACGAAGGCAGCAATCTTCAGCGTATATTTACCATTGGGGATGTCTTCAATCTCCTGATACATTTTGTTAACCTTGGCAGAGCCGTTCCAGTTCTCATAGAAGTAACTGTTTTCAATGCCAAAAGCACCGCTTTGGTTGTTGGCTGTGGTCTGATTCTGGTATCCACCTGTAGCCTTCCAAGGAGATACAACGCCCTGGTTGTCGAACGTACCGTTCACAACAAAGTTGGTCGTGATGGGGTTCTCTGCAGAAGCGCCTTCAACAGCCTTGGTGTTCACAGCCAGATTCACGGGGTGAACCAGCTCAGCGGTCTTGGCTGCCACCTGTGCAGCGGTAGCCTCAGCACTTGCCATCAACTCCTCTGCCTCGGTAACATCAAACTCCACAGTTTTTGCCTTGGCTATGATTTCTGCCAGTGCATCGTAAGCCTCCTTGGCAGCATAGAACGCAGCGATGGCGGCCTGTGCGGCAGCTTTGGTCTCAGCAGCTGCGATGGCAGCCTTCTCAACACCTGCTACGTTGGCGTATGCCTCGTAGGCAGCCACCGTGGCAGCGATGCCCTTCCAGTACTCATCCTGTGCGGCAGCATCGGCATTGGCCTTGTTGCTGGTCTGGGTGAGCGCCTTGATCTGGATGGTGTGCCAGTTGGAACCCTCGATGTCCTTGCGCAGGCCCATCTTCAGGGTTCCGTCGCTCACTACGACGTTCTCCAGCACAACGATATTGTTCTCGCCAACGGCAGTCTGATGAACCACGGGGATGGTCTTCTCAACGTCGCCTGCATAGACAACAGCGCGACCAAGCTCACCGTTCAGGGCTGCGGAAGCAAAGCCGCGACCAGCCGTGTAAGAAGCGTTGGCATACAGCTCTACGGAATAGGTGCCATTGTCAAGGCCTTCAACAGTCTGATAGAGCACCTGACCCAGTGTGGTGGTGTTGGTCAGATACTGCTCTTTCTGAGCAACATCTTTCGTGTAATTGCCTACAGTGCCAATCTCGCTCTGCCAGCCGTTCACGTTCACCTTAGCGGTGCAGTCAACGGGTTCGAATACGGTATTGGCATCTTCAAATGCAGCAACGGCCTCGGCCAGAGCAGCCTTGGCAGCGACTAAGGTCTCTACGGTTGCCTCGGCATTAGCCAGAGCAGCCTCAGCAGCTGCGATGGCAGCATTCAGCTCGTCAACGCCTTCTTTCTCGGTGGTGTCGATAGCCTTGGCCTCGTCGATAGCAGTTTGCAGGTCAGCCTTGGCAGCAGCCAGAGCAACTACTGCATCGGCAGCCTCGTCAGCTTCTTGGGCTGCAGCGAGTTCTTCAGCAGTGGCATTGCCTACTTCCTCTAAGTAGATATAATCCACAGAGTTCGTTACACGGTTGCTGACGATGACACCACCTGCAGCGTCGAGCGTGATATTGGCATTCTTGGCTGCTACAAACTCTTCAGTGTAGCTGTCAGTGCCAGGATAGAACGAGGTGCTGCTGGTAGCATGCTGCCAGATGGCGCGGTTGCCAACACGGAAGGTGAAGGTAGCAATAGACTGTGTACCCATTAGACGAGCAGTCAGTTTATACTTCTTACCTTGCTCAACGGTGGTAATCACGCTACCGTCTTCCTTTGCGTATGCACCCTTGCCAGCAGAGAAGCGGTTGGGCAGGTACTGGTCTGTGATAGGCTCCAGGGTAGCAATGTCCTCTGCTTCGGAGAAGAAAATGACGTTCTCGGCGCCGGTGAACTCCTGGTATGCGAGGTTGCTGGCATCATTGTTGGCAGCGGGAGTGAAGGTGGTGTAATAAGAGTTGCTGACAGCATCTCTATAAACAAGTTTGTTGTCATTCAGTACATAGCGAGGCCATGTGACGTTGGCTGTCTCGCCTTCAACGACAGTACCCTGACCGATGGCCTTTAGCACTGTTTCGCCCAATGCTGCATTGAAGGTGTAGTACCAGATCTCAGCCTCACGCAGGGTGACGGTGATGACTGTCGAACCGTCGCCTTCAATGGTCTTGCCTTCTGAATCGTCTGAAACGTAGTAATACTTCTGGCCCTCGATAACTTTGGGCTCTTTGTCAGAAGCAAGAAGGCTGATGGCATCACCAACGTCGCCTGTGCGTTCGCTCGTGTCAATAATGCTTTCGTTGTAAACGAAGTTCACAGTGTACTTGGCCGTCTGAACGTTGTAGTTACCTTCAGTCGTGACAATCTTCAGGTCATCAAAGATGGAGGCACGATCGGCATTGCCGCCAGCACCATAGCCATAGACCTCAAGCGTGGCAATGGGGTTGTTATTGGTCATTTCCACCGTAAACTCTTTTGTCGTACTTCCAAATGTTAAGGTGCTGACAATCTGCTTTTTAGCGTAGTTGAATGCGATTACGTAAGAAGTGGCATTGGCAGCAACTGCTGCGTTGCCACTGTGTGCACCCACCAGACCGCTCATGTCAATACCCAGTGTGTTTCCTGGGTTGCCATTCCAGCGAGCATGCTGGTAAGTAGCGATGGCATTGCCCTCAGCATCCTTTACGCGGATACCAGAACCCATGCCGTTCTTGTTGCCAAAAGCCATCTTGAAGCTAATGGTTACGACATCGCGTTCACCAGCGCGTTCTGCCTCGTCAATTGTGACAATGTTCGCATGGTCGCCCAAGCGGAGCCAGCCGTTCTGAATGATTGTCTCTGCGCCGCCTGTGCCAATGGTCATTTTGTTGACGGTTCCTGTTACGGCACCACCCGAGATGGCAGTGCTGAAGTCAATATCGGCATTTATTGTCTGATCTCCAGCATCAGCCCAAGCGTTTCCTCCTACCAGCACCATCAGTGCCAGCAGTGCGGATTTGAGTAAATTCTTTTTCATGAATTGCTTGTTTGTTAGTAATATTGTTTGCGCCTGCCGGTCCGTCAGCGCATGGTTGTTTTAGGTTTTTGATCGTGCCCGTCTGCGGACCTCTTCGCGTTGCCTCCCAGTCTTAGTGGTAAGGCCAGACAGTGGCACAGGGACGTCTTAGTGTCGCTTTGAACTTGTTTTTAGGTTTTTGTTAGTACTATTGGTATTTAGTGTCTCTTGTGTAGTGTCGTTCAGCATGCTCTGCATGCATGGATAGCTAATACCCTGCAAAAATAAGGAAAAAATGTGAAGCCCTCCCGACTTGCTTGCTATATTTGATGTTTTTTAACGAATAGGATCTTTAAACGAAACAGCTTTTTGAAAGTGATTACTATTGCGTTGTTTTACAAACTCGTCGACTTTGTTAAACAAACTCGTCGACTTTGTTGAACAAACTCGTCGACTTTGTAAAATGGTTTGCCTTACTTCGTTATGTGTTTCGCCTTGCTTTGCCATGCGGTTTGCCTTGCTTTGTGCTAATGCTTGCTGCCTTCTGCCGTGAGGACCCTGGTGCTCTTGCCTGTTTCTTTGCGCGCGCGTATAATATATATAAGGTATATAGGCTCCGTATATTTGACATAAATCAAAACCGTGAAATATTTTGTTCATTTTCTTGAATTTTTTCCTTGAAAAGTTTTGGTGGTTCCGGAAAAAGTCGTACCTTTGCATCCGCTAACGAGGAAACGACCTCCGAGGCGACTTAAAGAAAGAGTTCTTTGAAAGATTTCCATAGACAGAAGTAGTACAAGAAGCGACATAT
>JAFTFX010000020.1 GCA_017458225.1 Prevotella sp. | reverse complement strand
CCATGTCATTGATGATTTTGCTTGTCTTGATTTGCAGCACTAAGGTAAGTGAAAAATCTGACATGGCCAAATCCTGAGCAACAAAAAGTTGCTCAGGTACTTATAAAGAAAGTTAAACTAAAGTGCTGCGGAATTTAGGTTGCTTATCTTCTGTCTTCTCCATTTCAATCTCGAAATAATCGTCATCATATTTGCATAGTTGGCCTGTTGCAAGGTCTACAAGAAATCCTGGAGTGAAAAAGAAGTTGAATAGCGTGACCCAATTAATAGTTGTGTTGACACTGATGATCTTTTTCTCGTATCCTTCCTTCTTGGCTGTCAATTTCTTTGAGGACAGACTTTTCTTAACCTTGATAATGCCTATACCGTCTTTGTCTAAATGACCTATTTTCTTATAACCGTCATAGATGCTTGTACCACTTTCGCCAGAAATTGTTATTTCTTGCTTGGAGGATGTAAATATTGTTGCGCACGATGATAAACTCAAAGTAAAAGCTAATATGAGGGAATATGAGAATAATTTTTGTTTCATGTTTGGTAATAAAAAGGCGGAACCATTCGATACCTATTTAAAACTCTGGTTACCGCCAAGTGACCATGCACACAAACAAGTATGAATAGTCCACGCCCTATGAGCGTGAACCGTCACTACCTGTTCTCGTGTGCAAATATTGGCGGTATTTGAGTTTTGAGAACAAGAGCTAAAAGCTCAATATCTATTTATAAGTACGAACAGAAACGCTTTCCTGTAAGTTTATAATTTGGTTTGTAAATTATTAAAATCTCTGTGGCCTCCGCAGGCTGCCTGCGGCACTGGCTGGTAGCGTTGTTCGTTCTGTTTTTCTATTTCATTGGCAATAATGAATAAAAGGGTTCAACAATTATGTTATAATTCGACTGCAAATTTACAAATAAAATATAATTTATACTCTTTTTTTACAGAAAAATACTAATTTTGCAGACAAATAATCTAAAACAAATGGTTTCTTACAAATGAAGAAAAGAGATTTATTGGCTTTGTTTCTGCTGTCAGCCACGACAGTAATGGCACAGCAGCGACAGGAAATTACCCTCAGTGATGATTGGAGTTTTTCGCAAGATGGGCAGCAGTGGCAGACGGTGAGCATTCCGCACGACTGGGCCATCAGCGGACCGTTCGACAAGAAGTGGGACCTGCAGATGGTGGCCATTGAGCAGAACGGCGAGAAAGAGGCTACCGAGAAGAGTGGTCGTTCAGGCTCGCTGCCCTGGATAGGCGAGGGCCACTACAAACGAAATTTCGCGATTCCATCGGGATTTAGCGGTCATGCCGAACTGCTGTTCGACGGTGCTATGGCCGAGCCCGTCGTCTACGTCAACGGACAGCGTGCCGGCCACTGGGCATACGGCTACAATGCTTTCCGCGTGGATATCACTCCTTATATTAAAATAGGTGAGCGCTCTGCCTCTGGTCGCTCTTCCTTTGAAGAGAACCTGTTGGCCGTCGACCTGAAAAACGTGGAGGAGAGCTCGCGCTGGTATCCTGGTGCAGGACTCTATCGCCCGGTGACGCTTATCCTCACACCCACGAAGAGCTATATTGATGACTGGAGCATCTTCATCAAACCCTTGGATAACAAGAAGGTGAAAGCCGGCGAGCGCGTGCCCATGAAGGTGAACTTCGAGATTCAGAATCCTACAGAAAACCTGCGCTATGCCGTGGATGTGCTCGATGAAACGGGCCATTCCATCGTGAAGGGCGGCGACCAAAAGCATGCACTGGAATTCGTCAACGGGAAGATAGGCTTTTCCTTCCCCGTCAGCAACGCCCGTCTGTGGTCGCCTGAATCGCCTGCCTTGTATAAATTAGTCATCAGCCTTTACGATGGCGACAAGATGATTGACCAGAAAGCGCAGCGTTTCGGCATCCGCACCATTTCGGTCTCGCAGAAAGGCGGCTTCCAACTGAACGGCCAGACACGCAAGATCAAGGGCGTATGCCTGCATCACGACTTGGGTCCGCTGGGTGCTGCCATCAACAAGGCTGCACTGATTCGTCAGATCAAAATTCTGAAAGACATGGGCTGCGATGCCATCCGCACTGCCCATAACATGCCGTCGCAGTGGCAGATGGACATTTGCGACTCACTGGGCATGATGGTCATGGCCGAGAGTTTCGACATGTGGAACTACAAGA
This sequence comes from Prevotella sp., assembly GCA_017458225.1. Classification (GTDB taxonomy): domain Bacteria; phylum Bacteroidota; class Bacteroidia; order Bacteroidales; family Bacteroidaceae; genus Prevotella. The sequence goes on along the minus strand of JAFTFX010000020.1, from coordinate 13,939 downwards.
AGTGCAAAAACGGCTATGCCCGCTTCTTCAGCACCTGGAGCGACCGCGACATTACCAATCTCATCTTGGCCAACCGCAACCACCCCAGCATCATCATGTGGTCCATCGGCAACGAGATTCCCGAGCAGAGCATGCAGGGTGGTCGCGAGATTGCTATGCACCTGCAGGACCTCTGTCACCAGCTCGACCCAACGCGCCCCGTCACGCAGGGTATGGACCGTGCCGAGAGTGCCCTCAGCACCGGCTTCGCACAGGTGATGGACGTGCCAGGCTTCAACTATCGCGTACAGAAATACAACAAGAACATCAGTCAGCTGTGGCAGGGCTTCCTGCTCGGCTCCGAGACCGCCTCGACCGTCAGCTCGCGCGGTGTGTATAAGTTCCCCGTGCAGGTGACCGACAACTCGCAGTATTCTTCCTGGGCGAAGAATTACGACCCCAATGCCATCAAGAATGCCGACGGCCAGTGCTCCAGCTACGATGTGGAGTACTGCTCGTGGTCGAACCTGCCCGACGACGACTGGCGCTGGCAGGACGATATGTCGTGGGTGATTGGAGAGTTCGTATGGACAGGCTTCGACTATCTTGGCGAGCCCACGCCCTACGATGAGTACTGGCCGTCGCGTTCCAGCTATTTCGGCATTTGCGACCTGGCCGGACTGCCTAAGGATCGCTACTACCTCTATCGCTCCAAGTGGCAGACGAACGACCACACCATCCACCTGCTGCCCCACTGGACTTGGGGCAATGAAAGCGGTGTTACGAAGGGTCGTAAGAGTCGTCGCGGCGAGGTGACCCCCGTTTATTGCTATACCGACTATCCTGAGGCTGAGCTGTTCGTGAACGGCAAGAGCCAGGGGCGCATCAAGAAGGTGCAGGAGCAGCCAGGCCAGTGGAACAAGGCCGGCAAGAGTGAGCAGGCAGCCACCCGACTGGACCGCTACCGTCTGCGCTGGAACGATGTGAAGTATGAGCCGGGCGAGCTGAAGGTGGTTGTCTACGATGAAAACGGCAAGAATTGCGGCGAGCAGACACTGAAGACTGCTGGCAAACCCGCCAAGCTCCACCTTGATGTTTGGACTCAGAATACTCTGATTAATCGGAATACTCAGAGTAATCTGAGCTCTTTGAAGGCCGACGGCCAAGACTTGGCTTTCGTCACCGTTTCGCTGACCGACAAACAGGGCACGCTCATTCCCGATGCTGCCGACCAGTTGTCGTTCAAGGTGACAGGTGCCGGCAGCTTCCGTGCTGTCTGCAATGGCGATGCCACTTCGCTGGAGCCCTTCACACAGCCTACGATGAAACTCTTCAGTGGCCAGCTCGTTGTAGTGGTGCAGGCCGCTAAGCAACCCGGCAACCTCACCCTTGAGGTCACCGACAAGCAGCGTGGCTTGAAGCAGCGCGTCACCATTCCCGTGACCGCTGCCAGCGAGTAAACAACATTAATCGTAAATTTTCACTTCGCGTTGTCCGCGGAGTACAGCCAGCGCATTGAGTGCCAGTGCTTCCATCTCGTCCTCACCGGGGAAACAGTAGACGGGAGCCAAGTACTCAATGCGTTGTCTTAGTCGGCTGATGACATATTCCGACCGTGCCAGTCCGCCGGTAAGCAGGATGGCATCCACCTTGCCGCAGAACACAGCCCCGAGAGCACAGATATTCTTGGCAATGTGGTAGATCATGGCATTCAGAATCAGTTCGGCATGGGTGTCGCCGTCCTCAATGCGGCGCAGCACCTCGCGCACGTCGGCCGTTCCCAGATGGGCGTTCAGTCCAGCCTTGCCGGCAATGCGCTTCAGCAGTTGCTTCTCGTTATACTTGCCGCTGAAGCACAGGCGTATCAAGTCGACGGCAGGCAGCGAGCCGGCACGTTCGGGCGAGAAGGGGCCTTCGCCGTCGAGCGCGTTGTTGGCATCGACAGCACGGCCATGGTCGTGGGCAGCCACGCTGATGCCGCCGCCCATGTGGCAGACGATGAGGTTCAGGTCTTCATAGCGCTTGCCGATGCCCTGCGCATAGCGGCGAGCAATGGCGCGCTGGTTCAGGGCGTGCCAGATGCAGATGCGGCCCATCAGGGGCGATCCGCTGATGCGTGCATAGTCGTTTAGCTCGTCGACCACGCCCGGGTCGGCAATGAACGAGCGGCAGCCGGGAATATCTTTCGCTATGTCGTGAGCTATCAAGCACCCCAGATTGCAGGCATGATTGTGCATGGCAATGCCGCTGTAGGTGTCCTTCAGCATGGCCTCGTTGATTTCGTAGACACCGCCGGCAATGGGCTTCACCAGTCCGCCGCGGCCTATCACGGCCTCGAAGCGGAGGGGCATGCCCACACGCTCCAGTTCGCTGAGCACCAGCTGTTTGCGGTAGTCGTGCTGTTCAATGACATCGTCGAACTGTGACAGCTCTTCCTGTGTGTGCGAGATGTTGCGCAGTATCAGTGGTTTCTCGTCTTCATAGACGGCCATCTTGGTCGAGGTGGAACCGGGATTGATAGCTAAAATATGCATATTCTTTCTCTTGCCTTCGTTTGGTTGTGGTTGACAGCGATTTTCTTGCCTTCGTTTGGTTGTGGTTGACAGCGACAATGTCGCTGTTTACGGGACGGTTAATACGCCTTTAGCCTGCAAGCGTGCAGGCCAGTGCCAGCGATAGGAACTTGTTGTTCGGGCTGTCGCCGCGCGACGGCAGCACCACGGGCACCTGTGTGCCGGCCAGTACGGTGGCCGTCTCTGTGCCGGGGCAGAAGCAGGTGATGGTCTTGTAGAACACGTTGCCGGCCTGTATGTCGGGGAAGATGATGGCATCGGCCTGTCCTTCCAAGGGCGACTGGATGCCTTTTTTGTGAAGAGCCTCGGGCGAGAAGCACGTCTTCAGGTCGAGCGGACCGTCGACGATGCAGCGGCCAAAGGCTCCTGTCTGTGCTTTCGCTATCAGTTCCCGATACTCTGCGGTGAAGGGGAAGTGCTTCTCGTTCACCTTCTCGGTGCAGTTGATGAGGCCCACGCGCGGCTCTTCAATGCCTGTGGCGCGCATCAGCTGCAGCAGATATTTCAGCTGCTCCTCGCGCTGTTCGGCTGTGGGGTGGGGAATGACGGCCACGTCGCTGCAGAAGATCAGCTTCGGATAGCTCGTCAGCTGGGCGCAGGTCAGGTGGGTCAGCACGTTGCCCTTCGGCAGGATGCCCGTCTCCTTGTTCAGCACGGCGCGCAGCAGATCGTCGGTGTTCAGCGTGCCCTTCATTAGCACGTCGACCCGTCCTTCGCGGGCGGCAGCTACAGCCTCGGCAGCAGCCACGCTCACATCGTCGTTGTCGAAGACCACTGCCTCGGCAAAGCCTGCCGTCTCGGTAGCCATCTTGACGGCACCCAGAGTCGACTCGTCGCGCGGACGAATCACACCAATGCGTTTCTTCTCACCACCGTTTTGGCAGCGCTCCACCAAGTGCGCGGCCAGTTCGTCCAATTTCTTGATAGCTTCCATTTCGATACAGGTTTTATTATGGAATGATAGTATAGTCGGTAGGCTTCTGTTCGGCAAAGTTACGAAAAAACGAGAGAAATGCAAAAGAAAAGCTCGCTTTTCTTTGCATTTCCGAGTGCAAGTAACATCGGCGAAGCCAAAGTTACGAAAAGTCATGAGCATATCAAAATAAAACTGAAAAAACTTTTTGCTGTTTTTGCTGTCACTGCTGTCACTCGGGCCATCACGAAACTGTTACCGAGCCCCTTTCGCGTGCTGTTTTGAAATAAGCGTCATTTCTCGCTCTGATTAACGTCAAATCCCGCTCTGATTAACGTCAGATCAGAGTGAGATTTGACGCAAAACAGAGCGGGATTTGACGTTAATTAGAGCGAAAGATGACGCTATTTTAACCACATGAGGTTGGTCGTTGACTGCTTTTGGCCCTTTCCGTAGGCAACGCCTACTGCCTTGGCGGCATCGATGCGGGCTTGCTCCAGCTGAATCTGGTCGTGGTATTTCTCGCGCATCTCGAAATCGATGTCGCTGCGCACCTGACCCTTAATCTCCTTCATCATCTTGACGGCATCGTCGTAGCAGGCGGCATCGGGATCAATCTGAGCCAACAGCGCACAGGCATCAAAAGCTGCCTGCTTGTCTTGTCCGGCTGCCCATAAGCCCTTGGCACGGTTCAGCAGGAAGAGGTTCATGCGGTCGAGGTTCTGACTGTAGAGCTGCAACCCGTACTTGGCTGCCTCGCTGCCGCCCTTTGAGCAGAGAGGGATGGAGAGCACCATGGTCAGTGCTTCCTCAAAGTTCTGCAGCGAAGCCAGGCGCTTGGCCTCCTTGATGATGTTAGGATACTGGGTGTCGTAGTAGTTCAGCATGTTCCTCTTGCCGCGATTGATGAGACTGGTGATCTCGCCATTGTGGGCATTGATGCGGCGGAAAGCGTTGATATAGCTTTTCACCTCGCCTGTGCCTACGCCATCGAGGGTGATATAGGCCGTGCCGAATTTCTTCTGCGTATAGGTGTCGGCCATGTAGAAGGTGAGACCTAGGTTGTAGACGGTCTGGATGGGCGGTCCGGGCAGGTTGCTCTTGTCAAGAACGTCGCAATGAACTGTCAGCACGAAGGGTGTCGTCGGGGCCTCCGTGGTCAGTCCGTTTTCGGTTGCCACTCGGTTCAGCGTCTGATAGAGAACGCTGCTTGCTGCTGACGGCACGGCGGAGAAATCTTCGTCCAACTGTATAGAAACGGGCATCACGCAGTCTTGCGCATGAACACTGGCTGCAGCCCAAAGGCACATGGCCATTAAAATGCTATTTCTCTTCATGTTTTTGTCCTCCTTTTTTTGATTACTACTTTTCGCCTAAGACTAAAAGACAACGTCCAAGACCGCGGTTGATGGTCTTGACCGGGATGCTATAGGGTGCTGCGCCCAGGAAACGGGCCAGGTCGCGGGCAAAGCCGTAGGTGTCCTGTGCCATGCCGTTGGCTTTGTACAGCGGAATGCGCACCTGCTCGTAGAGAATCATGGTCTCGGTGGCATCCGACTTGCTGAAACGGTGGTTCACGCAGTGCTCAGCCAGCCAGTTGTCGATGACCTCGTTCAACTCGTAGCCGTCGTACTCCTTCTCAAAGTCCACCGCACTGCTGTCGAACACGCGCAGGTCGAGAATCACTTCGCGGCCATTGGTGAGCAGGTCGTCGAAATGGGCCTGCAGGCGCTCCACAAACGAGTCCATGTGGTCTTGAACGGCCTCTTCGAGCAGCACGGGAATCTCGGCTGAGAATGAGCCCTTGCCTGTACCCTCGGCACCGGCAACCTGCTTGTTGGAATAGGCATCGAGGGCACGCAGGTTGTAGGTGATGCTGCTCTTCGGTCCCACGGTGTTCACCGTCCAGTCAATCTCCAGAATGATGTCGGCCTTTGCCGTGCGGCGCAGACGGTCCAGCGGACTCTCGGTGATGGCAGAACCGCTCTTCTTGCTGGTGATCAGACGGTCTTCAGCCGAGAGGTTTGAGATGCTCTTCAAGTTCTGCTGCAGGTCTTTCAAGGGGAAGCCTCGGTCGGCCATCAGCACGTTGATCTTTGAGATGACGGCATTCAGCTGCTTGTCGGTCGACACGGCAGCCTTGTAGTCGGGTATCTTTTCAGGTGTTCCCTGATTGTCGAAAGTCTGTTCGAAGCCATGCTCCTTGCACCACGCATCACTGGGCACGACCATCAATGTAGGCTTCTTTGCCTGTCCCATGGCCGACATAGAGCAAACGGCCAGCAGGGCAATAGATAAAATTGTTTTCAGTTTCATATTGGTTTCGTTTTTTATTCAATCACATTATCAGCCTTCAGACGGGCTTTCAGTTCAGCTCTCAAGACACGGATAGTCAGGTCGTAGGCATAGCCCAGCTTGTCCTTCGACTTTCCGCCGGAACGTTTCTTGGTGTCGCTCAGTGACACATATTTCTTATAGTCACCACCGTCAGCAAAGAAACGGTTGAAATAGTCTTCATGGCGCTCCTTGGCATTTGCCTCGGCCACCAGCGGACGCATGTCGCACCCCTGGGCACCCTCCTTGACACCATCGAAGATGACAGCCCACACGGCATTCTTCATGGCCTGTTCCTTGGCATCTGAACGTTTACGGCCATAGCCCTGCACACGCAGTGTCTGCGAGCCGTCGAGCTCAACACCCATACACCTGACGGAGCTACGGGCATACACGGGCTGTGTCTGGGCTTCTGCGCAGGTCAGCGACAGCGCAGCAATCATTGTCAACAATAACTTTTTCATACGCTTCAGCAATTAATTGATTAGAAACCTGAGGAGAGCGTGCGCACCACGCCGGCTTTTTCCAACTCCTTGCGGAGAGAGGTCTTGTCTACTTGAATGATGGCACCCGACTTATAGCCTTTCTGGGTCTTCACCCGTTCGTAGGAACCGGCAACCACCGATGCATAGTTCTGACAGGGACCGTCGGCTGCAAAGAATTCCTCGCAGAACGTGGCGTTGTCGGCCTCTGCCGTGGCTGGTGCCATTGCCGGCTGACGGGCGCCGCTCTGATTGCCCGAACAGCCACGGAACACGATGCCGTGAACGGCAGCACGCTTCAAGTCCTCGTCTTTTGCGTTCTTCTTATAGACAAACACTTTGACCAAGACAGTGCCCTCCGTACCGGAACCGGCACCGGTGATGTCGTATTTGGGCATCTTGTCGCCCTTGGCCATTGCTCCCATGCAAACGGCAAGGAGCAGAATCATCAAACTTAATACTCTTTTCATTGCTTTAGGATTTAAAAATTTTTTTCTGTTAATGGTTCGTTTTACATAATTCTATCAATGGGTCATTTCACGTATCAGCATACCTTTGGCAAAGTCCTTGCCGCTCACCTTACGGAAGGTGGTGTAGCCCAGGGTGGCTCCTTGTGCGCCTTCTTCAACAGCCATGTAGCGGTTGTCCCAAATCAGGTTCTCAATGGGCTCAATCACACCAACGCGGTTGTATTTGTGGGTGCCGTTCTCCATCTCGACAACTTCGAGCACCTCAAACTTGGTCTTGGCAGTCACGCCTTCCTTCATGCCGACATAGGCCGTCAGCGGCTCTACCGACAGAAGGGGCGACTTGGTGCGGAATTCCTCGTAGTTGCGCTGCAGGTCGACCACGTTTTCATCGATGGCTCGCTGGCAGGCCTTACGAACCATCACGACGGGCTCGTCTTCATTGATACCCATGAACGAAGTAGTGCCACCGCTGCTTTCCACTTTGCCAACATACTTCAGCTTGTAGTTTCCGCGTCCAGCCTCAAAATTGGCTCGCTTCGCAGCATTGGGATTGGGCGTATACTGATCTTTGTAGAAGATGCCTGCCTGCTCGTCAGTCCATTCCAACCGATAGAGGAACGTGTTGATCTTCACCTTGAAGCCCTTGATGGTCTCCACCATGTCGCCGATATTATCGGTCAGGTCGTCAATCTGGGTTCCTGTATAGGCTGCTGCGATACTGCCCAGCACCTTCAGCACACTGCCGGCCGTCTTTGCGCCTTTGTTCTTGTCAACATAGCGAATGTCGTTCACCAGCACAAATGTATTGCCTATCAGGTCTTCACCGGCATCCTGAAGCATGGCCACGCCACGGGCAGAGCGCATGGCGAGCTGCTTGTCGAACTCGGTGGCATTGTAGAGTCCGCGCTCCTTGACCAGTTCCATATCGCACTGGCCTGTATAAGAATCACGGTTGAACCAGCGGCCTACAAGACGGCTGGCCACCTTATTATCATTCAAGAACGCAGTGATGGTCGGGTTCTCCTTCTGACTGCCTGCACCCGACAGTTTCGTGTTCATATTGAGGACTTTGACACTCAGGTTGTGGTCGTTGAACTTGTCGGGCACGGGAATCTGCAGGAATGCCTCCTTGATTTCGTTAGCAAACTGCTGATCGGTATGGTTGACCAACACAGAGTAAATTGAACTGCGCCTGTAGTCAGATACGGGCTCTTGAGCATATACGCTTCCCACCAAGGCGGCAAAACAACCTAAAAGAATATTGCGATATTTCATAATTGCTGCAAAATTAAAATGATTAGTAATTCCATTCTTCCTCGCCAAGCGTTGAATTCAGATTGTAAGAACGGTTCTCGCGAGTCACGTTCAACAGAAGGTTCTTCTTCTCTCCTTGTGTGAGCGGTTTTCCGTTGCGCTTCAAAATTTCTTTTCTGACAGCATCCATATACATGGTGGATACCGGCAGGTCGAATACCAACTCGTCCTTGATGTTGAGAATATTGACGAAGGCACCTGTATGCTTGCTCAGATCCAAGGCATCAATCGTTGCCTTCAACGTGTTGGGGGCAAACATCTGTGCCCGGTTGACCGGGGTGTCTTCAACCTTCAGGGCCTGAGGCACAACATAGGCCAAACCATTCTCGAAGTTGTACACAACCTTGTATCCCACCTTGGATACTTTCTTGGTTGCCAGATCCATGTGATAATACAGAGAGTCGGCCTTCATGACCCACAGATGATTGGCACCACGTTCCGACGGGAAGACGACTCCTGCATATTCCGTTGGAATCAGAGGCTTGTTGTCGGCCGAGACAGCACCCCACTTCCCGTTTTTCTTGACTGCAACGAAATCGTAGATATTAGCGAGTGTCTGCTCGTATTGGAAGGGAACAACAGTTTCACCCTTCCGGTTCACGCAACCGTATTTTCCGTCTTTCTTCACGCTGAATACTTCCTTGTCGCCTTCTTTCTCAGGGAAACTTATATCACCGAAGCCCGACAAGCTCTCTTCGTTTCCGTTTGCTTCGTTAAACACTTCCCACTTGTCGGAAGCGTTTTTGGCTGCCCACAGGCCGAGAGTCTGACTGTGTTTCAGCGAAGAGTAGCCGGAACGAAGCACGGTGCCGTTCTTGTCGATGAACGACCACGACGAACCATTGACCGGTGCAATGTCGCCAAAGAAATCGCCATGACTCCAGAACTTGATATTGTCAATATGAGAAGTGAACTTAGCTGCCTGGAATCCCTTCCCTGAATTAGTGTCGTGGTAACCGCAAAGGGTCTCCTTCTTCTTGATGATATAATATCTCACCATACCACTACGGGGCTGCATCACGAAATCATAGAGGCCGGTCTTGACCAGTTCTTTGCCGTTGCCGTCCATCACGCCGCAACCATAGATGCTGGAACCATTGTTGCCGAAGCCCAGGAATGAGCAGTCGGTCAACAGGGTATCTGTCGTGTAGTGGTAACTGTACTCCAGTCGTTTACCCTCATAATAAGGATACTTGCGCGTGCCGTCGTACGAAAACTCATACAGGCCTCTGTATTGGGGGCTCACCAGCATATTGCCTTTGGCATCGATGATTCCATATTTTGCATTCACCATATAGGTCTTCTTCTCGTTGACCGTAGCCGTTCCGCCCAGTGCAATCAGTGCCCTTCCATAGCAGTTGGGCTTGGAAATATGAGAGTAGTTGGCTGGCAGGACAATACTTCCCTGATGGTCGGCCAAGCCCATCTTCTTCCCGTCCTTTATCAGATAAAGGTCGTCGTTCCACGACTGTATCTGAGTATATTTCAAGGGCAGAACAACCTTACCCGTGGCATCAATCATACCAGACTTTCCTGATTTCGCCACAATGGCAACCCCATCCTTGAACGGCTGAGCACTTTCATACTGGCATTTTATGACCTCGGTTCCGTTTTGGTCCGCAAAGCCAACCCTGCCTTTTTTGTCAACAAGAATTTTTAAATCCTGGGCTTGTACGTTCATGGAAAATACAACAGCAGCCAGACACAATAGTTTGTTTAATCTCATAAACATTTTCTTGGTTTATTTATAATAATACTGAAACTCTATCATTCCCAAAAGAGAGCAAAACAATATGAGTCAGTTGCAAAAATACATATTTTTTTGAAAACGAGAACAAAAAACGTCAAAAAAACTGACATAAATGACATCACAAAGCTCATTTATGCCAGTTTTTTGAAGATTCTTGTACAAACGATGATAGAATTTGCTACAAATATATGGCTTACCACCAGCCACCGCCTCCACCGGGGCCGTGACCGCCACCACCGCCAGGACCACCACCACTGCCACTGCTGTATGTGGTGACTGTTACCGACGAACCGCCGCTGACCGTTGCACCGTAGTTGGCCATGCCGTTGAGCACCGAGGTGCCGCCGGAGACCGTCACACCACTCTTCACCGTGGGCTGCGTTGCGGCCGAGACAACCAACGTGCTGACGCTGAGGCTCGACGGGGTCTTGAAGCAGTAGGTGTTGCTGCCTGAGGTGAGCGAGTACCACACGTTCTTGGTGATAGACGATGCCGAATAGCACGACTGCGTGAGCGTGGAGCCGCTCTCCAGCGGTCCGCAGGCAAAGATGATGCCGCCCGACACGGTCAGCTTGTAGCCGCCCTCGGTATTGGCATCGATGGCCATCTCGGGCGAGTTCTTGCCGATGGCATAGACAACGCCACCGCTGATGTTGAAGTTGCCGTTGGCATCGAGACCGTCGTTACCAGTGGAATAGCCCATCACGTAGCCACCCTTGATATTGAAGGTAGAGGCTGAGTTGATGGCATCGTCGCCACTCTGGGCATAGGTATTTCCACCTGTGATGTCGATGGTGCTCTTCGATTCGATGGCCTCGTGGGCACTGGCCGTAGCCACGATGGTGCCTCCGCTAATGGTCAGCGCGCCATCGCTCTTGATGGCCTTGGCCGAAGCCGTATAGGAACGACTATAGGTATAGTTCGATCCGGTTGAAGTAGCTGTGATGGTGCCGTCGCTGATGGTCAGTGCGCCGTCGCATTTGATGCACTTGCCGCCCGTTCCTGTCGACTTCAGCGTCAGCGTGCCGCCGCTGATGGCCATGTTGCCGTCGCTCTTCAGTGCGGCGCAGCCTTTGGCATCCTTCTCAGTAGTGTCATAATAGCCTGCACCCGAGGTGGTGACGCTGATGTCTCCGCCCGACACCTTCATGTCGCCAGCGGCCTTGATGCCCTTGGTGGCCTGCTCGGTTACGGTAACGGTCAGTGTGCCGCCCTCAAGATAAATATTACCTGAATCTTCATCTTCATGACCTGTCGTTTCGCCTGTCGAGGTGGTGCCGTCCAGATCGGCTTGGATGCCGTCGTCGCCCACACCGCTGATCTTCACGGTGCCGCTGGTCATCTGGAAGTACTCGTTACAGCTGATGCCGTCTTTCACCGCACCGGTGATGTTCAGCGTCAGGTTCTTCACCGTGATATAGTCGCCACTCTTGATGGCGTGGGCCGTCTTACCGACCACGTTCAGTGTGCCTTTACCCTGCAGCTGAATCTGACCTTTGCTGTAGATGCAGGCTTTCTGTGAACCGTTGGCACCGTCGGTCAGCGTGTTGGTGGTCTCGTTCTTGGCACTGATCTGGATGCGCTTGCCATTGGCTATATTGATGGCAGCACCGCTGGGGTTGGTCATCGTCAGGCCTGCCAGCGACACCGTGCACTTATACGAACCAGAGAGTGCAAACTCACCGTCGGTAGTCGTGCCACTGAGCTGATAGGTGATTTCGTCATCGTCGACGGCATCGGTATTGGTCTGGAAAATGGTGACGTGGGCTCCGCTCACCGTAGCCGATACGTACTGGGCCACATTGCCGGCCACATAGACGGTAGCCGTCGAGCCGTTATACGACACCGACACCAGGTTATTGGTCACGGTGGTGTTATCGACCGTCATGCTGCTGATATCGCTCAGGGTAAAGGTCTTGCCCATGATGGTCAGCGTGGTGCCGTCGGCATAGCTCATCTTACCCGTCTGCGATGCAGGGAACTGATAGACGGTGTTGCCTACCGTGACATTCAGCGTCTGTGCTCCGGCAATGGTCGTGAGCAGCAGCGCAAGAACTGATAATATATACTTCTTCATAATCTACAATTATTTCATGCTCATTTTATAACGCTTGCCATTGGCCTCTACCACATACACGCCACTCTTCAATGCCGTGCGTGCAGCTGCCACCGACTGATAACGCCCCATCTGCATGCCCGTGAGCGAGTAGACGGTGACCTGACTGCCCTGCCGGGCTGTCTCTATCTTCTCGATAGAGGTGGTGCCCGACTGATTTGCCGAGAAATACATGCTGGTCAGGTCGGCCAGTGTAAACGTCTTGCTGCCGTCGGCATTCGTTGCCGTCAGCACACCGTCGGCAATGGTCAGCGACAGCGACTCCACCGACACCGTCTGCACTGTGCCGTCAGCCTTCTGGAAGGCCAGATAGGAGTATTCGTCGGCACTGACAGCCAGTCCTGTCAGCAGCATCAAGAATAAAAACAATCTTCTCATCATCATAACAAATTTGATTTTTGATTCGGAATATTTTCGCTGCAAAATTAACATTATTATATTTATAGCCCAAAAATTTTCAGCCAAAAGACACTATTTTTCAACAAACAGACACAGAAAAAACGCTGTTTCGAGGGCTATAATGAACAGAAATTCGTAATTTTGCACCATGAATTATCAAACACATACCTGTCAGAGCGGTCTCCGCATCATCCACCTGCCGTCATCGTCGTCTGTCATCTACTGCGGCCTGGCCGTCAAGGCTGGCACGCGCAACGAGCTGCCCGGCGAAGAGGGGATAGCCCACTTTTGCGAACACCTTTCATTTAAAGGCACTCGCCGGCGCACGGCTGTGCAGATCATCAACGCCCTGGAAGGCGTGGGCGGCGAACTGAATGCCTTCACCAACAAGGAAGACACCGTCTACTATGCCGCCACCACGCGGCAACACTTCCGGCAGGCTGTCGACGTGCTCTGCGACATCGTGTTCTGCAGCCAGTATCCGCAACACGAAGTGGAGAAAGAGCGCGAGGTGGTGTGCGACGAGATTGAAAGCTACGAGGACACCCCGTCGGAACTGATCTTCGATGAATTTGAGAACCTGCTCTTCCGTGGGCACCCCTTAGGACACAACATCCTGGGCACCAGCCAGCAGGTAAGGCTCTACAACAGCGAGGATGCCCATCGGTTCACCCGTCGCTACTACCGTCCTGACAACTGCATCTTCTTTGCCAGCGGCGACATTGATTTCAAGCAGTTGGTAAAGATGCTGGAGAAGGCCGGTTGCCCGAAAGGCTCTGAGGGTTCTGAGAACTCTGAATACTCTGAGTACTCTGATTACTCCGAGAGTTCCGAGTACTCTGAAAAGCTTTCTTCGCCCATTGTTCGCCATCGTGGCACCCATCAGGCTCATGTGATGATCGGCTCGAAAGCCTTTGCCGCCGACGACCCACGCCGCTGGCCCCTATTCCTGCTGAACAACATTCTGGGCGGACCTGGGCTGAACTCACGCCTGAACTTGTCGCTGCGCGAGCGCAACGGACTGGTATACACCGTGGAGAGCTCGATGGTGACCTATAGCGACACAGGAGCCTGGTCGGTCTATTTCGGTTGCGACCCACACGACGTGAAGCGCTGCTGCCAACTGGTGCGCCGCGAACTGGACCACTTGATAGAGAAGCCGCTCAGCGAAGCACAACTGAAGAAAGCCAAGCAGCAGATTGCCGGTCAGCTGGCCATTGCTGCCGACAACCGCGAACAGTTTGCCCTCGACTTCGCCAAGAACTTCCTGCACCAGGGCAAGGAGCGCGACCTAAACGATATCCTGGCTCACGTGGATGCCATCACCACGGCCGATATACAACAAGCGGCCGCAGAGCTGTTTGCTCCCGGCCGCCTGTTGACACTCATTTATGATTAGCCTTATTTAAAGACTCATCAGTCTTACTTAAAAACTGATTGCCTTACTTAAAGACCGATTGTTTTACTTAAACCTAAATTCCGCAGCACTTTAGTTTAACTTTCTTTATAAGTACCTGAGCAACTTTTTGTTGCTCAGGATTTGGCCATGTCAGATTTTTCACTTACCTTAGTGCTGCAAATCAAGACAAGCAAAATCATCAATGACATG